>JAKSKR010000009.1 GCA_024401645.1 Paludibacteraceae bacterium | reverse complement strand
CGCCACTTGTTGCAATTACGTCTGCAACCATGATCTTTACCAACTCAACGTCAGCCGATACAAATTCTTTTTTCATATCTTATTTCTCTTTTTTCGTTATTATTCTTGAGGCATTTCTGCACCCATATCGCCACTTGTTGCAATTACGTCTGCAACCATGATCTTTACCAACTCAACGTCAGCTGATACAAATTCTTTTTTCATATTCTATTTGTTTTTTTCTCATTAATAGTGCAAAGATATTAGTTTAAGCCATCTTTGCAAAATATAATAAATAATCCCCACGAAAATAATCCGTGAGGATTATTGTTTTTTTATTGATTATTCGAAGATAGCCTTACGAGAAGAACCGTCGCTCATGCGAAGGATGTAAACCTGGCCATTGCGTGGAGCTGAAACCTGCTGGCCTGCCAAGTTGTAAACACCAACTACAGTAGCATTCACTTCAGCAGCATCATCAGTTTCAACCTCAGTCAAACCTTCAATCAAGATGTCGAGGCTTTCGAGCTTGTTGTTAACGTAAGCATCGTGGATGAATGCACGGAAGCGACCAACATTGAATGTAACGTTACCCTTGTAGAAGGTATTGTCCTTCAAGTAGAACTTCTTGTCAGCATCGGTAGCAACAACATCGCTAGAGAATGTACCAGTCAAGAAAGCATCTGCGACAGTAGCAGAAACTACAGAAGAACCAGTAGCAACCACCTTCAAACCTTCTGAAGGATTCTTAGCATAGAAGATAACTGGCTTACCAGCTTCAATTTCTTCATCATCGTCAATCTTATCAAGTGTCAAATACTTTGAAGTGCTTGCGATTGAAGCAATAGTATATAATGTAACACCTTCAGTTTCGATTGAAGAAGCCTTGTAAGCAAATGGCAAGCAAAGTGTACCGAAGTTGCTAGACATTGGGCCACGAACATAGTCAGCACCATATTCCAATTCCTTTTCGCCAAGGAAGTCAGGAACAAAGTCTTCAGCGTCGGTCAAGTGAAGCATACCTTCCTCAATAACCGTAGGGTCGTTAGTATAGTGGTCTTCGCCCTTGATGATGAAGTGATACAAAGTGTCACCAGGGAAGAAGTGAGGGAGGGTATCAGTACCAATTGTCTGAGCCCAAGCAATGTCGCCCTTGCTAGCCTTGTTGTTCAAAGCGTAGCAGATTTCGCCGCTCTGGAACTGCTCACGAATTTCTTTTGCACCTTCAATTGATGGGTGGTAGAAGAAAGTATTAGTTACGGAAGACTCGTCTGAACTTTCACCGAACATTACAGGAGTAAGGACCTTATTGTCAAATTCGTCGAACACGTAAACTGCAACGTTGTATGCATAGCTTGTACCAATTTTAGAATGGTCTGCCAAGTTACCAGCAATTGCGCCAACTTTTTCAGCACCAGAAATTCTGTTATTAAGAGCATAAGAGTCGTTAACAGAAGCTTCTTCGTCCATAACGCCAACGATACCACCAACAAATCTGATACCGAAAACTTCACCCTTAATGGCGCAACGTGAAATTGCAGTACCGAAAGAGGCACCTGAAATACCACCAAGGCTATCGGCAAAAGCAAAAACCTTAGTATCTACTTCGCAGTCTGAAATTGAGCCGCCGTAAGTCTTACCACAGATACCACCGAAGCACTTCTTGTCGGTTGTGTTACCGTGGCTTACGCTCACCTGGTTTGAAGAAGAAGAACCAACCACACAATTTGAGATAGAAGAGTTTTCAGATACACCAGCAATGGTACCGATGTAAGCCTTACCATAGAACTCGCAATTAGAGATCTTTACAGAATCGATAGTAGCGCCTTCGGTATAGCCAAACAAACCTACACCTTCAGCCACGTCGTTAGCAGTCTTCAAGTAGCTAATAGTGTAGCCTGCGCCATTGAAGTTACCAGAGAACTTGTGCTCTGCTGTACCGATTGGTTCCCAGAAGTAAACCGGATTCCATTCAATATCGTTTACCAATCTAGCGTTGATTTCGGCATTAGGTTCAGCCGAACGAGCAACTGTGTCAGACAACCAATACAATTGGTTCAAAGTTGAAATCTGATAAACGCCATCAACTTGTGCTGGTTCATCTAACGATGGTTTTCCATCCATGTAAGAGAACGCATTTGCATTGAAAGCAGTTAGAGACAATAGGGCTGTAGCCCCTACACGGCAGATAGAACTCAAAGCGCTGTTTGAGGTTCCACCAACAAACTGAGCGAATTGCTTCAGCATTGTAGACTTATCGTTTTTCATATAAAATTAATAAAATCCTAAAATTTTGTGCAAAAATAAGCCTTTTTTTCAACATAACGTATTTATTACGTGAAAAAAATGCAAAAAATCCGTTCAAAATATTAAAATGAACACAATATTCAGAATTGCTGCATAAATATGTTATTAAACATATATAATAAAGTTTTGAAATCGTATCATTATTTATGTGCGATACGAAATAAATGTCGCCAACGAATTTCACGAATGACACGAATGTTATTTTTAGATGACGGTTATTTCGCAAATTAATGCCGTTGGCGTTGCTAATTTCACGAATTTTATGCGCATATATTAACGTCATCGAATTTCACGGATGGCACGAAACTGAAATCCGTAAAAGATTGCGCGAAGACTGCGGAGCCGTACGAATGGACACGAATGGTTCGCAGATATCTCGTGCTGGACAGAGCCCAGCATTGATAATTGCAGCGGGACAGAGCCCCGCAGCGACGGGAATGGAAAACCGTTAAGGACGTTGACATAAATAAAGGTATTAGGTGGGCAAAAAAATCGTAAAAATATTTTTACCTCTTTTAACAACTAATTCATGGAAAAGATGTAATTTTGCAAAAATTTTAGAAAATTAGCTCAATATAATTACATATATCTGTAGGTCATTTAACTCAACCCTATAGCGAAGGACTATTGTAAGACATTGAGTATATCTAATTTAACATTACACAACAATGTCAAAGAGAATAATCAATTCCCTGTTTTTACTTGGTATTTTTGCCTCTAACGTGAACGGTCAAGGTTTGGCTGGTCTTTCAATTGAAGGTCATGCAGGCTACAACCTAGTTAACAACGTCAACCACTGTCCTCCAGGTTGGGGTGAAAGTTTGCACTTTAATCCACAGTTTGGTGGACAGCTTGAATATGACCTAAACGAATACGTAGGTTTCGGTTTAGACTACACCTACGCAAAAAACGACCAGTGGAACTACAAGAACACCGTACAGAGTGGTGCTGCTTTCATTTCTACCAACATAGCAAATATCTTCAGTCCAGGCCGTGACGGATTCCTTTCAGGCATGGCTGCTTACTTGAATGTTGGTGGTGGTGTAAGTAACGCAAAATGGAGCGATGTTACCTACCCTACCTACCCAGCGCTTATTCCTGATGGTTCTACCATGACCAAGCCATTCTTCTTGTTGGGAGTAAACATTGAATATAACGTAACCGATTTCATGGCAGTTGGCTTGCACGGACAGATGCGCAACTACTTCTGCAAAGCAAACAACGACCTAGAGCCAAAGAATTTCCACCCTACAACCGAAGGTGGTAACAACATGTTCACTGTTGGCCTTGGTCTCCGCTACAAGTTCCTTGACCAGGAAAACATGCGTAGCAAGAAGCCTTCAGCTCGTGACTACTCTACTTTCAACAAGTTCTCTATTGAAGCTCACGGTGGTGCAAACTTGCTAATGGGTGACAAGAAAGAAAGTACTGGTGACATCAATCCACAGATTGGTCTACAGTTGGAATATGACTTCAGCCCAGTTTGGGGTCTTGGTATTGACTACACTTGGGCCAAGAACGACCAGTGGAACTACGACAACACCGTCAACAACTTTGCCATCTACAACTCTGTTAACTTGCTTAATGCCTTCATGAGCAACCGTGGTAAGGAATCGGAAGCATTCAACCTCTACTTTGTTAGCGGTATTGGTGAAGACTTCGCACAATGGTCAAACGTAATTGACCCTGAAACAGAAGATCCATTGCCTGACGGCGATAACTTCTCATACCCACACGTTCTTGCAGGTATCCAGTTTGAATACTGCATCGACAAGTTCTTGTCAATCGGTCTTAACGGTCAGTACCGTTACTACACCGGTGGTCCTCAAGAACACGGTGCTGGTAACTGCTTCCACCCTACAACCGAAGGTGACCAGAGCACATTGTCATTTGGCTTGGGCGTACGCTACAAGTTCGGTGGCGACAGAAACGTACGTAACGTAACTCGCTTCTAATAAGCAAACAACGTCAGCTTTGAGTTGACACAAGCTTTAAAACCTCTGATAGATACCTATCGGAGGTTTTTTGTTAACACAAGGGCAATAAAATAATGACCTATAGAGATCAACTAATGGTATGGACTACAGACTATATTTACAAGAAGACGTCGTTCACGATGTTGAAAATGGCGATACACCAGCCAAATGGATAGGCATTGACGATAAACAGATAACCTACCATTTCGACACTAAAGAAGATGGTATAAGTGCATTTGAGAACAAAATAAACGCACAACCTATTTCTACCATTTTATTAAATGATATAAAGTCATTCAAGGTGTCGGGGTTTGAGCAATGGATTGTAATAAACACAAATACGCAAGAAATAGAGTTTGAATTCGGTGACAGAGAAAATCTAAATGCCTTTGTATCTGATTTAAAAGAAAGAAGAGGTTTGAAAACAGTGTTTGTAAAGAAAGAACGTGCCGTAAAACGTTTTATACTATATTTTACAATGTCGGTTATCGCATTTCTTTTCAGCTATATGGTTTGGGAAGATGGCGGTTGCGATGGAACAATACCAACCCTAATGATTGGCGGACTAGCATTGCTTGGCGTAGGCAGCCTATCTCTTGCCACGAACGCCATTATGAAGAAGCACGAAATACTAATTTATACATAGAAGCCACATAAAAAGTTGACGAAAGGTTGGCTTTTTAGAGTAAAGTGTCCAATTTTGGCTAACTTTGCAAAATGATGAAAGTTGCAGTCTTTTACTACACGCAAACCGGTCAGGCATTAGATATAGCCAAAAGTACTTGCCAACCACTAGTGGAAGCAGGTATAGAAGTTGTATATAAGGCCATTGAACCTCAAGATCCGTTTCCGTACCCATGGAGTTATATGTACTTCTTCCAACAAATGCCGGAAACGCGACTGCACATGCCCGCCCCCATAAAAGACATGGACTTTAGCGACGTGGAAGATGCAGATTTAGTAATCGTATCCGGCCAAAGCTGGTATCTGTCGCCATCGCAACCAATTCAAGCATTCTTGCAAAACGAAAAAGTCCATCAATACCTACAAAACCGCTACGTAGTTACACTAAACGGTTGCAGAAACATGTGGGCTATGGGACAAAAAGAAATCCGTCGCCAGTTGGCACTAGCCAATGCCAACTATGTGGGTTACATTGTCTTGCAAGACGAGCATCCGAACCTAGTCAGCCTCTTTACTATTGTTAGCTGGCTGTTCTACGACCGAAAGGAAGCACATGGCATTATGCCTAGGGCTGGGGTTAGCGACCAGAACATTAGCGGTGCCAAGAGATTTGGTTTACCAATTGCAAACGCCATAAAGAGTAACGACTATAGCCATTTGCAGAAAGACTTGGTTGAATTAGGCGCAATACCCTACCGTTCATTCCTCGTTTTTGTTGAAACCATCGGGCACAAGATGTTTGGCAAATGGGCGAATTTTTGCCGAAAGAAAGGCGGCCCGAATGCAAAGGAACGCAACACACGCATCTTCCTGTTCAGCATATACGTCTTTTTTGCCCTTCTGGTTGCATCGCCAATAGCCATAGTCATATACTACGCAACCTACGCCTTCCGCATACCACACATTAGGCGTGAAAAGGAAGACCTCTTTTACAATTTAACGACTAAATAACAACGAGATAGCCAACAAGCATCTTGTTAAAATATAAATAAAAAACAAAATGGGAACAGACTCAAAATCTGTAAACAAGAAACTGTTTATTGAAACTTACGGCTGCCAAATGAACGTAGCCGACAGCGAAGTTGTAGCATCAATTATGGAAACCATCGGTTACGAAATGACCGAAACCGAAGAAGATGCCGACGCCATTTTAGTCAACACCTGCTCGGTGCGAGACAATGCCGAGGTGCGTGTATTGGGACGCCTACAGGTACTGCAACAAATGAAGAAAAAGAAGCCGCAACTGGTTGTTGGACTTCTTGGTTGTATGGCCGAACGCGTAAAGGACGAGTTATTGGAGAAAAAGCTTGTAGACCTAGTTGCAGGACCAGACAGCTACCTAGACCTACCCAACCTAGTAGCAAGTGCAGAACAAGGCATAGCTGCCATTAATGTGGAACTCTCGACTACCGAAACCTATAAAGACGTCATTCCGGTACGAATTGGCAACGCACACATTTCAGGATTCGTATCCATTATGCGTGGCTGCAACAACTTCTGCTCTTATTGCATTGTACCTTACACTCGTGGCCGTGAACGTAGCCGCGAAGTAAGCACCATTGTGAACGAAATGGGGGACCTAGCCGCAAAAGGATACAAGGAAGTGACCCTACTTGGCCAAAACGTGAACTCGTACAACTACCAACCAGAAGATGGTAGCGAAGCCATTAACTTTGCAAAGTTGCTAGAGATTGTAGCAGAAAAGTACCCAACAATCCGCATCCGCTTCACATCGTCACACCCTAAAGACATGACCGACGAGACCCTGCAAACCATTGCACGCTACCCTAACATCTGCAACCACATTCACTTGGCCGTGCAGAGTGGTAGCAACAAGGTTTTGAAGGATATGAACCGAAAATATACCCGCGAATGGTACCTTGACCGCATTAAGGCGATTCGTCATTTCATACCCGATTGCGGTATTTCTACCGACATATTCTGCGGATTCAGTGGAGAGACCGAGGAAGACCACCATATGAGTTTGGACCTTATGCGCCAAGCTGCATTCGACAGCGCATTCATGTTCAAGTACAGCGAACGCCCTGGTACATTTGCCGCACGCAACATGCCCGACAACGTACCTGAAGAAACAAAGATTCGCCGCCTAAACGAAATCATTGCCCTGCAAGGCGAACTTTCAGCCGAAAGCAATACCCGCGACATTGGCAAGACCTTTGAAGTGTTGATAGAAGGTGTTTCGAAACGTTCGACCAGCGATTTCTGCGGTCGCACCCAACAGAACAAGATGGCCGTCTTCCCACGTGGCAACCATAAGGTTGGTGACCTTGTGCACGTAAAAGTACGTGAAACCACCCTTGCGACCTTGTTGTGTGATTTGGTAGACTAAACAACCCAGCAATCTACCAGACAAGAAGTGCGAAGAAGCCAAATTCAAAACGCAAGCACAACATTCTCAATACTGAAATTATTAATTAACAAGAAAATAGGTAAAGATGAAGCAATTATACAAATGGCTCAAAAATCAGCCTATATTTGCCCTAGTAGTCAACCTTCTCATCATGATGGTTGTCTTTATGGTGTGCAGATTATTCTTTTTTGCAGTCAACCATAACTTCTTTACCGACATGACGGTCAGTCATTTTGTAGACCTCTGTTTAGGAGGCATTCAATTTGACCGGACAGCCGTCATCTACACCAACGTAGTCGTCATTCTGCTAATGTTGCTTCCATTACGCAACCGTAACAGTGCAAAGTACCAGAAAGCCGTAAAATGGGTATTCGTCATTTTCAACGGATTGGCTCTTTCGCTAAACATGTACGACACGGGGTTCTTTGCATTCACCAACCGACGTTCAACCTTTTCCATTTTCAGCGAGTTTAAGAACGAGAATAATTTAGGAGGCATATTCCTAAAGAGTATGGTCGATTACTGGTACATCTTCCTCTTCTTTTTCTTCTTACTCTTCGTCTTGTGGAAGGTATTCTACCGTCCTTCCGAGAAGAAAGACACCACACGAGCCATCATTTACTACCCGATTCAAACACTGGTTGCCGCGGCGGTAGTTGGCTTGGTAATTGCAGGTGCGCGAGGCGGATTCACACGCGACGTTCGACCAATAACATTGAGTAACGCCAACCAATACGTCAACAAGAGTACGGAAGCCGGCATAGTGCTGAACACCCCTTTCTGTATGTACCGCACCCTAAACAAGAAGGTTTACAAGAATCCGAACTACTTCGCAACCGAAGAAGAGTTAGATAAGGTGTTCACGCCAGTGGTTCACCCACAACCTAAAGGTGAATTTAAGAACCTAAATGTGGTGGTTCTCATCCTAGAAAGTTTTGGGAAAGAGCACTCTGGCTTTTTTAACCAAGACCTTGAAGGTGGCAAATACAAAGGCTTCACGCCATTCCTAGATTCACTCTACCAACAAGGTTACACGTTCCGTCATTCCTACGCAACAGGACGTGTCAGCATCGACGCCATGCCTTCGGTACTCTCGAGCATACCCATGTTTGAGCAGCCATTCATCTTGACCCCCTATAGCAACAACTCGGTTAACAGCATTGCCAGCGAACTGAACAAGAAAGGCTACTACACCGCATTCTTTCACGGAGCACCAAACGGTTCAATGGGCTTCCAGGCATACGCCAAGCTTGCAGGATTCAAAGACTACTACGGCATGACCGAATATGGACACGATGAAGACTTTGACGGAAACTGGGCCATTTGGGACGAAGAGTTCCTCCAGTACTACGCCAACACCATGGCAACCTTTAAGGAACCTTTCATGACTGCTGTTTTCACAGCCTCTAGCCACCATCCGTTCAACGTGCCAGAACGATACGTCGGCAAATTTCCGGAAGGAGGTTCGCCATTGTGCAAATGCGTAGCATATAGCGACAACGCACTTCGCCGCTTCTTTGCCACCGCTAGCAAGATGCCATGGTACAAGAATACGCTCTTCGTGGTTACAGCCGACCACACGAACCAACAGGTTCACGAAGAATATTTCACCGACGAGAAACTCTACTCGGTGCCCATTCTGTTCTACCAGCCAGGCAACGACAGCTTGAAGGGAATGAGTAACGAACTGGCTAGCCAAACCGACATTATGCCAAGCATACTCAACTTCCTGAACTACGACCAGCCTTACCTGGCATTCGGCCGCAACGTGCTAACAGGAAGCGACAGTGCCAAATATGTGGTCAACTACAACAGTCCGCTATACCAGATACTACAAGGTGAATACCTCATGCAATGGGATGGCGAGCAGACCGTTTCGCTATACAACTTGCGTACCGACCCGAAGATGCAGAAAAACCTTAAAGGCACACTGCCCATACAGCAAGAAATGGAGCAGAACATCAAAGCCCAAATACAGCAATACATGGTCCGTATGGTTCAAGACCGCCTGAACATACAGACTGACCAAACAAACAAACGATAAGCCCAACATGGGAACAGCAAAGAAAGAATTACTCAAACAAGGTTTTATTTACTACATCTTAACCACTTTAAGTGTAGGCATACAGTTCGTACTCTACCTTGTAAACAGTCCACAGATAGACAACATGGACTTTGCCGGCATGGTCTATTACGTGGCAGCAGCCATTTCGCATGCAGCCCTATTTGCGTTGATACCCTTCCTTGCATTGTTCTTACCCGTAGCCATCATTACGGGGAAGGAGAAGATTGCGAACACCCTTCACATTATTGGAAGTTGCCTACTGAACATAGTTGTTTGCATAAACGCCTACGTTTACGCACTCTACAAGTTTCACATCAACGGCATAGTATTGAGTTTGTTCTTTGGAGAAGGAGGGAGCGAAATCATATCGTTCGACACAGCCGTTTACGTTAAATCGGCCGGCATTATCCTGCTTTTCATAGTAGGTAACCTTTTGTTAAGACTACTAGCCACCTTTTTAAGCAAGAAACTGAAACGCATATACTTACCTAGCATCATTACCCTAGTTGTACTGCTAGCATTCTCGAACCTGTTTCATGCTTATGCGGCAGTTGCACAGAAGCAATCGGTAATACGCAGTTCGCCACTTCTACCCTACTATTTCCCGCTTACAGCCAACCGACTGATGATAAAGCTGGGCGTCATATCGCCAGACGACCTTGTGAAAGCCGATTTCGGCAGTCAAAAGGCCGAAGGAATTACCTATCCGCTAAAACCAATAGAATGCGACAGTGTTGGCCTAAAGAACATCGTCGTTATTGCCATAGACTCGTGGAACTACAGAGCCTACACGCCTGAAGTAATGCCAAGAATAACGGCATTTGCAGAAAAGAACGCATCGACATTTACCAATCACTTGAGCAGCAGTAACGGCACAAGAGGTAGTATTTTCGGTCTATTCTTCAGTACATCGTCATACTATTGGAACGATTTTGACGTTCTTGGCGTGAGTCCTGTAATTATTGACGAATTACTTGCAAAAGGCTACAACATTAAGACCTTCCCAAGTGCAACGCTACACAACCCAAACTTTGCCAAACTGATTTTCTACAAGGTTAAGGGCATACAAGCCAACACGGCAGGTGAAAGCACATACGACCGCGACGTGCAACTGACGAAAGACTTCGTCAATTTCCTGGAAAACGACAGTTGCAAGCAGCCATTCTTCTCGTTCCTGTTCTACGACCTCACCCATAGCCAAGAATACCCTAGACATTTGGCAAAGAAATTCACACCAAGCTGGGAATACCCCGACTATATGCAATTGAACAACGACATGGATCCTACACCATTCTGGAACCTCTACCTCAATTGTGCATCGGCAGTAGACTCGCTGATAGGCATGGTTACCGACAAACTTGTAGAGAAAGGATTGCTGGAGAACACCATCATTGTCATTACAGGCGACCATGGCCAAGAGTTCAACGAGAACCACAAGAACTATTGGGGACATGGCAGTAACTACACCTACCCACAGATACACGTTCCGTTCATTTACTACGAACCCGGTAAGGAGAAGAAGACATACACCCACCGCACGACCCACTACGACGTAGCGCCAACCCTACTGCACGAAGCCATGGGCGTAAGAAACAATCCTAGCGAATACAGTATGGGTAGTTACCTAACCGATACCACATTCAGGAACTGGCACATAGTTGGTGACAACCTGAACTATGCCTTCATAGTAGAAGATAACGTGATTATAGAAAAGAAACCTTCGGGCAGCCTCGACATCTTCGATGCACAGCTGAACCTGAAGGAAGATTACAAGCCGAACGCAAAACAAATGAACGAAGCCATAAAGAAACTGAACATGTTCTACACCAAGTAGAAAATAGCTAGCGTTTATGAGCGACCGAATGTTTAAAATTGTATATTTGCGACGAATAAACTGCATAAAGAAATGAAACACATCATACCTGTCTACATGATCTTGGCCCTGCTAACGGCTTGCAGCCAAAGCCAGCCCAAGACCGCAGAGGTGGTAGCCGACGACACCGTTGTGGTAGACACCAACTACGACCTAGAAGAGGTAGATACGACCAAAGTATTCTGGACAGACAACTTTGCACAACTGTTTGCCCAAACGCAAAGACACCGCTACATTGGTTTCCCCTACTTTATGAACGAACACCGCGACCGTTGGAATGTAAGCAACGGCATTTATGGTGCCTATATGCTTGCCAAAACGACCGGACACTACGATGTGGTGGATTCGATGATTGGTTGGCGCATAGACCACTACCTGGCATCGACCAAGGCAGACCGACTGAAAACCGGTAACGGACAAGACTTTGCACAGATGGAGCAGTTGGTCAACCAATTCCGTTCGCAAGACAGCAGGGACCTGAATCTTGACAACGAAGGCCAAGACAAGCAATTGGAAGCCATATACGGCATCTACATATCGTATTATTTCCAGAAACAGTTAAGCGACATGCCCGAGAACAAGGCCATTGCCAAAAGCCTTGAGAACGAACGACTGGCATGGAAACAAGTTGTAACAACACAACGCAAGCTATTGAGAGCCCTGAACAACGGAAACGCGCCAAGCGATGCCATGACAGGACTGACCAAAGCCCAAAACAGCGCAAAGACAAAGGCTGACCTCGATTTCTACTTCTCGCTGAAGAAACCGAACTACACCACTAACGACACGCTTTACGAGAAATTGAGTGACCAGTATGCCTACTACGACGAATACAACGTCTTCATAAAAGACATTAAAGCCACCCAAGAGATTGGTTTCGGGAAAAAGCTGCAAGCTTTACTTAACGAGCAGAAAGCATGGATGGCCTACATTTATGCCCGCCGCGTGCTATCGGGCAAACTGAACGAGAAACAAGAAGCCCTTTACGACAATGCAACCAACCGTTTGCAGAAATGGCACATTGTTCAGCTAAAGAACAGACTTAAAGGGTATGGCTATTGTTCAGACGCATTCAGCAGTTCGCTGTTAAGCGACACCTGTACGTACCAGCAAATGTACAAGTACGTACCAATGAAATTGGATGCCCAATTCTGACAGACATAGAAAAACCTCTGCAAAAGGCAGAGGTTTTCTCATATAAAACTGTAAAAAGGAATTGGAAAGCCGCAACAATTTCTCATCTTTGCAAAAAACAACACACTTTACATAACATGAAAACATATAAGGTTGGAATTATTGGAGCAGGATGGATTGCCCACAAAATGGCGCAAACCCTCATAAAAATGAAAGGCGTAGAAGCATACGCCATTGCTTCGCGTTCAATGGACAAGGCTAAAGAGTTTGCAAATCAGTACAATATTCCAGTTGCATACGACTCATACGAAGCATTGGCCGATGATGCGAATATAGATTTGGTTTACATTGCAACACCACATTCGCACCATTTTCAGCAAGCAATCATGTGCCTTGAGAAGGGCAAGGCTCTACTTTGTGAAAAGGCGTTCACAGCAAATGCAAGGCAGGCAGAACAAGTGCTGAACCTTGCCAAAGAGAAACACATTTTCGTCACCGAAGCCATGTGGATTCGCTTCATGCCACTTTACCACAAGCTAGTAGAGCTCGTAAAGAACGGTACCATTGGCAAACCGCACACCATTACCGCCAACCTGGGCTACACCATGCTTGGCAAGGAACGCCTAATGAAACCAGAGCTAGCCGGAGGTGCACTACTAGACGTGGGTATTTATCCGCTTAACTTCACTGCAATGGTCTTTGGCAGCGACATTGTTTCAACAACCAGCGTATGCACCAAACTAGACACAGGAGTAGACGCACAATCGAGCATCACGCAAGTATTTACAGATGAAAGGATGGCTGTGCTGAACACCAGCATGCTGGCCCACACCGACCGAATGGGTGTCGTATCGGGCGACAAAGGCTGCATCATTGTCGACAACATCAACAATCCGCAAAAGCTGACCGTTGAGAATGGCGATTTCCAAATCGTAGCCGAATATAAGGCACCCGAACAGATAACAGGTTACGAATATCAGGTAACGGCCGCTATTGAAGCCATGGAGAAGGGCGAAATTGAAACGCCATACATGCCACACAGCGAAACCCTGCGTATGATGAAGATGATGGATGCCCTGCGTTACGAATGGGGCTGTAAATTTCCCGGAGAATAGCGTTTAAATTACAAAAGGTACACACAACAGTTTACGCCCGATTTTTCGTTTGTTTAGTTTTTAGCACTAGGTGTATAGGTCCACTCGGACCATCGTTGAGGAATCATCGACAGATAAAGACCATATTTCTTCCAAACCCAATTACGTTGTTTCATAAGCCAACCAGGTCTATCCTTTAACAGATTTCCGCTTTGGGTATCGGCATAATAGATAAAACGTATCGGATGACTTATTTCCTGTTCTATCTTTTCAATGAATTTCCGGAAAGTTTCAGTTTCAAAGGGACGGAACAAAAAAAGAACCGTAAACTGGTTATAATCAATTTCAAAAGCATTTTCGTTTAAGACAGTCACGTTAGGATAACGTTTCGACCATGCTTTTGCATAATTGGCTACCTCCTCATTCAGTTCTATTCCAGAAATTGAGCACTTGGCCTTATTGCGTAATAGAAAGGCTAAAACCCTTCCTTTTCCGCAACCAACATCCACAAAGCTATCATTTTCAGTAAGAGTGATATTACAGAATATCTCGTCAAGAACCCAATAAGGAGAAGACTGGCTACCAGTTCCACCTAACGATTCTCGATAAATGGAAGGAACATATTTAACCAACGAGCAATGGCAAATAATTAAATCCCAAATATAGTCATAGAAAAGAGCTATTTTGCATAGAACCTTTTTCACAAAGGTCATAAACGGGCCATTATGCCATTCTTTGTTATAGGAATATTTACCAAGTTGTACAGTCTTGCCTTTCATGATAAAGTCATATTATCCGCAAAGTTAATTCATATAGTGCCAAGAAAACAAAATGCGGGTGCAAAAACATCGCACCCGCATCTGTTCTAATATCTAAACCAACAGATTACTGCTGGTCGCCATTATTCTGGTCGTTACCGCTTTCGTTCTGCTGGTCGTTACCACCATTTTCGAAACGAGGGCCACGAGGACCGCGATCGCCACGGAAACCACCACGGTCGCCATCGCGACGTTGACCACGGTCACCATCACGGCGAGGGCCACGGTCACCACGGAAACCACCACGGTCGCCATCGCGACGTGGGCCACGGTCACCACCTTCACGTGGAGCACGTGGACGAGCTTCTGGTTCTACATAACCTTCTGGCTTTGGAAGAAGGTCGCGGTGTGAAAGACGAAGCTTACCAGTCTTTGGATCGATTTCCTTCAAGAGCACTTCAATTTCGTCACCTTCCTTCAATACGTCTTCAACATTTTCAATGCGCTTCCAATCGAGTTCAGAAACGTGCAACAAACCATCCTTACCAGGAAGGATTTCAACGAATGCACCAAATGCAGCCAAGTTCTTTACAATACCCTTGTAAGTCTTGCCAACTTCAGGCACCTCGATGATGCGGTTAATCATTGCAGTTGCAGCATCGATGCTTTCCTTATTTGGAGATGCGATGCTAACTTCACCATGGTCGCCAACTTCTTCAATAGTGATAGTAGCGCCAGTTTCCTTCTGCATACCCTGAATGGTTTCACCACCCTTACCGATGATAGCACCAATCATATCTTTAGGAACGTTGAACTTGATGATGCGAGGTACGTGAGGCTTGTAGTCTTCACGTGGAGCAGGAATAGTCTCTTCAATGAGGCCAAGGATGTGCAAACGGCCAAGACGAGCCTGTTCGAGAGCCTTTGCAAGGATTTCGTAGCTCAAGCCGTCAACCTTAATATCCATCTGGGTTGCAGTGATACCGTCGCGGGTACCAGTAACCTTGAAGTCCATATCGCCAAGGTGGTCTTCGTCACCAAGAATATCAGAAAGTACAGCGTACTTGTCGCTTTCAGTATCAGAAATCAAACCCATTGCAATACCTGCAACTGGTTTCTTAATCTTAACACCAGCATCCATAAGGGCCAAACAGCCAGCACAAACGGTAGCCATAGAAGAAGAACCGTTAGATTCGAGGATGTCGGAAACGACACGTACAGTGTAAGGAAGATCTTCAGGAATCATTCTCTTCAATGCACGCAATGCCAAGTTACCGTGACCAATTTCACGACGGCCTACGCCACGCTGTGGTTTAGCATCGTTGGTTGCGAATGGAGGGAAGTTGTAGTGAAGAAGGAACTTTTCGGTACCCTGAACGGTAGCTTCGTCGAGCAACTTCTCGTCGAGTTTAGTACCAAGGGTAACAGTTGACAAAGACTGGGTTTCACCACGGGTAAAGATTGAAGATCCGTGAGGGCCAGGCAAGTAACCAACCTCGCACCAGATTGGACGGATTTCGTCGGTCTTACGGCCATCGAGACGGATGCGGTCGTCGAGCAATACGCGGCGAACAGCATCGCGTTCAACGTCGTGGTAGTAACGCTGAATCATTGCAACAGGAATTTCAGATTCCTCAACACCAGCAAAGTTGTTAGCGATGAACTCGTCGTAGATAGCACCGAACTGGCGGCCACGTTCAGCCTTATTAGCGATTGCACTCTGAGCAACCTTCTTAGCCTTTTCGTAGCACTGTTCGCGTACCTTGGCACGAAGTTCTTCGTCGTTAACCTCGTGGCAGTATTCGCGTTTAGGCTTGTTAACCATAGCAGCCAACTCTTCCTGTGCGATACACTGCTTCTTGATAGCTTCGTGAGCGAACTTGAGAGCTTCGAGCATAACTTCTTCCGAAACCTCGTCCATCTCACCTTCTACCATTGAGATGTCTTTATATGTAGCACCAACCATCAATTCGAGGTCAGCACGCTCCAATTCAGAGTAAGTAGGGTTAATCTTGAACTGACCGTCAATTCTTGCCACACGCACTTCAGAAATTGGGCCGTGGAAAGGAATGTCAGAAACTGCAATAGCAGCAGATGCAGCCAAACCAGCCAAAGAATCTGGCATAACGTCTGGGTCTGCAGAGAAAAGAGTGATGTTGACGAAAGTGTCAGCGTGGTAGTTATCTGGGAATAGAGGGCGCAATGCGCGGTCTACCAAACGAGCAATGAGGATTTCATAGTCAGAAGCCTTACCTTCACGCTTGGTAAAGCCACCAGGGAAACGACCTGCAGATGCGAACTTTTCCTTGTACTCAACAGTAAGTGGCATGAAATCGGTATCGGGCTTAGCCTCTGTAGCACTAGTTACAGTTGCGAGGAGGTATGTACCACCGCACTTTACCATCACTGATCCGTCCGCTTGCTTTGCTAATTTACCTGTTTCAATAGTGATGGTCCTTCCATCACCCAAGTCAATTGTCTTCTCAATTGGTGTGGGTTTAATCATCATGATTCTACAAAAATTTAAACATCATTTGGCTACAACATAGCAGCCGATTACATTTTCTTTTAAACTATTTGGCAATTTACAACATTTTTACAGAAACAAGTATCGGAAGACGAAAAAAAATAAAGCATTGCTAACAATTTTTAAGGATAGATACAAGAGTTGCCATTCCTTCTCGTTAAAGAGCAATCTTTGCTAATTCATTAAATCTCTACCGTAGCCACAAAAAACAAGCGGAAGCACACCTATTAAGGTTCGCTTCCGCCTTTTTTATTAAATTACCCTACAGAAAGTAAGGCAAACGGTTTACTATTTGTTAACCTGGAATTTTGTGATACCTTCCTTGATGAAACCAACAATCTGGTTAGCAGCAGCAACACCAGCGTTAGTGTTAGCTTCAGCAGTCTGAGCACCCATCTTCTTAGGAGTTGAGAAGTAACGGCCTTCGAACTTCTTGAATTCAGCATCAGCTTCTGGCATGATGTCGGTGATGTACTTGAAGTCTTCGCGTTCAGCCATCAACTTAAGCAATTCAGCTTCGTTGATAACTTCCTTACGAGCAGTGTTGATAAGGATAGCACCCTTCTTCATCTGGTTGCACATAGCGTAGTTGATGCTGTTCTTTGTTTCAGCAGTTGCAGGGATGTGCAATGAAACGATGTCGCAAGTCTTGAACAATTCGTTCTGGTTTGCAACAGCCTTAACACCAGCTTCTTCGATTTTTTCTGCAGAGCAGTATGCATCGTAAGCGTAAACTTCCATACCGAAGCCCTTTGCAACACGAGCAACATTACGGCCAACGTTACCGAATGCAAGGATACCAAGCTTCTTGCCCATCAATTCAGAGCCAGACTTACCGTTAAAGAAGTTACGAACGCCGAATACGAGCAAGCCGAATACCAATTCAGCAACAGCGTTAGCGTTCTGGCCAGGAGTGTTCATAACACATACCTTGTGAGCAGTAGCAGCTTCGAGGTCAACATTGTCGTAACCAGCACCAGCACGAACAACGATCTTCAAATTCTTAGCTGCGTCCATAACTTCAGCATCGATTTTGTCGCTACGGATGATGATAGCATCAACGTCGGCAACAGCAGCGAGGAGTTGAGACTTTTCGGTATACTTTTCAAGTTTTGCTACTTCGAAACCAGCATTTACAAGAATGCCTTCAATCTGTGCAACAGCAGCGCCATTGAATGGCTTTTCAGTTGCTATAAGAACTTTTGTCATTTTTTGTATAAGTATTAAAAAAAGCAGAAAGGCTTGCTTAGTCAGCCGGCCTTTCTGCAAGTTGTTTATCCTATTGTATTAGAACTTCTTTTCGTATTCGTCGATGCAGTCAACCAAAGCCTTAACACTTTCCAAAGGAAGAGCGTTGTAGCAAGAAGCACGGAAACCACCTACTGAACGGTGACCCTTGATGCCGACCATACCTCTTTCAGTTGCGAATGCCATGAAATCCTTTTCGATTTCTTCCTTGCGGTCGAGAAGTTCGTCCTTCAAAACGAAGCAGATGTTCATGTAAGAACGGTCGTTCTTGTCAGCGATAGTTGGCTTGAAGATCTTGCTGTTGTCGATCTTGTTGTAAAGCAAGTTAGCACGTTCTTCAGCACGGCGCTGCATTTCCTTAACACCACCCTGCTTTTCAATCCAACGAAGGTTCAAAAGAGCAGTGTAGATAGGCAATACTGGAGGAGTATTGAACATAGAACCGTTTGCAGTGTGAGTGCGGTAATCCAACATAGTTGGGATTTCGCCTTCAGCCTTAGTAAGAGCATCTTCCTTAACGATAACGAAAGTAACACCAGCAGGAGCCAAGTTCTTCTGAGCACCACCGTAGATACAATCGTACTTTGCAACGTCGATAGGACGAGAGAAGATATCTGAAGACATATCGGCGATCAAACGTACAGGTACGTTAGGATCAGCGTGAAGTTCAGTACCGTAAATAGTGTTGTTAGTAGTGATGTGGAGGTAATCCAAATCAGTTGGTACGGTGTAACCCTTTGGCAAATAGTTGTAAGTAGTGTCGGCGCTAGAAGCAACTTCAACAACTTCACCGAAACGCTTAGCTTCCTTCATTGCCTTCTTAGCCCAAACACCAGTATTAACGTAACCAGCCTTCTTGTGAAGGAAGTTGTAAGGGATCATGCAGAATTCCAAGCTAGCACCACCACCAAGGAAGAGAACCTTGTAACCGTCAGGAATGTTAAGCAACTTCTTGAACAATTCTTCAGCTTCGTCAACAACTGGTTGGAAGTACTTAGCGCGGTGGCTGATTTCAAGAATTGAAAGACCGTGGCCTTCGAAATCTAAAACTGCCTTAGCTGTTTCTTCGATAACCTCACGTGGGAGGATTGAAGGTCCAGCATTAAAATTATGCATCTTCATTTTTTATGTGTTTTATATTTTTTAATAATCGCAAGACAAAAGTAGCATAAAATTCAGTAGTAAAAAACTTATCAACAAATTTTTTTGCTATTGAAAGTTATCGTTTGAGTTGACAAACAACTCAAAACAAGCACTAACTGCTTGCAAAATGGGTTAATTTTTAAGATTATTGATACAAAATGTCAATATGCCTTTAGTTTATTCAATTTAGACTATCATTTTGTGAAAATGAAAAAAAATAGTTTAAAACCAAAAGGCAAGCAAATTTTAATAATTGAAAGAGCTACCACCAAAGAATTCGCGCAACAATGAAGTTGAAGGAATGTCGGAATCGGCAATAGGGTTGAAATAGTTCAAGAACTTAAGCAAGCGGTGAGCCTCTTGGTAAGCAGGGCTGGTTTGTGGCACCTGGTTAAGAATTGGAGTCGCATACTTTTTAAGGACTGGGAGTTCGAAGATAAGTGCCGAGTTGAACATGATGTCGGCCTTTTCGCGGAATGGGAAAATCCACTTTTCCTCGCCACGGTGTACGCTTGCCCAACGGTTTATGGTGTCTTCTGCCGAATAAGAGCGGTAGTTGTAGTCGCGGACAATGCGGCGAAGGAGACGATTATCGGTAGTTGGAATCCAGTTGTGGTCGTCAATAGAGATAGTTGTAAGTGCCGACGCATAGATGCGGAACTTGTTTTCCTCCGGAATCTGTGCAGTTAGTTCAGGGTTCAAGCCATGAATGCCCTCGATAACCAAAATTGAATCGGGCTCCAACTTAATCTTGTTACCACGGAATTCGCGCTTGCCGGTTTCGAAGTTGTAGTAAGGGAGTTCCACCTCTTCGCCAGCCAACATCTGGTTAAGCTGTTTGTTGAAGAACGGAATGTCGATAGCATGAACCGACTCGAAATCGTACTCGCCGTTTTCGTCCCTTGGCGTATCTTCGCGGTTAACGAAATACTCGTCCATAGAGAACGGAATAGGCTTCTTACCGTTGATTGCCAAGTGAATGCTCAACTTCTTACTGAAAGTTGTCTTACCAGAAGAAGAAGGCCCTGCAATGAGTACCACCTTACGTTTAGGGTCAGCCACCACCATGTCGGCAATCTGGTCAATCTTCTTTTCTTGCAAGGTTTCCGCCAAAGTAATGAGCATGCTGGCATTGCCACTGCCCACCTGCCCCTTCGACTTCGAAGGCTTATTCTTTATATTAAGGTCACCCACATTGGCAACACCCATCAACTCGTTCCACTTGGCGTGTTCCTCGAAGGCCTTGAATAAGTGGTCTTGTGGTTCGAAGGTTTCAAGCACGTCGGGGTTAGCCGTAGAAGGCATCTGCAAAAGGAGTCCGTTGTGGAAGAGACGCAAATCGTACTTTGTAATAAAAGAGGTAGAAGGCGCCAATGCGCTATCGTAATAAGAATAAAGGTCGCCCAACTTGTAGACATCGGCATAGATGTCGCCAATGCTTTCCAAGAGGTTCACCTTATCTAATGCACCGTCATTACGGAATATTTCGCAAGCCTTGGCAGTAGACAAAATCTCCATCTCGAAAGGCAAGTCCAAGTCAATGGTCTTGTCCATAGCAGCCTTAATGGCATCGAGCTGACTCTGTGTCGGCAACACGTACTTATTAGAAGCATCGATGAGCAAGCAGTAATAGCCACCGCTAATTGGGTGTTCAACCCTTAAGCGTAGGCCAGGCATAACTTCCCGAACCGCCTTATACATAATAAAGGTAAGCGAGCGGATGTAGGCGCGTTGGCCCGAACCGCTATCGAGCCCAAGGAACTCAACCTCTTTTGGCTTATAAACCCTAAAGCCGAGGTTCTTGGTCACATTGTTGGCTTTAGCCACAATTACGCCACTTTTCATCTTCGGCAGAAGGTCGGCATATATTTCCATCAGGCTAGTGCCAGCTTCATATTCTTTGGTAACATTGTTATTCTTGCAATGTATCTCCACTTTCTTGTTCTGTGTCATGGTATCAAAAAATTAAAAAGTTCAACATTGTGTGTTTTTCTTGATGCAAGCTACCACATCAAGTAGCATTGTCTTATCTAAATTAGAGATATTTTCCGAACAAACAAAATTATTTGTCACAACTAAATTGGGAAAACGAAAAAAAAGGTCTCTTATTATTTCTACGTATTACTTTTATTCTTATATTTGCATCACCATATTCAATAAAAGGTGTTTCCCGCACCCTTAAAGTTAAATTGAAAACGTTAATAACAATCACTGAGGGAAGGTGATAACCATTTCATTAGTTTATGAAGAAATTTTTTTATGTTCTTGCTATCGGTTTGATTTCTGCAAGCAGCGTATTCGCTCAGAAGCAGAAGACTATCACCGATTACTTCAACGATGGTATCCGTTCTTATAGAATGGGAAGCTACAAAGAAGCTATCGTTAGCTTTAACAAAGTATTGGAGTTGAACCCTAAGTTCACAGAGGCTTACGGTAACCTTGGTAACGCAAAGTTCCGTCTTGGCGACTACAAAGGTGCAAAGGACGCATACGATATCGTTCTTGCAAAGTCAAGCAAGGATTTCCTTACATACTACAACCGTGCTGTAGCAAAGAAGGAACTAGGTGACATTAAGGGCTCAATTGAAGATGACAACAAGGCAATCGCTCTTAACCCTAAGTTCGCTGAAGCATACTACAACCGTGGTAACGCATACGCAGAACAGGGCGACGACAAGGCTGCTTTGAAGGATTACAACAAGGCAATTGCTTTGACTCCTCAGTTCGCTAAGGCATACTACAACCGTGGTCACCTCCGTTACAAGGAAGGCGACGTTGAAGCAGCAGCTCTTGACTGGGAACGCGCAGCTAGCCTTGACTACTACAAGGCATTCGATTCTTTGAAGGAATACTGCGGTATTGGTACACAGAGCGACTGCGACCCTACCGAAGGTATGGAAAACAGCGGTACTTCAATGGATACCAAGGCTGAACTTCTTGACAAGAAGTAATTATAACAAACAAATAGCATAAAGCCCCCGGACAATGTTCGGGGGCTTTTATTTTGCACTACCTTACAGCAAGACATGTCTATCTGGGTTTAATAATTGGCAATAAAGTGTAAGTTTACAGCCAAGCACAGCATTTTTAGGTAAATCGGGAAAATTTCCTAAAAAATGTAACTAAAATTGCCTATCTTTGAAAAAACTGATTTTTCCAATGAGATTCACACGATACATGTTGATAGGCAGCATTGCCTTGTTTGGTTCTATGCTTGCTTCTTGCACCTATACCGGCAAAAAGGTTGATAACAACCAAACGTATTACAAAAACTTGCCAAACACAGCCATAAACACCCTAAAAGGACTAAAAACTGACATCGACACCCTGGTTGTGGACGATGACGACATGATTTCCGTCTTAATGAAAGATGGTGTAGAAATTGAGTTTGAAAACGATGGCGAATGGCGTAAGGTAAACATGCACAAGAACGCCATAAGCAAGGAAGTGAGTGACCTGTTGCCCATACAAGCACGCTCCTACCTTAAGGAAAACAAACCAGACAAGGAGATTCGACGCATAGAACGCTCGCGCAAAAATCGCTATACCGTCGTATTACAAGGCAAGGAAATCCTGCACTTTTCTAGAATCGGTAAGTTCATGCCTAACGATGCTAAACGCTTGCCTTCGCTAGCAACTTCTACATTAAAGAAATACTTTGCCGACGACTCCATCTTGGTAGCAACCGTCGATGCCGACATTGAGTACACCGTTGAATTGGCAAGTGGAACCACCCTAGAATTTGACCGCATGGGCCACTTCGAAAGAGTTGAAGCTAACAAGTCGCAAGGCTTGCCAGAAGCTTACAAGGCAGCCTTCCCTTCGCTCATGATGAAGTACATGGCAAAGAGCCACCCCGATAAGACCATTCGCCGCATCATACGCAAGAACTATGGTTACTTTGTTAAAACCAACAAACCTAACCCTGTTGAGCTCTGCTTCTCGAAGACCGGCGACTACCTGCGTGTAGCAAACAAGGGAGAAGAAAACGACAGCATGGGCATAGAAGGCCTATAAAAGCCGCTACAATAAACGAAAACATCCCCGATAGCATGAGTTATCGGGGATGTTCTTTTATGGCCTTATGAGGGCTTATTTTGCCATTCTCCAGAGTTCGATGTCCTTTTCGTACTCCTTAATGTGTTTTTTCTTATTTTGTCTAAACCATTCAGATATTTCCACCTTTTCGGGTTGCCCCTTGAAATAGTCCTTAACGGCATAACCATCGGCACCCTTGGTGATGGTAACACCATCGTATTGCTTGCCATTACTAGCCGTGTAGGTTGAGATGTTTAGCGAATCGGCATTGTAGGAGATGCACTGATAGAAACGGTCATTAGTCCCTATGCGGTCTTCGGGTACCTTGAAATGGAGCTGATACTGTTTAGGAGAGCAATAGGTGCTCAAATAAAGCGGAGCCACTGCCCCACCGTTTGCATCTTTCACGTTATAGCGTGCATAAACGTGTTCGTGCGCCTGCAACACAAGGTCGACACCATACTCTTCCACCAAGTCTTTAAACGCCCACTTAACAAGCGGATTGTAATGTTCGCCCTTATTGCTGTAAAGCGGATGATGGATGACCACAACCTTCCATTTTTCAGTAGCTTTCTGCAGTTCTTCCTTCAACCAACCACGTTGCGAAGGCAGGTTAAAGGCATCGGTATTACTGTCGAGCATAAAGAAGCGCGCGCCATGGTACGAAAAACTGAACACATGGTTCTCGCCAACCTTGCTTTGTTGGAAGTAACCGAAAACAGGTCCGAATCGGGTATCGAGTTGGCGTTTGAAGCCTTTCAGATACTCGTGATTGCCAGGAATTGCCAACACCGTTTTAGTGGTAGCAATAGTGTCAACATCGTCGAAAGTAACTTGCCAATAGTCGTCGATAGGTCTTTCCACCAAGTCGCCACCAAACAACCAGAAATCGGCATTAGGGAAACGGGTGTTTATCGCATTGAAAATACCATTCGACAGTCCACGTGCCGTATCTTCTTGAACATCGCCCATGAAAACGAAAGATGCACTATCGCTTTGGGCAGGAACAGAGAAGTGATATGTGCCACTCGACTTTTCGCCCGACTTTACCGAAAATCTATAATCTCCGCCATAAGACAAATCCTTAATTTCAACACGGTAAAATGCCACTTTTCCGCTACGCGAACGTACAAGTTCGCAACTTGCTTTCACAGTACGGGCAATTTCCTTTTGTGAGCACAGGGTAAGTTCGCCTTCCTTTACCACAGCATCGGCCTGCCAAGTTACAATACGGCTGTTTTCGCCAGAGTTACCCATGGTAAGGAGAATGCGATGGGGAGCCTCGCTGACCGTATATGGCGGTTCGGGAATGTTACCAAACCAAGTATTCCAACGAAGAGACACAAAGATGCCCAACCCAACCAATAAGAACAAGAAGATCCACTTCTTCTTCAATTTGAATTTATTCATAAAAAAATTTGTACCAAACTTCCACACTAGGGCAAAGTTACAAACTTTTAGTACTTTTGCAGAGAATTGGCATTACAAAAGCATTATGTATGGCTCCTGGCCAAGAGTCACAATCTGGGGAAGATACATACCCTAGAATCCCGATGCTGCACTTTTATACGAAAAAACCATGCAGCATTATATCAGGACCGATATTGACAACGTGTTAGCGGATATGACGGCAAGTGCCAGTGTCCACATTCCCTTTCTCTTTGCCATAAACTTTGAACAGACCGAAGCTATCTTCATTAAGCACCCCACGGAACAAAGAAACATCTTATTTCGGACACCACTTGGCAGTAATTCGCCATTCCATTCGAACAACCAAGTATGCAAAAGCCCCGAATTAAGTGTTAAGCTGGAACCCTTGAGTGTCTACGCCCACAAGTTTGAGATAATTATGCGTCACCTTAAACGAGGCGACTCGTTCTTGGCCAATCTCACCACCAAGACTCCCATAGAAACGAACTTGACACTTAACGAGATATACGAGATGGCCGATGCTCCCTATTGCCTGCTTGTACCCGACCACTTCGTCTGTTTTTCACCCGAGAGATTTGTGCAGATAGACGAAAGCGGCACTATAGAAACCCACCCCATGAAAGGGACAATTAGTGCAAACGTTGAAAATGCCGAGCAAACCATATTGGCCGATGTTAAGGAAAGTGCCGAACACGCTACCATTGTCGACCTAATTAGGAACGACGTCAGCATCAATGCCGAGAAGGTAACTGTGGAAAAGTACCGGTACATAACGCGGATAAAAGCCGGGGCAGACGAAATTCTGCAAGTGAGTAGCAAGATTAGGGGCCAACTCAACACCAACTGGCAAACGCAAATAGGGAACATTATTAGCGATATGTTACCTGCCGGTAGCATTTCGGGCGCACCCAAAAAGGCAACTGTTGAAGCCATAAAGGAAGCCGAAAGGGAACCACGCGGTTTCTACACAGGTGTATTCGGCTACTTTGACGGTAACCAATTGGACAGCGCCGTCTTAATTCGATACATTGAGCAAGACGAACATGGCAAACAATACTACCGCAGTGGTGGTGGAATAACCGCCCAAAGCAACCTAGAAAAAGAATATAACGAAGTTATGCAGAAGATTTACATTCCGACAAGGGAACCAAAGTTCACCGAAGTGATATGCGTTGAAGATGGACACTTTCTTCGCCTAGATTACCACCAACGCCGAATGAACAGAACTTGCCAACACTTTTACGGCACAAACCTGTCGATTGAACATCTGCCAAACCAACTTCCGGCAGCTACAGAAAGCGGATTATGCAAATGCCGCATTGTTTATGGGAAGACTATTGAAAGCATAGAATTTGCTGCCTATACCCCCAAAAACGTGGTTACGGTTGCATTGGCAGAAGACAATGACATTGACTATACCTACAAATACCTTGATAGAAATGCCCTATCCAGACTTGTAGCTGAAAAGGGAACCGATGACGTCATTATTGTGAAAGATGGATACATTACCGATAGCTCGTTCTGCAACCTGGTTCTTGCCGACAAAGATGGCAAACTGTTCACGCCAAAAGAGTCTCTACTAAAAGGAACCTATAGGGAATGGCTACTGGCACAAGGTAAAGTTGAAGAAAAGAGCATAGCCGCAACAGAGCTGGGTAATTACGAGAGTGTATACTTCGTTAACGCCATGCGCAACCTAAACAACTGTACAAAAATAAAAACCTCGGAAATATTGTTTCAAGAAGGCGAATAATGGGGGATAAAAAAAAAGCAGGAACGTTTCACAACGTTCCTACCCAAAAAACCTTAACTATGAAAAATCTATCTGTTTGCGTTGCAAAGATAGTAAATAATAATCTACTATACCAAATGTACATTACAAATAGAACACTTTGTGAGTATAATTTGCATTATTATGTGAATATACAGAATAACAAGCCGTCATTTATTTGAATTTTAAAATAAAATGAAGTGAGAAAACATCAAAAAACAAGCCACAAATTGTAAAGAACTAGGTATAAAGGACAAAATTTAGGATATTGGGAGAGTATTGTCGAGTAAAGGACAAAATTTAGGATAGAAAAATGAGGACTATCTTATATTTGCAGCATCAAGTGAAACGGAGAAGGGCTCTGCTGGGGAGCAACCCTTTGAGGGATAACTTGTGTGATAAAAAAGTAAAACAGAGGCATGGGGTCGCTAACACCTCATGCCTTACTTTTTAGCACAAAATGCCTCGAAAAACCCATCTATGAGTTTGGTTTTGGAGTCTTCGTTAATGCCATTATGATTCCTTAGACACGACTTTAGATGTGAAAATAAGCCTTCCAGCTTATTCGAAGAGTTGGGCATTCCTTTGTTTTCCGGTTCTTGGTAAGTGAATAGCCAGGGGGTATTCCTTTTCAAACTGAAGTAAGCACTTCTCAGACGTTTATGGGTATAGAAACTCTTGCCTGTTTGTGGTGTTGTTCTTTCGTTAATAAAGTCTTTCCACTTGGCGTGCCAATCACCAAGTTTCTTGATAAAGGCTTGTTTGCTTAAGTTAGTTAAAGACTTTGCCAAACACAACAATTCCACACTAGCTGGCATCTTTGGCTTTTGTGTGAGGTAACGTCGTACTATCTGGATCTGATGAAATTGACACAGTTGGGTTGGTATATTGCCAAACAAACCCAATAGACCTACCTTTCCATCACATACCAGGCCCTTTATTTGAAAACCTCGACCAATTAGAATAGATATCCCTGTTTTGTATTGCTCTGCAGTTTCATTTTTCAACCGAAACCGCAGAAGAACCTCGCCTGTTAATGCATCCATAAACACCATCAACCCGTTGCCTCTCCCAAAATAAGTTGTGTCCATAATGACAATCACTGGTGATGGCGTTGACACATTACGCTCGACTTTATAGGAATGGAGTTTTCTTTGTATCGTTTTACTGGAGCATTTGTATTTCAATGCTAGCGCTGACAATGTCTGCCGCCCGACAACATATTCATGCCATAACTTTTCTTTGTCAATTCGAAGTCCTCCCAAGAATTGAGCGCCACAACATTTACATCTATACAACTGTTTGGCTCCATTGTGACCGTTTTTTACGACATCGGCACTGCCACATTTAATGCATTTTTTTGATTCATGTTTATCTTTGATCTTCTACAAAGATAGTAATCATAAGGCTTCGCAGACTTTTTATCCTAAAAAATGTCCTTTAGGCCAAGAACTACAATCAAGCGACAAATTTCAGAAGTTTAGGCCTAAAGGCACAAATAAAAAACGAGACACAGCCAAGCCATGTCTCGTTATAGCACTTATTTGTGTGTTTTTATCGCACCAGAAGCTTTAATGTAGACATTCCGTAGGAATGTTTAACCGTAACCATGTAGACGCCTACAGGAAGATTTGGCAAGGTAATGCTGTTTCTACCGGCAGCAACCTCTGTCTCTACCACACCCATTTCAACTCCAGAAGGGGTTTTTATAGCAATGGTCACATTATCGGCCCTTGTTCCATTATAGGTCAATGTTGCCTTTTGGCCTTCGGAAACCGGATTAGGACTAACGGCAAGCATAATGACATCGGCCATAGTATTAACTGAAGACATTAGGCTTGTAGTATCTTCATCTTCTGCTCTAGCAATAACCGAAAGCAAGCCGTTCTGTACGAAGACACTGTCTTCAATGCTTACACTGCTTACCGAATAAGCAAAGTCGCCAGACTCGGATGGTGCACCACTGAAATAGACGGTCTGTTCTTCGTAAACAACATCAACCGACAAACCATCTGGCTGGTGTGGATTCCAATCTACATCCACATAATCGGCATATTCCCAAGTGTACTGAATATCGATAATTGCAGAGTCTTGCTGAATGGTTTGAATGCTGTCGCCACCTTTCTTAACAATAACCGGATAAGGATGGTTTACATAAATGGCAGAATCGCCCTTTATGAAGTTCGGATAGTCGTTCTTCGTGTAAACACCATTAGGCAACCAAATGCCACCCAAAGCCAAATTCTTAACCACTAGATTGTGGTTTAGACAAATAGTAGAATCGGACTGCAACATCAGTCGGGTTATGCTGCACAAGCTATCTATAACCAATTGGCCTTTACCCATCACTTCCACTTCCGTCTCGCCAAAAGGTAAGGAAGTAGCAACTTCTACTGCCCCATCGCGCAACTTGAAATCACCAATCAAGTTCGGATTTGAAACAGCCAAACGCAAGCGGCCCGGACCAACCTTTTGAACAGTTGCCTCCGTTGAAATCGGAGTATTTAGCGTCAAACGGCTCAATTCACCACCAATAACAATGTTGGCTGGTTGCGTAATATGTATGCTATCGCAACTTAATGTATAATCGGCATCATAGTCAGCCACACGAACCGATGAACCGCCATTCAAGGTCAAAGTAGATGCAATGTCGACATTACCGGTCAAAATCATGCAAGCCTCGGGCTCGATGGTGATAGGAGCCTCGTGTTTAATGTCACCAACCTTGCAATCGCCTTTTCTTAAGATAATAGTATCGGTTGACCAAGGTAGATAGGAAGGTGTCCAATTATTTACATTGTTCCACGAACTGTCGTGTTCATCTTCGTTATACGCGAATATGTAATAAGGCGCCTTAACGTGGGTAATCTTTTTATAGGCAATGGTTACGATACTGTGTGCAGGCATGGTAACGGCACCCTTATAGGCGCCCAGATCGTTACTAAAAATACCCTTTTCTGGAACCGACAATACAACTTGCGAAGTGTAAGCCGTAGAATCGAGATCAAGGTCTTGGTCTACTGCCAATTCCTTATCGCCCTGGTTAATGATTACGACGGTGAATGCCGAGCTGTCTGGCATCATGAAACCGCAAGTCGTCATCTGGTTGTTGGTTGCCCAAGTACCAATGACATTCATGCCCGGACGCACAAACTTCGAGAAATGACGAAGACCATGGTATTCGGTATTTACGCGGAAACCCTTATCGTATGGTTGAGCATAAACCGAATCCCACTTCTGCAAGGTAATGCAACCATCGTTGGTGGTACCCCAAATGAGGTTCCAATGAGTATAGTAGGAAACCTTGTTAATATTGAACGCATTAGCAATGAACCAAGCGGTATACATACCGTCGATAGGTTCGCTCTTGCGCAACTGCGAATTCTCGGTCATGAACATTGGCTTGTCTGCCAAGTCGGTTGCCAAGCCACGCATAGATTCGATGAATTCGTTAGGATGGCTATAACGGTCGTTACCGTTTACCCCACTGTGGTAGTAGTGGAATGCATAGCCAGAAATCATCCTTTTATCGAGGGTTCTAGTGTAGTCTTGTGTCTGATTCCAACCAATACCCAAATTTTCAGGACCTACGAACTTGGGAGCATGTTCCATTTTGCTAACGTTGCCGTAAACAGCCGCCAATGCCTTCGAATAAGAAGCCACGTCGGGGGTTTCGGTTGGGTTAAGCATCATACATGCATAACTTTCGGGGTCACAATCGGGTTCATTCTGAATAGAGATGAAATCGGGGAAAACGCCAACATTGTGGTAACGTTGTAGCGATTCTTGCCACCATTTTCCATAATCGTCGTAAACGAACTGTCCCCACACCTTCTTAAGTGAAGCCTTACCCTGATAGTTAGAACCATTTCGGCTATTACAAGCTTTGAGAGAAGCAGGCGGTGTCCACGAAGACATTAGAACCTTCAGGTCTTCGCCACAACGTTCCTTGGCAGCCTTGTAAATGATGGCATCGTTATTTACGACAACATTATCAGATTCTATATCTTCAATGGCCCAGTTGCCCATTCTCAAGCAAGAAATGCCCAATCCATTGAACAAAGTATCTAGAACAGCATCGCGGTATGGGTGGTTGGTCAACCAGTCTTGGTAATAGACAATGCCACCACCTATGCCACCTACCTTTTGACCCTTTTCATCGGGGTAAACATTCACCGTTGCAGGTATAGCAGCCTCTGCCGTTCCTGCCACCAATGGCAAGCACAGCATAAAACCTTTTAGGACCTTATTTAACAAGTAACGGTTCATGTAGTTTATCAATCCAAGTGTAAATAGAAACGTAACGAAAGTGTTATCAACCAGATAACATCTTCAAATATAACAATAATTCTGCTAGGTTGTATAACAAAAAATAAAAAAGGTTCCCAGAGAAATTATCATCTAGGAACCTGAAGCTGTATTATTTACGTGAAAAATTTCCTTAATTGCCCGATTTCACCGAGCTTGGAGCCTTTCCGAAGAACTGGCGGAAACGGCGCGTAAAGTAAGCATGGTCAGAGAAACCAACCTGAAATGCCACGTCGCCAACCGGTGTAGAGCCCTCCTTAAGCAATGCCATAGCCTTGCGCAAGCGGTACTCGTTCAGCAACTCAACAGGACTCTGTCCCGACAAGGTCTTAACGCGACGGTAAAGTGTAATTTTAGTCATACACATATCTTCGGCTAGGCGTTCAACCGAGTAGTCGCTGTCGGTATAGTTCTTTTCGATGATTTGAAGCATCTGCTGCAAGAGCGGATTCATCTTATCGATTTTCTGCTCGCCCTTTTCAACGGTTGGCGCTGCTTTTTCAGCATCGCTATCATCGGTTAAATCGACATTTTCAATTTCTGTTTCTTCAACAGCGTCTTCTTTTTCCTCTTTAACATCGTTGCCCGATGAAATGATGTGTTCGGTCAACAAACGTTGCTGCTGCTTCTGACGAAGCGACAAGATGTTGTTCAGCTTAATGAGCAACTCGTTTTGGCTGAACGGCTTTGGTATATAGTCGATGGCACCTGTCAGCAAACCGAGTAAGCGGTCGCTTTCAGAACTCTTGGCTGAAAGGAACAAGATAGGAATATGATTCAAGTTCTCGTTCTTTACCAACTCCATACTCATGTCAATACCGTTCATTACAGGCATTTCAACGTCGCTCACCACAATGTCGACCGTGTTTTGTGCCAACATTTCAAGGGCTTGGCGTCCGTTGTTTGCCACCAATACATTGACGTAGGCATCGAGCATACCCTTAATGTTTTGGCAAATGAGCGGATCGTCATCAACCACCAAGATGGTATTGCCCGCCATTAGTTCGGTGTCGACTTCAAACTCTGGAACCGTGTCGACAGCCGACAACTGGCTTTCTACAATTTCCGTTTCGGCAAGCGGTAAGGTGATGGTTGTGGTCGTACCCTCGTTCAACTTGCTTGAAATATCGATGGTTCCGTTGTTTTGCAACACATAGTCGCGCACAATGCCAATACCCAAACCGGTACCCTTTTCACCACCGGTACCGTCGGTAGACGTGTGTCGGCCTTCCGATTGCAGCTCTTTCAGTTTCTCGGCACTCATACCTACACCCTCGTCTGCAATCTGCAACTTGACGAACTTGTCTTCTTGCCATGCCTTTAGGGTAACCGACTTGCCAGATGGTGTGAACTTAATGCTGTTACCAATAAGGTTACGAATAACAGTGCTGACCATGCGTGCATCGACGTAGCAGTAGTTACGAACGTCCACGTCGGAAACCAAACGAACGCCCTTTCCATCGGCAGTTGCCTTAAGAAGGGCCATGTCGTTATCGATAATTTTAGAGATGTCGGTATTAGATGGACGGTACTCAATGTCGTCTTGGCTAGAGGTTGCCCAAGCCAACAACTTGCTCATTTCGGTCTGCAAGGTACGTGCGCTACCCAAAACGTCGGTCACCACCTTTTGTCGATCGGCCGATGAAATGGACTTTTCGTTACGCAACAGTCCTTCAAGGGCACCAACAATGGCGAACATCGGATTCTTTAGGTCGTGTGCTACCACAGCAATTAGGCGGTCTTTGTAGCTCAACACCTTATTCAACTCGGCATTACGTTTCTCGATGAGTTGGTTCGACTGTCTCAACTCGGCAGTACGTTCATCTACCTTCTGTTGCAAGAGTGCATTCTCGCGCTGAATGGAGCGGTATTTCCAGTAGATAACCGAACAAACAAAGGCAAACACCAACAAGTAGAACCACCAGGTGTTCCACCAAGGCGGCAACACGTTAAGTTCGAGCGAGAAGATAACCTTTTCATCAACACCTGCATTACCTAACGATGCCAACTCAAGTTCGTAACTGCCCGATGGCAAGTAGCTAATGACGAAACCCTTGTCCGACGGCAATAGTGTCCACATATCGTTCAAGCCTTTCACCCTATAGTAAAGACGCGTTGGACACTCGTTGAAATCGACAACATCGAACTGGACATCTATGTTGGTTTCGCCATGGCGCAAATCGAGGCTACCGCCGTTTCCGTTCATACGCCACGTTCCACGTTTCTTGCCATTCAGGTAGGCAATGATTTCCGAATCGGCCTTCGTGCTATCTTGGTAAGCAAAAGTCAAAGGCTCGTCGTTAATGTTGATACGAGAGACACCAACGTGTCCGACAGACATATTGACGTCATTTAACGAAGGTTGGAAACTAAAGAAACCTTCGCGATTACCGAAGAATATGCGTCCATTATAGTCAATGGACTTTGAACGGTGATAGAAGAAGTTCTGCCCCTTTGAACTGAAATCGAACGGATAAGGTATTGCCTTCTTATTCTTCAAGTCGACCTTCAAGATGCCTTCTGCCCCAGATGCCCAGATAGAACCATCGGGTGACATAATAACCGATGAATAGGCATTTATCGGGCAATATTCCAGTCGGGAGAATGAGGTGCCGTCGGGCGAGAAGAGGTAAATTCCGCTGTTGGTTGCTGCCAACACACCTTGGTTTGGCACCACGCACAAGTCTTCAATAGACACCATGCAGTCTTTTCTGTTACCATGGTAACCCGCCTTAATTGGTGCAACCACCCCATTGTTGTCGATCCAAACGGTTGTAGAAGTCACAATCCAGCGAACGGTCGGGCTAACTTCCACCGTAAAGTATGGCCAACGGTCCGGGTCAGGACCATAGTTCGGGTGCTGAAGAATCTTCAGGCTCCAAACCCCATCGTGCAAGATGTAGATACCTTCGCCACCTGCACACACCCAATAGTCGCCATTCGACAAGCAGACAATATTAAAAAGATTGATGCGTGGCGAACTGATGCCATTAAACGTTACGGGCGAGAAACGAACGTTGTTGACGTCGGAAGAGAAAAGGCCGCCACCCCAAGTAGTTGCCCAAATCTTACCCTTTCCATCGTTAATTACCGATGTGATATTCTTGTTGGTCAAACCCACCGAATTGCCATAGAGAACCGGTGCCAAAGTTTGATCGTTATAAGAGTAGATACCAATACCGTCGCTAGCCACCAAGTGTCTGCCAGGACCCAGTTCGGCAAAGCCAGAAGCCAAGCAGGTAGACATACCCAACTCGGTAGCCGTAAAAATGGCCTTGTTGTTGCTCAAGCGCAAGCACCACAGACCAGAGTTCTGTGAGCCCACCCACAAATCGCCAGCCTTGTCGACCAGAACGGAATAGAGTTTGCTGAAATTTTCGTCATTTACACCGAAAGGCAACACCTTCTGGAAATCTTCAATTTTCAGCGGTTGTTTTTCCGACATCCATAAACCATCGCCATCGGTTGCAAACCAGTAACAACCCTTCTTATCCTTTGCCATTCCACGAATATTGTGGAAAGGCAACATGACGTAGCCATCGAAACTGATGGTTCCATCGGGGTTAGACCTAAAATAGGTCAAACGGTCGGCAATACCGTAAGACATGAACAAATCGTCGTTAACCTGAAGCAGCGACGGAATGATGGACTGCTGCATGTTGTTCGACGTTGTAAACGAATAAATCTGTTTACCATCGGCAGCCAATACCTTTAGCGAAGATTGAGAAATGATCCAATGACGGTGCTTTGAGTCGATTACATCGAAGTCGACCGACGAGGCATCTGTAGCCTTATAAAGCGGTGTATCGTGAATAAAGCGCTTTTGCGCTTCAGAATAGACATAAATACCGTTAGAGGTGGAAATGTAGAATTCACCCTGCTTATCGGAAGAAAAGCATGTTACCGATTTCTGGTATGTAGTGGCATAGTTTTCGGGCGACACGTCGGTGAAACGGTCAATTTTCTCGTCATAAGCCACTAGGAATCCGTTGCCACCGCCAACCATTATCTGGCCGTTTGGCATACAAGCCAAATGGCTGATGTCGTTGCGGTACACTTCGGGATAGTCTTTCTTAAGGAATGGTTTAAATACGGTACCATCGAAACGATTCAAGCCGAAACCCGTACCCACCCAAATGTGGCCCATAGAGTCTTGCCCTAGGGAATAAATCTGGCTCGAGCTTAAGCCCTGCGCAGTAGAATAATTCTCGAAACTCATCCGCTTTTCCGCAGCCGCAGAAAAAGACAGCATAAGCGCCGAGATTCCTAGTGCCAAGGTTTTCATCTGTAGTTTTATCGTGTTCATTATAAAATCTATGCAGTAACGCGTTTATTAGTTTGGGGCATAAAGCAACTAAAAAAATCCCACTACCCCAATATAACGTCATAAATTTAAAAAGAAAAATACAGATAGAAAAGTAAATAGGCTAATTTGTCTGTCCTGACGGGTTTAACAACCACACAGGGTGTACCTTAAATACCTAAATAGGCATGAATAGCCTTTGCACATTCGTAGCCTTCTTCGTAGAGTTCACGCAAGCGGTCAATGTTGCGTTCCACGGCGCTAACTTTTAACTTCTTCTGTGGTTGAATGACCAGTACCTCGCCACTTGCAGCCTTTTCTTCTATTACCTTCATCAGGTTGTTGTAGTCGCGGCCACGGTAACGCATCTTCTTGGTGATTTCCCTACCGAAAATACCCGGTGGAATGGGGATGTTGGTAAACGGACTACGGCGGCCCGCATTGCGCGTCAAGACCACCACATTGCGCTTATAGCCTTTAGAAATGGCACGGAAAAGCGGAACAGGATCGGAAATGCCGCCATCGAGGTAAGGCACGCCATCGACGTACTGCTTACGGGTAACGACAGGCACCGAACAAGATGCCTTGGCAATCTGCATAAGTCGTTTTGGCGACTTACGTTCGTCAAAATAGTCGGCTTCACCGGTCAAGCAGTTACTGGCAACCACCTCGCACTCAATAGGATTGTTAAAGTAGGTTTCGAAATCGAATGGTATAATGGTGGTACCAAACTCTTCGACCACCATATCGAGGTCGAAAAAGTTACGTTTGGTTATAAAGTTCTTGATACCAATGTAATGGTACTTTTCGTAGAGGTCGATGAAACACTGTTTCTGTCGGCGTGGCTGTTTAGCCAGATAGCAGAGTGCTGTGCAAGCACCGCCACTAACGCCAGCTACGTAAGGGAACTCAATATCGTGATCCATAAAATAGTCGAGCACGCCAGCGCTAAACACGCAACGCATGCCACCACCTTCCAACACGAGACCAACACCTTCAACTTTCATAAGAAATGAGCAAAAACAACGATTTAATGGAAAATTTTATTCGTACAACTTGTAGGGTTCAGACCTTTGCTTGAAAGCCTCGGCATCGGCCCTCCAAACCTTAAGGACATCGCTTGCCTTATAGTTCTTCGTTAGCAAGAGTCTTATCTGACTAGTTCCGCACACGTTGTCGAACATGGCATAGTTTTTTAGGTTACCCAACTTAAACAAATCGTAAGACGGATAAATGCGGTGTAATTCTTGGGCGATGTACCACTGTACCTCGGTTAGGTTTGCCTTTGCATAGTCGGTTACATAAACTTGCACACCGTGTACCGGTCTGCCGTTGCTGATGCCAAAATAAGGTTTAAACGAGATTGGGCGGAATGTCAATCCTGGCAATTTCAGGTTATTCATGGTTCTTGCCAACACGTTACCATCAATCCACTCGGCTGCAAACACTTGGAAAGGTAAGGTGTAGCCCACGCCTATCTGTATGGCATTCAGTTCACCCACAATGCCAGACATTGGGTAACCAATGGCTGCTTCGGGCGTTGGAATTTGCGGAGACGTCAACACCCAAGGCAAACCAGTCTCGGGATAAAGCATGCTGCGTTTCCAGCCATCCATGCGGATGACGGTTAGGCGGCAACGCTTGTCGACCGGACGCTCGGAATTGATTAAACCAGCCAATTCACCGACGGTTAGTCCATAAATGTAAGGAATGTTGAACTGGCTGACAAAGGAATAAAAGCCGTCGCGCACCAACGAGCCCTCCACCTTCTCACCACCCAACGGGTTTGGTCGGTCAAGCACCATTACTTCCTTGTTGTGTTCGGCAGCTGCCTCCATAATCTTGCCCAGCGTGCTGATGAAGGTATAAGAGCGGCAACCAATATCTTGAACGTCGTAGACCAATACATCGACGTTTTTCAACATTTCTGCAGTCGGTTTCTTGTACTTGCCGTGTAGGCTGTAAACAGGCAATCCTGTTGTAGCATCGGTTGAGTTTGTTACTACTGTGCCCGCATACTCGTCGCCACGCACACCGTGTTCAGGAGCAAAAAGTGTGGTGAGTTTAACGGTAGGTTCACTGTAAAGGATGTCGATGGTCGACCTTAAGTTTCGGTCAACACCGGTGGGATTGGTCAACAATCCTACCCTTTTGCCGGCTAGCAAGGCAAAACCATTTTCTTGCAACACGTCTATGCCGGTTTTCACTTGGGCATTGGCAGATATTACCGATAAAATCAGCAAAAAAGAACCAATTAGTCGTTTAATCGTCATAACGCACCTCCTTGTTCAAAGCGGGTTAATATTTCCATAGTCTGTTCGGGCGTTGCCGACACAAGGGCATTCCACCCCAATTCGCGAGCCGCAGCCACGTTTGCCTCGTTATCGTCGAGGTAAAGGCATTCTTCGGGTTTAGCGCCGCAGTCGGCAAGTACAGCCTTGTATATTGCAGGGTCGGGTTTTGCCAAGTGCAAGTCGTTTGACAGGTAGCACTTGTTGAAGCATTGCGCAACCGTGTATCCACCCTCGCCACCCATGCACTTTTGTTCCCAAAAATCGTAGTGAATTTGATTGGTATTGCTCAAAATGTACGTATTGAACGACTGATGCAGGCGGTAAAGCTGTTGTTGGAGGGCAATAGGCGTATCGAGGATGAATGCATTCCAAGCCTCGTCAATCTGTTCGTCGGTCACTGCCAACTGGTAATGCTCACGCACATGGTTGTGAAAATCGGCAGTAGTGACTAAACCCAGTTCTATACCATTGAAAATGCCATGTTGGCGGCAGTTGGTTATCTGTTGGTCAACATCGTTAATGCCCAAGGCCCTAAAAGCCCGAATGCAACGCTGCATGTCGAGGCGGACGGTGACCATACCCAAGTCGAGAATAAGGTTGCGTATCATTTAATTATCGTCGTTAGTTGCCAGCGCATCGTCTTCATCTGGCATATTTACATCCATTTCATCGGCTTGCGCACCCTTTTTAAGGGCTTTCACCCACTCTTCTTTCATGTCATGACCAGTAAACGTCTGTTCAAGGGCATCGCTGGCATGCATCTTATAGGTGTTCTTAATGAAGTCGGTCACCGACTGGCGGCCATAGCTATCGCTCATAAACCTAAAGAACGACTCGCCTGCCCAATACATCGAATTGGTTTCTTCGGGGAAGTCGGTCACTAGGCTACAATTCCTATCAATAAATTCAATGCGTGCAGCGTCTTTAACCTGGTCGCTTCGCGAAGCAACGTGATCGGCAATACCCTCAACCACCCAGTTAAGCGGGTGCGCCTCTTGGTTGAAGTCGTACAACGACATGTAGACGTAGTGGCCCATTTCGTGCGGCACGGTTACCTTGTACGAATTATTGAAACTCATGCTCGGATCGTAGGTTGTTGAACGAATGACGATGCCATCGGTATAAACGCCAGAAGGTGATATAAGCGTTAGGGTGATACCTATCACACCCGACATACCTTCCGGTTTATGTCCCATCTGTTCTAATGTCTTTTCAAAACCGTTGCTGGTTGGCGGCAAGTAGATGGCCAACTTACGGTAGTTGACGTCTTTGGGGTAGATGTACTTACCAAATATCCTAGCTAGGTCGGAAATAGACTTGTTTGCCAATTTCAAAGTCAGTTCGGCATTGTTCTTCCATTTTCCGCTGACATCGTTACGGTAATAGATGATGAAGTTGCTGTCTTCCAGCTTGTCCCAAGGGTCATTGGCATTCTGCCCCAAATCGTACTTATTGTCCCATTTTTCCGGATCAATCGGTGCATCGGTAAACAAGCTACCGCCATGCAGCAGCTTCAGTTTGTTCAACCTTGCAATAACATCGGGACTCAATTTATCGTAAACAACGGGCGGACGATTTCGTGCCGCCTTGTAAACTGCACCCACACCAACCGATGAGAGGAGCAGAATGACCACCATGACGATAAACTGTGAATATGTCTTGTTCTTCTTAATCATCATATACGTATTTACGCACTAAAATCGATAATAAACTCGAATTTATCGGTAGAATTTCCTTCCGAAATCTGGCCTATCTTGAATCCGTCGCCTGTTGTTTCGCAGAAAAGGAAGGTCTTGCCTTTGTAGTCAATGGTGGCAATGTCTTCACCCTCAACGCCTTTCAGCAACGCCATGGTTTCGGAATTGCAGGCTACAGCCAAGGCGGCATGCTCGTAAACCGAAGAAATGAGGAATAGCGACTTGTAGCCGCAAGCCGAGAACAACGCCACAGCCAGCATGGTCTTGCAGTCGCAGTCGCCCTTCTTGTCATACAAGGTTTCATCGGGGAAACGTGTGTATTCCTTCGGACGGTTCAACTCTTCGGAATTGGAATCGAGGCAATACTTGATGTTCGGTTCTTGCACGAAGTCGAGAATGAACTGAATGGTATCTACATGGTTCAAGTCGTTATCGGAAGAAACGGTGTGAATATAGTTGGCCAGTTGCTTCAGGTTCTGCATAATCTGGTCATCCGACCGCATGTAGTTATACATGATGCGCAAGTTCGTATCCATCTGTCGCCCGTCCTTTCCATAGGTTGCAAACGGATTATTTGCACGCAGCATATCGATGTACTTGCCCCTGAACTGAAGACTGAACTTACCGGTAAGCTGTTTGCCGAAACGGGAGTCGAGAGTCCACTCGTAATCTACCGTCTTATCTTCTGCATTCGGGATGGAATCGTCGAAATTGACGTCTCCGCTATCGAACTGGCTACCTTCTTCACTGCCATGTGTCATTGGCACCTTTATGTTGAAGTCGCGAATAGACTTGCCGTCATCAATGTGTCCAATCTTAAAGTTTTCGGCAGCCACCTCGCAATAGACGTAGGTGTGTCCGTTCACTTCGGTGGTTATTTCGTTTATTGCCGGAACGTCCATGCAAGTAGCTAGCAAGTCTACCGATATTTCTATGGCAATGGCGGCCGTCTTGTGGTGTTCGGAATAAAGGAACAGCACATTATAACCCATGGCATAGAAAAGCATCGATGCCAGGAAGGCCTTACAGTCGTAATCGCCCTCTTTATCGAACAATGTCTCATCGGGGAAACGCATGTAATGGATGGCATAATCGAGGCTCTTGCTATCGCGGTCTTCGCGGAAGGCAATATTCGGTTCCTGCACAAAGTCGAGCGCAAACTGCAACTTGTCTAGCTCTGGCAAATGCACATGTGCAGCTAGGTCGCTAATGTAGAATGCCAAGTACTTAAGCCTACGCATGGTCTTCGGTTTAGAAAGCAGATAGGCATACATGTCGTGCACAACCTTTTCGCTGACCACGTCGAGCACCTGCGGATAGAACGGATTTACCAAACGCAATTGGTCTATGTATTCCTCCTTATCGAAATGGAGGGTGACTTGACCATGTAGCGAATTGTTATAGAACGAGTCGAGGTCCCAATCGTAAGTAACGTCTATCTTTCCACGTGGATTGCGTACATCTTCGTCTTCTTCATCGTCGTTTTCATCGGTCAAAACGCTATGAATGCGCCATGGTAGCGGCACATTCGGCTGCGAACGGTTAATGAACAATGCCGTAGACACCACCCAAACAATTGGCAAGAAGTCGAAATCGTAGTGACCATAGTCTAACAGGAACATGATCGATGCCAAATCGGGCGACTCCTTAATAAGCGTTTCAAATTCGTAGAAGGCATAGCACATACCCACCAACAAGCCCGAAATGACAACAATTGCCCAATCGGACATCTTAATGCCAATGTTCTTGTTTAGCAGATCGAGCTGTGGTTTAATGGAATTAGACAATTCACCCTTCGTAATCTTGAACTGTCGCACAAGATCCCAAATTATAAAGTAAAAAGCCGTAAGGATGACCATACCGATAATGTCTCGACCAAACAACGGCACATTGGTAACAACCGTGTTGACAAAGAACAGAATGAGGTATATAACGGAATAGACAATAGCCGCAAGCAGGGCTGTATCTTTCCAATAGTGCGGTGGATTGGTATAATAATCGGAATAATCTTTCGTATTCCTCATCTTTGGGAAGAACATGGCATAGCCGCAAGCACGTGCCTCGGCCGGGAATCGGTCTTCGCCAAAATGGTGTCCCTCGCGCACACATTCAGCCACCAGAGTTGGTTTAGGATCGGCAGCCGCATCGGTTTGCGGAGCTCCCTTATAGACATTGAGGGTACATTGCCAGAAGGAGTACCAGTGCCTTTCGCCATAAATGGTAGGCTTGTTGGGCTCTGACGGACGTGCCGTAAAGCCAATCACCAAGTCTTGGTTACGCACCTTCTCGTGAATGTATCCGTTTTCATCGATGTATCCGTAAGTCCTGTAAAGCGGATTTTCGGCATCGAGTTCCAAATCGCTATCTAAAACCGAAACCACCGCACGGTGGGTGTTGTCGAGAGCCACCCTACCAATGTAAGGCGTGCTACGGCTTGCACCAATCAGACGTACAACAGCAGCTTGTCCCTTGCCGGTTACACTGTTGTCGGTATTGTTCGAATAGTCGAGAATACCAATCAGCGTACTGCCCGACTTCCCGTTGAAGGTGGTAATGCGAACCTTCTCGAAAATCAAAGAGATTAGTTCGCGCAACAAAAGCAATGCTGCACAAACCAAAAGGGCCATTAGAAGTATGTAAGTATTTGATAGCATAATCTCTTTCTAATGCTTAATCTAACTGATTAAGTGTTCTATTGAAAATTCGACTTTCGTTCTTTAACTTATCCATGAAGCGCGACTTGTCTGAAATTTCGGCAAACTCTTCGTTGCGGAACAGTTTAAGCCACAGCGAGGCCGTAGCATCGTCGCCACAGAGGGCATAAAGGAAAAGCGATGAATACGGCACGTTCTTTCCTTTTTTGTCACAACCGCAGTCGTCGGCATCTGCCAAGGCAGCCTCGGCAGTAATATCTTCAGCAGAAAGGTCGAGTTCAATTTCTGGCAAGATGCGGTTTGCCGCAATAGTGTCGAAACAGCGCCACTTGGTAATGAAGAGGTAATTCTTATAAAGACCGTTTTCTACGTCAGACTGGTACAACGTATTAAACGGCAGTTTAAAGTCAACCAACCTGCGCATCTTCTCGTCGTGGCACTTAATGTCGGCATACTCAATGCAGTTGTCCGACGTCAGTTCGCCATTCGTTGAACAGAAGTCGAGCAACGGTTCCAAAATGTATGGCTTATTCTGTGAATCGGCATAGTGCAATACCTTTGCGTCAACGGTAGCCAGCTTGCGTGGCACCATCAGACGTTTAATGTTATCGGCAAGGTTTGTCTTAAAGGTGCTTATGGCATTCTGCCACCTCTGCTCTTTCAGCTCTGCCATTTCCTTCACCGATAGGAAAAGGTTACGACCGGTGATTTCATCGACCTTTCGTTCGTGGTAATCTGGCAGGTTAACGTTTTGGAAGAGAAGGTACATCTGGTCTTTCAGTACCCTAATCAGCGAGTAATAGTCTTCCGACTTCAACAAGTTCACAAATTCCGATTTCTGACTCACCAGAACCTTGCTGCAATCGGTATATTCGCCCGGGAAGAGGTGTTTGCCACCAAAACTGCCTTCAACCAACGGCTGGTTGAACATGGTTTTAGGAATGTCGGGGCTCCAGTTGCCATTTTCAACAGTAAATGGCTTGACGTCCTTGCGTATGTTTTCGCAACGTTTCAAGTATTCATCGCAGATTATCTGTGCCTTCGAATAGAAGAAATTGGCTTCCGACTGTACGGCATTTACCACACGGGCATAGGCATCGTGCAGGAAAAAGGCCTTAAGGCGCGTAACAAAGACGTTACGCTTGCGTATGTACAATTGGTGTGCCCCCAGCTGCCAAAGCGATGGCAACAAGAAGATGCCGGTTGCCCAGAAAAAGGCATAGCGACGAATGTTGCCAAGGTCGATGTAAGAAGGAGACACCAACTCGAGCAACGGCATAATGAACAACACCAACACCAAACCCAAGAAGAAGACGCGTGCAAATTGCGACAACACCGTAGGTTCTTGCTTTATGTGGTTGACCAGCTCGTTAATGGCCTCGCGCTTGCGCGACTCGCAACGGTCGGCAGTGGTTTGCCTCTGGTTACGCATTGTAGTCACGTCTTCCTTATATTCGTCGTGGTAATCGTTGAAATAATCGGACAATTCTTTAGGCACCTTATCGAAGATAGATGGCCAAAGTTCAAAGTCGATGGTTTCTTCTATCTTGCTCTGCTTCTTTGCCAACTGCGCCTTCAGTTCGTTTAACTTGCGCTCTAAACGGAAGACGCCACCGGTATTCTGGTTGCAGTCTGTCAACTCGTGTTTAACAGCATTTGGCATGATTACATCGATGAAACTGCGCAACTGCTCCTTTCGCTGCAAGCTAACCTCCTCTAACGTCTTGCGGGTCTGTTCGGCTACGCTCTCGCCAATCTTCGTCATCAGCATAGACGGGTAACGCGCCAGGTAGTCCATATAGTACCTGCGTTTCAGCGGCTTGTACAAGAAATCGCGAACCGGGTGAGGATCGGGTTCACGCGGAGCCATATCCATCCTCAAACTCAAGTTGCTAAATATCTTACACAACACCTTGGTGGTGTCGTATTCGTTTTCCTTAACCAGTGGGCGATGGTCTATCTGGTTGTTCTCGCCATCGGCTTTGAACGATGAAATGATGCCATTTGCCACAGCAACGCGGTCTTCCTCGTCGCGCAAGGTGGTATCGTAATAAATGGAAGCCGGACCCAACGACAGGTAGAAATGGTCGTCGGCACTGCTGCCACTTAAAAGCGGATGGAAGTGGTTGGTAGCATAGAACAAGTTGACGATACATTGGGTAATGTAGTCGACTTGTTGGTCGACATTCAGCTGCGGATAGAACTTCTGCGTGCGGTTCTGAACATCTTGGTAAAGCAACATCTTGTCGTAACCATGCACCGATGAAACCGCATGCTGCACCTCAATTTCGCGCAAACAGCGCAACACCTTCTGGCGTTCTTCACGCTTGCGGGTATTGACTGCCGACGGAATAAACAACATACCCATAATGTTGATGCCCTGGTGAATGTGCTTTGGCAAGATGCGACCTTTCTCGAGCTGAATGAGGGCAGCTATGGAGGTGAAGGTCAACTGCGTCATCTGCTCCTCAATATGGCCCAACACACACACGTTAATGTTGATGTCGGTTTGGAACGTGGTTTGACGCAACAGTTCAACAAAGCGCTGCCCTTCGCTTACCAGACTTTCCTTAAAGTCGTAAAGCAGAGCAGCTACGTGTTCTTCGTCGTTGAAATCGGCATTTTTGAACGGATCGTCGAAGTGGGTGTAATACCACTGACCATCGGCACAAAGTGAATCAGACTGAATAGAAGATGTTTCGCTATCGTTGGCCGAATGTTCCGGAATATTAGAGATAGCAAGCACAGCCCCCGTTATGGAACGGAGGTAATGCTGGAACAACTGGCAACGCTGGTTGTCGCTATTTAGGTCTATAATCCAAAGAGGAAGCATCTTGCTAACAATCTTGTATTATTCAATAAACTTCTGGTACGATTCGTAACGGTTCTTAATAATGTCGAACAGAATGCTATAAATGCGTCGGTCTTCGCCCTGGCTCTTTGCCTTCTTGCTGTTCAAGTCGGCAAGCAACAAGTCGCGCTTTTCGCGGAAGTTGCGCTTCAAGATGTCGGAACCGTGTTTCTGCACGTCCTTACCATCTTCCCTAACCGAAACGGTGGTGCGGATGATGAGGGTGAGAAGGTTCTGCAACGAATCGGCATAACGGTTGTTGAAGAACAAGTCCATATATTCGGCAAACTGCTTCGAAATAGACGAGCCCGAAAGTTCGCTGTAGAATTGTCTGTTCTTTTCTGAACGGGTGAGGCAAATGAGGTTGTCTTGCACCGAAAGAGCCTCTGGGCCAGCCAACAACACGGTGTCTTCGGCAAGGTTCTTGTCCATCTTGCTATCAATCAACAACGAGGTTGCATAGTTTTCTGGCTCGTACTTGTCGGTATAGAACAATGGTGTGAGTTCTTTCTCGAACTGGTTGAGCAACAGAATCTTTGCAAGTACGCGGTGCTGTGGCAACTCTTCGTCAGGAAGGTCGGCAAGCGTAATTTTGCCAAGGTGTTGTGCAAAGTCGCGATGGAAATGGTACTTTTCGCGGAAAGTAGCCTTGTCGTACACCATTTTGAGCGAATCGTAAATGCGGTAGTCTTGGAACGACAAACCGAACTTTGACTTAATGACCAACGCAGTGTTGATGTTGGTATCTTCCTCGAAGCGGTGTTTAGGGTTGCCGGCATCGTAACCCAACATCTGGCGTGCCAAGTCTTTGTTGTTGGCAACGAAGACCATGTGCTCTTCCTTCTTCATAACGTCAATGCGGTCGGCATTGTAGCTGAAGAAGAGGGCCGGATTCAAGCTGTTGCGCACATCGTCCTTCTGGTCGTTGGTCAAGTCAGAGAAGAAGTCAGCCAAGCCGCGGTTAATCCAACGGTCTTGAATTTCCGGTTTCTTTTGGAACTGTTCTTCGAAGGCAATCTGTGCAAATTCAAGGAACTGTTCAATAATCTTTTCAGGCAAGCGGTCGAGTGTAGAGTTGGCGAAGAAACGGTGTTCCTTCTCAATCTTTTCCACCATTTTACCGGTAGAAACCGACTTCTCCTGTTTCTTTATGATGTAGAGGTAACCATTCTGCTTGATTTCCTCGTTCATGCTTTCGCTCTGTGTCAAGTAAATCTGGTCGTCGATGAACTTCTTCAACGAAGGACGCTCGGCATGTGCCTCGGCATCTTCCTTTGCTGGGATGATGAAGTTGTAGAGCTTGCTGAAGATGTTGTCTGGTCGCCAGCCATTGCTGTTGCAGATGTCCTTCAGCATTGGCAAGTAAACGGTTGTAACGTCGAGTGAAGCCTTTCCGAAGGTATCGGCCAAGCCCTTATATTCCTTAAGGATGGCGTTGTTCATGTCTTCGGCCTTGTTCTTCAAACGGGTCAAGTGGTTCTTAATTTTAGCCAATTCATCAGTCTTTTCATCGAGGCAGAAATCCTTCAAGATGGCAATGCGCCATTCGGCAACACCCTTTTCAACAATGGCACTAATCCAAGTGTCAACGGCCACCTTGTACTGCTCAATGTCGCCCTTGTTCGAGCCAACGGTCTTTTCCTTGAAGCTGACTTCTTGCGCATCCTTATGAGTGTCTTCAACTTCCTTTTGAGCCTTTTCAACGTCTTCCTTCTTGTTTTTCTGCTCGTTGTTAAGGGTGTCGTATTCGTTGCGGGCAATTTCCCTTACGGCGTCAATAGCATTCAGTGCATAGATGATACCGTTTTCACGAATCCAATATTCAGCCTTCTTCCAAATGCTGGTAATAAGTTCATCCTTAACTTCTTCAAGGCGTTCTGCCTTCATTACCTTATTGAACTCGTCAGGAATATTTGCAACTATGCTGGAAACGGAATCGATATTAGCGTTTTCATCGAGCTTGTTCTTTTCGGTATCGATATTAACGTCTTCAATAACAGATTCAATCGCCTTGTTCAACTGCTTGTAGAAGAGACCGTTTTCGAGGATGGATTCGAAAACTTCGTTGTAAAGCGGTTTCTTCTTAAGGTCGTCAATGGCAACAACCTTCGGATTGTTGTTAATCAACCAGTCGCGCAACACGTCGCGTTTGAAACGGGTACGCATGTAGGCCTTCATCTGTTCCTCTGGCTTGTGCAAAGACACATAACCCATAGGCACCAGGAAGTTTTCGTGGTCGCGTTCCATAATGTCGTTCATGTAGTTGTCGATGTCCGAACGGAATGTCTCGCCACCCTTGCCTTCGTGCACGTGGTACAAGAGTTCGGCAGTGTTGCGGTACATTTCGTGCTGGGTACCTAGGCTAGTACCCTTGTCGGTCTGAACGTCGATAGGAATAAGGTAATAGAACGGACAGTACTTACGCTGTGAGTCGATGAGGTTGTAGTCGCTAACCAAAGCCATGCGGTGGAATACCGTGTTCTGGTTAGAATCGAGACTCATGCACTTAAATGCCTCAATTTCAGAGAAAACGCCATAGGCATTCAAGGTATATTTCTCTTCGGTATTGTTCTGGTCGATGTAAATCTTTGGCATGTACATGGTTAGGATGAGCTGCGGGTCGCCATCGCCAACCGTCTGTCGGTGCATCATGTTCACGTGGTAGAGCACGTCGTTAATGATACCCGAACCCGTACCACCAAGCGAACTGCAAACAATCCAGTAGTAGATGTTGAAGTCGGCACCACCATTGCTCTTAACGTCGTTAAGTGCAGAAATGGCAGCTTGCAACTTCATCTGAAAGTCGCTTAACGAATGTGCAAACGAAATACGCGACTTCATGCGGAAAGCTCCGGCACCGAATGCCAATGGCTGGTCTGGAATTTTAGCCGCCAACTCGGGTGAACAAGCTTCCAAAATGCGCTTGTTAATCATGTTGTCGGCATCTTGCCTAGCTTCGTACCAAATGGCTTGCGGGTTACCCTTACCAAGGTTAACCAAGTCGGTTTGTGGCGAAATGAACGGAACGCGTCCCATTTCAAAGCTAGAACGGTTACGCTTGTTCGCATCGTCAATATCGCGAGAATCGGTATCTACAAAAATGAATCGATAGCTCTCGTTCATAGCATCGAGACGAGATTTTGACTGTGGTGTGTCGCCAAACTTCTTGTCGTAGACTTTTTCCTTAATCTGTGCAATGGTTTGGCAGCCCGAACCTCCAAGTCCAATAAAGATGTGTTTCTTTTTTGCCATAGTATATTTTATTTTCTTTTTTTCAACTAATAACCCTAATGACCACCTTGTGGGTTTGTTCGCTCTTCTTTGGGCCGCACGTCACGGTAAGCGTACCCGAGCATTTGAATCCGTCAACGCCATTCTTGTGCGATGGTGTTGAAGCGAAGCCCTTGTCGACCTTGAAGACCAGTTCTGGGTCGCCAAACGGAATGAACACGCTGCACGTCTTCTTTCGTAGGCTGATGGACCATTCAGCATCGGCAACCTTCAGCTTACCGGCACCATTCTTACCAATTACCACCGGTTGGGTGTAGGTCATTATCCTGTTGCTAACGGTGTCGCTATAGCCATCGAAATCCCTAATCTTAATTTCGCCCTTGAAGCAACCCATGTGGCTAGCGTTCTTCTTAATCTGGTTCAACACCAACAGAATGTAGATGATGAGGAGTGCCACAATGGTTGCAGCCAACCAGAAAGGTATTGGCAAGGTGAATATCCACCTGTCAACCATCTGCTTGGGTGTAGATATGGGTTTAATCACATCTAGTTTCTTCAATTCATCGTCGAAGTCGGTTGGCATGTCAACGCCAAGCTGCAGACTGTCGGTCATGTGGTGGAAACCCAGGAAACCAAAACCGCTGTGTTTCAGCTGACCGAGTTCCGATTCGAACTCCAATTCCTTCTTTTCACCGATTTCATCGCCATTCACCTTTAGGCGGAAACCGGAGTTATTGGGTTCAGCCACCTTCGAAGAGTCAATCTTCATGTGGCGGTAAAGGCGGGTTGGTTTCCAGTGTATCTGGGTCTTTACGTCGCCATCGATGCTGACGCTTTGGCTAAAATCGATGTCGATAGCCCTGTTCTCAATATCGATGATGGCTTTCAACTTGTTGACCATGATGTCGCGGCGCAACTGTTCGAACCACGAATTGATGGTACCGGGGTCGTTACCCACCGGCACAATCTGCAACGCCGGCTTACCCTCGGTAGGGAAAACCGATTCGCGCAGCTGGTCGAGGCAATAGCCTGGCTTGCTTTCGTCTACATTCAGCTTTAGGGCCACGTTGCGTGCCTCCTTGCCAAAATTGGCCGATTCCATCATGCGGTTCATCTGTTCCAACTGGTCGGAAGTGAACCTTTGTTCCACACCCGAAGCATCTTCGTTTCGGAAGTCGGTAATGATGATGACCACGTTCTGCTTGGCTTCTTGCCTACGCTTCTCTACATCGCTAATGCCCTTAATGGCCTTAAAGATGTCGGTATGCTGGCGGAACGCCTTGTCGTCGTTGGTATTGGTGTAGAGGTGATGGATGTTTGAAATGAGGGTTGCCTTACTTGCCGATGAAATCTTGGAATTGTAGCCTGCTTCGTTGTCTTTAGCAGTTGTTCCGAAACGGATAAAAGTTACATAATCGTTATCGGGCAAGGCCTGAATGAAAGGAACCAGGGCAGAGTCGACTTGGGCAGAATACTTGACCATGGTGCCACTAACGTCGACGGCAAAGATGTAATGAACCGGAAAGTTGAGGAGCTCGTCTTCGTACTCGTTCGTCAACTTCGGATAATTACTACGCAGATATTCGAGAGGATCGAAAGGCGTAGCCAAACAACTGACAGATGCAGTTGCTGCAAACAATAACATTGTTACAACTTTTCGGAGTCTCTTTAATACCATTGTGTTTATCTTTTAGCCTATTGATTCGTTTCAACTAACTAAAATAGATAATTGTTGGCATATAAGCAAAAATTAAGGCATAAGATGCTGTTTTAATAATCTCTCACAAGCGAAAATTCTTTTTTTTGCATTAAATTTTGCATTGAAATAAAATTCTTATAATTTTGCGGAAGATTTCGCAAGTTGCCTTTTCGGTCAATACTACGTAATTTAGGGCCCATAGCTCAGTGGTTAGAGCAGCTGACTCATAATCAGTTGGTCGTAGGTTCAATCCCTACTGGGCCCACAAACGGCTGCAACACATGGTTTGCGGCCGTTTTTTGTTTTAAGAAGGTTCTTGTCGGTAAGCTCGAAATACGATTTTTACGTTTCCGACGTTTTTATAAAAACAAAACAACACAAGGAAAATGCGAAAACTATCATTTCTGATATTCATCGTCTTACTCATGTCGGGGTGCAAGCCCGACGTAGAGAACTCGCTGATTCCCGACTACAGAGTCTACCTGAAAGTGAAGTATAGCGACTATGTGCAACTGCTGAACGTGGGCACCTTCAAAACCTATACCGAACACTCTGACGTTTACCCCATAAACACCTTCTTGGGATATGGCGGTTTGATTGTTTTCCGCGATTTTGACGGTAAATTGGGCTGTTGCGACCTGGCTTGCCCCTACTGCTACGACCTGGAACGCACCCAACACCTTCTAACCGTCAACACCTCGCTGCTGGCAACTTGCCATCACTGCAACACCGTCTACGACCTGCAATGGGGTTTGTGTGTACCCATTGAAGGACCCAGCAAGGTGAAACTGAAAATTTACCCTCATTGCAAAGATACGGGTTCGTCCATCATAGTAAGCTATTAACCAACTACTAATGAGCAAGAAAGACAAGGCAATACTAACGCTGAAGCTGTTGCTGCCGCTGCTGCCCGCCGGGGCTATGGTGTTTGGCAACCAAACGAACACAAAGTTCATGACCAACATGACCATTGTGCTTGTGTGGAGCATTGTGTTTGTCCTTATTTCGTGGCGAGACTATGTCGGTAAAAGGGGACCGAAGGTTCAGGAACCAGACCATGAGAACCTAGCTGGAAAGGAACTTGCCTTTACTTACCCCAGGTCGCTCGCAAAGTTTCTGTTTAGCGTCTACTTCAACCCTGCCACCATTAGGGTAAAAACGTGGAACTTCATCTTACTCATTGCCTACCTTTTCTTCCTGGTCAGCATTGGCTACATGCTTGAGCACACCATCATTTGGCTGTGTCTCCTTTCCAGCATCTTCATTGCCTCGGTGGTGGTTTCACTCACAGGTTACGTAAAGGCATACCGTAAGACGGTTAACATGAATGTGGTGACCATCGTGAACAGGAAAGGACTGATTGCATCGGTGCCACACTTGAGCAACCAAAAGGGGAAAAACATCGATTACATCTATGTTTCGCACGTCAGCTGGGCCGAAGTTGAAAGAATACTTTTTTACCAAACCCACATTGAGGTAACCTTTGCCAGCACGCACAAGCTGTTCCTTTTTGCCGATAAAAACGAGAAGATAAGTCAAATGAAGGCCTTCTTTGCCCACTTCTACAACCAAAAGCAAGGGGGCGACCTTCTCTGCACCAACAACTACCGACAGCAATTCTTACACATCGTAAGCGAAACGGCCGGCATAGTCTGCCAAGACTGCAATTCGTTCAAGCTGGGCGAGTCGTACATTGCACCCATTCCATCGGTACCCAACGACTTTACGTGGCCAACCAACCACAAGCTGCCACTCGCACTCATTGCCCAAATTAACTGTGCCGACCTGCCAAGCACCCTTAACGGCTTGCCAGACAACGGCATACTTTACTTCTTTTACGAAATGAAGGAGATGCTGCTGAACGAGAAGGGAAACAAGGGCTGTGCCCGCGTTATTTACAGCAGCACACCGGGAGACCAACTCCACTTTCATAAGGACAACAAATCACTCAACCCACATTTTTTCCTTCGTCCGCGCAAGCTGCAGTTTCAGGCAGAAGATTCGTTTCCTACCTTCCACGACGCAGGCAGGAAAGACGAAATTTTTGCCGATTCGAACGAGGAAACCTACAACTACGCCAAGTGGCACTACCAAAATGTGTTCAAGAAGTCCCAAAAGAAGGCAAACACTATTGGCAACATTATGGGCGAGCCAAAAATAAACAGAGACAAGTTGTTGAACGACGATGGAGAAGACTTGGTGCTTCTGCTACAGCTCACGCTAGACAAGACCGACTTTTTGGGCTACTACCAAGACACGCCCGCCCAAAAGGGTAAAGACTACTACGAAGCATGGCCCGAACTGCCTTGCCAACTTTTCTACTTCGTTCCGCGCGAAGACCTGCGCAACCTCAACTTCTCGAACATAAGGTTCGCTTGCCGCAGCCTGAATGTTGAAAACATCAGTTTCGACCAATTGGACCTAACAACATTAAACCTGTAACAGCTTTTTGGGGTGAAGGTTGTTACTTATGAACCCTAAAGCAAAGAATAAAGAACCAGAAACCCCATATTGGTTCAAAAAACACTAACTTTGCAAAAAATTAAGAACATGTCACAATACCAGTTACTTGTGCTCGACCTTGACGGCACACTTACCAACAGCCAGAAAATCATTACTCCCAAAACCTTGAAGGCACTTTTCAGGGCACAAGAGTCTGGCGTAAAAATCGTTTTGGCATCGGGCCGCCCAACCTACGGCATTGAACCTATTGCAAAACAACTTAAGTTGAAGCAATATGGCGGCTACATCTTGTCGTACAACGGTGGTCAGATCATCGACTACAAGACTGGCGAAATTCTTTACCAGCAGTCGGTTCCACAAAACGAGATTCCTCACCTTTACGAATTTGCGAAAAGGCACGACCTTGCCATCATGAGCTACGATGGAAACGACATTGTTACCGAAAATCCCGACGACCAGTACGTCATCATCGAGGCAAACATCAACAACATGCCGGTGCGCGGTGTCGAGTCGTTCCTGGCTACCATTCAGCACCCGGTTACCAAGTGCCTCATTGTGGGCGAGCCTACCAAGTTGGCCGAGGTAGAGAAGGTTGCCAAGCAAGAGTTTGGCGAAACCATCAACCTGTTCACATCGGCCCCTTACTTCCTGGAATGTGTGCCACCCGGCATAGACAAGGCCCTTTCCATCGACCGCCTCATCAAGAAACTGAACATGACGAAAGACAACGTGGTGGCTTGTGGCGACGGCTACAACGACCTATCTATGATTCAGTTCGCGGGTTTGGGCGTTGCCATGGGTAATGCACAAAGCGGTGTGATTGATGCTGCCGACTTCGTCACCCTCTCGAACGACGAAGACGGTGTGGCCTACGTCATCAACAACTACATTTTCCACAAGAACAAGTTGCGCCGCATGTGCAGCCGCGACTATTGGAAGATTAAGTGGCAAAACCGCAAACGCAAGAAATAAAAAAACGTTTACTCAAAAACATACAGACTATGGATGCAATTTTACGTTTCTTCCGTCATTACGGACTTTCCATCTGTGTAGGCCTCACCATCCTTTACCTTTGCATGAAGCCTGCCGGTGAACACAATATGATGTTTGGTTCTGTACCAAACATCGACAAGGTGGTACACTGCCTCATGTACTTTGGCTTTACCTTCTGCATCTGCCTCAACTTCTACCAGCAGAGCACCAGTTTCAAAAGCGTTCCCATGATTATGTGGGCGCTCATTATCCCCATTCTTTACGGTGGACTCATTGAAATTATGCAAGAAGAGCTGACAGCTACCCGCAGTTGCGACCTTTTTGACTTTTTTGCCGATTCTGTCGGCTCCATTCTCGGTTACTTCTTCTCGGCTTGGTACATTCCAAAGCACTTTAAGGAAAACGAATATTAAGCGTTTACATCGAATAAAACACCCAAAATGAAATACAGTTTCATAGTTCCAGTCTTTAACCGACCCGACGAGGTCGACGAACTGTTGCAGAGCCTTACCACACAAACCATTAACGATTTCGAGGTCGTTATTGTGGAAGACGGTTCAAGCAAGCCCTGCGAAGAGGTTTGTAAGAAATATGCCAACCAACTGAACCTTCGCTACTTCATGAAGGAAAACAGTGGGCCGGGCCAGAGCCGCAACTATGGAGCTGAACGCGCCAATGGCGAATACCTCATCATTCTCGACAGCGACGTGGTGTTGCCCGAAGGTTACCTTAAAGCCGTTGACGACGAACTGAACACCGAACCAGCCGATGCCTTTGGCGGACCCGACAGCGCACACGAGTCGTTTACCGACACCCAAAAGGCCATCAGCTACAGCATGACCAGCTTCTTCACCACCGGCGGCATACGTGGCGGCAAGAAGAAACTCGACAAGTTCTACCCACGTTCCTTCAACATGGGCATCAAGGCCAGTGTCTACAAGGAACTTAACGGATTTTCGAACATGCGTTTTGGCGAAGACATCGACTTCAGCATCCGCATCTTCAAGGCGGGCTGCAAGTGCCGCCTTTTCCCCGGTGCATGGGTATGGCACAAGCGCCGCACCGACTACCGCAAGTTCTTCCGCCAGGTGTTCAACAGCGGCATTGCCCGCATTAACCTTTACAAGAAGTACCCCGAAAGCCTAAAGCTGGTACACCTTTTGCCAGCCGTCTTCACGCTAGGGGTTGCCTTCCTTTTGCTCGTTTTCATCGTAGGTGTGTTGGGCATCTTCTTCTGCAATTGCAGCAAGTACCTAGCCATTGGTGCCCTGTTGCCGCTGGCACTTTTCTCGCTCATCATCTGCACCGACTCTACCCTACAATACAAGAACCTGGGCATTGGCCTACGCAGCATTGTGGCATCGTTCATTCAGCTGTTGGGCTACGGCTTGGGCTTCCTTCAGGCATGGTGGAAACGTTGCGTTTGCGGAAAAGACGAGTTCCAGGCTTTCGAGAAAACCTTCTACAAATAAGCACCGATTAAACCATGGATTTGTTCGAGCAGAACTACCGCCAGCACGTTGGCCAAGCATCGCCGCTTGCAGCACGCATGCGTCCACGCAACATCGACGAGATGGTTGGTCAAGAGCACATTTTGGCTCCTGGCAAACTGCTCTACCGTGCCATAAAGGCCGACAAGCTGACGTCGGTTATCTTCTACGGTCCACCAGGCATTGGCAAAACCACCCTAGCCCGCATAATAGCCAACACCACAGCCGCACACTTTCAGCAAGTTAACGCCACCATTGCCGGCAAGAAAGACTTGGAAGCCGTGGTAGCTACCGCCCAAAAGCACCTGGGGCAATATAACCAGCGAACCATCCTTTTCATCGACGAGATTCACCGTTTCAACAAAGGCCAGCAAGACTATCTGCTCCCCTTCGTCGAAGACGGCACCTTGGTGCTTATTGGCGCCACCACCGAAAATCCGTTCTTTGAAGTGAATGGCGCCTTGCTTTCACGTTCACGCATCTTCGAACTGAAACCGCTATCGAAAGAAAACATCGGCCAACTCATCGACAAAGCCCTAACCGACGAGGAACGTGGCCTTGCCGAATATAACGCCACCATCACCCCAGAGGCTCGCCAATTCATTGCCGACGCTACCAAAGGCGACGCCCGCGAGGCGCTGAACGCCCTTGAACTGGGTGTGCTGACGACCGACCCCGATGAAAACGGAAAGATTGAGCTGACTTTAGACGTCATGCAAGAGTGCATCCAAAAGAAAGCCATCCGTTACGACAAGGATGGCGAAAACCACTACGATGCCATTTCCGCTTTCATTGAAAGCATGAAACATACCGACCCCGACGCCACCCTCTACTACCTGGCACGCATGCTCGAGGCTGGCGAAGATCCCAAGTACATTGCACGCCGCATCATGGTCTGCGCCAGCGAAGACGTGGGCCTTGCCGACAGTAACGCCCTAAATGTTGCCACTAGCGCAAGTTTGGCGGTAGAAAGGATAGGAATGCCCGAGGGTAAGAAAATATTGGCTCACGCGGCCGTATATGTGGCTTGTGCGCCAAAATCGGATGCCGTGAGCAAGGGATACCTGCTAGCCGAGGAAGAGGTTCGCCGCAGCGGACACATTGAAATCCCCATGATTCTGAAAGACGAAAGCTATGCCGGTGCACACAGTTTGGGCCGTGGCGTAGGGCTCACCAACATTCATGCCTACCCCAACCACTATGCCAACCAGCAAATGCTACCCAACGAACTGGCCTACCGCCAATTCCTACAATTGGGCGAAACACGCTACGAACGTGCCATAGCCGAATGGTTTAAGAAAATTGGGAAAACCTATTGAACTATAAGTTATTCATAGTTAAGAGGGTGCATCATAAAAATTACATTATGATGCACCCTCGTTTCTTTACTTTATAAGCGTTTTATATTTTTTCTGTTTCAGCAGAATTGACGACGATGTTTTACAATGTCGTTATGGGATAAAAAGCTGCTACTTCACTGAAATCATTCTCATTTTACAATCTATCAACTTGAAAAAATTTTAGAAATGTGCAATTGTCTGCAAGACTTGCAGACAATTGGTAAGCGCACCTGGCTAAACTACTTTTGTGAAAAAGGAAGTGCCTATGAATCTAACGAATATATGGAACGGAATCGTCCAATGGTTTTCAGATAGCCGAGACCGAAGCCGTTTGGTGAGGGACTTTAACAAGACCGCACGCAATGCCTTTGTGACTGGTACCGCCCCAACCATACTAGAGGCTTCTATGGTGACGGGGAATAAAGCCTATAAACACGAAATGTCGGCTTGGATGAACACGGGTTTCTGCATTAAGGCCCTTTCTGGTAGGACACTTTCGCGCGATGAAATGATATTTATTGGCAAAATAATCTTGGCGAACAAAACCCTTGTTAGGCAACTGGTTGCCCTGGGTTGGGACACCCTTATGGTGCGCGACAACAACAGCCATTTCGGTTGCCAATGGAAACTGATTGAACATGCCGATATGGGTGGATTCCTCGATTAAATCTATAACGAATGGAAAAAGATACGCTACTTACATTGTCGGCTGAACCCAAAACAGGCGAACAGTCAACCATACAAACATCACACATTCAATGGTTAACGGTTGCCATTGTGCTGGCCCTTGTTTTGGGGGCTATGATTTTTGGCATTAAGCACTACCACAAAAGCGAAAGCTACCAACTGAAAAAGAAGTTGAAAAAGAACGGTAAAGTCGATTTCAACGATGTTATCGTCACCGCTTTTGCGAAAGAAGAAACCGAAAAAATTAGACGCGAACTTTTGGCTAATTGTCATCCCGACCGGTTTAATGACGAAAACACTAAACAGTTGGCAAAAAGCCTTTACCAAAAGGTAAACAATGCGTCGAACAGCCTAACAATGTTAAAAGAGTTGGAAACTGAAGTAAACAAACTAATTAACAAATAATTATGTTCATAGCAGTAATAATTGTTCGCATCATTCTAGCCGCAGTTATGGCCAGCGTTGGCGAAAAACGTTCATGCGGTTCCACCTGGGCTGCAGTGCTGACTTTCTTTCTAGGCCTAATTGGCATCATCATCGTCTTCTGCTGCAAGAAGAACGACAGTAACTACGACGAAATAAAGGAGGGGTAATTTCATGAAGATTGCAGGTATTATATTTCTCTGTTTAGCAGCAGTGTCGCTGGTCGCATTGTTTGGTGCGGCATCTCAAGGTTCAGCTCAAGGCATTTCAAGCATGTTTAGCTCCCTTACCATGAACAGTGTGATTGGTGGATTCCTTCTTTTCATGGCAAACAAAAGGGAAAAGGAGAATGAAGAACGCGAAAAATGGAAGAAAGGTGACAAGAACTAACATTCAGAACTACCCGAAAAACCTTAAAACCCGAAACTTTTACCTTGTTTCGGGTTTATTTGTTGCACCAACCATACTAGCATATATTTTAATTATTTACTTTTGCCCAAAACACTTTCAAATGGGTATTCTGCACTACATCGGCATCTATATTGTTATCAGCTGCATTGTCATTGAGTTGATTAACCGCTATAACCAAAAAACCAGCGAGTTTGGCAAAACCAGCGAGTTTGGCTTTACAAGAAACGACAAGAAATTGTTTATTTCGGTGATTTGGGAAGAATGCGCCACTATTACAGATTCGAAGAACGTGGTGGTTGTACGCAGTTGCCAAGTTATTCTGTCGGTAATTGGCTTCATCACGCTTTGCATCTGTTGGCCATTTATGCTTCCCCAGAGAATATACAGGCACTACCACCCCAAACCAGAATATGTAAAGACCCATAACTGCTACAATGACTACCGACACACCGATGCCGAAGGTTGGATAATGAGGAACCAACCGGTCGTGCAAATTCCGGCACCCACACAATGCTGCTACCAGCTCGACAGCTTTGAGTACCTATTCGTAAACCGTACCGGAAACCAAGCTATTGAAAAACACTTAAACGACAACAGGGCAGAGTTTGAAAAGTACCTTTGGGAAAGAGACTACACCTGCTGCAACCTGAACGAATTTTGTGCCAAACAGCTTGCACCCAGCAACGAGCAACTGGCTTACTATGCACCACACGCAAGACTGGACCACCTAACACCCTGCAACAACTTGGCCGACAAGTTGTTGGAAAAGCTGATTGGCAAAAAGAACGTAGGGAAGCTGACAACAGGATTCCTATATTGGAGTGAATTCTACAATAAATACCTTTTCTTCGAACTTATGCCCGAAGAAAAGATGTCGTATTTGGCGCAATTGAGCCTGTTCTTCAGTGAACATAACAACGAGCACTACCGCGTTAAATATCGCATGACAAGAAAGGAAGATCTGCCGCTTGAAGAGCAGAACGACTTTGCGATGGACAGCGACATCATGAACATTGTAGACGAGTTGAAAGAGAAGATTGCCAAGTTGCAAGAATCGGGCGTCAGCGACTTCTTCATCCGTCAGTTGGTCATTCAAGAAACACCCAATGCCTTCAAGGTCAGCCGTTTGAGGGTAACGAAGAACTACGAAGTCATCCTTACCGACTACGACGACATGGTCGTTGAAATGACGCCGCTGGCAAAGACGGTCTTCATCTTTTTCCTGAAACATCCCGAGGGTATCTTCTTCAAGGAAATTTCGAACTACAAGGCAGAAATAAACAAAATCTACAATCAGATTACCGGTAGAACCGACGCCGACAAGATAGAAAAGACCATTAACGACCTGGTAGACCCTATGAAAAACCGCCTTAACGAGAACTGCACCCGCATACGCGAGGCATTCGTCAGCAAAATGGAGGAAAACCTTGCCCAAAACTACTATGTGCACGGACCTTGGCGCGAAAAGAAGAAGATAGACCTACCACGCCACATGGTCACTTGGGACGAAAAATAGCCATTTTATCGATTTAAAGCTCATTTCTTACTAAAGATGATATAGTTTACCACCAAAGGTGTAAAACGCGTTTAAAAGGAAATTATTGGGGCTTATTTGTTATTTCATGGGTTAAAGCTTTACTACGAACTTTCAACCAAAGCCATGCGACTTACGGAAAGGATGATTTATTGCCCCTTTCTAAACCATTCAAACTATCCTAAAAAATCTCCCATAAATCCGCCCTAAAAAATATTAAACAGTTTCCTAAAGTCTATTGATAGGTTAAATAAAATCTATTTGCTAAATTTAACTAACAAGAACATAGAGCCTATGAAAATTAGAACTACACTACTAGCATCAGCATTCTGCTGTTGGAACATGGCAATGGCCGAAAAAATTGAAATTGATGGCATTTACTACAATATTGGCAACGATGGAAATGCCGAGGTAACCTACAAGGGTGATGAGGAAGATGGCTGGATGTACTATTCGGCCGATGAACTCTATTGTGGAGACGTTGAAATTCCCAACCAATTCGAATACAAAGGCAAAAACTATGCTGTGAAAAGCATTGGGAAGGATGCCTTTGCTGGCAGCAAACTCATGACATCGGTCTACTTTCCGGCAACACTCGAAACCATTGGCAACGGATGTTTCACCCTATGCCAAACACTTGAAAAAATTGATATTGAAGAAGATAACGAAAATTTCTTCAGTTACAACAGTATTCTGTACAGTAAGAATCCAACCAGCATTTTCTTTGTGCCTAGGGCCATTGGTGGCGACTTGGAACTGAACAACGAAATTACCACCATTCCGAGTGCGGCTTTCCAAAACTGTAAGAACATCACCACCATTCTATTGCCCGATGGCGTTACCACCATTCAAGACGGTGCCTTCAATAGCTGCACCAACCTCGAAGAAATTTTCTTTAACGATGGGTTGACGACAATTGGCGAATATGCGTTCAGCAAATGCAACAAACTCAACATCTTAAGTTTTCCAAACAGCCTGACTACCATTAAGGCTGCTGCCTTTACCGATTGTACGAACCTGAATTACGTTTTGGTTCACGATGGTTTGGAAACCATTGGCAAGATGGCATTCTACAACTGCCAGAACATTTTGGGTATTGAATTACCAAGCACATTGAAGAGCATTGGCGACCAAGCTTTCGACTTGTGCTACAGCCTCGACGTAGTGCTGAACAACAGCAATCTGGTTGTGACAGCTGGCTCAACCACCAACGGCCACGTTGCCTATTATGCCACAGAAGTGATTGATTCGAAGACAGAAACCGGTTTGCTAACCAATGGTAAGAAAAACATCTACCTACACACCGATGGCACAATTAATGTTACTAACGCAACCGGAAAAAATGTAATGATTTACGACTATAACGGGCGCTTGTTGATGAACGAAAAGATTGATTCTGAACTACAAATGTTCAACATTGGCAAACACACAATTCCAACTATAAGATAGTTTGGCAAACACATTGAAACACGACTTTATTACAAATTAATGTTTTGGGTTACACCCAAGGCTACGTAAGGAAACGTCGCGATGCGACTTACAGAGTTGATGACTTTATAGGTGCAATATGCCAAATAGGGCAAAAAAATTGGGTGAACCATGCAAAATGATTCACCCATTTTTTATGTTACCTTATTGATTGTTAGTGGCTATGTTGCATAGAACCACCCACGGTTTCCTGGTCGAGATAAACGACGTTAACCCTTGCTTCACCCTTCTTGTAAACAATAGAGAGCATAACTACACCACGCTTCGAAGAGAAGATGGAAAGGTACTCGCAATTGCCATGCTTTACCTCTAAAAAAAGATCGTCGTCAGTTTTAGGCTGACCGTTGATGTGAAACATTTCGCGGCACTCTTTGGGTTGGCCAAACTCCTTGGTTAGAGACTGTTTAATTTTATAGTACTTATCGTAAAGCGAATGCCACGATGTTGAAGCGTCGAGGTAAACCACTAACTTATCGGCCTTGTTCTTATTCTTTCGTACACCCGACACCGCCAAAATGGTACCTGAATGTCCCTTATATGTACCCCAATAATAAGACGCAATATTTGCAGTGTCGGTTATAAATTCGGGTTGAGAAATAGCCTGAAAACCCTTCTTTTGTAGTTTACTGAAAAATTCGGTTTGCGAACTACCCATTGCAATACCCTCGAACTTAAAGTGCTTTGCAGAATAACCTAACTGCACAAATAGAGATAAAATAAGTAGAGGTAAAAATCTTCTCAAAAAATACATGTTCATTAAGTCTTTCCACAAAATTACAAACTTTACAAAAAGTAACAAACAGAACAAAAAGCGAAAGTTAACAGCTACAAAAAAATAGTATGAACGGAAAAATGAATTTTGAAAGAATTTTCTTGAAAAAGTTCGATTGAAACACATTTTTCGGAAAATACAAAATTTCACACGAAAAAAACAGTGCCGTTATTTTTCAACGATTTTGGTGATTAATCACAAACCGAAAAAATATGAGAATCTCAACGAGTTAAAATTAGAAAAAATTCAAATTAAAGTATTTATTTTCAATATTTTAATAGAAAAATTTAGTAAAAAGTTTTGCAATAGGATTATAGGTGATTTAGGTAAAAAACACCGATTTTATCGATTTTTTTGGCATTTTCACGTAAAACAAGAATAAACAAGGAACTCATCGACCAAAAAATGAAAAAATGCAGTAATGTGGATAAAATTTTGACCGTGCGAAAAATCGACAAAGTTCCAACAAAAGAAAAAATGGTAAATTTAAAGTTTGAAAGAAAATTCATGAAATTATGAGCCAACAAGAAGAAGAGTACATCAACGAAGAAAATGACAACGAAACACAAGACGAGTTGAGCATTGAACAAAAGGGTGAACATAAACCCTTGCCAAGTCGCTTGAAACAGATTGTGCTTTCGTTGCCCGAAAGTCCTGGTGTCTACCAATACTTCAACAAGGAAGGTGTAATTATTTATGTTGGCAAAGCGGTCAACCTGAAAAGGCGTGTTTCGAGCTACTTCAACAAGAACCACCAGCATAACCTAAAAACACGTATTCTGGTCAGCCAAATCTGCGACTTGAAATATGTGGTGGTCAATAGCGAACAAGACGCGCTGCTGCTAGAAAACGCCCTCATAAAGAAACACCAGCCAAAATACAACATCTTACTTAAAGACAGTAAGACCTACCCGTGGATCGTCATCAAGAACGAGCACTACCCGCGCATTTTCTACACACGCCAACTCATTCACGACGGCTCGCAATATTTTGGACCATACACCTACCTGCCCGCCATGAAGACGGTGCTTGAACTGGTGCACAGCCTGTATAAGATTAGAACGTGCAGCTACAACCTCGATCCGCTGAAGATACACAACAGCAACTACAAGGTTTGCCTGCAGTACCACATTAAGAAATGCCAAGGTTGCTGCGAGGGCAGACAAAAGGAAGAGGAATATAACAAGAACATAGAAGAAATAAAGTATATTCTGAAAGGCGACCTCGATTACTTGGAACAGTACCTCGAAAAAGAAATGATGGCAGCCGCCGAAGATTTGCGATTTGAAGAGGCGCAAGAAATAAAAAACAAGCTCGAACAAATCGGCAATTTCAAATCAAGGTCAACCATTGTGAGTCCAACCCTTCACAACATCGACGTCTTTGCCATCGACATCGACGACGACAACGCCTTCATCAATTATCTGAAAGTCGTGCATGGCACCATTAACCAGGCTTACACCTTCGAGTACAAGATTAAGGGCGACGATGAAAAGGAAGAAATTTTAGCAACCGCCATCACCGAAATGCGAGAACGCTTCAAGAGTGTAAGCAAGGAAATTCTGTTGCCATTTGAAATTGGTTACAAGATTGAGGGTGCCGAGATTACCGTTCCGCAACGTGGCGACAAGAAAAAGCTGACCGACCTTTCGATGCAAAACGTAAAACAGTACCGATTTGACCGATTGAAACGCATGGAAAAATTCAATCCGGAGCAACGGGCCGTGAAGCTTTTGACAGACATAAAGAATGAGCTACATTTGAAAGAATTGCCAGTTCAGATTGAATGTTTCGACAACTCGAACATTAGCGGTACCGATGCAGTGGCAGCATGCGTAGTTTTCAGAATGGGAAAACCGAGCAAGAAAGATTACAGAAAATATAACATTAAAACAGTGGTTGGACCCGACGACTACGCTTCGATGCAAGAAGTAGTGAGACGTCGTTACACCCGTATGGTGAACGAGGGTGAACAACTGCCGAACCTGATTGTAGCCGATGGTGGTGTTGGACAAATAGAAGTGATACGTCAGGTGGTGGAAGATGAACTCCACTTAAACATACCGATTGCCGGATTGGCAAAAGACGACCGACACCGCACCAACGAACTACTATTTGGATTTCCGCCACTGGTTATTGGCATGAGCAAAGACAGCCAGGTTTTCCGATTACTTGGGCATTTGCAAGACGAAGTTCACCGATTTGCCATTACATTTCACCGCGACAAGCGCAGCAAACGACAGGTTCATTCTGCACTCGACGACATTAACGGTATTGGCGAAAAAACAAAGGAACTACTCTTAAAAACATTCAAGAGCATCAAACGGCTGAAAGAGCAACCGCTTGAAGAAATTGAAAAGGTGGTTGGACCAAGCAAGGCAAAAATCATTTACGATGCACTCATCGAAAAAAAGGAAGATTAATTTGTGTTTCACGTGAAACACCACCCTAATCAAAAGCCATTCGTAAATGCAAAAATAAAGATTAAGACATAAATCAGGAAAAACAAAAAAGACAATAAAAAAAATGAGAATTCTAATTCAAAAGGTAAATCGTGCATCGGTAACAATCGATGGAAAGATAAAGTCAGCTATTAATCGTGGTCTATTAGTTTTAGTTGGTATAGAAGACAGAGATACCGACGAAGACATAAAATGGTTATCGGGAAAAATTGTAAACCTACGCATTTTTGAAGACGAGAATGGTGTGATGAACAAATCGGTCATCGAAGAAAACGGCGACATTATTGTAGTCAGCCAATTCACTCTACACGCCATGACCAAGAAAGGAAACAGACCATCGTATATCAAAGCATCGAAACCAGACTTCGCAATTCCAATGTACGAGAAGTTCGTCAAACAAGTTGAAACAGATTTAGGGAAGAAAATTGGCACAGGTGAGTTTGGCGCAGACATGAAAGTGGAACTCATCAACGACGGTCCAACAACAATTTGGATAGACTCTCAAAACAGGGAATAAATCGTCAATTCATCGATTTAAAGAAATAGAAGGATTAATTAAACATAAAGACAAAGGAATTAGGGCTTATCATAATTTAATTATGGTAAGCCCTAATAAATTTCATCTAAATAAAAAGATTTGATATTCGGTCACTTTTCAAAAATCAAGATTCCATTTCAATTTAACAGATTAACATCAACGGAAAATACTACACAAAAAGTAATTATCAGGCATCCATCGTAAACTTACAATCACATCCAAAATAGAGCAAAACTGTCAATAAACTTTATCAAAGTAATTAAAAATTTCCATACTCGAAATATCTGCAGTCATTCAATAATCCATCAAAAAGATTAAGTCAATTCAATTAATCTAATTTATCGTTTCATAAAAGAATAATCGCGTTTCACGTGAAACACTAAAAAAAATAATAAAATAATTTTCATCAGTAGGGATTCATAAGAATATCTGAAGTAACCCTTTAAAAACTTTTTCTAAAAAAGGAACAGCTCTATTCTTCGGCGTTTCACGTGAAACATACAAAAAAAATAAAAATTACCCATTTCACATGAAACAGGTATTATTCATTTCCTAGGTATTTTTCAAAACCAAGAAAATGAGAAATAACGAAATATTCACGTTTCACGTGAAACAATAAGTTAACAATGATTCGTGTTTCATGTGAAACATAAAAAATACTATCAGATATAAATAAAAAAACATTCACGTTTCACGTGAAACAATAATTAAACAATAATTCAGTGTTTCACGTAAAACAAATAAAACAGATATAAAATTATTCAAGTTTCACGTGAAACAAAAGTAAAACAATCGTTCAGTGTTTCACGTAAAATAAAAAAACAGTTATAAAAATATTCACGTTTCACGTGAAACAAAAAAAGGATAGCTTAACGCTATCCTTTAAGATATTGAATAATTCTATTCGTTACTTACCAACTTGTAAACTTTATCGGAAGGACGAACCTTAACAGGAACCTTCATAGAAAACACTGTTCCACGTGAAACATGATCGACAACCTTATCGTTAACCATCATATTTTCGGCTTTACATTCAACTACTCCGGTGGTAGGACCGATAATTAAAAGATCGTCGCCGGTATTGATACCTACTTTAGTTTCTTGGTAAAACTCAGCCACGTCAATTTTAGCAAAATGCTTGTTGATTTTCGCAACATATACTTTAGTCTTGGTAGCACCAGAACCATATACATGAGACCATTCGCCAAGACGTTGACCAAGATAATAGCCATTCCAAAAACCACGATTGAAAACTGTAGACAAACGAGCATCCCAATCTGCAATCTTCTCCTCGTTGTAAGTACCATCGAGAATTGAATTGACAGCTTCGTTATAGCAAGAAACTACAGTTTTCACATATTCAGGTCCACGTGCACGTCCTTCAATTTTCAAAACGCGTACACCAGAATCGATAACCTTATTCAAGAAATGAATAGTTTTAAGGTCCTTTGGAGACATTAAATATTGGTTATCTACTTCGATTTCATCGCCCGTTTCCTTATCAGTTAACATATAAGAGCGGCGACAAAGTTGGTAACAGGCACCACGGTTGGCCGATGCTGCATAGTTCTGCAAACTCAAATAACACTTGCCCGACACTGCCATACAAAGGGCACCATGACAGAACATTTCTATACGAATAGGATTTCCGCTAGGTCCACAAATGTTATCCTTAACGATGGATTCATAAATAGACTTAACCTGATCCATATTATTTTCACGCGCCAAAACAACCACATCGGCATAAGCTGAATAGAATTTCACAGCATCTACATTGGCAATGTTAAGCTGGGTAGAAAGGTGAACCTCTACCCCAACTTGGCGTGCATATAGTAACACTGAAACATCGCTAGCAATGATGGCAGTGAGACCAACCTCTTTGGCAACATCTACAATTTCGCGCATCAAGGAAAGGTCATCGTTATACATAACCGTGTTGAGGGTAAGATAACTATTAAGACCGTTTTCCTTGCAGATGGCCACAATCTTGCGCAAGTCATCAGTACCAAAATTATTGGCAGACCTTGAACGCATATTCAACTTGTCGATACCGAAATAAACAGAGTTAGCTCCACCCTGTATGGCTGCAGCCAAACTCTCGTACGAGCCAACCGGAGCCATAATTTCAATATCGGAACGCTTTAATTCTGACATAACAATAGTTTTAAATTTGCACAAAGTTACAACTTTACAGTGGATTGAAAAACACAAATTTGGTGAGTTGAACGATATGGCGTAATTTTGCGTTAGAAATATTGAACAATAATGAAAATAGGCAACATTGACTTTGGTGAAAAACCACTCTTCCTTGCACCAATGGAAGACGTTACCGACCCAGCTTTTAGGGTTCTATGCAAACGATTCGGTGCTGATATGATGTACACGGAATTTGTATCGGCCGATGCTTTGATTAGAAATATACCCTCGACCGAGAACAAGCTAAAAATTTCGGACAGCGAGCGTCCGGTAGGCATTCAACTATATGGCAGAGACCCAGGTCCAATAGCCGAGGCAGCACAAAGGGCTGAAGAAGCACACCCCGACATAATAGACCTTAACTTTGGTTGCCCTGTTAAGAAGGTTGCCGGAAAAGGTGGAGGTGCGGGTTTACTGAAAGAAATACCGAAAATGCTCGAAATAATCAGGGCTGTGGTAGATGCAGTTAAAACCCCGGTTACCGTAAAAACACGACTTGGTTGGGACGATAAAAGCATTGTAATGCCAGATTTGGCCGAACAAATTCAAGACTGCGGCGCACAAGCACTAACCATTCATGGCAGAACAAGAGCACAGATGTACACTGGTTCGGCCGACTGGACACTGATTGGTGAAGTAAAAAAGAACCCGAGAATACACATTCCTATCATTGGAAACGGTGACGTCACTACCCCAGAAAGAGCAAAGGAATGCTTCGAAAAATATGGAGTAGATGCCGTAATGATTGGTCGTGGTAGCATAGGTAGACCATGGATTTTTGAAGAAATTAAGCACTACTTACAGACCGGTGAAAAGGCAGAAAAGAAAGAATTTTCGTGGTATTTAGACATCTTGAAGGAACAGTGCGTTAACAATATTGAGATGCTTGGCGAACAAAGAGGCATAGTCCACACCCGCCGCCACATTGCAACATCGCCACTCTTCAAAGGAATTGACAACTTTAAGTCGACAAAGATTGCCATGTTGAAAGCTTCAACCAAAGATGAACTCTTTGAACTGATGGACAACATTACAAAAAATTTTGATGTTTCACGTGAAACACTTTTTAGTTGCACCGACTAAAAGGATGAAAATATTATAAAAAAAGGAGATGCTAACGCATCTCCTTTTTCTATTGAAATGTAAAATTAATGGGCAATTAACCAATCGGCGCCTTCTCCACAATCAACTTCTAGTGGTACCAGCAACTGCATTGCACCTTCCATCTGTTCCTTAACAATTTGCTTTACCTTTTCCAATTCATCTTGGTAAACCGAAAAGTTCAATTCGTCGTGTACCTGCATGGTCATCTTCGAACGGATGTTTTGCTTTTTAAATTCACGCATGATGTTAATCATAGCTATTTTAATGATGTCGGCAGCCGTTCCCTGAATTGGTGCATTAACAGCATTGCGTTCACCAAAACCACGAATATTTCCGTTTGAAGATTTTATTTCCGGAATGTAACGCTTACGGTTCAACATGGTTTTCGCAAATCCGGTTTCGCGAGTTAACTCAATAGACTTGTCGATAAACTCTTTCACTTTCGGATAAGTTTGGAAATAACCATCGATGAGCTGCTTTGCTTCGTCACGCGGAATAGACAAACGTTGAGAAAGACCAAATGCAGAAATACCGTAAATGATACCAAAGTTAGCTGTTTTCGCCTTGCGTCGCATATCGGAAGTCACCTCTTCAAGAGGCACACCATAGATTTTTGCAGCAGTGTCGGCATGTACATCTAGGTGATTCTTGAACGCTGAAATTAAAGAAGGGTCTTCACTCAAGTGTGCAAGAACACGTAATTCAATTTGTGAATAGTCGGCAGATAAAAATACACAACCCTCTTCAGGGATGAACGTCTTACGAATTTCACGTCCAATTTCATCACGAACAGGAATGTTCTGCAAATTAGGATCGCTAGAACTTAAACGACCTGTAGCCGTTACGGTCTGGTTATACGAACAGTGAATATTACCAGTAACCGGATTTACCATCTTTGGCAAGGCATCGATGTAGGTCGAAATCAACTTCTTTAAAGCACGATAATCGAGAATCTTGTCAATAATCGGATTCTTACCCTTGAATGAAACCAAAACCTCTTCGGTTGTAGAATACTGTCCTGTCTTGGTCTTCTTTGGCTTATCGTCGAGTTTCAACTTGTCAAAAATTAGTTCACCAACCTGGCGTGGCGAAGAAACATTAAACTCATAACCTGCTAACTCAAAAATCTCCTTTTCAATGTTTTGCATCTGTTCGGTCATGGTTACCGACAAAGATTTCAACATATCAACATCTACGTGGGCACCAGCCAATTCCATCTTCACCAACACCTGCATAAGAGGCATTTCAACATCGTTGAACAAAGATGTCAACTCCTCCTTTTCGAGCAATGGCTGCAACTTGTTCCAAAGTTGCAAGGTAATGTCGGCATCTTCAGCAGCATAGTCGGCAAGGATGTTTTTGTCGACCAAACGCAAAGGTTTCAACTTACCATTATCTCCCTTGGCCATTTCCTCGTAAGTAACAGTTTTGTAAGCAAGGTAATGTTCAGCCAAGATGTCCATGTTGTGTTTAGCCTCTGGTTGAAGGAGGTAGTGGGCAATCATAGTGTCGTAAAGTTTGCCTTTAACAGAAACACCATAGTTGTTCAACATCATGATGTCGAATTTCATGTTCTGTCCAATCTTCGCAATTTCTTCATTTTCGAAGACAGGTTTAAACTTATCCACAATTTTTTGTGCCTCTACCCTATTTTCGGGTAAAAGAACGAAAAATGCTTCCTTTTCGTTCCAAGAGAACGACATGCCCACCAATTCGGCCGAAAAAGTGTCTAAACCGGTGGTTTCGGTGTCAAAACAGAAAAAATCTGTGGCAGAAATATTGGCCACAAATTCATCTATTTCTTTCTCATTTTCAATAAGTTTGTAGTTATGAGAAACCGATTTTAAGTCGCTGAGATTTGAATGAAATTCTATTTGTGATTCACCATCGGGAATTACATCAAACAGAGAGGGTTGATAACCGGTTGATTTTTTAGCAGGAGCAGGAAAATGTTTTTCTAAAAGTTTTTTCAACTCGTACTCCTGGAAAAGTTTCAAAAGTTCGGTTTTATTCTCTGGTTGAACTTTAAACTTTTCTTCGTCGAACTCAATTGGAACATCGAGTGAGATTTTTGCCAAAATGTAAGAAAGACGAATGTTATCAACAGCCGACTGAACTTTTGTTTGTAACGCACCCTTTAACTGGTCGGCAGAAGCAATTAAGTTTTCAACATCGCCATATTGTGTTAATAACTTTGTTGCCGAAACAGGACCAACACCGGCGCAACCCGGAATGTTGTCGGAAGAGTCACCAACCAAGGCCAAATAGTCAATCATCTGTTCGGGACTGGTGATGCCATATTTTTCCTTAACCTCGTTCACACCCAAAACTTCGTAACCACCCTTCTGCATTGGGCGGTACATATGAATATGTTCGCTAACCAATTGGGCATAATCCTTGTCGGGTGTAAGCATAAACACCTCGAAACCCTGGGCTTCTGCCTTCTTGGCAAGCGTACCAATAATATCGTCTGCTTCGTAAGAATAATGCTGATCTTCAGTATCATAAGGCGATTCATTGACCTCAACTATAGGAATGTTGTAAGCCTTGATGATTTCCTTAATGACCGGAATGGCAGCTACAATGTCTTCGGGTGTCTTTTCACGTTGAGCCTTATACTGGTCGTAAATCTTAAAGCGAAAAGGACGTACATTACCATCGAAAGCTACTGCAATATGAGTAGGTTTTTCAGTCTCGATAATCTCGTCGATAGTTCGGAAAAAACCAAAAACCGGAGATGTATTAAAACCTTTAGAATTCATGAGCGGACTCTTCATAAAAGCGAAGAACTGCCTATAAATCTGTGAGTAAGCGTCAATTAAAAAGAGTTTCTTTTCCATATAAATTAATTAAGTGGCAAGCCGTTTAAACAAAAGGCAGACTTACCCTATACAAAAATAAACAAAGTATTTCGGAATAGTGCAAAAACAAGTTATTGGTAAAGATTTATTTATTAATTTTGTAATTAAAGAAGATAGAGATGAGTGCCATCGATAATATAAAAAAGAATATTGCAAGTGAAATGGAGTTGTTTAACCAAGAGTTCGATAAGGCTCTTGAAAGCGACAACGAGATTCTTAAACTTGTAAATCAGCACATAAAGGGAATGAAAGGTAAGCAGATTAGGCCAATAATGACCATATTGGCTGCTAAACTATGCAAACCTATCAACACATCTACCCTTCATGCTGCTGTTGCACTCGAACTTTTGCACACAGCCAGTTTGGTACACGACGACGTTGTTGATAACAGCGACTTGCGCCGTGGAAAACCATCGGTAAATGCGGTGTTCGACAACCGTATTTCCGTGTTGACAGGCGACTATCTGCTTTCGCAGGCACTACAAACCGCTACCCTTCCTAATAGTTTGGAAATCATTAAAATAGTTACCAAACTAGGTAAGGAACTTTCGGAAGGCGAACTCATACAAATTAACAATGCACAAACGTTATCGACAGTAGAAGAACGTTACCTTAAAGTCATTGAAAAGAAGACAGCCAAGCTGTTCTCGGCTTGTATGAAGTGCGGTGCCATTACCGTTGATGCCGACGAAAAACAGTTGGAAATGGTTGATAAGTTTGGTGATAAGTACGGCATGATTTTCCAAATCAGAGACGACATCTTCGACTATATTTCCAGCGAAAAGAACATTGGCAAACCTGTTGGTAACGATATTCGCGAGGGTAAGATTACCCTTCCGCTCATCTACGCCTACAACCATGGAACAGCCGATGAACAGAAAATGATAAAGGACATTTATCAAAAGAAAGACTTCACCGACGAGAATGTGAAGAAGATTGTTGACTATACCATAAGCAAAGGCGGTATTGAGTATGCCGAAAAGCGAATTATGGACTTCAAGATAGAGGCTGAAAAAGTGCTTCAGAGCTTCGAAATGAATTCTGCTAAGGAAACACTCCAATCTTTACTCGATTATTCGGTAGAACGCAAGAAATAGGCCAAATATGGCAAATAAAAAACGGACACTCAACATTGGGTGTCCGTTTCTGTTTTATGTAAGTGGTTTTTAGAAGTACTTAACGTCTTTTCCAGAAATAGAAGTCAACAAGTTGTTAACAAGTCGGCTTGCACCAATACGGAAAAGCTCTGGTGTTAACCATTCTTCACCAAGCATCTGTTCAACCAAAGTATAATACTTAACAGCGTCGGAAGTCGTAGAAACACCTCCAGCGACCTTAATACCTACTTTAGTATTGTTGAGCTTATTGAACTCGGAAACAGCCTCACACATCGTGTAAACGGCCTCTAACGAAGCGCATTGGCTATCCTTACCGGTTGAGGTCTTAATAAAGTCGGCACCAGCAACCATAGCCACCACAGCAGCCTCCTTAATGAGTTCTGGGTCACGAATAAGGCTGGTTTCGAGAATGACCTTCAGATGGGCATCGCGACAAGCAGACTTAATCTCGCTCAACTCTTCAAGAATTTCATCGTATTGGCGTTTCATTACCTTACCAACAGGTATAACAACATCAATTTCGGTAGCACCTTCGGCAACAGCAAGCGAAACCTCGGCAACCTTCACTTCAATCATGGTCTGCGAGTGTGGGAAACCACCAGCAACTGCAGCAATTTCAACATCTTCGGTCAAAGTGCTACGAACCAGGCCAACAAAGGAAGGATAGACACAAATGGCAGCTGGATGGGGTAAGATTTCGAACTTGTCGTCGAAAGCATTCACCTTGTCAACCAAGGCCGAAATGGTGTCTTCGTTATCGTCGGTTTTAAGTGATGTGAGGTCAACAAAGCTGATGAGCTTGCTGTAAACGCTGCTCTGCATATTAGCAGCCATGTGTTTATCGAGAATATCGTCTACGCGCTTCGAAATATCATCGAGCTTCAACGAATAGTCATATTTCTGTAATACGGCAGTTAGTCTGTCCATAAGTTGTTGATAATAATTGGATAAGATGAAATGGAATAGGAATACCCTTATTTAAGTTTCTCGTTATTTTTGTGACGTTCGCAATCGCGCTTGGTCTTCTTTTCGAGGTTACGCCTAAAGGCTTCAGTTAGGTTCACACCCGTCTGGTTAGCCAAGCAAACCAACACCCAAAGCACATCGGCCATCTCGTCCTCAAGCTTATAGGCAAGATCGGTATCCTTTGAAGACTGTTCTCCATACTTACGGGCAATGATGCGGGCCAACTCGCCCACCTCTTCGGTTAGGCAACACATGTTGGTAAGTTCGCCAAAATAGCGGACACCATAAGTATGAATCCAGTCGTCGACCTGTTTCTGCAAATCGGCGACTGTTAAAGAAGGAACGTTGTCAACATTCATAGTTTATAAACCTAGTTTAGCTGAAATTTCGAGCATACGGTCGATAGGCTTAACAGCACGTTCGCGCAACTCGTCGTCGATGATGACTTCGGGCTGTTCGTCACGCAAAGCAAGGTAAACCTTTTCAAGCGTATTCAGTTTCATGAAGTTACAGTCGTTGCAACCACAGCCAACCTTACCTTCTGAAACTTCAGGAGGAGCAGGAATGAATACCTTTTCAGGAGCCTTCTTCTGCATTTCGTGAATAATGCCACTCTCGGTAGCTACAATGAATTCCTTTTCGTCGCTAGAAAGGGCGTACTTCAAAAGAGCAGCAGTTGAACCAACCTTGTCGGCAAGAGCAACCACAACAGCAGGACATTCTGGGTGAGCCAATACTTTTGCGCCTGGGTGCTGCTTCTTCAAGTCGATGATGCCCTGAACCGAGAACTTCTCGTGTACGTGGCAAGCACCATTCCAAAGCACCATGTTTCTACCGGTAATGCTGTTAATATAGCCACCAAGGTTGTGGTCGGGACCGAAGATGATCTTCTCGTCAGCAGGGAAGCTTTCTACAATCTGCTTAGCGTTTGAAGAAGTAACCACAACGTCGGTCAAAGCCTTCACTTCGGCAGTGGTGTTAACATAGCTGATAACCTTGTGACCTGGGTGCTCCTTAATGAATTTTGCAAACTCGTCGGCAGGGCAGCTGTCGGCTAGCGAACAACCAGCGGTAGCATCGGGAACGAGCACCTTCTTATCGGGGCAAAGAATCTTTGCAGTTTCACCCATGAAGTGAACGCCACAAAGCACAATTATATCAGCATCGGTCTTGCGTGCCATTTGTGCCAAAGCCAAGCTGTCGCCAATGTAGTCGGCAATATCTTGAATGTCGCCAGTCTGGTAATAGTGCGCCATAATGACGGCATTCTTCTCTTTCTTCAATCGTGCGATTTCTTCAACAAAGTCAATGTTAGCCATAATTTATCTTTATATGTTTTTATTTCTTTTCTTTTAAATATCTCTAAAATGATGATAATACACTGTTGATAATGTTGGTAAATAGTTCTATTTTATTTCGTTTTGCTATTGCCTATTAGTTATAAAATGTCTGAACACACCTTATCAACAAATAATCAATAATCTAAAACGCTGAATTTCAATAAAAATATTACACTTATCAACTTTGTTAACAAATATAGTCAATTTTGGTGAATTGAGCCCTAGATATGCGAAAGACTGGTGAAAAACGGTTGATTAATTCGTAAAAAAATGGCAATACTAAATTTGGAAAGTTCATTCCCGAAATTGATTTGAAAAATATGGGACTTTACCAAATTTATTTTTCATTTAGTTATCAACAGTTATTAACAGCCTAAAATGGCGAATTGTTCACTCTGTTAATGCCAAAACTACCCTATCTTGCTGCATTTTCCGTGCTAATGTGAATAACTAACAGGGTTAGTAAATAACCTAACATTGCTGAAAATAAGCCATTTTCGTATTAACTTTGCAACCGTACATAACAGTTTTCACCTACTTGTTAACAACTTGCAAAATATATGCCAATTACGTTACTTCCTGCCCTGTTAATTTACATTCTGGTGGTTGGTTATACGCCTGGTCCCGCCAACATCTACTCGCTTTCGTGTGCATTGAAGTATGGGCGGAAGGCTTCGCTGCAAATGTGGCGCGGTTTGTTGTGCGGATTCCTAATAGCTGTTACCACGGTAGCGGTGCTTACGCACTGTTTCGGCACCGTTATTGGCAACTATGTTAATAACTTGAAGTACCTAGGTGCGGCTTACATATTTTGGTTGGCATTCAACATTTTCCGCCGTAGGGGAAACTTAACCACCACTGTTAACAACTGTTCATTTCTGTCGGGAATGCTGGTACAGCTGACCAATGCCAAGATGATTTTGTTTGATCTTACCGTTTTCAGCATGTTTGTACTACCCTACAGCAACCGGCTCGCCGACTTATTAACAGTGTCGTTAATACTAACGTTGGCCGGACCAGGAGCCAACCTTGTCTGGTTACTAGCCGGGTCGTACTTGGGAAGGTTCTTCACCAACTACGGTCGGCAGGTAGATGTAGTGATGTCAATCTGTTTGGCCGCCTGTGCCCTATACATAGTGTTGGGTTGAGTGTAGAACTGTATTTTTGAAAAATTTGGGCTATTTTTTCAAAAAAAATCGGCGAATGTTTTGCATATATCAAGAAATGCCCTAATTTTGCACACGTAAAACGAAAACACATATTTCGTTAAATAAAAATGCGGAATTAGCTCAGTGGTAGAGCACCACCTTGCCAAGGTGGGGGTCGCGAGTTCGAGCCTCGTTTTCCGCTCGTGTTGCCTCGATGGTGGAATCGGTAGACACGCAGGACTTAAAATCCTGTAATCATTGCGATTATGCGGGTTCAAGTCCCGCTCGAGGTACGAAGAGTAAAGAGCAGTTAGGTTTCTAGCTGCTCTTTCTATTTTATTACTACCCTATTACCAGTTGTTGATGTATGGAATATAAGAATATCAATTCAATGGAAGAGCTTGAACAGCTTTTCGTTGGCTATCGTTACAATAGAGACTATCCTGAACGTGATTTAAAAAAGGGATCGTTTGCACACGATGTTTGCTACTGGTTGAATTTTAGCCCTTACACCGACGTTGTTAGGGAAAAGTCTGGTGCAAGTATATCAATAGAAAAAGATTTTAAGTCTGGTAATTTCTACTTCTGTTGCCTTTACAATGGTGGGCATTGTGCAATGGAGAGACGCGTATGCATTCGTTCCATTGACGATGTTCTTAACTTAGACCGACTTATTTACTGGTATTCTAATTTTGGCGAAAACTTCGGTATGTAAACATCAGCCAAAGACTTCGTGGGCATACCAAAGGACTAATACTACCCCATAATTGCTTAGTAAAAGTTCAAAAAATCACTTTTTTTTAAAAAAATTCTCCAAAAGATTTGCAGATTAGAAAAAATGCCCTAAATTTGCACTCGTAAATCGGTGATGCCGATGACCAATGCGGAATTAGCTCAGTGGTAGAGCACCACCTTGCCAAGGTGGGGGTCGCGAGTTCGAGCCTCGTTTTCCGCTCAAGTTTCAAAGCAGTTGGATACTCACTTCCAGCTGCTTTTTTTGTTTAACCTGGTCATTTTTTTGCTTATGCAGCTGTTTTTTTACCCTAAAATAGCCTTTAGAAGCTACTAAATAGCAGCTATATAGTGGTAAATATAAATATTTTGCAAAAAATAGTGTAATTTTGCCAGATAATGGGAAAGCGCATCGTTCATATTCTGATTCTACTGATTTCGTGTATGTTTGCATTTCAGTCGTGCACTGAGCAACAACAGGACAGGGTAGTGCCACACGTTGGTAACTCGGCTTACTATTGGCGGACAACGTGGCAATTGAGCGACGCTGAACGGAGTTTTGTAACGAATCATGCTATAAAACGTATCTATTTGCGTTTGTTTGATGTCGTTCAAAAATACGAGGCCAGCGACGTTGAAAAGCAGGGTAGACTGCTGCCAATGCCCGAGGCTACCTTACACTTTAATGAACCTTACGACTTGGCTTGCGAGGTCGTTCCTGTTGTCTACATTATGGACGATTGCTTTGCGGCCGATTCGTTACTGGCACAGAAGATTGTGCGACGTGTTGCGCAGTTTTGCGAAACTAACGACCTGAAATGGAACGAGGTGCAGTTCGACTGCGACTGGCGTGAATCGACACGCGGTGCTTTCTTCCGTTTTCTTGAGACGGCCAAGGCCGAACTTGCGAAAATGGGCAACTACCGCACGTCGGCAACCATTAGGTTGCACCAGTTTGCCCAACCGGCTCCGCCCGTCGATTATGGAATGCTGATGTGCTACAATACCGGTTACCTATACGATAGCCCGAACATTAACTGCATTCTGCAAACGAGCGAGGTGAAGAAATTTGCCGGTCGTTTAAAGAATTATGAACTGCCCTTAAGCGTAGGTTATCCTGTCTTTTCGTGGAAAAGGCTGTTCCGTAACGGAAAGTTTGTGGCCTTGTTGCAAGGCGTAGACTTGAACGACACCGTTTCATTTCAGAAATGCGAGGGTAATGTTTATAGGGTAGAGCGCAGCTTAAGCGTCTCTTCGCCCGACCAGTCGACCTTTGGCCTTCGTCTGTTCGCAGGCGATACCGTCAAATACGACTATGTACCTGCCGATACCATCATGGCGGTAAAGTCAATCTTGGAAAACCAGCGCCGTGGCATTCACAACCAGGTGGTGATATACAGCTTAAACGAGAACGATATTACGAAATATACAAGACATGAGATTGAGACTATCTATACTACTTGTAAGTAGTTTACTTTCTATAGCTTCGGCTTTTGCATGCGGTGGCGAATGGCGCACACCCAATTGCTATATGTTTAGTGTTTATAATAGGAATGAACAGAACACCTTTGTCTTGAAGCAGAACGTCAAGTTCTGGCAGCGCTATACGGGTAACCGTTTCTCTGACGAACAGATCTTAACCCAACTCAACAACAAGGGTAACGATGCGGGCATAAACAACCTTCTGCACAATTACTTGAGCAACAAGGGCGACAAGAATGCCGTTGAGTACCTCAACAAGTTGAAGGAAGTGAAGAAGGCGTCGGAGTTTAACGAAAACAATTGGGAATACCCAAGTAAGTCTCAAATTGAAGAGAACAAGAAGCAGTGGCAGTCCATCTATAAGTTTGCCATGGGCAAGGTGAAGGGCAAGCGCACCCCTTTGCAGAACCGCTATGTGCTGATGGCTATTCGTGGCGCCTTCTACAGCGGCAACCACGATGCTGTTTCTGAAATATGGATCCAGAACGCCAAGCAAGTCACCGAAAAGGATATTGCCATCATGTGCCAGGGCTACTTGGCCAACGGTTGGATTAAGAGCGGATGGACCGAAAAGGCACGCGACTTCTACATTAAGAGCGGCAGCTTGAACGACTTGCGTGCTTCTTTCCCACAGAACATAACCACAGCCACCATTAAGGACGTGTTCGACAAGTATCCCGAATCAAACTCTTTCCCTTACTTGGTGCAGTACTACCTCAATTCTATCGACAGCGACCTGCATCCACGATCGGGCGAGGTTTCGGCGAAGACTGACTCGCTAACTAAAATTGAGCTCATCCGTTTCGTTAAGTTCGCCACTGGTGCGGTTGCGGCTAACACCAAGCAGAATGCGCTTTGGCAGTCGGCCAAGGCTTATGCCATTTACTTGCTGGGCGACAAGAAGACCGCATTGTCGGAACTGTATAAGGCACAGAAGATGAAGTCGACCGCCCGCGTTGCCTACAACACCCGTTGCCTCATCCTTCTTTGCAAGGCCGAGCTTGAAGACTTGACCAACAAGTTTGAGCTGACCTTAACGAAGGAAATTACGTGGTTGCGCAACACTGCTACCCACGAAAAGCCTTACTACGACTATGCCGACTACCGTTTCCGTAACCACTATACCGACGTGATGGACCACTTGGTGCACGACATTCTGGTGCCACGCTACATGGCCAACGAGAACGTCACCACATCGGCCTTGTTGGTGAACATGGCTAACGAGCTGAACGAAACACAGAACAACATTAACCTGCGTTGCACCCTCATTAAGCGCGATTCAACCCAGAAAGGTTGGAACGGCGACTACTGCAACGACATCTTCCACATGCTCGACACCCTCAACATTGACCAGGTTACGGCTTACTATAAGATTATGGCTGAAGGCAGCGGTAACGATTTTGAACGTTCGCTGGTTCAGTTCTGTTACCCAAACAGCAGCTACATTGCCGACATTATTGGTACCAAGTACATGCGCGACTTTAAGTTTAAGGAAGCTATTGAATGGTTGAAGAAGGTTGACCCAAAGTTTGCCGTAGACATGAACATTATTCCTTACCTTGGCAACTCGTACAACACCGAGTACTGGGTTTCGTTCCAGCACCAGCCACAGTCGGCTAAAATGAAAAAGCTCTATGCCAACAAGATCAACTTCTGCAAGGATATGTTGAAGCTAGAGACCAACGTGAGCAAGGCACAGCAGAAGAGAAAGCTCGACTCGAAGTACGTGCAGAGTGCCTACGACTTGGCAGTTGCCTATACACAAGCATCGCCAATTGGTGCATGTTGGGCGTTGACCAACTACAGCTGGTCGTCGGTTCAAGACTCGGCTGCCATTGCATCGAACAACTACATTAAGCGTGCACAGGCTTTGCTACGCTCGGCTTATGGTGCCGACATGCGCGAAGAGAACATGATTCGCTGCCTGCAGGGCCTCTTCTTCTTGGGTAGTTTCTCGCCAAGCGGCGACCACGAAAAGATGGCAAAGATTCTTTGGCGACTGAAAGACACACCTACGGGTGTTGAGCGCAAAATATACAAATGCGATAAGTTGTTGAACTATATTTCGCGTGCAAACTGATTTTTTTTGACTTCTTTTACTTGTCGGCACAAAAAATTGTGCGAACTTTGCAAGTGAAACTAACAAACTAACGACGTCCCTTTATGCTATATATTGAAAATGGAGGCACTCGCTTGGGCATTCTACCAGAGGTTGGTGGTCGCATTGTATCATTCAGCCGCCAGGGTGCGCCAAATATATTGAAGAGCGACAAAAACTTGTGGAACGAGGCAGAACGCCTTGAACCAAGCCCCGAATTGCTCGAATTCAGGCCCTACAACGGCCACGAGGTTTGGGTAGGTCCGCAAAGTGAGTGGTGGAAGCACCAAGACTTGAACGAAGAGCAGAAAAGGTCTACTCTTTTCTGGCCACCCGATCCCTACATCAGCTATGGTGCGTTCGAAGTTGTGCGCCACATTTCGTGCGAGATTGAAATGGTAGGCCCCGAGAGCCCTATCAGCGGCATCAGGTTCAAGAAACACGTGCACATCACAGCCGATGGCGTTGTACACTTCGATGTTACAGCTACCAACATACGCCAGGAACCCGTTTCGTGGGACTTGTGGCTAGTTACCCGCACCAGCGGTAACAATCCGACCTTCGTACCGGTTGCCTCACCGTTCGACGTGAATGTAACCCCACCAACGCACCCCGACTACGAGGGTCCGGCACCTTATGCGGTGAAAGACGGTTACTTTACCTTTACGCCCGAGCGCCGCGACGTTAGTTACGAGGCTTGTACGGCAAAGGCTTTCATTCGCCCTTCACGTCCGTTCATAGCCACTTTAAGTGGCCGCGACATGTTGGTCATCCGTTTCGAACACCACAATCATTCCGACTTGCATCCCGAACAGACCGAGGTTGAGTTGTACAACTACGCGTCGGCAGGTAGCGATGCCCTTATGGAAATGGAGTACCACACCCCTTACGTTACCTTGCAGCCGGGCGAGAGCATGACGGCTAGCCAAACTTGGGAAATTTTGCCGTTTAGCGGCTTCATTTCACGTGAGTCGGTTACTGAATTCCTGAATACGTTGTAAGTGTCTTAAAACGGCTAAAAACGGCCTTAAACAAGACGTAACAGAAAATAGAAAGCCCCGAATGTCGTAAACAGTCGACGTTCGGGGCTTTTTTTGTGGTAGGGTTGTGTGGTAGCGGCTGTTGTTGGGTACGCAATTGGGCAAAAGAAAAGCTCCCAACGGCAGTGCAGAAGGGAGCTTTGAGTGATTGTATTGACTTTTTGCTTGAAAAGCAGTTTAGGCTTGTTTATTTGTCGTTGATTGCCAAGCGAAGGCCGCCAACGTGGCTCTTATAGTCGGGGAAGTTACCGCTACGGTTGGCTGTGCGGCAGTAGCGTGCGCTGTTGCCGTACCAGCTACCGCCCCTAAAGCAGCGTGCCCTCAAGTTGTTTGGTTCGGTAACCAAAGGGTCGGTCAGGTTGTCGCCCTCATACTGGTCGCGGTACCAGTCTTGGCACCATTCCCAAACGTTGCCCGACATGTCGTAAATGCCTATTTCGTTTGGTTTCTTCAGACCCACCTCGTGTGGTTCGCCTTCAATTTCGTCGTCGGTAGTGGCTTCAATGTACCAGCCCACCTCGTCGAGCTTGTTCGAGCCCGAATACTTGTAGTTCTTGCTTTTTACGCCGCCACGTGCGGCAAACTCCCATTCAGCCTCGGTAGGCATGCGGAAGTTGAGTTTAGAAATGCTGTTGAGTTTATTGATGAAGGTTTCGCAATCTTCCCACGAAACCATTTCAACTGGTGCGTTATCGTTAGTGTAAACCGATGGGTTGTTGCCCATTACGGCAGTCCACAGTTTCTGTGTAACCTCGTATTTGCCCAAGTAGAAGGTGCTAATGGTTACGTTGTGTATGTTCTTTTCGTCCGGATCAGGATCTTTGGTACCTTGTTCTGGTGTTGCTCCCATCTTAAACTGTCCGCCGTCAACTTTTACCATGTCAATGTCAACGCCAGCAACGTTGAATGTCTTAATGGTGGCACCGGTAATAGAGTCGGTCTTTTCCACGCCATCCTTTGCATTCTCGGTGCAATTGGTTGCAGAGTCGTTAGTTTGTGAAGTTGATTGTTTGTGGGCGCATGCCGATAGCATGCCAACTGCCAATGCAGATAAAACAAGAGCCTTCATTGTCTTTATTTTGAGTTTTTTTTAATTGTAGAATTGAGTCAGCCCAAAATTAATAAAAAAACAGAAAATTGTGTAAGAAAGTGTATAAAAGTTCGCAATTTCTGTCCTTTTGATGTTCAATGAGATTGTAAAAGGACAGATAGGCTGTTTTTGTGGGGTGATTTCAAAGCTTAACGTTCCACGAGCAGCAGTGCAATCCGCCCTCCATTTTCAGTATAGGCAGGGCGTATGCTTGAATAATGCAGTTCTTCTTGTTATAGGATGGAAACAGTTGGCGGAATTGTTCAAGGGCTGCCACATCTTCCTCTCCCTCACCGTTTTCGGTCAAGGCCGGAAGGATGATGAAGTTTTTGGTTTGAATGTAGTTGATGTACGACCACAGCCTGTCCTTGTTCTTGCGGTCGCACCTACCAATGTGCAGTTGCTTATAGGCGAACTTGTTGCCTAAAGCCTTCTGAACGGCATTTAAATAGTCGTCGTCGCCATATTCGGCAAGTAGCAGTTCATTGTTACCCAGGTACCTTAAAACGCCGTCGGCGTGGCCGTAAACGCCCTCGTACTTGTCGAAGGGGATAAGGAGCACTTCGCATTCTAGCAAGCGTTCAATTTCGGCTACTAGCTGCATAGGCGTGTAGTTGCTGTTTTCGCTGAAAATCTTGTCGGTCATTATCACCGCGTCGTCGCATTTAATAACGTTGCCACCATCTACCTTAATGGGGCTGCTAACCAGGTCAATGCCTATTTTCTTGCAGTTGTCTTCAATGGTTGCTGCTGGCGTAATGGTGTGGCGGTAGGTGTCGTTCAGCAGGTAGTTGGGTTCGTAGGCGAATTTTACGAACTTGTTGTCGTTCACCTGTATGGGCATGTAGTCTCTTGCCCAAATGTCTTTGGTGCCCACCAGTTCAAATATCTGTACCCCTTCGTTCTTCAGGTAATCTTTCAGTGCCAGGTAGTCGGTGTTGGTACTGTTGGCGAAGAAGAGGGTGTTGGTTTCAAAATCGGTAATCATATTTCTAATATTCCCTTTATAATTTATAGATAATTAAATATTTAGCATCTATCTGCAAAGGTAATGAAAAAACGGTAGTTTACAGTGAGTGCGATTTATATAAAAATGAGCTTACCAATGCAAAAACTCGGCTTGCCCCTTATTTTTCGTGATGCGTACTTGGCAAACAAGGGCAAGGAAGTGGATCATCTCCAAAATCTGCAAACACTCATGTATTTTTTGAAATATATCTAACGGGAAGAATATTAAAAAGTTACATAAATGTACAAACTGTGAAAATGTGCAAAATGTGAATTTCACAACCTGTCCGTAAACCTTTCCTTTTCTGTCCGCGCCACCCACAATTCCTGCTGTAATTTTGCCTTGTCAACGGGAACAAACAACAATCCGGCGACAACAAAAACAATTAATATTAAAAATTAAAATTTTACGTGTTATGAAAACAAAAAAATTCATCATCGTCGCTGGTTTGGTAATGTCTTCAGTTACAACTTTTGCTAGCAATGCTTTCAATGTAGAGTCAAAAACTTATGACGTTAAGAGAATAGACGCCGTTCGCATCGATCAGCAAGAGGTTACAGATGACACTGACACAAAGAAGTGCCAGGATCTTGACACGGATGTTATTAGAAGACGTATTCTTTTCCCTATTCCTTTTTAAAACAAATCATTACATATGACACGTAAAATGCTACGCAATATAATTCATCAAAACATTTAATATTCTATAAAACAACTAAAATTTAAACATTATGAAAACAAAATTCTTTTTCCCAGTAATTGCAATGATCGCATTTTCAACAGTAGCTAACGCAGCAAAAGCAAAGTATAATGAAATAATTCGTGTTGACAATGCAGAAGTGGTAGCCTTTGAACGCAGAACTGATGTTGACGCTAGAGTGACTGCCTTTGAACGCAGAACCGATGTTGATGCTAGGGTAACTGCTTTTGGACGCAGAACTGATGTTGACGCTAGAGTAACAGCCTTTGAACGCAGAACTGATGTTGACGCTAGAGTGACTGCCTTTGAACGAAGAACTGATGTTGACGCTAGAGTAACAGCATTTGAACGTAGAACCGATGTTGATGCTAGGGTAACTGCTTTTGGACGCAGAGCTGATGTTGACACTAGGGTGGCTGTTCGTGAACGCAGAGCTGAAGTTGACGCTAGAGTGACTGCCTTTGAACGCAGAGCCGATGTTGACGCTAGAATGACTGCATTTGAACGCAGGGCAAGGGTTGACGTTGAATTTACGACACCTAGACTTACAGTGGATGTTAGAAGCCAGAACAACGTTGTAATTTAACCCCAATAGCCGATAATATAAAAATTGGCAACATACACATCTCCATTGAATGCAGGGCTACGCGTCAGGTCCATTTCGATGAAAAAGCCGTCCACTTAATTGTAGACGGCTTTTTCCTTTTTTAAATTTAGTTTTACTCTCGACAAATACAGAAGGCTCAAATTCTTGTACTTGATATAGTAAAGAAAATACTAAAATTTCTATTTAACAAAAAGGAAAACAAGTAATTACAATAAATGTACAAACTGTGAAAATGTACAAAACGTGAAGTTCACAACCTGTCCGCAAACCTTTCCTTTTCTGTCCGTTCCACTCCCTAACCTTACCCTAACTTTGCATCGTCAACGGGAACAAACAACAATCCGGCGACAACAAAAACAATTAATATTAAAAATTAAAATTTTACGTGTTATGAAAACAAAAAAATTCATCATCGTCGCTGGTTTGGTAATGTCTTCAGTTACAACTTTTGCTAGCAATGCTTTCAATGTAGAGTCAAAAACTTATGACGTTAAGAGAATAGACGCCGTTCGCATCGATCAGCAAGAGGTTACAGATGACACTGACACAAAGAAGTGCCAGGATCTTGACACGGATGTTATTAGAAGACGTATTCCTTTTTAAAACAAATCATTACATATGACACGTAAAATGTTACGCAATATAATTCATCAAAACATTTAATAAACAACTAAAATTTAAACATTATGAAAACAAAATTCTTTTTCCCAGTAATTGCAATGATCGCATTTTCAACAGTAGCTAACGCAGCAAAAGCAAGGTTTGATGAAATAATTCGTGTTGACAATGCTGAAGTGGTAGCATTTGAACGCAGAGCTGATGTTGACACTAGGGTAACAGCATTTGAACGCAGAGCTGATGTTGGCACTAGGGTAACAGCATTTGAACGCAGAACTGATGTTGATGCTAGGGTAACTGCTTTTGGACGCAGAGCTGATGTTGACACTAGGGTGGCTGTTCGTGAACGCAGAGCTGAAGTTGACGCTAGAGTAACAGCCTTTGAACGTAGAACCGATGTTGATGCTAGGGTGGCTGTTCGTGAACGCAGAGCTGAAGTTGACGCTAGACTGACTGCATTTGAACGCAGAGCTGATGTTGACGCTAGAGTAACAGCCTTTGAACGTAGAACTGATGTTGACACTAGGGTAACTGCTTTTGAACGCAGAGCCGATGTTGACGCTAGAGTAACAGCCTTTGAACGTAGAACCGATGTTGATGCTAGGGTAACTGCTTTTGGACGCAGAGCTGATGTTGATGCTAGAGTGACCGCATTTGAACGCAGAACTGATAAAGATATTAGAATGGCTGTACTTGATTGCAAAGCAAGGGTAGACGTAAGAAATCAGAACAACGTTGTAATTTAACCCCAATAGCCGATAATGTAAAAATTGGCAACATACACATTCCCATTGAATGCAGGGCTACGCGTCAGGTCCATTTCGATGAAAAAAGCCGTCCACTTAATTGTAGACGGCTTTTTCCTTTTATATGATATAGACAAGAAGAAACAACCGTAAAGGCAAAAAAATAATCGGACAGACACCATCACGGTTATCTGCCCGATTCAGCATTATGATTAGTCTAAATTAGTTCTTCTTTTCTTCAACGCAGCTTCTAACCGACTTCATGCTAGGGTCGCGAAGTACGCAGCGGATGAGGTTGCCCGACTCGGTAAGAGAGTTCCAACCGTTCTTCGATGCACCTGCCTGCAAAGCACTTGCGCTTTCGCCCTTGTCGGCAAAACTCCAGTTGCACCAGCTTAAGTTGTGTTGGCTAGCCCAAGTCAGCCAGTCGATGGTAGCATCCTTAAAGAAGCCGTTGTCGCCACTAGCATCGCTTGTACCGAATTCGGTGATGAAGATAGGAGCGTTGTAAGGTGCCTGCATTGCGCGGTCGCCACGCTGGCGGAACGACTTGCCGTGGGTGCCGGCATAGAAGTGCATGGTGTACATAACGTCGTTGTCGTCAATCTGTGCCAATGCTGCAACGTCAATGTCTTGGCTCCAAACAGGTGTACCTACAAGTACAACCGAGTTCTTATCGTTTTCACGGATGGCTTCAATAATCTTGCGGCCATATTCGCGAACGCGAGGCCAGCTTACGTCGCCGCCGTTAGGTTCGTTACATATTTCGTAAAGAACGTGAGCATCTTTTGCGTGTTTCTTCGACATGTAGTTCCAGAACTGCATTGCCTTGCTGTAGTTGGCGTCGGCCAATGGGTCGCCTGGGGTAAGGATGTGCCAGTCGATGATGCAGTAGATACCCTTTTTAGCGCAAAGGCTAGAAACGCTGTCGATGTAAGTGTTCCATTCAAGGTCGCTCTTAACGTCACCGGTTGCGTAACCGTTTTCCTGCACGTACATTGCAATACGAAGTACGTTGATGTTCCAGCTGTCTACTAGGGTAGAGATGGCGTTAGGATCGGTATAGATGTTGGTGAACCACTGTACACCGTGTGTGCTCATGCCACGCAACTGCACTGGTGTGCCGTTCTTGTCGCAAAGCTTGCTGTTCTTAACCTGAAGCTTGCCGTAGTTGGCAACTGCCGAACCTTTAGGGTAGCGGCTGAGGTCGTAGTTCTGTCTTTCGTAGGTTTTCTTACCCTTGGTGTTGTAGAAGTAAGTCTTATTCTTGGCACCGTAAATGTTGTCGTTGTCAATTTGGGTTTCCATCATCACCTCACCCTTGTTGTTGTAGGTAAAGTCGGTGTAAGACTTGCCTTGAATGCGGCGAATGAGTAGGCCGTCGGCATTGTACTGGAAACTGTTTTTAAGGGTATCTATTTTTTCACCCTTCTTGGTGTAGGTAATAAGGTCGGTTACCTTTCCGTTGTTGTTGCAGATGTACTCTTTCTGAACGAGGTAGGTCTTCTTTCCATTTTTTGTTTCAGCTATAGAAAGGAGTTGGCCCTTGTCGTTGTATTCATATTCAACCTTGCGGTCGGGATAGGTTACGCTCTGAATCTGGTTATCCTTAAATATGGTGGTAGAGTTTTCGCCACCATCGTTAGAAGTGCAGATTTCGGTGAGCAAGCCTTTTTTCTTCTTGTATTCAACCTTGGTGTGTTGGGTTGTCTTGCCTTCAACCGAAACGTCTTGCATTTCGGTAAGCTGTTTGTTCTTGTTGTAGCTGTAGGTATAGATGTGTGAAGGTGTGTTGCCGTCGTACGAGGTTGTTTCCTTCAACGAGAAAGAACCGTCGGGGTTGTAGCTAACCTGCACCTTGTTTACCTTAATGCTGTTGCCGTTAAAGCCTTCTACACCAGCGAAACGTCCCTGTTCGTCATATTTGTAGAATGCCATACTGTCTACCCAACTGCCCCATTCGCCAAATGTGCGAATGCTGTCTAGTTTGGTTTCGTTGTTTGAATTTAGCACCTTATTGATGCCAAAGCGTCCTTCCATTGGTTGGCGAACTGCTTGAGCGTTCATGGCACAAAGACCAAGGAATGGTAATAGTAGAAGTCTCTTCATAATCATAATGCTGTGTATTTGAATCTAATCTTTGTTTATCAAGTTTTGCGATGGCAAATTAGCCGATTTTTTTGATATAAATCAATTTTTCAAGTATGATATAAAACATATTTATTTAGCAAGGTTACTGTTTATGGCGCAAGCTTTTGATTCGACTTTTCTATTTAATGATTTGTATTTTAATTACTTGGTAAATTTTTGTAATATTGTTAATAACTTTGGATTGGTAGAAATATGTTTTGAGAAACTGTTTAAATTTAATTCAAAACTAATTTGAGAGAGAAAAAAAATCTCTCC
>JAKSKR010000008.1 GCA_024401645.1 Paludibacteraceae bacterium | reverse complement strand
TAGATCCGATAATACCAGACACCTCGGTAGTGGACACGTTGCCACAAGACACCATAGTGATTGAGCCAATAATACCAGACACCACACAGAAAGAGTTGCTCAATGTTGTGTCGTTAAAAACTAATGGAAGTAATATAAACGTTTACCCTAATCCGGCTACCGATTATGTGGTTGTGTCGGGTGTTGAAATCGGAGATCATGTAACATTAACCAGTATGACAGGATTGGTTCTAGTACAATGTAAGGCCGAATCGTCAGTAGTTAAAGTTGACTTGTCTGAACTGCCCAATGGCTATTATTTACTATTGAATAAATACAGGTCCTATAAAATAAGAAAGGAACGATGATAGACTTATAGAAAATGAGCCCCGAAAGTTTTCTTGTCTACTTTCGGGGCTCATTTCATAATATCCAGTGTTTTTATCTTTTTATCTTGTAAATGATAGGCTCGTATTTAAAGTCTAGATTTGGCGAGACAAGTACGATGCCAATGTCAGAAACGTCTTTTCGTTTGTTTAGTGCTTCTGTAGGTATTTCAATCTTAAAGCCAAGCCCCTTGTCTTTCATCTTAAAGAAGTCTGCAACATCTTGTCTTTCGTTTCCATATTCGGCATTAATGGTAGTGTCGCCAATGCTAAACTGTATGCCGCCAAGCTTTGTCTTGTTTGCAAAATCGATAGCCCAACCACTAATAATAATACCTTTCTCCTTGTCAAAGAGAAGATTGTGATCTCCATCTTTCTGTTGCTTGTCGTTGCAATATTCAATGTGCAGTCCCGATTCCCAGTTCATTCCAGATAAGCTTTTTTCTTCTAGGTTGGGGTACCTTACTTTGAATGTGATATGGTCGTACTTGAATTCTTCTGAAGAGCTAACAAGGTAGAAGTCTATGTTCTCAATCAAACTTCTACTTTTCGTAAATAACTCTTTAGGAAGCTTGATGGCGAAACCTACTTTTTCCGATACATTAAACGCATTTGCAACGTCTTTTCTAGTGCTTCCATAGTTGACCTTGACGCATTTGTCACCCATAACAATGTATATGTCGCTCAAGGCCTTCTTTGTCTCAATGTCATAGGCCCAACCGGTAAGAAACATACCTTTATCGCTGTCAAAGTCAAGAATGTCTTCGTCTTCTGGTTGAATTTTATTGTTATTTGAATCAATCCTAAATGCTTTTCTTATTCCTTTGTTTTCGTGAATAGGGTAGGCTCTTAAATCTGAAAGATCAACTATTTCTGTCTTGTTCTCAAATTCTGTGCCGACTTTCATTTCTGGCATGAGCAAGAACACGTAAATCATAGACGAGATAAAAGCGAGTAGTGTGAATTTCTTGTTTTTTTCTTCGCTAATTAAGTCATCAATTACAATAACCGTTACAATAAGTATGGCTACAATTGTAAATAAGAACGTTCTTGTACCGCTTGCATATACCGTAGGAGAAAAACCCATAACTAGTCTGGTACAGAAACCTGCTAATAAGACTACACAAGCTAAAATTGCTTTTTTCTCCTTTCCCAAAGCGTGGAAGATGCCGACGAGTAATGCGGCAAATACGGCAATGTAGATGAGGATTTCCAAATATATATAAGTGCTGTCGAAATCAGACAACTGACCAATCTTTGCGTTGGCTAATACGTACCAACTCTTGTTGAGCTGCTTGCCAAATGTTTGGGCTATGATGTGTGCCTGACCGAATAGTAGGATGATGATGCCGAGAGCCTGTAGCGCAAGTGTTTTGTATTTCTTGTCTTTGCCAAGCTTGATGCACACAAACAACATCAAAAGCAGCATGACGAAGTTTGTTGGGTACATTAGGTTACTAACGTAGATGGTGTTTGCATAAAAGAAAGGCATGGTTGAAACAAAACCTAACTCGACTTTCTCGATTAGGCTGAAATCAGCAAATTCAGGGTACCATGTGCCTGTCTCGCTAACCGTTCTGTATGCGTTCCCGGGAGCAAGTAAGGTGAGTAGAAGGGAAACGAAACTGATGGCTATAATTAGTAGGAAGGTGTTGTCTAATTTAGTCAACTGCCCCTTAAAGGTGTCTTTTGTGGTGTAGGTGTTATATAGGAAAAGTGCGATAGAGAAACCTAATACGCACAGAACCAGTGGCTCAATGTTGGTTGCAACGAGGGTTAAGACGCCTGTTTGTATTTTCTCGAATAGCGAAATCTTCTTATTCTCGAATATCTTTTTCAGCACCAGGCATATTGGCATGAATGCAGCTAACGGCCATAGGTAGTTGGTGGTGGTTGCAACCCAACCTGCATCGCAAAAAACAAGATAAGGAATTGTCAATAATGCAAGAAGGTAAACTACAAAGCTGAATTTCTTGTTCTTTTCAGAGATGAATAAGTCAATCGCACATTCTGCTATGACGGTCACCAAAATGGTGGTAAATATGCGCCATACGTAGATGTTTGACTTGACGAGGGCTGTAAGTATGGACTCAATAATGAAGCGTGATGTCCATTTCTCGTACCTCATAAGAAGGTAGTCCTTTAACGATATGTCGGTAAGGTAGGTTTCGAATACCTTGTCGTCTTGCCAGGTGATTTTGTCCGAAAAGAAATAGAACACTGCGAGTGCGAAAAACAACATATAGGCAAGGCGTGTTTTCTTTTCTGTTTTACGAACCTCGGTTGTTATGTTTTGAAATCGGTAGGCAATGCCTGAGGCAATGAAGAATAAAATGCTGCAATTAATGCAGTTGGCTAAACTGTTGTCGGTATAGATTTCTGTTGATTTAAATACAACACATAGAATCGATATGGCGAATGCAATTAAACAAGCATGATATACTTTAATGTTTTTTAGCTGATCAAACATATTTCAATTAGTTTTCTTCTGATATAATGTAGATAGGTCTTTGCTTTATTTCAATGTAAATTTTTGAAAGATAGATGCCTATGATGCCTATGGCAAATAGTTGTAAACCTGCAAGGAACAACATGATGCATATGGTACTAGCCCAACCTTCAATGGCACAGTCTACATACATTAGTTTCCTGATAACCAAAGCGACGATGATGATGAATGAAATCAGCATCGATAGGATTCCTGATATGGCTGAAAATGCGAGTGGTTTGGTTGAAAAACCGATAATGCCATCGATGGAATAGAGAAACAACGTCCAGAACGACCATTTGGTGGCGCCGGCTATGCGTTCAATATTTTCATATTCAAACCACTTTGTCTTGAAACCAACCCAAGGAAATATGCCTTTTGTAAAGCGGTTCTTTTCGGTGAGTGAAAGAATGGCGTCAACATATTTTCTAGTCATTAGCCTAAAGTCTCTAGCGCCATCAACCACTTCTATATTTGAAGCTTTCGCCATTATCTTGTAGAACATACGGGCAAAGAACGAACGGATAGGGGGCTCGTTCTTGCGGTCAACTCTTCGGGTTGCTGCACAATCAAAACCGTCTTTTTCTATGGATTCTTTCATCTGTGGAAGAAGTGCAGGAGGGTCTTGAAGGTCTGCATCCATAATGGCGGTATATTTCCCCCTTGCCTTGTTTAGCCCGGCATAAAGGGCGGCTTCCTTACCGAAGTTTCTTGAAAAACTGATGTAGTGAACCGTTGGTTCTTTTGCCGACAGTTCTTTCAGTATTTCGAGTGTCTTGTCTTTCGAACCATCGTCAACAAAGATAAATTCGGTATCTTGTTCTAAATTCATCTCCTTTAATACCTTGTTGGTTTCTTCGAAGAAGGGCTTAATGGTTTCTTCTTCGTTGTAACATGGTACGACTAATGAAAGCGTGGTCATGGACTAGTCTTTGTTTGATTTGAATATGAATAAACGCTGCCCGAAATAGTTCAGTAGGGTATATGTACACATTCCGACCAGCATAGCTATGTTTTCTATTAGTTTAACAGAAACAGAACCATTTAATATTGCAAATATAATTTCTTTTGAGAGCCAATAGGCAATTATGTAGCAAATAAATAAGTTCAAGATAAACAATACGATTTGTTTAATCGACTTGCTGTTGTCTTTGAACGTAAAGAACTTGTTGAGGAAGTAGCTGCAAATGCCGCCAACTACATAATTGGCTGCGCTTGCCCACCAGTAGCTCCAGTTGCACAAGTTGTACAACAGAAACATGGTGCCAGCTCCCACAATTGTGTTAACGACACCAACGAGCAAAAATTTTATGAATTTCTCGTCAAGATATTTTTTTAGGTCTATCACACTGTTGAAATAAGATGAAAAAAGATGAGTGAAACACTCATCTTTTCCCTAATAATTGATATTTGATACGTCTTTTTATTCGTATTTGCTCCAATCAACCTTACGCATGTCGCCTGTTTCGTTAAATGCAGTGTGAAGGGCGAATGCAGCCTTCAAGCAATGAGGGGTCTGTGTGTTACCCTTGGTAAGCTTGAGGTAATCCCACATTAGCTGCTTGTATTCTGGGTGAACGCAGTTCTCAATGATGCACTGTGCACGTTCTTTAGGAGACTTGCCACGCAAGTCGGCAATACCCTGTTCGGTAATGAGTACCTTTACAGAGTGCTCGCTGTGGTCAACGTGGCTGACCATAGGAACGATAGGGCTAATGCATCCGCCTTTCTGAATAGAAGGGCAAGAGTAGATTGAGAGGTAAGCGTTGCGGGTGAAGTCGCCCGAACCGCCAATACCGTTCATCATCTTGCTACCGATAACGTGTGTTGAGTTAACGTTACCATAGATGTCGGCTTCGAGAGCTGTGTTAAGTGCAATAAGTCCTAAACGACGAACAACTTCTGGGTTGTTTGAAATTTCAATTGGACGGAGTACCAACTTCTCTCTGAAGAAATCGAGGTTGCCGTAAATTTCTTCCAACACTTCTTCTGTAACGGTCAAAGATGAACCGCTTGCAAATGAAATACGGCCTTTCTTCATCTGTTCAATAACCGAGTCTTGAATAACCTCGGTGTACATGGTGAATGCTGGAATATCTGGGTTTTCGCCCAAGAAACCAAGAACGGCATTTGCTACGTTACCTACACCAGACTGAATTGGAAGGAATTCCTTTGGAAGGAAGCCTGACTTCAACTGTGATGCAATGAACTTTGCAACGTTTTGGCCAATCTTGGCAGTTGTTTCGTCAATAGGAGTGAACTTACCTACTTCGTTAGGACGGTGTGTGTTCACTACAGCAATAATCTTGCTTGGGTCAACCTTCAAGGTAAGGGTACCAACACGGTCTTTTACAGAGAAAATAGGAATTTCCTTACGGTAAGGAGGGTCTGAAGGCTCATAAAGGTCGTGCATACCAAGTATTGACTTTGGATGCATGTCGTTTATTTCAACGATGATTTTCTTTGCCAAGCGTGCATATGTAGGTGCATTACCTACACCTGCAGTAAGAAGAATGTCTCCATTCGCACTTAGGTCTGCCGCTTCAATGATGGCAACGTCAATTTGACCGTATGTGCCATAACGAAGTTCTTGTGCTAATTGTGAAAGGTGTGCGTCAACGTATCTTACTTCGCCTGCGTTAATGGCAGTTCTGAGGTCCTTGCTGCTCTGGTATGGGGTTCTGAAGTCAAGTGCCTTTGCTCTTGCAAGTTCTCCGTCGCAAGAGTCGCCTGTTGATGCGCCTGAAAACAGTGAAACCTTGAACTCGCGGCCAGCCTTATGTTCTTCGTCTGCATAGCGTGCTATTGCAGTTGGTAACTCCTTGGGAGCGCCCGAAGCGGTAAAACCACTGGTAGCAATTACATCTCCATTCTTAATAAGACGTGCAGCTTCGTCTGCACTCATGAAACTATATGCCATAATTCTATTTATTACTAGTGCAAATTTACAAATTAATTTCCTCTTTAGGACTTTCTTTCGTGCTTTCTGTTGCTATAAAAGAAGTTTGTGCGAGAAAAATGATATTTTTTCACGGTATTGAATGTTAAAATCGTATTTTTTTGCGTTCTTATTCCCTTTTTTATCATTTCCTATGAATCTTGTTGTTTCACATAGGGGCAAACTTTACCTGAATGACTTATTTCTAATGTAAGGCTCAAAAAAGTCTACTATATTTTATCCTCGCCAACTACAATCTTTTTAACTTTGCATCGTTGTTTCTTTAAAGGTGGTATCACCGTTTAAGATTCGTAAAAAATAAAAAAAACAGATATATTTTTAAGATGAAAAAGTTTTTTTTGACTGCTTCAGTAATCGCTAGCTTGATGGGCTCTCTTACCATGTGGTCTTGCTCAAATTCTGCCGATTCTTCTGTTTCTGAATATTTGGCTACTAGTGGCGATACTTATGTTTTTGACATGTCTGATGCCGTTACACGTGAACATGTAAGTTTCAAGAACCGCTATGGCTTTACCATTGCTGCCGATTTGTATCTACCAAAGAACATCGACAAGAATGCAAAGAACATTGCCATAATTATGGGAGCACCTTATGGTGGTGTTAAGGAACAGTGTGCTGGACTTTATGCAATGGAAATTGCAAAGAGAGGCTATGTCGCTCTTGCTTTTGACCATAGTTTCAATGGAGCAAGTAGTGGTACTCCACGTTATACGGGTTCTTCTGATATTTTTGCGGAAGACTATAGTGCGGCTGTCGATTATTTGGGCTCACTTCCTTACGTCGATCGTAACAAGATTGGTGCTATTGGTTTGGGCTCTAGCGCATGTTTTGCAATGCATGCTGCTTCTGTCGATAAACGAATCAAAGCCCTCATTTCTGTTAATATGATCGATATGGATCGTATCTGTCGTGTTGGCATGTACGATAAAGAGATTTCTGACGCTGCTCGATATGAAAAGCTAAAGGGTTTGTCTGAATTGCGTTGGAACGATGTCGACAGTGGCCATGTTAATCTTACAGATCCTATTGGCGCTGCTCTCGATTCTGTTCCTGCAGGTTTTGAACCTCTTGCTGCAGATTTGTTCAGCTATTATGGTACAAAACGTGGCTGGCATGTTCGTGCTAAGGGATGTTTCGCTAAGAGCTCTATGGGTTCTTTCCGTGGCTTCATTAGTGTAGGCGATGTTTTCCCAACACCTCTTTGGTTCTTGGTTAGTGAAAAGTCTGCTGCTAGATATATGACAGAAGATATTTATAACTCGTGTCGCGACCCGAAGGGTATAAGAGTTGTTACTGGTGCTACTCATGTTGACCTTTACGACAGAACCGATATTATTCCTTTCGATGAGTTCATCGGTTATTTCAAAGGCATGTAATTTAAATAGCAAATGCTAATCACAATTATAGCCATTGTCATTCAGACAATGGCTTTTTATTGCATAAAGAAACCCCAGACTGCGGTGAGCAATCTGGGGTTTGCAATTTTTTGTATGGAAAAACTTACTTGCCTCTAACTTTGCAGATGAGGCTTTCGGCTGCGGCTTCGATGGTTGGGTTTTCTTCGAGGGCACGAACGAATGCACTACCAATAATGCAACCACGTGAGTGAGCTGCTGCAGCGTCGAATGTTTCCTTGTTTGAAACACCGAAACCTACGAGGGTAGGATTCTTAAGGTTCATGCTTTCAATCTTCTTGAAGTAAGCCTGCTTTGAATCGTTAAAGCTCTTCTGTGCACCGGTTGTAGATGCTGAAGATACCATGTAAACGAAACCTGTGCTTGCCGCATCAATTTCGCGAACGCGGGCTTCTGGAGTCTCTGGGGTTACCAACAGAATGAAACGCAGGTCATATTTCTTAATGATGGCTGCGTATTCTTTCTGGTATACGTCCAATGGAATATCTGGAATGATGAAACCGTCAATGCCAAGTTCTACAGCCTTCTTACAAAGGTTCTCGAAACCATATTGTAGGGTTGGATTGATGTAACCCATGAAGATGAGTGGCATGTCGGTATATTTTCTGATGTCCTTCAACTGTTCCATCAAAATTTTCTGGCTCATGCCGTTTTCAAGCGCAACCTGGTTGCTGTGCTGAATAACCGGACCGTCGGCCATTGGGTCGCTGAATGGGACACCGATTTCAATTAGGTCAACACCTTTCTTGTCTAGGGTCTTGATGATTTCCACTGTGTCGTTAAGATGTGGGAATCCGGCTGTGAAGAAGATGGACAAGATGTCCTTCTTTCCACTCTGAAACAATCTGTCGATTCTGTTCATATTGTAATGATGTTTTATTCTTAATTATTTACGTAGCTCTTCAAAGAACCTTGCCAACTTGTCGGCATCTTTCAGCGCTGGCGCAATCTCGAACTTGCTGTTAAGGTCAACACCGGCTAGCGATGTGTGCCTTAATGCCTTAATGGCAGCCACGTCGTCGGCGTCGATGCCACCACTCAATAGGAATGGGGTGGACGACTTGTACTGGTCAAGTATGCTCCAATCGAATTTCATGCCAGAGCCTCCAACTTTAGGCGTCTTGGTGTCGAGCAGGTTATACTTGGTGTAACCGTCGTAAGCCGCAACGTTATTTAGGTCTTCGGCTGTTGTTATGCTGAATGCCTTAATAACGGCAATGCCTTGTTCGGTTAGGGCTTTGCACATTTCGGGCGACTCGCTGCCGTGTAGCTGAACCATGTCGAGGCCGAAGGTGGCAATCTTGTTCTTTATATAGTCTATACTTTCATTAACGAATACGCCCACTTTCTTGGTGTCGCCAAAACTTTGTGCTTGTGCTTCGCTGGGTTCCTCGCCCACAAATCTCGACGATTTGGGGTAGAAGATGAGTCCCATGAAGTTGGGCTTCAAGTTTCTAATGGCGGCAATGTTGTCCGCTTCGCGCATTCCGCATACCTTTATCAGCATAGTCTGTAATTCTTATTTGAGAGCCGCAATAAAGTTTGCCAAACCGGCAGCAGGGTCGGCTTGTTTCATGAAGTTTTCGCCCATTAGGAAACCGCGGAAACCTTCTTTTCTGAGCATCTTAACGGTTTCAGGATCGCTAATGCCGCTTTCGCTGACTTTTAGGTAATCGTCAGGTATGCTGTTGCATAGTTTGATAGATGCCGCCAAGTCAACCTCGAAAGTCTTCAAGTTGCGGTTGTTGATGCCCACCATGTCAACCGTTGGGTGTATGTGGCTAACTTCTTCTGGTTCGTAAAGCTCCAAAAGGGTTTCCAAGTCGAGTTCCTTGGCCTTTGCTGCAAGTCGGTGGCAGGTTTCCACGTCCATAATAGAGGCAATGAGTAAGACAACGTCGGCTCCCGATGCTTTTGCCAAGTACAATTGGTATTCGTCGAAAAGGAATTCCTTGAAAAGGATAGGTGTGTGCTTAACCACACCGCGAGCAGCTTTGACGTCGGCAGCTCCGCCGCCGAAAAAGTCCTTGTCTGCCAGTACGGAAATGCCGCTTGCGCCTGCTTTCTCGTAGCCAGGGGTTATCTCGGTAACAATGGCCCCTTCCTTAATGAAACCCTTTGAAGGCGACTTGCGCTTAAATTCGGAAATAATGCCGCTTGTTGAGTTTGCAAGACTCTGTTTCATTGAGAAGCCCTTGCGGTTGAAGTATTCGCTTTCCTTCAACAACTCAATCGGCATCTCTTTCTTCATGGTCTCCAGCTCAATGCGCTTGTTGTCTACAATCTTGTCTAATATGGTCATTACGAAACTGTTTTATGAGTTGAGTGCAACGTATTTCTTGAAGTTTTCCCATGCTTTGCCGCTTTCAAGGCTTTCGCGAGCAATGGCAATACACTCTTCAATACTCTTGTCTTTTTCAATGGTCTTAATGGCAAAACCGGCGTTGGCAATTACAACATTCTTCTGGCTTTTTGAGGCTGTGTTCTGAAGCACAGAGTCGAAGATTTCCATTGCATCTTCTTTGGTCTGTTTTGCACCACCACAAATTTCACCTGGGCCGGCAATGTCGAAATCTATGTCGCTTGGACTATAGATTTTCTCTATGTCGTTAGATGTTACTTTGAAATCGCCGGTAAGCGAAATTTCGTCGTAGCCGTCAAGGCTGTTGACGATGGTGTAACGTATGCCTATCTTTTGGAACACGTTGCTGTAAAGACGCATCTGGTCAAGGTTCGCAACACCTAGCATCATATAGTCGGGTTGAGATGGGTTGACCAATGGACCAAGCAAGTTGAAACAGGTAGGAATCTGCAATGCTTTCCTGATAGGGCCAACAAACTTCATGGCACGAGCGTGAAGCTGTGCATGCTGGTAGAAGAAGTTGCACTTGTCGAGAGATTCAAGAATCTTGTCGTTGTCTGCGGTGAATTTTACGCCGTGGCCTTCAATTACGTTGCTGGCACCACTGACCGAAGTTGCAGCGTAGTTGCCGTGCTTTGCAACCTTGTAGCCTGCACCTGCAACCACTGCACATGCACAAGTTGAAATGTTGAAGGTGTTCTTGCCGTCGCCACCCGTACCTACAATGTCGAGTACCTTGAATGGCTTGGTGTTAACTGGTACGCCAGTCTCCAAAATGCCATCGCGAAGGCCCAACAACTCGTCAACCGTAATGCCACGCATCTGCAATGCCATTATGAATGCGGTAATCTGTTCCTGTGGGTAAACTTCTTTAGTGATGTTGATCAATATTTCTTTGGTCTCTTCGCGTGTCAACTCTTCGTGGTTGACTAATCGGGAAAGTATTCTTTTCATGATTTTGAGATTATTTATTCTTGGTGAATTTTCTTAAGTGTTTCAAGTTGTTGCTTGTTCATCTGCAGCCTTAGTGGTTTAGCCAGTTATTAATCATCTTCTTCCCTTCTGGTGTCAATACACTTTCGGGATGGAATTGAATGCCATGAATGTCGTAGTCTTTGTGCTTAAGGCCCATAATGAAGCCTTCTTCGCTTTCGGCTGTAACTTCAAGACACATCGGGAAGTCCTTCTTGTCGACTACCCACGAGTGGTAGCGGCCAATTTGGCAAGTATTGCCCAAACCCTCAAACACATAGTCGTTGCCAAACAGGTTGCAAGGGGTTTGCAAGCCGTGGTAAACCTGGCTGAGGTTGGTAAGCTTGCCGCCAAAGGCCTCGCCAATTGCCTGGTGGCCTAAACAAACGCCTAGAATCGGCTTCTTGCCGGCGTAGCTCTTAATGACGTCGAGCAAAAGACCTGCTTCGGAAGGGATGCCCGGACCTGGCGACAATATGATTTTGTCGAATTGCTCAAGTTGTGGCAACTCAAACTGGTCGTTTCTGTATACGGTGACATCTGCCCCTAACTCTTTCACTAGGTGCGAGAGGTTGTAGGTGAACGAGTCGTAGTTGTCTATGATTACAATCTTCTTCATATTCTTACATGTTTTCTGCCAACATGATGGCTTTCTTTAGCGCACCTAGTTTGCTGTTAACTTCCTGCAATTCATATTCGTCGCTGCTCTTTGCAACAATGCCGGCTCCTGCCTGGAACCACAACTCGCCGTTGCGGCTCACGAATGAACGGATGGTGATGGCCTGGTTCAGGTTCTTGTTCAAACCAATGAAACCGATGCAACCTCCGTAGGCACCACGGTTGTGTGGCTCGTATTCGCTGATTAGCTGCATGGCCCTAACCTTGGGGGCGCCGCTTAATGTGCCGGCAGGGAAGGTGTCGATGAACGACTTGATTGGGTCTGCACCTTCGTCAAGCTGTCCGCTAACACGGCTAACCAAGTGAATAACGTGGCTGTAGTATTGCATGTCTTTGTAGAAGTCTACCTTCACGTTGTGGCAGTTACGGCTAAGGTCGTTTCTGGCCAAGTCTACCAGCATGACGTGTTCTGCGTTTTCCTTCGGGTCGTTACGCAAGAAGATGGCGTTCTTCTCGTCTTGTTCCTTATTGCCTGTGCGCTTGGTGGTACCTGCAATAGGGTCGATGAATGCCTTGCCGTCTTCTATGCGGCAGTGGGTTTCTGGCGATGAACCGAAAATGCGGAAGCCGCCGAAGTCGAAGTAGAAGAGGTACGGACTTGGGTTAATGCTTCGCAATGCACGGTATAGCTTGAAGTCGTCGCCTTCGTAGTGCTGAATGAAACGGCGTGACAACACTATTTGGAATACGTCGCCACGCAAGCAGCTCTGAATGCCTTTGCGTACGTTAGCCTTGTATTCTTCGTCGGTCGATGTGCTGGTTGTGTCGCCAATTGGGTGGAAACCGAAGGCTTGCACGTTGTTCTTGTTCAACAGGCGTTCGGTGTTGGCAATTGTGTCGCTTTCTCCATCAGCCAATAGTTCGATGATCTTCATCTTGTTGTTGAAGTGGTCGAACATGATGACAGTCTTGTAGAGAATGTAGAGCATGTCTGGTGCATCGTTCTTCTCTAGCGTGGTGTCTTTAACGGCGATGTTCTCAAAGTAGCGAACGGCGTTGAAAGTAGTGTAGCCATATAGGCCGCAATAGTTCTTGTCGTCTCCTTCAACTTCAATCTGTGCCAAGAAGTCGTTTATGGCGTGGTCGCAACGGTATTGGTTGCTGACCTCTTTTTCTGTCTTGCTGCCATTAGGGAAGGTGCAGATGGCCTTTCCGTGGCTGATGGCTACCGAAGCAATAGGGTTGATGCCGATGAATGAACGGCTGTTCTCGCCTCCGTGGTAGTCCGAACTTTCCATCAGGGCACTCTGCGGAAACTGGTCGCGAACACGCATGTACACGCTAACCGGAGTGTAGAGGTCTGCTAAGATGGTTTTACTAGAGGTATGGTATTTAAACATTTTCGTCCTGTTTTAAGGGGTGACTTATTCCGCTAGCTTGAAGCGGTCGGCATAAGTGTTCATGTCCTTGTCGCCACGACCAGAAACGGTCAATACAACAACGTCGTCTTTCTTGAATTTTGCCTTTGGCAATACGGCTAGGGCGTGTGCACTTTCAATGGCAGGAATGATGCCTTCGGTCTTGGTAAGTTCCAATGCAGCATCGAGGGCTTCCTGGTCGGTAATTGCAAACACCTTGCTTCTGCCCTTGTCGGCAAGGAAGGCGTGCATTGGGCCGATGCCTGGGTAGTCAAGACCTGCTGAAATTGAGAAAGCTTCGGTAATCTGGCCATCGTCGTCCATCATAATGAGGGTCTTGCTGCCGTGCAAAACGCCTTCGCGGCCAAGGTGAATGGTGGCTGCGCTCTTGGTTGGGTCTTCCAAACCTTCGCCAGCAGCTTCTGCCGCATATAGTTTTACGTTGTCGTCTTCAATGTAGTGGTAGAAGGTTCCTGCAGCGTTACTGCCACCGCCCACGCAAGCGATTAGGTAATCTGGGTTCTCGCGGCCTTCTTGTGCCAACAGCTGCTTCTTGATTTCTTCGCTGATGACCGACTGGAAGCGGGCAACCATGTCTGGGTATGGATCGGGACCTACTACGGAACCAATGATGTAGTGGGTGTCTGCAGGGTTACAGCACCAGTCGCGAATGGCTTCGTTGGTTGCGTCCTTTAGGGTACCGTTACCGGTAGTTACTGGCACAACTTTAGCACCAAGCATGCGCATGCGCTGTACGTTCAGGTACTGGCGCTTAACGTCGGTGGCGCCCATGTAAACAACACATTCCATGTTCATAAGTGCACAAACGGTTGCTGTTCCCACGCCGTGCTGTCCGGCTCCGGTTTCTGCAACAATACGGGTTTTACCCATGCGCTTTGCTAGCAACAACTGTCCAAGGGCGTTGTTCAGCTTGTGGGCACCTGTGTGGCACAAGTCTTCGCGCTTTAGGTAGATTTTGCAACCATACTTTTCACTCATACGCTTTGCAAAGTAGAGTGGTGTAGGACGGCCTACATAGTCGTGTAACAGTTGGTCGAGTTCAGCCTTGAAGGTTGGGTCATCCATAATCTTCAAGTAGTTTGCTTTCAACTCGGTGATGTTTTTCTGTAGGATTTCAGGAACGAATGCACCGCCAAAACGGCCATAGTATCCATTTTCGTCGATTCCGTATTTGCTCATATTATGTTTGTTTTTTATTTCTTGATGGTTATATGAAAAAAGGCCTGTCGTGAGTACCGACAGACCTTTGCTTTTTATTTGTCACTTAAAAATGCACAAGGAAGTTACTCACGAAGTTTAGTTTCGTAAGCGCCACCACCATGCCTTATTTAAGCTTAAAAAATTCATTCTTTTCAGTTTGTTTATTAACAGTACAAAATTGCAAAGAAAAACGTATAAAAGCAAACGTTTAAGAACTTTTTTTGATGCTTAATTGCGTCAGAATTGCATCATTTTGCGCCTACTGCTTTCTATTGCAGCAACAGGTGCATTGCGTGCTGTTGCTTTTGCTGCAGCAACTGCACCCCGTATCCTTACCGCTGAAAAAGCGGTAAAGCTTGTATATGCTGACGGTTAAGGCTACAATTCCTATTATCCCAACTATTATTTCTTGCATATCTGTTCTTAATTTATCAGTTTAACATCCTATACCTATGGCAGAACCAATCTGGTAAATGAGGAATGCCAATACCCAGGCCAGAACGGTGGTGTAGGCCAAGCTCAAGCCAGACCATTTCCAGCCGCCGGCTTCATTCTTAATGGCAACAAGTGTTGCTGCACAAGGGAAGTAGAGTAGGACGAAAACGAGGAATGCAAAGGCGTTGAGTGCCGTGTAGGCATGTGTGCCGTCTGCTTTAAGCTCGTTGTTCATCTTCTTGCCCATTTTCTGTACGGCTGCCTCGTCGCTGTCTTCTATTCCGCTTTGGGTGCCGCCAGTGTAAAGCACGTTCATGGTGCTTACTACCACTTCTTTCGCTACTGCGCCTGCTAGTAGGGAAACGCCCATCTGCCAGGTGAAGCCTAGTGGACGTACGACAGGCTCAATGGCATGGCCAATTTGACCTATGTACGACTGCTCTTTCTGATTTTGTGCGGCAATTTCGAACGGTGTTTCTCCGTTTTCGTTTGGAATGTTGTAGGCCTCAATGTGGTTGGCTTTCATCTCTTCGAACTGATGATCCTTGGGGAAGTACTCGAGGAACCACACGACGATTGATGCTATGAGGATGATGCCTCCCATCTTTTTCAAGTATTCCTTTGTCTTGTCCCATACATGAACGAGTACCGAGCGCCAGGTAGGCATGCGGTATGGCGGCAATTCCAGAACGAACGGAGCCTCGTCTTCCTTAAAGAAATAGCGGAAAATGCGGGCAAACACGAATGCCATGAATACACCGATGAAGTAAAGGGAGAACATGGCGAATGCCGGATGGTTAGGGAAGAACGCCATGGCGAAAAGGGTGTAGATGGGTATGCGCGCACTACAACTCATGAACGGAAGGATGAGTATGGTGATGATGCGGCTCTTCCTGCTTTCTATGATGCGTGTGCCCATTATGGCTGGCACGTTGCAGCCGAAACCCATGACGAGTGGAATAAACGACTTGCCGTGCAAACCCATCTTGTGCATTATCTTATCCATAATGAAGGCGGCTCTTGCCATGTAGCCAGAGTCTTCCATGAACGAAATGAAGAGGTAGAGGATGAGGATGTTTGGCAAGAACACAATTACGCCGCCAACTCCGCCAATTATGCCGTCTACAATCAAGTCTTTCAATATGCCGTCTGCCATGATGCTTGCAATGCCGTCCGATAATAGGCCCACTAGGCTGTCTATCCATTCCATTGGGTATTTGCCAAGCGAGAAGGTGCACCAGAACATAAAGGCAATGAAGGCTAGGAAGATTGGGAAACCGTATAGCTTGTGCGTAACAAACTGGTCAATTAGCTTCGTCAGCTTTCTGCCATCAACCTCGGCAACGGTTAGTGTTTCGCGCAATGCACCGGCAACAAATCCGTAACGTGCATTTGCTACTGCCGACTCGGCATCTTCGTTCAGCTCGTTAGCGATGCGTGCCTGTTCTTCTTTCTGTATCTTGAATATCTCTTCGGCATTTGGCAACTTGGCAATCTGTTTTTCGGCTTCCTTGTCGCCTTCAATAAGCTTAATGGCAAGGAAACGTGTCGAAAAGCGGGCGCGTAGTCCCTTGTCTTGCTTCAAGATGGCTTGAAGCCTGTTCTCGCTTTCTTCTATGACGGCACCGTGGTGTATGTGTATGTGGTGCGCAATGTTGAAGACCGGAATGTGTTCCTCGCCATCGTCGGAAGGCTTATGTTTGTCTGGATTGTTTTCGAATTCGTTAAGGAACTTTTCCTTGTCGATGCCACCTTCGTTGTTGAAGTAGTAGCTGGCTTCGAAAACGTTGATGATCATGTGGAACAGAAGGTCAATGCCCTTGCCGCTGCGCCCTACTGTCGGAACCATGGGAACACCTAGCAATACGCCTAAATTCTCATGGTCGAGCACGTCGCCTTTCTCTTGCAACTCGTCATACATGTTCAGTGCAATGACCATTGGCTGGTTCATGTCGATGAGCTGGGTGGTAAGGTATAGGTTGCGCTCTAGGTTCGATGCGTCTACGACGTTAAGTATGACGTCGGGAGTGTTCTCTACGAGATTTTTCCTGACGTAGATTTCTTCGGGGGAGTATGACGTGAGGGAGTAGGTTCCCGGAAGGTCGACCAAGGTGAATTTGTAGCCTTGGAACTCGAATAGGCCTTCCTTGGCTTCAACCGTAACGCCGCTGTAGTTGCCAACGTGCTCGGTTGAGTGCGATATGTAGTTGAAAAGGCTGGTCTTTCCGCAATTGGGGTTGCCAACTAGTGCCACCTTGATTTCCTTTTCGCGCCTTACTGCTTCTTTCCTTATTTCCTCGTCAATGTCGACAGTGCCGCGGAAGTCTTTCTCCTTGACTTCTTTTTCAAATTGTTCCTTACTCAAAACTTCGACCATGGCGCCTTCGCTACGGCGTAGCGATACGTTGTAGTCCATAATGTGGTACTCAACGGGGTCTTGAAGGGGGGCGTTGTGTATGGCTTCCACCTCGGCTCCTCTAACGAAGCCCATCTCAATGATGCGTTTTCTGAAACCTCCGTTTCCGACTACTTTGAGTATAATGGCTTTCTCACCTGTCTTTAATTCCGACAACTTCATATTCTTTCGGCTCTAAGTTTACGGTGCAAAGTTAAGCCTAAATATTTGCAACTAGATTGCAAATTAGAATGATTTTAAATAGTATAAATATAACTGATGTGATTGTCAGTTACTTGCGTTTATAATTTAGAATAAGAAAGGCTGTCCGATTCTTGTGAATCGAACAGCCTTTCTTGTATGGAATAAGTGTTACCTTACTTTTCGGTATCGTATGCCCAATTGATGTAGATGGCACCGAAGGTGAAACCTGCACCGAAGGTTGTGCAAACAATCTTGTCGCCCTTCTTGAGCTGACCATTGTTTTGCATTTCCCACAAACAAATAGGTACAGTAGCAGAAGAAGTGTTACCGTATTTCTGAATGTTGATGAAGATTTTTTCTGTTGGAACTTCAACACGCTGACCTACAGCTTCAATGATGCGGAGGTTAGCCTGGTGAGGAATTAACCACTTAACGTCTTCGCCAGTAAGGTTGTTGCGTGCCATAACGTCGGCAGTTGTCTTGCACATGTTGGTAACAGCGTGCTTGAATACAACTTTACCTTCCTGGTATACGAAATGTTCGTGTGCGTCAACACTTTCGTGAGATGCTGGCTTGGCAGAACCGCCGGCCTTCATTTCAAGGTAAGGAACGCCTGCACCGTCGGTAAGCATTTCAGAGTCGATGAGACCATAACCTTCGTCGTTTGGTTCAATTAACAATGCACCTGCTCCGTCGCCAAACAAAGGACATGTTGAACGGTCGGTATAGTCAACCATGTATGACATCTTTTCGGTAGAAACAACCAAAATCTTTTTCTTTTGGCCGCTTTCAATGAAGTTAGATGCGATGGTGTATGCTGCAAGGAAACCTGAACATGCTGCCTGAATGTCGAAGCAAAGCGCGTTCTTAATGCTGCAAGCTTCAGCAATGATAGCTGCGGTTGCAGGGAAGATGTGGTCTGGGGTACTTGTTGCACAAATGACAAGGTCAATTTCTTCTGGGTTTGTCTTTGTGCGAGCAAAAAGGTTCTCAACGGCCTTAATACCCATGTATGAAGCAGGACGGTTAGGGTCCTTTTCAATTCTTCTTTCTTTAATACCAACACGAGTGGTAATCCATTCGTCGTTGGTGTCAACCATGCGACTTAATTCGTCGTTGGTTAGCACGTAGTCTGGTAAGTAGGCACCAACACCAGTGATTGCTGCGTGAATTTTTCCCATTTTTTTAATCTGTCGTATAGAATTTTCACAAATATACAAATAAAAAGTAAGCCCTAAAATAATTTTAGGGCTTTACGTTTTTCTGTAACTTGCAAGGCAAGAAGTCAGACTTATTCAGCAACTTCTTCTTCTGCAGCAGCTACGTTAATAGCAACTACGCCACGGTAGTAACCGCATTCGCCACAAACTTTGTGGTAAACGTGAAGAGCACCACAGTTAGGGCATACTGCCAATGTAGGAGCAACTGCCTTATAGTGAGTTCTTCTCTTTGCTGATCTAGTCTTTGACTGTCTTCTCTTAGGATGTGCCATGATTTTATAACCTTTAAAATGTTTATTCTTATAATTTCAAATTCTTAAGTACGTCCCAACGTGGATCGGTTGGCTTGTCGCCATCATCGTCACCGCCGTCTTCAGGGCCGTTGGCTTCATCTTCGTCTTCACCGCCTACCATTATCGATGCGAACTTAGATGCCATTTCCTTGTCGCATTGTCCTTCGGGGTGGACATGTCTTAATGGAATTGCAAGTGCAATGAATTCGTAGATGTTCCATTGTACATCTATGCCGGTTTCTGTTTCCGGTATAAATATGGTGTCTTCATCTTCTACAGGTCTGTCTTCACCGAAACACACTGTGAGTTCCCCTTCCGTGGAGATGGGTTGCTCCATGTCTTCCAGACAGCGGTCGCAAGGAATATATATCGTTCCATCGATGTCGAAATGAAGCACGAAAGAGCTAGTTCCTTTCTTGCAATTGAGCTTGACACTCAAGTTGCCGCGCTTGATTTCTGCATCTTCAAGACTCTCGAAAAAATCGTCTCCAATTTCGAAGGAGTAGTCTAATGTTTGTTTCTGCTCCTCGTCAAGGGGAATGAAGTACTTGCTTTCTGTTTCCATAGAATGTGAAAAACTTTGCAAAAGTATAAAATTTAGCAATACATTGTTAATAATTTTCTCCTTTTTTATTGGCTTTTGTCTTTTGCCCTTTGAGAATTTTTTGCAATGTATGGCTGTTTGTCTAGTGTTTTAGGGGTGTTGCGGCCTATAGGCCTAGGGCTTCCTTTATGTGTCCTTTTAGGTCGCTATAATCTTGATAGCCGCTTTTCGCACTTAATTGGCCTGTCTTCGGATTGACGAAAAGCAGGGTTGGTATGCTGCTTATGCCGAATGTGGCAGCTGTGCGTTCTGCTTTTTCCACGTCTACCTTATACACGGTTAGCTTGCCGGCATAGTTTTGTGCAACCTTTTCTATGTTTGGTGCCATCATTTTGCATGGACCGCACCATGTTGCATAGAAGTCGACCAGTATGGGCTTGTCGCTTACAAAGTTCCATTCCTTGTTGCTCTTGGGTGAACCTACAAGCTTTTTGAATTCGTCGTCATTGAGTTCCTTAATGACGACAGGTTGGCTGGTCTGTTCTGTTTCGACTTGGACTTCTTCTGTTTCTGCATCGGAAGATGATGGGTTGCTTTCTTCGTTGATGATGCCGTAAAGGAAAATGAAGCCTAGTATGGCTAGCGTGAAGAGAATTAGCTTTTTCATTCTTTATCTGTTTTTTCGTTGTCTTTATTTGTTTCGTCTTCGCTCTGTTCTTCCTTTGGGGCACTTACTGGCGGTGCCGTGAAGAAGTCGGTGAAGATGGCGGTTTTGCCGTCGTTTTCTTCTTCGTCGTGTTTCTTTTGATAGAGTAATCCCATAAATGAATTTGTTTTGGGGTGAGTTTACCCATAACGGGGGTAAATTTAATGACTTTTTTTCAAGCGGGGTCAACGTCGGTGTAGAAAATCACCGATTTATATTGCCCGGAAGCTATAACCCGGTCTATTGCCGTCTTTGTCAATTCCTTGGCTTTGGCCAGGTCTATGCCACGTTCTAGCTTCAACACAATCTTGCGTATATTAAAGGTGTTGATTCTGGTTACGCTCGGTTTGTCGGGCCCATAAACCCTGCCTGCAAAGGTGGCGCGTAGGTTGTTGGCCAACTCGTTTGCAGCATATTGCACCTTGTTCTCGTCCTTACCTTTTATATATATGTGCGAAAGACGGAAGTAGGGTGGGTAGTGGAATGTTTCGCGTTCAATAAGTTGGTCGTTGTAGAGCTGTGCGTAGTCGTTGCCCTGCACTTGCCTTATGATGTCGTGTTCGGGCTGTGAGGTCTGAATGACAACAACACCCCTTCGTCCCCTTCTGCCGGCGCGACCCGACACTTGTGCCATTAGCTGAAAGGCTCTTTCGCTTGCTCGGAAGTCCGGAATGGCTAGCATGGAATCGGCATTAAGGATGCCTACAACTCTCACGCGGTCGAAGTCGAGCCCCTTCGAAATCATCTGTGTACCTACCAGCACGTCGGTCTTGCCGGTCTCGAAGTCGGTGATGATGTTTTCGAAACTCTTTCGCGATTTTGCTACGTCAAGGTCTAGGCGGGCAACGGTGACGTCGGGGAACAATTGCTTGACCTCGTCTTCTATCTTCTCGGTGCCGAAACCGCGGGTGTCGATGGTCGGGTTCCCGCATGCCGGACACAACTGAACCATAGGGAAGGTGAATCCGCAATAGTGGCACGTGAGCAGGTTGCTGAACTTGTGGTAGGTTAGGCTCACGTCGCAGTTCTTGCAACGTGGCACGTAGCCGCACGACTGGCACTGAATGTAGGGCGAGTAGCCGCGTCGGTTTTGGAACAGTATGACTTGCTCTTGGTTCTTGAAGGCTTCTGCCATTTCTTTTATCAGTTCGGGCGTGAAGTGCAACTTCATTTCCTTCTTCTTTATGGCTTCCTTTATGTCGGCAATAACTATGTGTGGCAGTTGCACGCCTTCGTAACGTGTGGTCAGTTCCACAAGTCCATACTTGCCGGTGCGGGCGTTGAAGTACGACTCAATGGCTGGAGTTGCCGAACCAAGCAACACTTTTGCCTTCATGAGGCTTGCCAAGACGATGGAGGCGTCGCGTGCGTGGTAGCGTGGGGCTGGGTCGTATTGCTTGTAGCTGTTTTCGTGCTCTTCGTCGACCACAATAAGTCCTAAATCCTTGAACGGTAGCAGTACCGACGACCTTACACCAAGCACCACTTGGCAATGCTCGCCTTTCAGCATCTTCTGCCAGATTTCAACACGTTCAGCGTCGCTGAACTTCGAGTGGTACACGCAAAGCTGGCTGCCGAAAACACGTCTGAGCCTTTGCGTTATCTGGGTGGTAAGTGCTATTTCGGGCAAGAGGAACAGTGCTTGCTTGCCTGTCTTTATGACTTCTTGGATGAGGTGTATGTATATTTCGGTCTTGCCACTCGACGTTACGCCGTGTAGCAATGCCGTCTGTTTTTCCGAGAAAATCTTGACAATTTCACCGTAGGCCTTCTGCTGTGGAGCCGACAGTACGTTGATTGGCGATGTCTCGAAATCGTCGTTAAGGGTGGTCCTGCCAATTTCCTTGTCGTAGCTGATGAAGATTTTCTTGTCGAGCATTTGCTTGACAGCTGCTGCGTTGCAACCGCTTTTCTCTATCAAATCCTTTTTTGTTATTTCAATAGTGTGCCCATCGGCTAGGAAGTGCGATTCGCTAAGGTAAGTCATCAGCAGTTTCATTTGCTTTGGGGCCTTCGCCAGACCGTCGAAGACCGAATGCAACTTTTCTTCGTCGTGAAGCTCGGGTGCCAGCATGATGCAGGGCTCCACCTTTGGCTTATATTTTTCCTTGACCGATTCGTCGATGCTGACTGCCCCCATCTCCATCAGGTTCTTTACGATGGGTAGGCAGTTCTTTATACCCAAATGCTTGCTGAGCTCGTCGAGTGGGGTAGGCTTCTTTTGGATAGAAAGGAAATCGAGCGCTTCCTGCTCCTTTGGCTTTAATCGGGTTTCAGCTTCAAAGTCCTCAATATAAGTTATCTCTGTCTCGCTTTCCAACTTCAGGCCCGAAGGAAGGGCGGCTTTCATTATCTCGCCCAAGGTGCATTGGTAATAAGACGACATCCACTTCCACAGGTCGAGTTGTTTCTCGGTGATGACAGGTGCCGGGTCGAGAACCATGATGAGGTCTTTCGTCTCTACCATTTCGGGTTGGTTGTCGTGTGTGCGTAGCACAATGGCCGTGTATATTTTCTTTGCACCGAAAGGTACAATCACACGCATGCCGAATTCCACCATCCCCTCCATCTCGTCGGGGACGTGGTAGGTGTAGGCATTAGCTAAAGCCAGTGGAAGTATGACGTCGACAAACATATCGTTCTTTTTTATCTGTTCTCTAATAGGTGAAGGTCAGCAAGTCCGTTAATCTCGGTCGAAATCTCGCCTAACCAACCGGCACGTTGGAAGACACCTGTTTGCACTTTCACAAAACGGATGCTTTCAAGGTGCACAAATTCGCCCCTGTTGTTTATTGCGCTGTCAATCTCTATGCGGTTGCCGCGTAGGGTGGCATCGAAGTCGGTTGCTAAATATCCGTTTTCGGCTGTACGGTCAGGTGCATAACCATTTTCGGCATAGCCGTAACGGAACAGCTCTTGTCGGGTGGCCCAGTATTGCTGCCCGTTGGCTTGCGGTTGGTTGACGTAGGCGTCGTTTTGGAGACGGGCTCCTTTATAGGTGACAGAGTCAGAACCGCTATGCCACCACCATTTGCTCGAGTTCTCCAAATCTCCGCTTTCGCCAAGGTTGTCTCTCCATGTTACGTTGCTACCGTTGGTTACTGGCTTGTAGTAGGTGACTTCGTAGTTCTGAACGTAACCTGCTTTCCCGTATTCGCTTCCTTTAATCTCGTACCAGGTGTCGTCGGGTAAGCTGTTGCCATTGTCGTCGCTCATTACGTAAATGATGCCAGGTTCGGGCGAGACGGAACTGCCGCAAAAGACAATGAAGTCCTCTCCTTCCGTGTTGTTTATGTTGTGGTCGAAACCTACAATAATGTGCCCGCCCCAACCGCCTAGCAGCACGCTTTGCTTGTTGTTGCCAACAATGCCCGTTGCCGGACTCTTTTCAACAAGCGCGATGTGTTGCCCTGGGCCGTATTCGTAGCCGAAGACTTCCGATGCGTATGCCGATGCGCTTGGCGCTTGCGCCCCGTTGTTTGTGGGTTCAGCGTCATCTTCTTTCCCGCAAGATGCGGCAAACGAAGAAAAAGCAAGTGCTAATAATATTTCAAGGTATATCTTCCAATGCTTCATAATACAAATGTATGCATTAATTTTATCAATTTTTATGTTATAAAACACACTTTTGGTGTGTCTTGTGGTTTCAGAGTCTGAAATTGTGTCATTTGCGTTGGAAAAAGGATTTTTCGAAAAAAATAATCTGAACGATTAATACGAATTTGTTCTATAAATCGTTTATATTTGCCGTAATTTTTCGTGGACTATATTTATAAATTTATTAACAATAATCACAAACATTAAGTAATGAGAAAAGTTCTATTATCATTATCATTGTTTTGCGCTGCCACTTATGCCGCTCAGGCTGTTACAGTGACAGGTACTGTACAGGATGATTCCGGTGCACTTCCTGGAGCCAGCGTTATGATCAAGGGAACCGATGAAGGTACCGAAGCAGACGATAAGGGTAACTTCTCACTCGAAGTTAAGCCAGGTGATGTCTTGGAAATTGAGTACTTGGGTTATGTAACTCAGACTTACACAATTCCAGCAAAGCCTAAGAAGATTAAGATCGTCATGAAGGAAGACGGCGTTGAAGAAATTAAGCTCGACGTTAAGGTTGTTACTACTCAGCCTTACGGTGGTACAGGTGGTGTTGTAGGTGCTTCTACAACTCTCGGTACTAAGGCTTTGGAAAGCGCAACTGGTGCTTCTGTCGATAATGCATTGCAGGGTCGTGTGCCAGGTGTAACTGCTAACTCTACTTCAGGTCAGCCAGGTGCTTCTGCAAACGTACGTATCCACGGTACTTCAACATTGACTGGTGACGGAACTCCATTGTATGTTGTCGACGGTATGCCATTGGGTGGTGGTACTGAAAAGAGCGCAAGCTCAAACCCACTTGCTTCAATCAACCCTGCCGATATCGAAAGCATGGAAGTCTTGAAGGACGCATCTGCAACCGCTATCTACGGTTCACGTGCTGCTAATGGTGTCATCATCATTACTACTAAGAAGGGTAAGAATGGTGACGCAAAGATCACTTATAATGGTAATGTGTCTTTGTCTCAGTTCACTAACCGTTATGACATGATGAACTTGCAGGAATATGCACGTTTCGTTAATGATAAACACATCATCCAGGAACGTGGTACTACTCCTGATCTTTATTATGCTGATCCTAAGGTTTTGGGTGAAGGTACCGACTGGCAGGATGAACTCTTCCAGAGCGCATTCGGTCACAGCCACCAGTTGTCTGTAAACGGTGGTACTGAAAAGACTCAGTATAACATTTCCCTCGGTTATACCAACCAGGAAGGTGTAATCATTACTTCTGACTACGAACGTATCAACGGCCGTATCTCTGTAGAATCTCAGGTTAAGGAATGGTTGAGAATGGGTATGAACGTTGGTGTGAGCCGTCAGAACGCTACTAAGATTGCTCGAATCATCGACCCTAAGGCTAAGCAGAGCGGTGCTTCTGTTGTAGGCTTTAAGGAAACCGACGAAAACATCATCATCCAGTCATTGTTGCAGTTGCCTTCTGACTCTCCATTCAACATGGACGGTTCTGTATCAGGTCCTGAAACTGACCTCGGTGTAAAGATGAACCCAATCGCCGAATTGAAGCAGTCTCCATTGCAGCGTGAAGAAACCAACATCTTGGGTTCTACATTCTTGGACATCAAGATTGCAAAGAACATTTCTTGGCGTAACGAATTCGGTATCGACTTGACTACCGCTTCTGACCACTACTTCCAGCCATCATATAACTACGGTGGTTTGAACAAGGGTACTGACCAGGCTTCTTTGGATGAAGGTAACTATAGCAACAACTCTGTACGTTTCAGTTCTTATGCTAACTACAACAACACTTTCAACAAGGCTCACAAGGTGAACTTCATGTTGGGTGCTGAAGCTAACTACTACAACTGGAAGGGTCAGACTGCTAACGGTAAGGGCTTCGCTTCTAACGCAATCCCTACTATGAACTTGGCTACCACCACTTATGTGACTGGTTACTACGAAGGCCACGGTTCAATGGCTTCATTCTTCGGTCGTGTTAACTACGATTACAACAGCAAGTATAACGTAAGTGCAACTGGTCGTTACGACGGTAGCTCTAACTTCGCTGATGGCAACCGTTGGGGCTTCTTCCCATCAATTGGTTTGGCATGGCGTATCAGTAACGAAGACTTCATCAAGGAAAGCGAAAGCTTGTCTAAGGCTATCAGCGACTTGAAGCTTCGTGTTGGTTACGGTGAAACCGGTAACGCTAGCTGTTCTCCTTCACACATTGCTTACTTGTCAAAGTGGCAGGCAACATCTGGTGACTACGATTTGTACCACTACTACAACTACACCAACAACGACTTGAGCTGGGAAACTAACAAGCAGTTCAACGTAGGTCTTAACTTGAGCTTGTGGAACAGAATCGATGTTATCATCGACGGTTTCTATAAGAAGAACAACGACTTGCTTTTGAAGCCACAGCTTCCTTCATACGTAGCTCCTACCGATGGTGGTTGGACTTACATGAACACTGCTTATGTTAACGCTGGTTCTATTAAGAACACTGGTGTCGACATCGCATTGCACACAATCAACATCCAGGACTCAATTGCAAAGCAGCCTTTCACTTGGGATATGGACTTCTCATTCTCAGTAGTACGTAACGAAGTTGTTGACCTCGGTTCTTCTACTACTGCTATCACTGAAAGCTCAGACCCTTCAGGTTCTTACCGTTTGTTCACTACCGATATGGAAATCAACCGTTCTGAGGTTGGCCAGGCTCCTGGTTTGTTCTACGGTTACAAGACTAACGGCATCATCACTAACGAAAGCCAGTTGGCAAAGTACAAGAAGTCTGTTAAGGACGGTAGCCGCGACAATGCACAGGTTGGTGACGTTTGGTACGACTCTAAGAAGTCTGTAATTGGTGACCCTAACCCTGACTTCACTTACGGTTTCGGTACTAACGTTGCTTGGGGCCCATGGGCACTTAACGTTCAGTTGTCTGGTTCACAGGGTAACGATGTCTACAACTTGGTTCGCCAGAAGTTGGAAGCCCTCAACGATAAGTGGGTTAACCAGACTTCAGATTGTATGAACTTTGCTCGTGTTAACGACGCTAAGACTAAGGTTTCTAACAGCGGTACTTCTATTCCACGTCCTGTTTACACCAACGACGCAAACGGTAACGCTAAGACCGTTTCAGACCGCTTCGTTGAAGATGGTTCTTACTTGAAGATCCAGAACATTGGTGTAACTTATAGCTTGCCAAGCAAGTACTGCAAGAACATCAAGATCGATAACTTGCACGTTAGCGCTGGTGTATCTAACGTTTATACCTTCACTAACTACTCTGGTTATGACCCTGAAAACCCAGGTAGCGCAATCCGTCAGGGTGTTGACGAAGGTCGTTACCCTTCTCCACGTACTTATAGCTTAGGCTTAGGTTTCAGTTTCTAATTTTTGAAAAAATTAATAGGAAAAAAATAATATGAAGCAATTCAAGTTAATTCCACTTGCTGTCTTGGCTTCCCTTACAATGTCGTCTTGTAGCGACTTGTTGGAAAAGGATTCTGAAGACACCGTCACCATTGATCAGTATCTTACCAGTGACGCTAATTTGCTTTCGTTCACTTACCACATCTATGGTCCTTACACTTGGACAAACTATGACTCAAAGTTCTCATGGTGCGCCAATGAATTGACCGTTGGTAACGTATATCATAACTTCGGTGATGAAGGCTCATTCTTCTTCTTGCAGTTCAGCGAAACTAACGCACACTTGTTAAACGGTTACCAGTGCCTTTATGGTGTAATTAGCCGTTGTAACATGATCATCAACGATCTTGACAAGCAGTGTGGTTCAGGTGTTTCTGCCGAGGCTAAGAAGAGAGCAAAGGGTGAGGCTTACCTCATGCGTGGCTACTGCTACTTCCTTTTGACCGAGTATTGGGGCGAAGTGCCTATCATTACAAACAACAACAAGACTATCCTTGCCGACAAGTCTAACGACATTAAGAAGGCTTCTCGCCGTTGCGTTTACGCACAGGCTGAAAGGGACTTCAAGAAGGCTGAAGAAATGTTGCCTGCTAACCGTTGGGGAACAAGTAACGAACGTCCTGCAAAGGTTGCTGCAAAGGGTATGTTGGCTAAGTTGTATTTGACAATGGGTGCAGCTGCTGCAACTCCTGACCTTGCTAACCACAAGTTCAATGCAGAAAAGTCATTCAATGAGTATAACCAGGATGCTATCAAAATTTTGGATGAAATCATTCCTAGCTGTTACTTGGAAAGCACTGCTAATTACGAAAACATTTTCTGGCCAAAGTCTTACAACCAGGAAAACCTCTTCTCTCTTTACTTTGAACAGGGTCCTTACGGTGCAGGTTCACAGCGCCAGATCATGTGGGGTCGTTCTAAGTTTATGAACTCTGGCGAAAATGCTTACGGTGGTGAAAAGGGTTTGACTGTTACTTTGTTCAACTCATTCGAACCTTCAGATATTCGTAAGAAGGCATGTTCTTACTATGCTGATGGTGATAAGATGGACGATGCAAAGGAACACACTCCTGTTTACAAGATGTATTCTGGTCCTGATTACGTTTATTACTACAATCCAAGCAAGACTCTTGTAGATAAGAAGGGCCTTTGTAACTCTCCTTACGGTTCAGAACCTGAAATGCCTTGTAAGAACGCACTTCGTAAGTTCGTTTACCGTATGCCTGTAACAAACGAATTCTCTGCAGCTCTTTCATTGCCTATCTTGCGTACTGCTGACTTGTATTTGATGCGTGCAGAAGCTAAGATGGCTCTTGAAACTGGCGCTCCAGATGTATTTGCAAAATCTTCAGCTGGTTTGGAAGACTTGAACGTTGTTCGTCAGCGTGCTGGTCTTACTGCTTATAACCAACCTGTTGCTTTGTACGATACTGATGCAGAACAGACTACAACCTTCGTTGATGACAGAGATGCATCTGATGTTAAGGAATATTCTTACAAAACTTACAGCAACAAGTACGACTTGTTTGAAGAAAGACGTCACGAGTTCGCTCTTGAATGTCAGAACTGGTTGGATTTGAAGCGCATCTACTACCGTAACCAGGCTTCAGCTCTCGAATTCTTGGAACACCAGGATCGTGGTTGGGTTTATGGTAACAAGTTGGGTGTAGAAGTTGCTAAGGGCGATGCTCAGTACCAGCGTCAGTACGAGTTGAACACTGCAGACCCTACATTGCCTGCAGAAACTCCTATCGACACTAAGAACGTTGCATGGTTCTTCCCAGTTCCATCTGCTGTTGCAAGCTCATTGAGCAGCAAGACATTCGACGATCTTGATCAGATTAAGAAAGGTTCTTATCCTTATTAATTCATTGTTTATATCAATTTTAGAAAAACATGAAAAAATATTCAATATTAGTAGCTACTGCATTGGCATCGTTGGCAGGCTTCACATCTTGTGATGATGTGAACGATTGCGGTTGCGATTGCAGTGTTCCTGTTATCGATAAGGTTGAAAATCTCAACACTAAAGAGACTATCAAAGGTGAAGTTGAAGCAGGTAGCTATGTTGCCATTCTTGGTAGCAACCTAGGTAGCGTAACTGCTATCGATTTCGGTGGTAAGATTGTAAGTATTAAGCCTGCTTACCGTACCGATAACTCTATCGTACTTCAAATTCCAGTAGTTTCAAAGTCTTGTGTTGGTAAGTTGATTACCGAAAGCTGTCCTTCTGGTTTCAAGAAGAAAGCGCTTACAACTGTTGTAGGTACTCCTGAAGTTTACATGGCCTATAATGAATTCGTTGGCGATGGTGGAACTCTTAAAATTAAGGGTGCTTCTTTCGTAGGTGACGATATGCAAGCTATTTTCAGATCTCAGGATGGTACTGAAACTGTAGTTTCTGGTTCTAACTTGGAAATCAAGAATAATGATGGAACCGAAATGTATGTTACTATACCTAATGGCTTGGGTGAAAACCTGACTCTTATTATTAGAAATAACGCAGAAGGTAAGGAATGCGTTGCTCCTTTCCTTTTCCGCGACTGTCGTAACATTTTGTGCGACTTCGAAAGTGAAGAGTCTTTGTTTTACACAACCAAGTGTGGTATCGTTGACAAAACTGCAGATGGCGCTTATAACCTATTTGATAACTTGTTAGCTCTTGACGATGCTTGGGCTGACATTGAAGAAGGCTATAGCAGAAACAAGGCAACAAGAAACCAGTTCGGTACTGTTCGTGGTGCTGTTGAATTCGAAGGTATCATCTTCGCTCCTGATTTTGTAGAGGAACAGGATGAAGTTAGATCTGTATACGGTTCTTTCAAGAAACAGATTCAATCTAATCCTGACTTGGCTTCAAACTTTGTGGTTAAGTTCGAAGTTAATGTCGACAAGGATGCTCCAACCAATGGTATGTGCTTGGCTATGGGCTTTACTGGTTCTGCAAACGATTTTGAAGGAACTTGCCGTAAATATTGTGCGACTCTTCAAATGTCTGAAGTTGATTGGGATAAGCCTCAAGAAGGTGGCTGGACCCCTAAGGGTGCAAAGGACTTCAATACTGATGGCTGGATGACTGTTACAGTTCCAATGAGTGAGTTTATTTGGAACTTTGAAAAAAAGAACTATACTACCTCAGCTGAAAACTTCTCTAAGGGTGATTTCAGTGCTGAAGGTGATCAAGAAGCTTTTGGTGATCCTGAACATCGTACTTATGTACAAAAGTATAGCAGCATGTTGAGCAATGACGACGATATGTTTGACTACTTTGGTGGTTTCTCAATTTGTATGAGTTCATATGACTTCTCTTTGAATCCTAGTGTTAAGAACAATACATCTCGTTTTGCTATCGATAACGTTCGTATCGTACCTAACGATGGTAATGGTGCTATCTATCCTAAGCTTGGCTTCGGTATTCCAACTCAGCACTATGCAACTGCTCCAAGAACTAAGATGTTTCAGTAATCTCTGATTCCTTAGATTAAATAAAGAAGCCCGCCGGAAAATCGGCGGGCTTTTTTTGTCCTAACTATTTTTTTTCTTGGAAGATGTTTCGTAATTTAGTGCTTGAAACATTAGATTTTCGATTATAATTAATAATTTAAACATATTGTGTATGAAGAAACATTTACTTTCTCTTGCAATGTTGGCAGGACTCGTGTCTCCAGTTTCTGCTGATGAAATCTACATCATTAAGGACGGTAAGTTGGCCGATGGTGTTGAAGTTCTTGAATACGACGATCCTCTCGATGGCCCTGTTGTAAAGGAAACTACTAGCCCAGACGGTGAAGCTGCTGTTTCAATCACTCACCAGTTGTACTGTACAGAAGCTCGTTTCTACAAGGCTGATGGCATTGACTTGAAGAAGGCTTGGAACATTGAAATTGAATACTATTTCGAAGAAGTTGACTCTGTTACTCACTCTGGTGCTAATAAGTGGGAAATTATTGACCTTGGTTACCATACCGACACTACTGGCAACCGCTATTCATTGAAGGATATTATTTGCCAGAATACTTTCAATGTTAAGAATAAGGCAACCGCTAAGAAGTGGAACGTTGAAAGCCAGTATGTTTATGCTCCAGCTAGCGTAACTACCCTTAAGGAAATTATTTTCGGTTGGCAGCGCCAGATTGGTGTAACTGGTAAGCCAAACACTGATGAAATTTTGGCTTTGAAGCCTGTTTACATTAAGAACATGAAGTTCGTTGGTAAAGGTAACAAGCCTTTCTTCGCAGAAGACTTCGAAGGTTTCTCTTCTGTTTCTGCTGAAGCTGCCAACGGTCTTAACTACTATGTTGTTAAAGACGGCGAAGTTCGTGAATATGAAGCTTGCGGTTTTAAGGCTGGTGATGTTGCAACTAACCCTTGGAAGTGCGAAACTGCTTGGTACACTGTAGAAAACTCTGCAGAAGGTGGTAAGTACTCAAACAAGCAGATTTCTTTGGATGCTAAGCGTTTGTATGAAGATGAGGGTAACGACGGTTCAGAATACTACGATACTGAAATCCTTCACGCTCTCGACATCGTTCTTCCTGCTAATGCTGGTAAGCGTACTGCAACTGGTTTGAACGGCCGTGCATTCACCTTGATTCCAACTAAGGGTCTTGAAGCAACTGAAGAAGTTACTATGGAGTTCCTTTCTAAATGGGATGCATCAAGAACTACTGAAGTATTCGCTGAAGATGCTGATAGCTTGATTTTGCCTATCTACTATGCATACGTAGACGATGCTGTTGAGGCTTCAACTGTTGAACTTTCAGCTGCTAACAAGGTAACTAAAGAACCTTTGGCTTCTATGTGGACTGAATATTCTGCTAAGTTCCCTTTCAACAAGTCTAAGAAGTATTTGGCTGTTATCTTCGACAAGGCTCCTTTCTTGTCTTACGTTGTTGATAACCTTCGCTTGACTTCAGATGCAGTTAGCTGCGCTGAAGTTGTAAGCTCATATCCTGAAGGTGTTAGCGAATACAACGATGTTGATGTCATTGCTGCTGAATCTGAATCACTTGCTGCAGTTGTATCACCAGTTCCTGCAACTGACGTTATCACTGTAAACAACGAAGGCGTTGTTAGCGTTGAAGTTGTTAACGCTCTTGGTTCAGTAGTTGCAAAGGCTGAAGGTAACCAGGTAAATGTTGCAAGCTTGGCTTCTGGCATGTACATCGTAAAGGCACAGACTGTAAACGGTGTTGCTACTGCTAAGATCATCAAGAAGTAATTAGGTTATAAACCATAATTAATCAGAGAGGAAATGCCTTTGGTGTTTCCTCTCTTTCTTTTTGACAATAAATAAAGGGGAAACGTTTTGTGACGTTTCCCCTTAACTTTTCTACTATGGTTGTTAGAGTTTTCCTTTCAAGAATATTGCGGTGTATGAATCCTTGCATTTAAGTAAGTCTTCTGGCGTGCCTGCAAAGACCAGATTGCCGCCTTTCTCGCCGCCTTCAGGGCCGATGTCGATGATGTAGTCGGCGCACTTAATAACGTCGAGGTTATGTTCGATGATGATGACGGTGTGTCCGGCTTCAATAAGAGCATCGAATGCCTTCATCAAAGTCTTTATGTCGTGTATGTGCAGGCCTGTGGTAGGTTCGTCGAAGATGAAGACGGTTGGGGTTGGTTTCTCGTCGGCCAAGATGGAGGCCAGCTTCACACGCTGACTTTCACCACCCGATAGGGTGCTCGATGGTTGTCCCATCTTTACATAGCCCAATCCAACGTTCTGCAATGGTTTCAGCTTGCCGGCAATCTTCTTTTCTATAGCTGTGCTGCCAGACTCGAAGAACTCTATGGCCTGGTTAATGGTCATGTCGAGGATGTCGTAGATGTTCTTGCCACGGTGTTTCACTTCCAATACATCTTGGCGGAAACGCGTGCCGTGACAGGCTTCGCACGGAAGTACAAGGTCGGCCATGAACTGCATCTTTACGGTGATGGTTCCTTCGCCTTGGCACTCTTCACAACGGCCACCTTCTACGTTAAACGAGAAGTAGGCTGCGGTGTAGCCCATCTGCTTGGCGTATGCCTGGTCGGCGTAGAGCTTACGAATGTCGTCGTAGGCCTTTATGTAGGTTGCAGGGTTGGCACGTGCCGACTTGCCTATTGGGTTCTGGTCGACGAACTCGACATCGTGAACAAGTTTCAGGCTGCCGCCAATAGATGCGTGCGAGCCGATGTGACCTTCGGTGTTGCCCCCGCATTCGCGTTTAAGGGCATTGTAGAACACGTCGCATACCAAAGAAGACTTACCTGAACCACTAACGCCAGTGACGGCTGTAATGGCGTTTAATGGGAATTTTACGTCTATGTTCTTGAGGTTGTTCTCGGTAGCACCTTTCACTTCAATGTAGTTGCTCCAAGGGCGTCGGTATTTTGGTACCTCAATCTTCTCTTCGCCCAGAAGGTATTTGAAGGTGAAGCTTTCGGCTCTCTTTTCGGGGTGTCCCTCGCCATCGGTAATGGTGCCCTGGAAGGTGACGTAACCGCCTTTTCGGCCGGCAACCGGACCGATGTCGATGATGTAGTCGGCAGCACGCATAATCTCTTCGTCGTGCTCAACAATGACTACCGTGTTGCCTAACGACTGCAACTGGCGCAGCACCTTAATGAGTTGTGCGGTGTCGCGAGGGTGCAAGCCAATGCTAGGCTCGTCGAGTATATAGAGCGAACCCACCAAGCTGCTACCAAGCGAAGTGGCTAGGTTGATGCGCTGGCTTTCTCCGCCCGATAGGGTGTTTGAAAGACGGTTCAGCGTGAGGTAACCCAAACCCACGTCGTGCAAGAACTGCAAGCGGTTGGTGATTTCTGTCAATAGTCGTTTTGCAATGTTCATGTCGCCTACCGACAACTTCAAGTCCTTAAAGAACTGTTGGAGTGTGGTGACAGGCATGACAACCAACTCGCTGATGCTCTTGCCGGCAACCTTTACGTAATTGGCTTCCTTCTTGAGCCTTGTGCCGTGGCAAGAAGGGCAAGTGGTCTTACCCCTGAAACGGGCAAGCATAACGCGGTATTGAATCTTGTATTGGTTCTCTTTTACGAATTTGAAGAAGTCGTTAATGCCGTGGAAGTGTTCGGTGCCGTTCCACAACATATCTCGTTCTGCCTGTGTGAGCTCGTTGTAAGGTGTATGGATAGGGAACTTGTTGAACTTGGCATTGGCTACCAACTCGTCGAGCCATTCACCCATCTTTTCACCCCTCCAGCATACCACAGCCCCTTCGAAAACGGACAGAGACTTGTTTGGGATGACCAAATCTTCGTCGATGCCGATGACTTTGCCGAAGCCTTCGCATTCGGGGCAAGCTCCGAATGGGCTGTTGAAGCTGAACATAAGTTCGTTCGGCTCGTCGAAGACCATTCCGTCGGCTTCAAACTTGCTGCTGAAGTCGGCAATTTGGGTGGTCCCGTCGGCTTTAAACATCTTTATGCTGCAGCTGCAGCCGTCGCCTTCGTGAAAGGCGGTTTGTACCGAGTCGGCTAGTCGGCTCTTGTTCTCGTCGGTGTCGTTTGCGGTGAAGCGGTCTACCACAAGGTTGATGGCGCGTTGTTGCACGTCGTCGAGTTGGGCTTCTGCAAGCTCGTCAATGCGGTAGAAGGTGTCGTTCATCTCCACACGGCTGAAACCTTGCTTTTGCAAGATGTCTAGCTGTTCCTTAAAGGTGCGGTCGGCAGGGTAGGTAATCTTGCTTAAGACAACCCCCTTGGTGCCGGCTGGGAACGAGAGTATGAAATCGACAACGTCGGTTACCGTATGCTTCTTCACCTCGTTGCCCGAAATGGGCGAATAGGTTTTGCCAATGCGGGCATAGAGAAGTTTCAGGTAATCGTATATCTCGGTTGAAGTACCTACGGTTGAGCGGCTGTTGCGGGTGCTGACCTTCTGCTCTATGGCAATAGCGGGCGGTATGCCCTTAATGTAGTCGCACTCGGGTTTGCTTAGCCTTCCAAGGAACTGGCGGGCATAAGAGGATAAACTCTCAACATAACGTCGTTGGCCTTCTGCATAGAGGGTGTCGAATGCAAGGGATGACTTGCCAGAACCAGACAGACCGGTGATGACCGTGATTTTGTTTCGCGGTATCTTCACGTCTATGTTCTTCAGGTTATGGGCCCTTGCACCCTTAATGCTTATTTCTCCTTTGTCTGCCATATATCTTATTTGTATTGGTCGGGTATGAGTTCGTAGTGTGTGGTGTCGTTCCACTTGTTAATGTACCAAACGCCGTCTTTCCATTCTACCTCGCAGTAGCAACACGACTTTGGGTGCGGGTTGTTGCCGCCAATGTCGCTGATGGGTTGGTTGCGGAAGTAGTTGTACAGCGCTTTCAAGACAATGCCGTGGGCTACGACCAGTATGGTCTCGTTTCGGTGATTGCAAGCCATTTCTTTCAAGGCATTGCTTGCACGCTTACGCAGCTCCATGTAGGTCTCGCCACCGGGCATGGGTTCGTAGCTCTCGGGGTGTTTCCAAAAGCTCTCCACTTTCTCGGGGTAGGCTTTCTCAACATCAGCCAAAAGCTGTCCACTCCAACTGCCTAACGCTATTTCCCTTAAACTGTCGAGTGGGGTGATGCGGAGGTTGCGTCCCTTGCAGACAATCTCGGTTGTGTCGAGTGTGCGTTCCAACGAACTGCTGTAAACCGCATGTATTTCGGTATCGGAAAGCCTCTTGCCTAGTGCCACCGCTTGCTGCCTACCTAGTGGGGTGAGGGGCGAATTGCTTTGGCCTTGCATGCGCATTTCTACGTTCCATTCGGTTTGCCCGTGTCTTGTGATGATGAATTTGGTCATTGTAATGCAAATTTACACCTTATTAATACGAAAAAAAAGTGACTACAATTGGTTTTTGTAGCCACTTCCTTATTCGGTGTTTCGACTTGGCGCTTAAATGAGTGCCTTAATGTCTTTAATGATGTCTTCTGCAAGTTGGTCGGCAGCTTGCTTGGTCGCTGCCTCGGAGTAGATGCGGATGATTGGCTCGGTGTTCGACTTGCGCAAGTGTACCCACTTTTCAGGGAAGTCGATCTTAACACCGTCAATGTCGGTAACGTCTTCGTTGGCATATTTGTCCTTCATCTTCTTTAAGATGAGGTCGACGTCAATTTCTGGTGTAAGCTCAATCTTGTTCTTCGAAATTTCGTAAGGAGGGTATTCTTTCTTCAATTCAGAAACCTTCTTGTTCTTCTTTGCCAAGAGTGAAAGGAACAAGGCAATACCAACAAGGGCGTCGCGACCATAGTGGCTTTCTGGGTAGATGACGCCACCGTTGCCCTCGCCACCAATTACGGCGTTTACGGCCTTCATCTTGGTAACAACGTTTACCTCACCAACGGCAGCTGCGCTATATTCGCCACCGTGTGCGCGGGTAACGTCGCGAAGTGCGCGGGTCGAACTCAAGTTTGAAACGGTGTTGCCCTTGGTGTTGCCGAGTACGTAGTCGGCAACCGATACTAGGGTATATTCTTCGCCAAACATGTCGCCGTTCTCGCAAATGATGGCAAGGCGGTCTACGTCTGGGTCTACAACGAAACCAACGTTGGCCTTACCTTCCTTCATAAGGTTGGCTATTTGGGTCAAGTTTTCAGGTATTGGTTCTGGTGTGTGTGCAAAATGTCCGGTTGCGTCGCAGTTGAGCTCCACAATGTTGTTTACGCCAAGCTTGCGCAAAAGGTCGGGCAAGATGAGTCCGCCAACAGAATTGACGCAGTCGATGGCAACGGTGAAGTTTGCCTTCTTGATGGCCTCAACGTCAACCAACTTCAATTTCAACACGTCGTCAATGTGAATCTGGTTGTAGTCGTTGTTGTAGGTAACGGTGCCCATGTCGTCAATCTCAGCGTATGTGAAGTCTTCGCTGGCAGCCATGGCTAGCACTTGCTTGCCGTCGGCATCGCTCAAGAATTCGCCATTGCTGTTGAGCAACTTTAGTGCGTTCCACTGCTTCGGGTTGTGGCTGGCGGTGATGATGATGCCACCGTCGGCATGCTCCTTCTGTACGGCAATTTCTGTGGTAGGGGTGGTGGCAAGGCCAATGTTAACCACGTCCATGCCCATGCCGCTAAGGGTGGCGGTGACAATGCCGTCTACCATAGGGCCAGAAAGACGTGCGTCTCGGCCAACTACAATCTTGTGCTTGCTGTTCTTGCTGTTCTTGCTGTTCTTCTTTACCCACATGGCATAGGCCGATGTGAACTTTACGATGTCGAGCGGGGTTAGGTTGTTGTCGACCTTTCCGCCAATGGTTCCTCTGATACCGGAAATTGATTTGATTAAAGTCATCTATTTCTTGTTTTATTTTCCTGGGGCAAATATAGGCAAAAGCTACTTATTATAATAAAATGTGGGGTGCCAATATTTCGGGTTGTGTGAACGTCTGTAAAACACCTTACATTATAAGCGTGTAAAACCCGTAAACTCCGGCAAATAGTTTATCTTTGCAGATAAATGTCTTTCTTTTGACTGATGAATACGAATCCGAAACACATATTTGCTGTTAGATGTCTAGTTGGCTTTGTGCTGACATTCTTGTTGGCTTCGTGTTCTGTTACGAAGTATGTTCCCGACGGACAGTATTTGCTTGACCAAACCACAATTCAAACGTCGGCTCCGAATATGAACTCGCAAGAGTTGGAGTCTTATTTGACACAGCGACCAAACTTCCGTGTTTTCGGTATGTCTCGTTTGCGTTTGTTGACTTATAGCCTTTCTGGCCGAGACACGACGAAACGCCGAAACCGTTGGCTTAGACGCATGGGTGAACCGCCTGTGTTGTACGACGAGTTTCAGAAGGCAAGGTCTGAAAAAAGGTTGGAACAGTTTTTCAAGACGAAGGGTTACCTCAATGCGCAAGTGCGCGACTCGGTTGTGCTTAAAGACAAGAAGGCTAGGGTGTTCTACCTGGTGACCGAAAACGAGCCTTACCGCATTCGCAACATTATTTACGACTATCATAACGACACGGTTATTGGCAACTTGGTGAAACATAATCGTTTCTCAACAACAAAACTAGTCTCGGGTAGCCTGTTCGATACCGATGTACTTGACGAAGAACGTGAACGCGTAACAGGCATTGTACGCCGAAACGGCTATTATTACTTTACAAAGGACGACGTGTCGTATCTTGCCGACAGTGCCTTAAGGTCGCACGAGGTAGATTTGACTCTGTTGGTTAAGCCTTACCACACACCAACACTCGACGGCATTTCGCAAGAAACCAATCACCCACGTTTTACCATCCGGAATGTGAATGTGCTGACGTTGCCACGTTCAACGTCATCGGTCCGCAATCATTCCGACTACGATTCGTTAAGCATTAACGATAACATATTCGTCTTCTACGAGAAGAAACCATTGGTGAGGAAGAAGGTGCTGGCTAACAGCTTGAGAATTGTGCCGGGTATGTGGTACAACAGTTTCTTCGTTAACCAGACCTATACCCGTTTGAGTGGCTTGGGCATTGTAAGGTCTGCCGAAATTTCCTTTAGCGACCCCAAGACGGGCGATAACCAATTGGATTGTAACGTGGTGCTGGTGCCTAACAAGCCGCACAGCTTCTCGCTAGATTTGGAAGGTACCAATTCTTCAGGCGACTTGGGCTTTGCCGTAACTGGCATGCTGCAGCACAAGAACCTTTTCCGCGGTTCAGAACTGCTGTCTTTGAAAGGCCGTTTTGCCGAAGAGGCTGTAACCAACAATTCGAAGGAGTTTACCGACATGCTGAAAAAACGTGTGAAAGAGTACGAAGGCGAGCTGTCTTTAAAGTTGCCCCAGTTCGTGTTCCCTTTCCTTTCTAACTCGTTCCGACGCCGTGTCAATTCTACAACCGAATTTACGTTGGCCTATAACGACCAGGAACGTCCGGAATATACCCGAAAGATTTTAACTGCGGGTGGTAAGTACAACTGGGTTGCCCGCCGCTTTTATAACATGACAATAGACGCCTTCAATTTGAACTACGTTTACTTGCCGTGGATTTCAGACGCGTTCAATATGCGTTATGCCGATCCGAAATATTCGGTACTGCGCGAAAGTTATTCCGACCACCTCATTTTGGCTACGGGTTTCACCATGGCCTATAACAACCAAGCCAGCAAACTCCGGTTGAACAAAAAATCGTATCGCTTCTCGTACGAGTCGGCTGGTAACTTGCTGTATGGGTTGGCTCGTATTTTCGACTTTAAGAAGGAAAACGACACTTACGTGGTGGGCGACATTCCGTTCTCTCAATACCAGAAAGCTGAATTCGAGTATGCCTACAACCGCTTTATCGACGATAAGAACCGTGTGGTTTTCCATGCCAAGATTGGTGGCGAATATCCCTACCTGAATGCCAATACCGTACCTTTCGAAAAGAAGTTCTTTGGTGGTGGTGCTAACGGTGTTCGCGGTTGGTCGGTGCGAACCTTGGGCCCAGGTTCCTACGAACCTGAAAATCCCGAAGATTTCGTGAGCCAGTCTGGTAACCTGGAGCTGACGCTGAATGCCGAGTACCGCTCTAAACTGTTCTGGTTGTTCGAAGGTGCTGCGTTTGTCGATGCAGGTAACATTTGGAACCTGCGCGACTACAAGTTCCAGCACGAGGGTACTTTCTACATCGACAAGTTCTATAAGCAGATTGCCCTTGCTTACGGTTTAGGCTTGCGATGCGACTTTACGTACTTCCTTATCCGTTTCGACTTGGGTATGAAGGCTTACGACCCGGCACTTTCGGGGTCTAACCGTTGGCGTTACCGTAACATTACATGGCACGACGACTTTGCATTCCACTTCGCAATTGGTTATCCATTCTAATTTTTGCCGATATTTTTTTGTACATCCAAATAAATGTACTAATTTTGCACTGCAAAATCGTAAAGGTTTGGTTGAGTAGCTCAGCTGGATAGAGCAACAGCCTTCTAAGCTGTGGGTCAAGGGTTCGAATCCCTTCTCAATCACTTAGATTTTCGAAATCCAAACGGGTTCTTACTTGTTTGGATTTTTTTTATCCCTTAAATTTGTGAAAACCATTCGCCTTGTGTACGGCGGACGTGGTTTAATGTTTTAAGATTTAAATAATTACGATAATGTCATTCAAACAGACAAGGTGGATTTGCGAAGCGGTTCTCTTTATCTTCGCGTTCTTGTTCCTAGGCGTGTTTAATGCCGAGTACCTATATGCATTGCAGGCACAAAACCTGTTCTTGGCAAATAGTGTTTTTGCCAACGAAACACTGGCGCAGTCGGCTGGCGTTCTGGTCTATGTGTCGAAATTCTTGAATCAGTTCCTTCACTATCCGCTTTTGGGCGCTTGCTTCATGTCGGCTGGTCTGGTAGGTATTGAAAGATTAGTGGCACGCCTAACGACTTGCGACTGCTATTGCCGCTTGCTCTCGGTCTTCGTGCCTTCGCTGCTGGTGCTGTTGGCGCAAACGTCGGCAGGCTATGCCATTTACGATAATTTCGACACATCGTTTGCCGTAAGTCTAGAGGTTGGACTCCTTCTCTCGCTAGGTTTGGCAAATGCTTTCCGCTTGCTTTATGCAAAGCTAGGCACAAAGGGGTTGGCCGTTAGCACGGTACTGGCCATTGTCCTTTATTTCGCTATCGGCATTTTCTCTCCATTCTCGCTGCTTGTAGCAAGTGCCTCTCTCTTTGCAAGCGATAGGAAGACGGCCTTGCATTTCTTGTTGGGAGGGGTTGCCTTATTGCTGCTTTTGCCTATGCTTGCCACCTCTATGGTTCAGGAAGACTACTTGTTTACATTGCTTGGCCCATTGCCAGTGCCTTACTTCAAGCCTCTCTTTATGTTGGCAATGTTGACCTTGGTGTCGGTTGTTATGGCCATTGCAGTGCCTATTTTCAGGGATTTGGAACTGATGCAGAAAACTTTTGTAACGCCGGCTTGTGTGTTGGCGTTGTGTGGCCTTACGTTCTACTTCTCTTTCCGTGATGCCAACTACCGCACCGAGCTTGAAATGAAGCATTGTGTTGAAGACATGGATTTCGATGGTGCGCTGAAGGTGGCCGAAACCGTAAAACGTCCTACCAGACCAATTGCAGCCTACCGTTACATTGCCTTGGAAGCAAAAGGCCGTTTGTCGACCGACTTGTTCAATTTCCCTGTGCGTTACGATACCATTAACTCGCCTTATACCGACATTACCGACTTGATTTTCCAACCCGACTTGATGCTTTATTCTTCACAGCCTAACATCAGTCTGTTGTGGGGTATGGAGTCGTGGACCAACACCAAGCGCACGGTGTCAGACTTGAAGCGCTTTACGCTCACTTCTCTCATTCAAGGCGAGGCTGAACTTTCAAGAAAGTACATCAATCAGTTAAAGCAGACGGTTGGCTATTCGAAGTGGGCAGAAGATTTTGAGCCTTACGTTGGCAAGCAGCAAGAGCTCTTTAACGCATACCCTGTGCTGGGCAATGTCTACCGACACCAGTTGCCAATGGTCAACTCTATAGGTATTTTCGATTTGCCTAAAGTTATGTCATCCTACAGTCAGCTCGATCCTGTTAATATGGAGCGTCGCTTGTTGCTACACCTTTATAGTAAGAACACCAACGCTTTCATTTCAGACTTGCAGACCGTTGCTGGTATGTATCGAGAAAAGATGCCTATGTGCATGCAGGAAATTGTGGCGCTTTATGCCATGAACACCAAGATTAACCTGATAAAGTATTTCCCAATTAAAAGGGATGTGGCCGAAAGGGTTGCAGGTTTTGTGAAGGCTGCTGAATTTTATGCAAAAGATCACGAAAATGGTGCCGAACAGCTAAAACAATATCAGGGTTCGTACCTCTATTTCCTTTTGTTCGGTAATCCTTATCCGAATGCCAATAATCTGAAATCAAATAAATAAAGATATATGAAGGTAAAACTCTATACCGTTGCTGGCTTATTCTCGTTGCTGGCATCTTGTTCATCGGGTGTTCCCGGTTCTTTTACCGAGAATGGCCGTGATGTGTGCATATATCCCGACTATACCAATTGCGTGGTGCCGGTTAACATTGCACCGCTTAACTTTTTTGTTAAAGACACTGCCGACGCTGCCGTGTTGACCATTACGCCCGAAGAGGGTAGTGCCCTTACCATTTCGGCATCGGGCAAAAACGACGTCATCATTCCCGAAAAGGCTTGGAAGACGATGCTTGCTGCTAATGTTGGCAAAACGTTGAAGTACGACCTTTATGTGAAGAAGGGTGGAAATTGGTTGCATTACAAGCCGTTTACAAATACGGTTTCGGCCGATTCAATTGACCCTTACTTGACCTATCGACTTATTGAGCCTTCTTACATGGGCACCGGCGAAATTGGTGTCTATCAGTACGACCTAGAGAATAATGCCGAAAAGGTCATTTTAGACAATCACCGTTGTCATAAGAATCCTGCAATTCGTGGTCAGAAGTGCGTCAACTGCCATACCTCACAGCGCAATCATCCCGAAAACAAGATGTTCTATTACCGTGGACCTAACGGTGGACTCTTGTTGACGTACAATGGCAAGGTGCAGAAAATTAATACCCGCGCTGGCGATATGTTTGCAGGTACGGTCTATCCGGCTTGGCACCCAACTTTGCCATTCATCGCGTTCTCGTCTAACGTCATTAAGCAATCGTTCAATACGTTCGAGATTAACAAGATTGAACCTTATGACCTTTATTCCGACTTGGTACTCTATAACATTGAGAAGAACGAGATAACAGCCGTGCTAAAGACAAGGAATAGTCAGGAAACGAATCCGAATTGGGCTCCCGACGGCAAATACCTTTATTATAATTCTTCCGATTCTACTTTGGCGGTTGTTGGTAATATCAAGCACCTTCGTTACAACCTGTTCCGCATACCTTTCAATGCCGATTCCATATCTTGGGGTAAGCCTGAATTGGTGTACGATGCTGCTTCGAAGATGCGTAGCGCTACCTACCCGCGTGTGTCGCCTAACGGTCGCTACCTGTTGTTTACTGAGGCCGATTACGGAACTTCTACACAAACCAACAAGTCTGCCGATTTATACATGATGGACTTGAATACGAAAGAGGTTCGTAACCTTGAAGAAATTAATTGCAAGGGTGAGTCAGACAGTTACCACGATTGGACTAGTAATAGCAAATGGTTCGTGTTTTCTTCGCGAAGATACGATGGTAATTATTCAAGGCCATACTTCGCACATGTAAACCCCGATGGAAAGGTGTCAAAAGCTATAATGCTACCTCATGCCGATCCGCACCACGACATCAACCTTCTAAAGTGTTACAATGTGCCAGAATTCTCGAAGACACCGGTCGTTTTCAATCCGTCCGACTTCCAATCGGCACTCGACTCTCCCGAACTGAAAGCTACCTATGGTTCGCCAATCGATACCACAGCCGATGGCATTTCAGGAGCATCAACAGTAAAGTAATATAGGTGCTCATCCGGGCAATGGATGCGCTTCCTGTAAAACTAAAAGGGTTCACTTCATCTTTCCGAAGTGAACCCTTTTCTTGTGCCTATTTTGTTTGTGAACTAGTCTTTCTTCTTGTTTAGTTCTGGGTAGCGAATGCGCGTGTGGTAAAGATTCTTCAGTTTTTCCTTCAAGATGGTCTTTACATCTTCAATTTCCTTTAAGGTGATTGGCGCATCGGCAAAGGCTCCGTCTTTCAGCTGAACGGCTACCAGGCCTTCAATAAGGTTGTTGATCTTCTCGTCGGTATAAGTGTCAAGGCTACGGGAAGCGGCTTCAACCGTGTCGCAAATCATGACGACAGCCTCTTCTTTCGAAGTTGGAAGCTGTCCCTTGTACGAGAATTCCTTTATGTCAACCTCCTCGTCGGGGTGTTCGTTGCAGTAGGTGTTGTAGAAGTAGCGCACCGGATTCTTGCCGTGGTGGCTTTCTATGAACTTCTGTATCTGTTGTGGCAATCCGTTCTTGCGGGCAATGATTAGGCCGTCGGAAACGTGGTTGGTAATAATCTTCACACTCTCCAATGCGGTAAGCTTGCTGTGTGGGTTATAGCCGTTCTGGTTCTCGGTGAAGTAGATGGCATTCGCCATTTTGCCTATGTCGTGGTAAAGGGCTCCGGCACGGGCAAGCAATGCGTTGCAGCCAATGTGGTCGGCGGCGTCGCTGGCAAGGTTCGACACTTGTAGCGAGTGCTGGAAACTGCCTGGCGCAACTTCCGAAAACTGGCGGAGTAGTGGATTGTTTGAATTGGTAAGCTCAACCAGCGTAATGTCTGATGTGAAGTTGAACAGCTTCTCGAACACGAAAATCAATGGGTAAGAGAAGAGCAAGAGACCGGCATTGATGAGGAATGAAATCAGAACCATGGTGTCGTTATCGTCCCAACCGGCAGCGTGTGTCAATACCAATCCGAGGTAGGTAATGATGTAGATGCTGGCAATGATGCCCACTGTCTTGAAAAGCTGTGAACGCTGGTAGAATTTTTTAAGGGTGCTGATGCAGATCATACCTATTAATATCTGCAGTAATAGGAATTCAAATTCGTGTGGTGCAATAAGGGAACAGATCAACACGGTTGCCAGGTGCGAGAACAATGCACTGCGGGTGTCGAAGAACGTGCTGATGGTTATTGGCACAATAGCGTATGGTATGATGTAGACGGTCAGCTCCTTCATGTTATACGAAAGGTTGGTGACGTATGCCGTTAGTGCACACATGCCCACCACCATGCCAAGTACAAATATCATGCGGCGCTTGGTTAGGTAGAAGTCTCTGAAGAGAACGAAATATAGGAATAGGGCAGTGAGTATGCACAACACGCAGATGGCTTGGCCCGCCCTTGCTTGTGTCGACACGTCTTGCTGGCTATTCTCCAGTTCATACTTTAGCGACTCCAATAACTGGAAAGTCTCGTTAGTGATTATTTCTCCACGTTCTACAATCTTACGTCCGTATTCAATCTTACCCTTGTCGCGCGACATTGACATGGTAGCCTCCTTCTTCGAGAGGGCTGACTGTTCTTCGTCGATAACTAGGGTAGGGCGTAGGTATTCGTTAATGTTGAATTGCTTGACGATTTTTCGTTCAAGGTTGTTCGGCACATTTTCAATTATGTAGTTGTAGGCCTCCTTTTCGGTACGTATTTTCTTTATGTCGGTTTCAACATAGTAGTTGTCTTCCTTGTTGTCCTTTGGCGTTACTAGAATCTTCAATTTTGTGATGCCGATGCGTTCAATGTCATCATTGTCCTTGTTCGATATGATGCCCTCGTCGCAAACCTTTTTTATGGCTCCCTTTATATATAAGGTATAGTCTTCGCCATAACGGGCTTCGTTCGACTTGCTTCCTTTCGTGAAACGTTCCTCAATCTTGTTGATGATTTCCGTGTCGGTATGGAAGTAAGGGGTGTAATATTGCTTCAGCAGGTCGTTATAGTCCTTCTTCAGTTCGTCTTCCGTCTTGAGGATAGGGAAGTCTATTGGGGCTTCCAAAGCCTCATACCCCCAGTGCTCGCCAAGTGCGTAGGCATACTTGAACTGGTTGGTTGAAGGGAAAATGTAAACGATTATTGCGGTAACTATTAGGAAAAGGGCATAGTTTACAATCCATTTCTTCCTTTTTTCCTTTTCTTGCCTTTCCTTTTCCTGAAGTTTCTCTTCGTAAGCCTTCAGACCGTTGTTTATAATTGTAGAAGTGTCTACTTTCTGTTCACTCATAACCTAAGAATTTTCTTAAACATTGCAAATATAGCATTATTTCCATTTACCACTTTTTTAGAGGGGTCAAAAAAGGGTGTGTTGATAAGGTTGTTGGATGCTTTATATTCAGTATGATAGAAATTTGCCGATAATATTTTATAATTCAGTTTTTTTTTGTAATTTTGCAGACTACTATTAGTAAGAATATATCAAAAAGTTAATTAAAAAGTTTTAAGAAATGCCTACTATTCAACAATTAGTTAGAAAAGGAAGGACAAGCTTGGAAGACAAGAGTAAGTCTCCAGCGCTGAATCTTTGCCCACAGAGACGTGGCGTATGTGTAAGGGTTTATACCGCAACACCTAAGAAGCCAAATTCTGCAATGCGTAAGGTTGCACGTGTTCACTTGACAAACCAGAAGGAAGTGAATGCTTACATCCCAGGCGAAGGCCACAACTTGCAGGAACACTCAATCGTATTGGTTCGTGGTGGTCGTGTAAAGGACCTTCCAGGTGTACGTTACCACATCGTTCGTGGTACTCTCGATACAGCTGCTGTTGCAGGTCGTACTCAGCGTCGTTCTAAGTACGGTGCAAAGCGTCCTAAAGAAGGAGCTAAGAAGTAATTAGTTCATCCTCCCTTTAATAACTACTAATTATTAACATTGTTTGAGTTTACTGGTAGCATTGTGCCGGTTGAGTAAATGGGTAAACGTACCCGTTGAAGCGTATTAGCAACCACAAACAAAAACAGAACATTTTTAACAAAAAAATGAGAAAAGCAACACCAAAGAAAAGGGTTATTTTACCAGATCCCGTTTTCAACGAAATTATGGTTACTCGTTTCGTTAACCACTTGATGTACGACGGTAAGAAGAGCATCGCTTACACTATCTTCTATTCAGCATTGGAAAAGCTCGCTGCTAAGTTCCCTAACGAAGAGAAGGCTGCTATCGACATCTGGAAGAAGGCTTTGGAAAATATCACCCCATTGGTTGAAGTTAAGTCACGCCGCGTTGGTGGCGCTACTTTCCAGGTTCCTACTGAAATCAGAGCTGATCGTAAGGAATCTATTTCAATGAAGAACTTGATCATTTACGCTCGTAAGAGAAGCGGTCACTCAATGGCTGAAAAGCTTGCTGCTGAAATCTCTGACGCTTACAACCTTCAGGGTGGCGCGTTCAAGCGTAAGGAAGACATGCACAAGATGGCTGAAGCTAACCGTGCATTCGCTCACTTCCGTTTCTAATCTTTTTCTTCACTCAATTATTAAATTAAAATGGCTAAGTACGATTTACATTTTACAAGAAACTTCGGTATCATGGCCCACATCGATGCCGGTAAGACCACTACTTCAGAGCGTATCCTCTACTATACTGGTCTTACTCACAAGATCGGTGAAGTTCACGATGGTGCCGCTACAATGGACTGGATGGTTCAGGAGCAGGAACGTGGTATCACTATCACTTCTGCTGCAACAACTGCATTCTGGAACTACAAGGGCAACAAGTACAAGTTTAACTTGATTGACACTCCAGGACACGTTGACTTTACTGCTGAGGTAGAACGCTCACTTCGCGTCCTCGACGGTGCAGTTGCAACTTTCTGTGCAGTAGGTGGCGTTCAGCCACAGTCTGAAACTGTATGGAACCAGGCTGAAAAGTACGGTGTTCCACGTATTTGCTACGTTAACAAGATGGACCGTTCTGGTGCTAACTTCTACGACGTAGTTAAGCAGATCCGTGAAATGCTTGGTGCTAACTCTTGTGCAATTCAGATCCCTGTAGGTGCAGAAGAAACTTTCAAGGGCGTAATCGACTTGATTACCATGAAGGAACTTCTTTGGCACGATGAAACAATGGGTGCTGAATACGAAATCGATGAAATCGAGCCAGCTCTTCTTGACGAAGCTAAGGAATGGCGTGAAAAGATGTTCGAATCTATCGCTGAATTCGATGACGACATCATGGAAAAGTTCCTCGGTGGTGAAACTGAATCTATCACTGAAGATCAGATCCGCGCTGCTATCCGTAAGGGTACCCTTGCTAACAAGTTGTTCCCTGTAATCTGCGGTTCTTCATTTAAGAACAAGGGTGTACAGACCATGCTTGACGCTGTTTGTGCATACTTGCCAAGCCCTAAGGACAACAACGATATCGTTGGTCACTCTGTTGATGACGAAAACGTTGAAGTTGTTCGCCACGCTGATGTTGAACAGCCACTCTGTGCTCTTGCATTTAAGATCGCAACTGACCCATTCAACGGTCGTCTTTGCTACTTCCGTGTTTACTCTGGTAAGTTGGATGCAGGTTCTTACGTTTGGATTCCTCGCTCTGGTAAGAAGGAACGTGTTTCACGTTTGTTCCAGATGCACTCTAACAAGCAGAACGCTATTGAATCCATCGAAGCAGGTGATATCTGTGCAGGTGTAGGTTTCAAGGATATCCGCACTGGTGATACTCTTTGCGACGAAGCTAACCCAATCGTTCTTGAATCTATCAAGTTCGCTGATCCTGTGGTTGGTATCGCAGTAGAACCTAAGTCTCAGGCTGACGTCGACAAGCTCGGTATGGGTCTTGCTAAGTTGGCTGAAGAAGACCCTACTTTCGTTGTTCGCACCGACGAACAGAGCGGTCAGACTATCATCTCTGGTATGGGTGAGCTTCACTTGGATATCATCCTTGACCGTTTGAAGCGCGAATTCAAGGTTGAATGTAACCAGGGTAAGCCTCAGGTTAACTATAAGGAAGCTATCACTGCTACTGTTAGCCACCGCGAATCTTATAAGAAGCAGTCTGGTGGTCGTGGTAAGTACGCTGACATGCTCCTCGAAGTTGGTCCTGCTGACGAAGATTTCGTTGGTTCACTTCAGTTCGTTGACCAGGTTAAGGGTGGTAACATTCCTAAGGAATTCATCCCAGCTATCCAGAAGGGTTTCACCAACGCTATGAAGAACGGTGTTCTTGCAGGCTTCCCAGTAGACCGCTTGAAGGTTGTTGTTGTCGATGGTTCTTATCACCCAGTTGACTCTGACCAGCTTTCATTCGAAATCTGTGCTAACCTCGCATTCAAGGCAGCTTCTGCTAAGGCTAAGCCAATGTTGCTTGAACCAATCATGAAGCTCGAAGTTGTTACTCCAGAAGAAAACATGGGTGACGTTATCGGTGACTTGAACAAGCGTCGTGGTCAGGTTGAAGGTATGGAAACTTCTCGTACCGGTGCACGTGTTGTTAAGGCAAAGGTTCCTCTCGCAGAAACATTCGGTTATGTAACCTCTTTGCGTACCATCACTTCTGGTCGTGCAACCTCTTCAATGGAGTTCTCTCACTACGAGGCTGTTTCTAACACAATCGCAAAGGCTGTTGTAGAAGAAGCTAAGGGTCGTGTAGATCTTCTCAAGTAATTTCACTAATTTTGTAAAACAAGTAAATTTCATAGATTCAAAAATGAGTCAGAAAATCAGAATCAAATTGAAGTCATACGATCACGCTTTGGTTGACAAGTCAGCTGAAAAGATCGTGTCTACTGTAAAAAGCACTGGTGCTCTTGTTAGCGGTCCAATTCCGCTCCCAACTCACAAGAGCATCTTCACTGTAAACCGCTCTACCTTCGTTAACAAGAAGTCTCGCGAGCAGTTCCAGTTGTCTTCATACAAGAGACTTATCGATATCTTCAGCTCTACTGCTAAGACTGTTGATGCTCTTATGAAGCTTGAGTTGCCAAGCGGTGTTGATGTTGAAATTAAGGTTTAAGTTTTTTAATATTTAAAAGAAATGCCAGGATTATTAGGTAAAAAAATCGGAATGACATCCGTTTTCAGTGCCGAGGGCAAAAATGTGCCATGCACTGTTGTCGAAGTAGGTCCTTGTGTTGTAACGCAGGTTAGAACCGTTGAAAAAGACGGTTACAAAGCATTCCAACTTGGATTCGAGGAGAAGAAGGAAAAGAACACTTCTGCTGCTGAGTTGGGACACTTTAAGAAGGCGAATACAACTCCAAAGAGACACTTGGCCGAGTTCAAATTTGATGAGGATTACAACCTTGGAGATGTAATCACTGTAGACCTTTTCGCAGACACTAAGTTCGTAGACGTATGCGGTACCTCTAAGGGTAAGGGTTTCCAGGGTGTTGTTAAGCGCCACCACTTCGGCGGTGTTCAGCAGTCAACTCACGGTCAGGACGACCGTCAGCGTCACCCAGGTTCAATCGGTGCTTGTTCATACCCTGCACGTGTATTCAAGGGTTTGCGCATGGCTGGCCGTATGGGTGGTGACACTGTTACTGTCAAGAATCTCGAAGTATTAAAGGTTATTCCTGAGAACAACGTACTCGTTTTGAAGGGTTCACTTCCAGGAACTAAAGGTTCAATCGTAATCATCAATAAATAATGGAACTTAGTGTATTAAACATAAAAGGTGAAGATACCGGTAAGAAGGTTACCCTTAGCGACAACATTTTTGGTATTGAACCTAACGACCACGTAATCTACTTGGGCGTTAAACAGTACTTGGCTAATCAGCGCCAGGGTACTCACAAGGCTAAGGAAAGAAGCGAAAACGCTGGTTCTACCCGTAAGCTCGGTAAGCAGAAGGGTGGAGGTGGTGCTCGCCGCGGTGACATCAAGTCTCCAGTGTTGGTTGGTGGTGGTCGTATCTTCGGCCCACAGCCACGCGACTACTCTTTCAAGCTCAACAAGAAGACTAAGCAGTTGGCTCGTAAGGGCGCTCTTTCTTACAAGGCTAAGGCTAACGGTATCATCGTAGTTGAAGACTTCACATTCGAAGCTCCTAAGACTAAGGAATACATCAATTTCTTAAATAATTTGAAAGTTTCTGATAAGAAGTCAGTTTTGGCTTTGTCAGAAGCAAATAAAAACGTATATTTGTCTGCTCGTAATGTGCCAAAGGCAGAAGTTGTAAATGCTTCTGAACTAAACACATACAAAATTATGGACGCTAAGACCGTGATTTTCACTGAAAGTGCATTGGCAAATATTGAAAAAACTTTAAATGCATAATAAGATGGGAATCATAGTTAAACCTATTGTAACAGAGAAGGTTACCGCCCTTAATGAGAGCTCGGTATATGGCTTCCGTGTTTTGAAGTCAGCTTCAAAGCCAGCTATCAAGGCTGCTATTGAAGAGATTTATAATGTTAAGGTCCTTGCTGTTAATACTTCAATGTATAACGGTAAGGTTAAAACGCGTTCTACTAAGCGTGGCCTTATTTCTGGTAACACTGGTGTCTACAAGAAGGCATACGTTACCTTGGAAAAGGGTCAAGTAATAGACTTTTATAGCAATATTTAAATAAAATGGCTGTTCGTAAATTTAAGCCCTCAACACCGGGGCAAAGACACAAAGTTATTGGCTCGTTTGACACAATTACCACAAACAAGCCAGAAAAATCTCTTGTAAAAGGCCAGACAGGTACTGGTGGCCGTAACAACACCGGTAAGATGACAATGCGCTATATCGGCGGTGGTCACAAGAGAAAGTTCAGAGTAATTGATTTCAAGAGAGAAAAAGATGGTGTGCCAGCTGTTGTGAAGACTATCGAATACGATCCAAATCGTTCAGCTCGTATCGCTCTTCTCTTTTACAAAGATGGCGAAAAGCGCTACATTCTTGCGCCTAACGGATTGCAAGTAGGACAGGAACTGTTGTCGGGCGCTGACGTTGCTCCAGAAATCGGTAACGCCCTCCCATTGCAGAACATTCCACTTGGTACAATGGTTCACAACATCGAACTTCGTCCAGGTCAGGGTGCTGCTTTGGTCCGTTCAGCAGGTACAGGTGCACAGTTGACTTCGAGAGAAGGCAAGTATGCAATCGTGAAATTACCTTCAGGTGAAACACGAATGATTCTTTGTTCTTGCAAGGCTACTGTTGGTACAGTAGGTAATGCAGACCACTTCTTGGAAAGCTCAGGTAAGGCTGGTCGCTCACGTTGGTTGGGCCGTCGTCCACGCAACAGAGGTGTCGTTATGAACCCTGTTGATCACCCAATGGGTGGTGGTGAAGGTCGCCAGTCTGGTGGTCATCCTAGATCACGTAAGGGTCTTTTGGCTAAGGGCTACAAGACTCGTACTCCTAAGAAGGCTAGCAATAAGTTCATTATTGAAAGAAGAAAGAAGTAATCATTAAAACTAAGGTATTTTTATGAGTCGCTCATTAAAGAAAGGTCCATATATCGATGTCAAACTCGAGAAGAAGGTGCTCGCAATGAATGAAAGCGGTAAGAAATCCGTTATCAAGACTTGGTCAAGAGCTACTATGATCTCGCCTGATTTCGTGGGCCACACTATCGCTGTCCACAACGGTAATAAGTTTATTCCCGTTTTTGTTACCGAAAACATGGTTGGCCACAAGCTTGGCGAGTTCTCTATGACTCGTAACTTCAGAGGTCACGGTAACAATAGAAAGTAATCCGTTATAAAATAGAAAAAAGAACATTTAAATATGTATCAAAGAAAAAAACTAGCTGCTGACGCTCGCAAAGAGGCTAAGAAAAGCTTGTACTTCGCTAAGCTTAACGACGTACCTACTTCTCCTCGTAAGATGCGCCTTGTAGCAGATATGATCCGCGGTATGGAAGTCTACAGAGCTCTTGGTACTCTCCATTTCTCTGCAAAGGAAGCTTCTGTCCGTCTAGAAAAACTATTGCGTTCTGCCATCGCAAACTGGGAACAGAAGACTCAAAATAAGGCTGAACAGGGTGTCCTCTACGTTTCTAACATCAGCGTAGACGGTGCTGGCATGTTGAAGAGACTTCGCACTGCTCCTCAGGGTCGCGGCTATAGAATTCGCAAGCGCTCTAACCACGTTACAGTTTTCGTGGACACAATCAAGAAAGAAGGTTCTAACGATAATCAAAACTAATAGAAGATGGGACAAAAGATTAATCCGGTAGCTAACCGTTTAGGCATCATCAAAGGTTGGGATTCTAACTGGTTTGGCGGTAAGAATTACGGTGACAATATCCTAGAGGATTCTAAGATTAGAAAGTATCTTGATGCTCGTCTTGCTAAGGCTAGCGTTTCTAAGATCGTTATCGAACGTTCTCTTAACCTTGTAACTATCACTATCTGCACTGCTCGTCCAGGTATCATTATCGGTAAGGGTGGTCAGGAAGTTGACAAGTTGAAGGCTGAAATGAAGAAGTTCACTTCAAAGGAAGTTCAGATCAACATCTTCGAAGTTAAGAAACCAGAACTCGACGCTGTTATCGTTGGTAACAATATCGCTCGTCAGATTGAAGGCAAAATCGCTTACAAGCGTGCTGCTCGTTTGGCTATCTCTTCAGCTATGCGCATGGGTGCTGAAGGTATCAAGGTGCAGGTTTCTGGCCGTTTGAACGGTGCTGAAATCGCACGTAGCGAAATGTTCAAGGAAGGTAGAACTCCTCTCCACACACTTCGCGCTGATATCGACTACTGCGCAACTTCTGCCTTGACCAAGGTTGGATTGATTGGTATCAAGGTTTGGATTTGCCGTGGTGAAGTTTATGGTAAGAAGGACCTCGCTCCTAATTTTACCGCTGTTAAGGAAAGCGGCCGTTCTTTCAACAACGACCGTGGTGGCAAGAACTTCGGCAAGAAAAAGAAAAAACAGTCCAACTAATTTTCAATTGAATCACAATGTTACAACCAAAAAGAACCAAGTTCAGAAGATGGCAGAAGGGTAAGTTGAAGGGTAACGCTCAGCGTGGCAATCAGCTTGCTTTCGGATCATTCGGCATTAAGGTCTTGGAAGATAGAAGATGGATCACTGGTCGCCAGCTTGAAGCAGCTCGTGTGGCAGTTACTCGTTACATGAACCGTGAAGGTCAGATCTGGATCAGAATTTTCCCTGACAAGCCTATTACTAAGAAACCGTTGGATGTACGTATGGGTAAAGGTAAAGGTAACCCAGAAGGTTTCGTAGCTACTGTAACCCCAGGACGTATCATCATCGAAGTTGACGGTGTTCCTTACGCTGTGGCTAAGGAAGCTCTCCGCCTTGCAGCTCAGAAGCTCCCTATCGCAACTAAGTTCATCGTTCGTCGCGATTACGATTTATCTCAAAATGCCTAAGTTATGAAAGCAGCAGAATTAAAAGAATTGTCAGATAAGGACCTTCAGACCCGTTTGAAGGACGCAGTCAAGGATCTCAATGCCAAGAAACTTCAGCATGCTGTCTCTCCTCTCGAGAACCCTGCAATCTTGAAGGCTTCTCGTAAGGACATCGCTCGTATGTTAACTGAGTTGCGTGCCAGAGAATTGAATAATACTAAAAATTGAGCTTGATTTATGAGAAACTTAAGAAAAGTACGTCAGGGTGTTGTGTCAAGCAACAAGATGGACAAGACCATTACGGTTTCTATCCAGTATAAGGAAAAGCACCCTATTTATAAGAAGTTCGTCAGCAAGACGAAGAAATATCACGCTCACGACGAGAAGAACGAATGCAACATCGGCGATGTAGTTCGCATCATGGAAACTCGTCCTCTGAGTAAATCAAAAAGATGGAGACTCATCGAAGTCGTTGAAAAAGCTAAGTAATTATGATACAGCAAGAATCAAGATTGAATATAGCTGACAATAGCGGAGGCAAATCTGCATTGTGCATCCGTGTCCTTGGTGGCACTGGCAAGCGTTACGCTTCAGTAGGTGATATCATTGTAGTTACAGTAAAGGACGTACTTTCTTCTTCAGAAATGAAGAAGGGTACTGTCTCTAAGGCTGTGGTTGTTAGAACTAAGAAGGAAATCCGTCGTCCTGATGGCTCTTACATCCGTTTCGATGACAATGCTTGCGTTTTGTTAAATGGCGCTGGTGAAATGAGAGCAAGCCGTATCTTCGGTCCAGTTGCACGTGAACTTCGTGCTTCTAACATGAAGATTATTTCACTCGCTCCTGAAGTTCTTTAATTTTCAATTTTTTAGGTAATGACTAAGTTACATATCAAAAAAGGCGATATCGTTTACGTCAACACAGGCAAGGACAAAGGCACTACTGCTGAAGTCCTCAAGGTCCTTGTTAAGGAACAACGCGCTATCGTTAAGGGCGTAAACATGGTTAAGAAGAACACTAAGCCTAGCGCCAAGAATCCTCAGGGTGGTATCGTTACCATGGAGGCTCCTATACATATCTCTAACTTGAACCCAGTTGACCCTAAGACAGGCAAGGCTACTCGCATTGGCCGTCGTTTGAACGAAGCTGGCAAGTTGGTTCGTTATGCTAAGAAATCTGGTGAAGAAATTAAAGATGCGGAGGTTAAGAAATGAATACTGCAAGTTTGAAAAATGAATACGCTGAGCGTATCGTTCCTGCTCTAACCAAACAGTTTGGTTACACTACAAGAATGCAGGTTCCTGTTCTTGAGAAGATTGTTATCAACGAAGGTCTTGGTAAGGCTGTAGATGACAAGAAGATCATCGAAACCGCTATCAACGAACTTACTGCTATCTCTGGTCAGAAAGCCGTTGCTACTATCTCTAAGAAGGATATCTCTAACTTCAAGCTCCGTAAGAAACTTCCTATCGGTGCTCGTGTAACTCTCCGTCGCGAGAAGATGTACGAGTTCTTGGAACGTCTCGTTCGTGTTGCTTTACCACGTATCCGTGACTTCAAGGGTATCGAATCTAAGTTCGATGGTATGGGTAATTACACTCTCGGTATTCAGGAACAAATCATTTTTCCTGAAATAAATATCGATTCTATTACTCATATTTTGGGAATGAATATTACCTTTGTAACCTCAGCGAAAACCGATGAAGAAGGTTACGCTTTGTTGAAAGAATTCGGATTACCTTTTAAAAAGTAAAATAGATGGCAAAAGAATCAATGATCGCACGCGAAGTTAAGCGTGCAAAACTTTGCGCCAAATATGCAGAAAAAAGAGCAGCTCTGAAGAAGGCCGGTGATTACCAGGCCCTTCAGGCTCTTCCTAAGAACGCATCTCCTGTTCGTGCTCACAACCGTTGCAAGTTGACTGGCCGTCCAAGAGGTTATATGCGCGTTTTTGGCCTTTCTCGTATTCAGTTCCGTGAAATGGCTTCTGCTGGTCTTATCCCAGGCGTAAAGAAAGCAAGCTGGTAAGCTTTATTATTTTAAATATTGTCAGGGCTCTCCTGATCAATTTAATTTTTATTTTTATGACAGATCCAATAGCTGATTATCTAACAAGATTGCGGAATGCTATCCGCGCAAAGCACAGGGTTCTTGAAGTTCCTGCTTCTAACCTTAAGAAAGAAATCACTAAGATATTGCTCGACAAGGGCTATATCTTGAACTACAAGTTTGTTGAGGATGGTCCTCAGGGAACTATCAAGATCGCTTTGAAGTATGATTCTGCTCACAAGGTTAATGCTATCAAGAACCTTGAAAGAGTTTCTACTCCAGGTTTACGTAAGTATACTGGTTACAAGGAAATGCCTCGTGTCCTCAACGGATTGGGCATTGCCATTGTTTCTACCTCAAAGGGCGTTATTACCGATAAGGAAGCACGCGAATTGAAGGTTGGTGGTGAAGTATTGTGTTATGTTTATTAATTAGGAGGAATTGTACAATGTCTAGAATAGGTAAATTACCAATCAGTATTCCAAGTGGTGTTACAGTTTCTGTTAAGGACAACACTGTTACTGTAAAGGGCCCTAAGGGTGAACTTTCACAAGCTATTAACCCTCGCATCTCAGTTAAGGTAGAAGACGGCCAGATCGAATTCACTCGTCCAACCGACGAAAAGAATGACAAGGCTATGCACGGTCTCTACAGAGCACTAGTTAACAACATGGTTGTTGGTGTTTCTGCAGGTTATAAGAAGGAAATGGAGTTGGTCGGTGTAGGTTACCGTGTATCTAACCAGGGTAACGTCATCGAATTCTCTCTCGGTTACTCTCACGCTATCTACTTCCAGCTTCCTGCTGAAGTTAAGGTTGAGACCAAGAGCGAAAGAAACCAGAACCCACTTCTTACACTCGAATGCTGCGATAAGCAGTTGATCGGACAGATTTGTGCTAAGATTCGTTCTTTCCGTATGCCTGAACCTTATAAGGGTAAGGGTATCAAGTTCATTGGTGAACAGATTCGTAGAAAGGCTGGTAAGTCTGCTGGCGCTAAATAATACGTAAACTTAGGTTATTATGACTGATAAAATTCAAAGAAGAAACAAGATAAAGCTGAGCATCAGAAAAAAGATTTCTGGTACTGCTAGCAGACCTCGTCTAACGGTTTTCCGCAGCAACAAGCAGATTTACGCTCAGATTGTTGACGACAGTTACGCTCACAAGTTCGAAGTGAAGCACAACGGTGTTGTTGAAGAAGAAATCAATGTAATGAGCAGCAAGACTCTTTGCTCTGCATCTTCACTTTCTCTTGGCGAGACTGGTAAGATCACAAAGAAGGAACAGGCTGCTAAGGTTGGCGAACTTCTTGCAAAGAACGCACTCGCAGCTGGCATCACTGAAGTTGTTTTTGACCGTAATGGTTATTTGTATCACGGAAGAGTCCAGGAGCTTGCTGATGCAGCTCGTAAGGGAGGTCTTAAATTTTAATTTGTTATGGCTGAAAATAAAAATAATACAAAGCAAGCAAACAATAGCAACGAGGTTGAATTCTCTGACCACATGGTTGCGCTCAACCGCGTTACCAAGGTTACCAAGGGTGGCCGTGCAATCACTTTCGCAGCTATCATGGTTGTAGGTGATGGTAATGGTAAGGTAGGTTTCGGCCTTGGTAAGGCTAACGATGCTACCGCTGCTATCGAAAAGGGTACTGAAGCTGCCAAGAAGGCAATGATTAACGTACCTCTTTGCAAGGGTACTATCCCTCACGAACAGTTTGCAAAGTTCAGCGGATCTGAAGTTATTCTAATCCCTGCTTCTGAAGGTACTGGTTTGAAGGCAGGTGGTGCTATGCGTGCTGTACTTGAAAGCGCTGGTGTTAAGGATGTCCTTGCTAAGTCTAAGGGTTCTTCTAACCCTCACAACTTGGTTAAGGCTACTATGTTGGCTCTTTCTCAGTTGCGTGATGCTCGTACCGTAGCTCAGAATCGTGGTGTTTCACTTGAAAAAGTATTTAAAGGTTAAGAAGTATGGCTAAGATCAAATTGAAACAGGTGCGTTCTGCAATTGACTGCACCAAGCGTCAGAAGGCCAACTTGGAAGCTCTTGGCTTCAAGAAGAATGGCACAATCATCGAGAAGGAAGATACTCCTTCTGTCCGCGGTATGCTTAAGGTCGTTGGACATTTGGTTATCGAGGTTAAATAATTTCAGAAAAACTTACAAAAATGGATTTAAGTAATTTACAGCCTGCTAAAGGTTCAAGCCATAGAAAAAGAAGATTAGGTCGCGGTCAGGGCTCAGGTTACGGAGGTACTTCAACTCGCGGTAACAAGGGTGCTGGTTCACGTTCTGGTTATTCTCACAAGATTGGTTTCGAAGGTGGTCAGATGCCATTGCAGCGTCGTCTTCCTAAGTTCGGTTTCAAGAATATCAACCGTGTTTCTTATAAGGCTATTAACCTTGCTGACTTGCAGAAGTTGGCTGATGAAAAGAATGTTGCTGATATCAACAAGAGCGTTCTTTTCGAAGCTGGCTTGGTTGGTAAGAACGACTTGGTTAAGATTCTCGGCAACGGTGCTGTTACAAAGGCTTTGAACGTAACTGCCGATGCTTTCTCTGAATCTGCTAAGGCTGCTATCGAAACCGCTGGTGGTAAAGTTGAAACTTTGAAGAAGTAATAAATGGACAATCAAATAGTAAAGACATTTAAGGATATATGGGGTAACGATGACTTACGTCATCGTATCCTCATTACTCTTTTATTCGTTTTTATCTACCGAGTTGGTTCTTTCATCGTACTCCCTGGAGTTGATGTGAACCATTTGGGAGGGTTAGAGAATCAAACTAAGGATGGCATCATGGGCTTGCTCAATATGTTCTCCGGTGGAGCGTTCTCTAACGCTTCTATTTTTGCGTTGGGTATCATGCCTTACATCTCTGCTTCAATTGTTATTCAATTGTTGACTGTTGCATTGCCTTCTTTCAAGAAGTTGCAGCGCGATGGTGAGAGTGGCCGTAGAACCCTTACGCAATATACTCGTATCCTTACAGTTTTTATCTTACTTCTACAGGGACCTTCTTATCTTGTTAACTTACACATGCAGACTTCAGGCGCAGTGCCTGCTAACGACTGGTGGTTCAACATTTCTTCTACGTTGATCCTTTGCGGTGGTAGTATGTTTGTTATGTGGTTGGGCGAGCGCATTACTGATCGCGGTATCGGTAACGGTATCTCTTTCATCATCCTTATTGGTATTATTGCACGTTTCTTGCCTGCTTTGGGTGAAGAATTCGCTTTGCAACTCGGTCCTAATGCCAATGGTGGTCTCATCAAGCTTATTGTTGAGATTGTTTTGTTGCTTGTTGTTATTGGCCTTGCTCTCATGTTGGTACAGGGAACTCGTCAAGTTCCTATCAACTATGCTAAGCAGATGGCTATTGGCGGTGCCAAGGGTATTGGTGGTGAACGCCAGTACATTCCTTTGAAGGTATATGCTGCAAATGTGATGCCTATCATCTTTGCACAAGCTATCATGTTCATTCCTTATTCTGTTGCTCCACTTATGGGCGAAGAAATCGGTTCTGCATTCCAGAGCTATTTCGACTACCGTGGTGTTGCCTACAACGTTGTTTTTGCTCTATTGATTTTGGCTTTCACCTATTTCTATACTGCAATTACAATTCAGCCTACACAGATGGCTGAAGATATGAAAAGAACTGGTTCCTTCATCCCAGGTGTAAAGCCAGGTTCAGATACCGCTGAGTATATCGATACTATCATGTCTCGTATTACTCTTCCTGGTGCTTTGTTCCTTGCTTTCTTGGCTATACTTCCTTCTATAATAGGTCCTGTAGTTGGTGTTAACTCGCAGCTTGCACAGTTCTTCGGTGGAACTTCATTGTTGATCATGGTTGGTGTTGTTCTCGACACCTGTCAGCAAATTAAGAGTCATCTATCGAAGAGTAGCGTCAACGGTATGCAGACAAGTTCTCGTATTCAAAGACGCTCAAGCGCTGTTACCACTAATGACTAGTATCCGTCGATGATATTTCTTAAGACCGACGAGGAGATTGAGCTGATGAAAATCAGCAACACTATCGTAGCAAAGACGCTTGCCGAAGTTGGTCGTAATATCAAACCCGGTATTACTACATTAAAGCTTGATAAAATTGCTGAAACCTTCATCCGCGACAACGGTGCGGTTCCCAGCTTTTTAGGGTATAACGGATTTCCAAATTCAATCTGTACTTCGGTTAACGAACAGGTTGTACACGGAATTCCCGATAATTACGAACTGAAAGAAGGTGACATTGTATCAGTAGACTGTGGTGCTCTGATAAATGGTTTTCATGGAGATTCCTGCTATACTTTTACAGTAGGTTCAGTATCACATAATAATGTAGCTGCCTTGTTGGAATCAACCAAGGCAGCTCTTTATAGTGGTATAGCCCAGGCAATAGAGGGACGTCGTTTAGGTGACGTGTCGTTTGCCATTCAGCAGCAAGCTGAAAAAGACGGGTTCTCGGTTGTTCGCGAATATACCGGTCACGGCATTGGTCGCAACATGCATGAAGATCCTTTGGTAAGGAATTATGGTTCTGCTGGCTATGGATTAACATTGCGTAGGGGTATGGTTATTGCCATTGAACCTATGTTCTGTATGGGGTCTAACAAAATAAGTCTTTCAAAAGACGGTTGGACCGCAACTACTAACGACCATCTTCCAGCTGCCCATTTCGAACATACTGTAGCAATAGGGCGCGATAAGGCGGAAATATTGTCATCTTTTGATTTTATAGAAATTCAATAATATGTCTAAACAGACAGCAATCGAACAAGACGGTACTATTCGTGAGGCTCTTTCAAACTGTCAATTCCGTGTTGAACTCGAAAACGGACATGAGATTATTGCTCACATTTCTGGTAAGATGAGAATGCACTACATTAAGATTCTTCCAGGTGACAAAGTCAAGGTTGAAATGTCTCCATATGATTTAAGTAAAGGTAGAATTTCCTTTAGGTATAAATAATAATTAAACGCAATGAAAGTTAAAGCTTCTCTTAAAAAACGCACTCCAGACTGCAAGATTGTACGCAGAAAAGGACGTCTTTATGTTATTAACAAGAAAAATCCTAAGTTTAAATTACGTCAGGGTTAATCTTTTTTTTTATTTTTGCAAAAAAATATAGTTTAAGTAGTTTATGGCTATAAGAATTGTCGGCGTAGACTTGCCGCAAAACAAGAGTGGCGAAATCGGTTTGACTTATATCTACGGTATCGGCCGTAGCGCTGCAACAACGATTTTGTCAAAAGCTGGTGTTGATAAGAACATCAAAGTAAAGGATTGGACTGACGATCAGGCTGCCAAGATTCGTGAGATTATTGGTGCTGAGTACAAGGTAGAAGGTGACCTCCGTTCAGAAATCTCAATGAACATCAAGCGTTTGATGGACATTGGTTGCTACAGAGGTATCCGTCATCGTCTCGGTTTGCCTGTGAGAGGTCAGCGTACCAAGAATAACTCTCGTACTCGTAAGGGTAAGAGAAAGACTGTTGCTAACAAGAAGAAGGCAACTAAGTAATAACTAAATGCTATTAATTTTTAACTAGTATGGCAAAAAAAGCAGTAGCAGCTAAAAAAAGGGTTGTAAAAGTTAGCGCCGAAGGTCAGCTGCACGTACATTCATCTTTCAACAACATTATCGTATCTTTGACTAACACTGAAGGTCAGGTTATCTCTTGGTCTTCTGCTGGTAAGATGGGCTTCCGTGGCTCTAAGAAGAACACTCCTTACGCTGCACAGATGGCAGCTCAGGATTGTGCAAAGATTGCTTTCGATCTTGGTTTGAGAAAGGTAAAGGCATACGTGACTGGTCCTGGTAACGGTAGAGAATCTGCAATCCGCACTATCCATGGTGCTGGTATTGAAGTAACCGAAATCATCGACGTTACACCACTTCCACATAATGGCTGCCGACCACCTAAAACACGTCGAGTTTAATTATTATTTATTACTTAATTTAGTCTTGGTTCCTTTAGTGTCATAATTGCATACCAAACCTCTCTCAATTGCGGCTGCACTTGAAGAACGAAGACACTTAAATTTTAAAACAAAAAATGGCAAGATATATTGGTCCAAAAACGAGAATCTCTCGTAAGTTTGGTGAGGCTATCTTCGGTCCTGATAAGATTTTGGCTAAGCGCAACTTCCCACCAGGACAGCACGGTGTTAACAAGAGAAAGAAGACTTCTGAGTACGGTGCTCAGTTGAACGAAAAGCAGAAGGCTAAGTACACTTATGGTGTTCTTGAAAAGCAGTTCCGCAACCTCTTCGAAGAGGCATCTCGTTCAAAGGGTGTAACTGGTGAAGTTCTTTTGCAGCTTCTTGAGTCTCGTCTTGACAATGTTGTATTCCGTTTGGGTATAGCTCCTACTCGCGCAGCTGCTCGTCAGCTCGTATCTCACCGTCACATCACTGTTGATGGTAAGGTAGTAAACATCCCTTCTTACTTGGTTAAGCCTGGTCAGATCGTTGCTGTTCGCGAGAAGTCTAAGTCTTTAGAGGCTATTTCTGACGCTTTGGCTGGTTTCAATCACAGCAAGTACTCTTGGTTAGAATGGGATAACGCCTCTATGGCTGGTAAGTTCGCTAGCATCCCTGCTCGCGCTGACATCCCTGAAAACATCAAGGAACAAGCAATCGTCGAATTATACTCTAAACAATAATAAATAATTTATCCATGGCTATATTAGCATTTCAAAAACCCGATAAAGTTATAATGTTGGAGGCGGACGACCACAAAGGTGTCTTTGAATTTCGTCCGTTAGAGCCTGGCTATGGTATTACAATCGGTAATGCCTTGAGAAGAATTCTCCTTTCTTCTCTAGAGGGCTTTGCCATCACATCCATCAAAATCGATGGTGTTGATCACGAGTTTTCATATATTCCGGGTGTAATTGAAGATGTCACTGGCATCATTCTTAAGCTCAAGCAGGTTCGTTTCAAACAGAAAGTTGATGAAGTTGAAAACGAAAGAGTTGACTTGACTATTTCGGGCACCGAAGTGTTCACAGCCGGAGATATTACCAAAGGTTTGACTGGCTTTGAAGTCCTCAACCCAGAATTGGAAATCTGCCACTTGAATGCTGGTACTGAATTCCATATCGTGATGACCATCGGTAAAGGTCGTGGTTGGGTTCCTGCTGACGAAAACAAGCAGGCTAACCAGGAAATTGGCGTTCTTCCTATCGATTCAATCTATACTCCTATTCGTAACGTTAAGTATGTTATCGACCCTTATCGTGTTGAACAGAAGACTGACTACGAAAAGTTGACTCTTGAGATTGAATCTGATGGTTCTATCCATCCAAAGGAAGCTTTGAAGGAAGCAGCTAAGATCCTTATCTACCACTTCATGCTTTTCTCTGATGAAAAGATTACTATCGATTCACGTGATGGTGATGATACTGAAGGCTTCGATGAAGAGGTTCTCCACATGCGTCAGCTTCTCAAGACTAAGTTGGTTGACATGAACCTTTCTGTTCGTGCTCTCAACTGCTTGAAGGCAGCAGATGTTGAAACCCTTGGCGATTTGGTTGTATTCAATAAGAATGATCTATTAAAGTTCAGAAACTTCGGTAAGAAGTCTCTCACTGAGTTGGATCAGCTTTTGGATAGTCTCAACCTTTCCTTCGGTTTGGATATCTCAAAGTATAAACTAGAAAAAGAGTAAATTAAAATGAAACATATCAAATCTTTCAACCATTTGAGCAGAAAGGCTTCTCACCGTAAGTCTATGCTTGCTAACATGGCGATTTCTCTCATCAAGCACAAGCGCATCACTACTACTGTAGCTAAGGCTAAGGCTTTGAGAATGTATGTTGAGCCTCTCCTTACTAAGGCAAAGGACGATTCAACTAACTCTCGTCGTGTTGTATTCAGCTATCTTCAGAACAAGGAAGCTATCACTGAAATGTTCCGTGAAGTTTCTCAGAAGATTGCTAACCGTAACGGTGGTTACACTCGTATCATCAAGACTGGTATCCGCCAGGGTGATGCTGCTGAAATGTGCTTCATCGAACTCGTTGACTACAACGAAGCTATGTTGAAGAACAACGCTGCAGCTCCTGCAAAGAAGGCTACTCGTCGTGGTGGTAAGAAGAAGGCAACAGATGCTGCTGTAGTTGAAGAAACTGCTGCTCCTGCTGAATCTGCTGAATAATTCTTATTCCAGATATTTACAAAAAGGGTTCTCGTTTTTCGGGAACCCTTTTTTTGTTGTATTGTGTTGGTACATTAGACGATTTGATTATATAACTGTTATAGACAGATTGTAAAAAATGAAAACGGGCAAAAATCTTTCGATTTTTGCCCGTTTTTGTGCGTTCTAATGGCGTTTATGGGTGAACGTAGGTGCCAATACCTTCGCCGCTCATAACCTTCTTTAAATTGCCGTATTTGTCCATGTTGAACACGATGATTGGAAGACCGTTGGTCTTGCACATTTCGGTTGCTGTAAGGTCCATTACCTTTAAACCGCGCTTCAAAATTTCGTCGTACGAGATTTCGTCGAACTTGGTGGCTGTTGGGTCCTTCTCTGGGTCTGCTGTGTAGATGCCGTCTACACGGGTTCCCTTCAACATGACGTCGGCCTCAATTTCAATGCCACGTAGTGAAGAACCTGTGTCGGTAGTGAAGTAAGGGTTACCGGTACCTGCTCCGAAGATGGCGATTTTGCCAGATTCAATGACTTCAAGTGCCTTGTCCTTGCTGTAGAACTTGCCGATAGGTGCCATTCTGATGGCGGTAAGCACTTCTGCCTTTTCGCCAATGGCCTTTAGGGCAGACTGCAATGCCAAACTGTTGATGACTGTTGCCAACATACCCATCTGGTCGCCCTTTACACGGTCGAAACCTTTTGATGCGCCACTAAGACCACGGAAAATGTTGCCACCACCGATAACGATACCGATTTCGATTCCCATTTCGTGGATTTCCTTAATCTGTTCTGCATAGTCGGCAAGACGTTTTTCGTCGATGCCATAGCCCTTTTCGCCCATTAGCGATTCTCCGCTAAGCTTGAGCAATATTCTTTTGAACTTTGCCATTTTGTATGTGAGTTTATTGTTTTATTATAATCTTTTGTCCTAACCTTAACTTGTCGTTCTTAAGGTTGTTCCATTCCATTAGTTGTTTAACCGTGCAATGGTTCTTCCTTGCAATGTTGTAGAGGTTGTCGCCGTTCACAACGGTGTGAACAATGTTGCCATCTGCGTTAAGCGTCTTCTGGCTGTTGTCGGCTGGTTTAGCCTCTTTTTTAGCCGCAGGCTCTTGCGCTTTTTTCGTTCCTGCCTCGGGCTGTTTCTTTGCTGTTGGTTCCTGAACTTTTGGTGCAGGTGCGTCTTTTACACTCTTTACTGGCGCGGCTTCTTGCGCTTTAGCCTCGGTTGCTACTGGTTGCACCTTCTTTTTGCCAACAATTAGCTTTTGGCCTGGCCTTAGCTTGTAGTTGTCCAGCCCGTTCCAAATCAAAATTTGTTTCGAAGTGGTCTTGTATTTTAGGGCAATCTTGCTGAAGGTGTCGCCACCTTGAACCTTATAGTAGATGTTCTCGGAATCTTCAGTCTTGTTCTTGTCAGTAATGGCAGTTGGAACGGTAGTCGTAGAGTCGGTTTCCCCCTCGCCCAAAGGCTGTTGAACAGTTGTACCGGTGACCTTAAGCGGAGCCGCAGGCTCGTTGGCGGTAGAGTCGTTCTTATTGTATGCCTTGTTGAATTCGGTAATGTCGTTGGTCACTTTCAAGAATCGGCCAGGTCTGATGTCGTTGCTGGTAAGGTGGTTCCAATCGCGAAGTTCTTCAATCGAAACGTCGTACTTCACGGCTACGGCTTCTAGTGTTTCACCTTCGCGTACGACGTGAACGCCGCCTTGGTCGCTTGCACGCTTAATCTTCAGTTTCTTGCCTGGTTGTATGAGGTTGTTTGGAAGATTGTTCCAAAGCTTGATTTCCCTTACCTGACATCCGTATTTGCGTGAAATTTGGAAGATGTTTTCGCCCTTGGCAACCGTATGGATAATCATTCCATCGAGAATGGTGTCTTTCTTCACCGAGTTGTCTAGCGGACGAATTACCAATTCTTGACCTTCCTTTAGCTCGTTGCCTTTAAGGTGGTTCCAGGTGGCTATTTCCTTAACGGTACAGTTATATTTTTGGGAAATAGAGTAGATGTCGTCGCCTTTATTAACGGTAATTTTTACGTTAATGGCATTTGCATATTTTTCTTGCTCTGCTTTCTCAATAATCTCTCTGGTATGTTCGTCATCCTTCTTCGGACGTGGTTTGATGATCAGTTGCTGGCGTATGTTAAGCTTGTTGCTCTTCAGGTTGTTCCACTTCATAATCTGGTTAGGTGTGCAACCGTAGCGCTGGGCAATTTTCGCAAGGTTGTCGCCCTGCTTAACAATGTGAATGGTCTCTTTGTTGTTTGTCAAGTCAATTTCGCCATTCCCTTCGCTCTCGTTCATAGAGATGACCGGTGGAGGGGTGAGGGAGTGGAACGTGTTGTCGATTGGCAATGGTGCTGGCGATGCAACGTCGACCATACGTCTAATGCATCTGAAACGCTTGCTGTAATAGCCATTGTCGGGGTATGGGGCAATAGACACACCCTTTGAACAGCACGAGTGAATGAAACGGAACGACTTGCCGTCGGGATTTACGTCGAAAACGATGCCTACGTGACCAATGCCACCACGCGCGTCGCGACCTGCAAAGAAGATGAGGTCGCCTTTGTGAACGTGCTCTTTCGAGATTTTTACGCCTTGCCTAGATTGGTCGTAAGAGTTGCTGCCTAGGTTGAAACCCAGCTGCTTGAAGACGTATGAAGTGAAACCCGAACAGTCGAAGACCTTTGGACCCTTGCTACCCAAGTGGTAGGGCTTGCCCAAGTGCTTGCTAGCTTCGAAAACAATGGAGTCTGCCAAGGTAACTGGCGGACTTAACGTGTCGTGTTCTATCGATTGGTCAATCTTCTTGACCGGTCTTGTTACCCTACCGTTCACCTTCTTCTTGGGTGGCACTGCCATAAGTGGCAGGCACAGGAACATGGTTATAAGGAAAAGTAGGTACTTTCTCATTTTATGGTATTAGATGGACGGAGAAATATCAATGTTTGTCTGTATAAGGGCAATGCATACCCTCTCTCACAAATTTACATTTTTTGTATGCGCTAAAAAAACAAATGAACTTTTAAGTTGTGCTTATTTGTTAATAAAACGAAAGCCAAGACCAGGCTGTGCCGTGGACTTGGCTTTATGCGGAAAGAGTGGGATTCAAACCCACGGTACGGCTAGGCCGTACGCCGGATTTCGAGTCCGGTCCATTCGATCACTCTGGCATCTTTCCTTGTTTTCTTGTGCGAATGTAGGACTTTCTTTTTAGCTATCCTAGCATAATGCAGCCGAAGTTGTGAACATTTTAAATATAATATTCCGCAACGTCTACAATGCCGGCTTTCATGGCATATTTTATGGCTTCGTGTACGTTGTTTACCTCCAGTTTCCTGAAGATGTTCTTGCGGTGGGTGTTCACGGTGTGGAAACTCAAGTTCTTGTTGGCTGCAATCTCCTTGGTGGTTTTCCCTTGTGCAATTTCCTTTAGAATTTGTTTCTCGGTTTGTGTCAGCGGATCGTTGCTAGTTTCCTTTTGCTTATTGAGGCTTACATTTAACAGCATATTCGAGACTAGGTGGCACAGGTAACGCTCGTGGTGGAACATGCTATGAAGGGCAAACTCAATTTCTTCTGCCTTGCAGTCTTTCATGATGACGCTGGTGCGGGTGTTGCTTAATATGACTTGACGAAGGAAAACTTCACTAAGCTCTAAGCTAAAAAGCATCCATTGTGAGTTTGGAAAACGTTCTTCTACTATAAGAATGTCTTCGGCCGTCTGAAAGTCCATATTCGTATAGTCGAGAATGACCATCGAATCTGGATTTTTCTGTAGCTCTTCAACCAGTTCTTTCTTGTCGTTTACCTCTATGAGCGTAACTTCCTCGCTTAATTTGCTGACATAGTGCCTAATACCTGCTTTTGCAATGTCTTGCTGGTCTGCTAATAGTAAATTCATAACCATTGGTTTCTTAATGCAAAATTATCCAAAAAATGACATTATACCATATATGTGGTATGAAAATGGCATTTTTGTGCGATTGCCTACCTACCCATACCTCCTTAACTTTGCAATGTCGAAAGGAAATAAAAAACGACAAGCAACAAAATAGAAAAATAAAAAAATATAGGAGGATATAAATTATGGGAAAGAAACTTCACTTCGAAACGCTTCAACTTCATGTTGGTCAGGAACAGGCCGATCCAGTAACCGATGCACGTGCAGTGCCTATCTACCAGACAACTTCATACGTGTTCCATAATTTTCAGCATGCAGCCGACCGTTTCGGCCTTCGCGATGCCGGTAACATCTACGGTCGTTTGACCAACTCAACCCAGGGCGTTTTCGAGGAACGCGTTGCTGCCCTTGAAGGCGGTGTTGCGGGTTTGGCTGTTGCCAGTGGTGCAGCTGCTATTGCCTACGCAATTGAGAACATTACAAAGGCTGGCGACCACATTGTAGCTGCCAAGACCATTTATGGTGGCACCTACAACTTGTTAAGCCACACCCTTTCGCAGTTCGGCATCACTACCACATTCGTCGATCCTGACGATTTGAGTGCTTTCGAAAAAGCCATTCAGCCAAACACCAAGTTGGTTTTCATTGAAAGCTTGGGTAACCCTAACTCAAACATCATCGATATAGATGCCGTTGCCGACATTGCCCACAAGAATGGTATTCCGCTCTTCATCGATAGCACTTTTGCAACTCCATACTTGCTTCGTCCAATTGAACACGGAGCCGACATCGTTATCCACTCTGCAACCAAGTTCATTGGCGGCCACGGAACAACCCTAGGCGGTGTGATTGTAGACAGCGGTAAGTTCAACTGGAAGCAGAACGACAAGTTCCCACAGCTTAGCCAGCCAGACCCAAGCTACCATGGTGTTGTCTTTGCCGACGCAGTTGGTGCTGCTGCATTCGTAACCCGCATTCGTGCCGTCGTTCTTCGCGACACTGGTGCAACCTTGTCTCCAATTTCAGCTTTCTTGTTGCTACAGGGACTCGAGACCTTGTCTTTGCGTGTTGAACGTCACGTCGAGAATGCGTTGAAGGTTGTAGAATATTTGAAGAACAATCCGAAGGTGGCTCGCGTCAATCACCCTTCACTTCCCGAACATCCAAACAACGCCCTTTACAAGAAGTTGTTCCCACAGGGTGCAGGTTCCATCTTTACATTCGACATTAAGGGTGGCGTGAAGGAAGCCGAAACCTTCATCGACCATTTGAAGATTTTCTCACTCTTGGCAAACGTTGCCGATGTTAAGAGCTTGGTCATCCACCCTGCAAGTACCACCCACTCGCAGCTTAGCGACGAGGAACTTACCGATCAGGGTATTGCACAGAGCACCATCCGCTTGAGTATTGGTACCGAACACATCGACGACATCATCGACGATTTGCAACAGGCATTCGACGCAATTTAAAACAGAAACAAAAGAGGAATTCAAGAATATTTTTTACCAAGGACTTTAAAAATTGAAAGCTATATGAAAATCGCTAATAAACTCACCGAATTAGTTGGTAACACACCACTTCTCGCACTCAATAAATTTGCGGCATCAAAAGGTATTGCCGAAGGTTCAGTCATTGCAAAGGTAGAATATTTTAATCCTGCCGGTAGCGTAAAAGACCGTGTTGCATTGGCAATGGTAGAAGATGCCGAGCAGAAGGGCATTCTTAAGCCAGGTGCAACCATCATTGAACCTACCAGTGGCAACACCGGCGTTGGTTTGGCATTCGTTTCTGCCGTTAAGGGCTACAAGCTCATCCTTACCATGCCAGACTCAATGAGTGTTGAACGTCGCAACTTGCTTAAGGCTTATGGCGCTCGCCTTGAACTTACCCCAGGCAAGGACGGCATGAAGGGAGCCATTGCCAAGGCTGAAAGCTTGAAGGCAGAAACTCCGGGTGCTGTCATCCTTCAGCAGTTCGAAAACTTGGCAAACCCAGAAAAGCACTACCGCACAACAGGTGAGGAAATCTGGAAGGATACCGATGGCCAGGTCGACATTTTTGTGGCTGGTGTTGGTACTGGTGGTACTGTTAGTGGTGTAGGTAAACTATTGAAGGAAAAGAATCCAAACGTTAAGATCGTGGCTGTTGAGCCTGCTTCTTCTCCTGTATTGTCGGGTGGCGCTCCTGGCCCACACAAAATTCAGGGTATTGGTGCTGGTTTCGTGCCAAAGACGTTCAACCGCAGTGTAGTAGACCAGATTGTAACCGTAGAAAACGACGAAGCCATTCGCACTGGCCGTCAGTTGGCACAGACCGAAGGTCTTTTGGTTGGTATCTCGTCTGGCGCAGCTGCATTCGCTGCTTCAGAATTGGCAAAGTTGCCTGAAAACAAGGGCAAGAAGATTGTGGCTTTGTTGCCAGACACTGGCGAACGCTACTTGTCTACCATCCTTTACGCTTTTGAAGAATATCCTCTATAATTTTTTTAGAAACTTGGTTTATTATGGGAATGTGCCGCTTGGTGCATTCCCTTTTTTTAGGTATTTATGTTAAGGTTTTCTGATGTTTTCGTTTTCTGCGTTAGGCAGTTTTCTATGACATCTTTGATGGCTGTTTTCCAGGCCTTTCCAAGTGGTAACTATGTCCTAAAAGGCCGTTTTGGCTCGCTACACTTCACCGATTTGCAATTCTGTTAACAAACTATCATTTTATTATTTTGCTACCGATTGGTATATAATTCCCTTTTTTTATTTCCAAGAAATCTCTGTTCTCATGGTATAGAACCTTTTTGTTCTCTTTTGCTTACTTTCTGTACGTTCTTGCTCTTTTCTTGCGTTGTGGGGCGTTGTAACTTTGTCACATCAAAACAAACAACAAAATTTATTCGATTATGAGTTTAGTTCCTTTCGCATTTGTAGTGCCTGCAATGGTTATTATAGCTATAGTGGTATTTTCGTTCTTTGGTTCTCTCTATCAACAATACTACGACAACTACCATACTGTTCATTTCCCCATTATGTTTGCGTTGTCCGTCATTCCAATTTTAGGAGTTACCGGTTATTTTGTAAGCGACCCCCTTTTTAAGGTCATTTCGGTCTTCTGCTGTTTGGTTTCGGTGATCTTTGTCTTGGGACTTTTCGCCTCGATGCTTGGATTTGTTTTCGGTATCGTCGATGTTGTTGCAGGCGCCTTGGCTTTGGTTGTCACTTTATTAATTGTGGGGGGCTCTTTCAAAGGTTTGCACACTTTTGCCCTTTTCTGCAATTTCTTCGTCTATTTCCAGGTGTTCTGTACTGGCGGGTTGTTACTCGAATTCTTTAAAAAAGGTTTTCATATTAGTCATTGATGACTATAGTTAGACGGTTTCAGTTCATAGTTAATCCCCTCTAAATCTCCCGCAAATTGAGAGTTAGAGGGGATTGTTTTTATGTTACGAGTATTTCCTCATGTCCCTTTCAGTCGAATTTGCAAACGTGGTTTATCTGACCATCCATTCAACTAAATTCTTCTCTTTGCTGCTGAAATTGGCTCCAATCTTAATCACTTTTTTCCCCTCTGAAGAAAGGCGCTTGCCATATTTCTTTTCTTCTATTTGCATAAGTGCGTCGTGTGCCGACTGGTCGCGCTTACATTCTATGATGTAGACAAATCTGTCAGTTTCGAAACAGATGTCAATTCTGCCCCCAAGTTTTGGCAGCTCAACATAAGTTTTGTGTCCTGTGGCACGAATAAGCAGGTAAACCATGTTTCGGAAATGGGCTTCTACCATTTTCGTGTCGTTGTTTTCGAACGGAATTTCTTCCATAATACTCTGCAATTGTTGCATTATGTTATCGGCATCACCGTTCTTTATGTATTTGCCCAATGCTTTTATTTCTGGCGCATAGTTGCTGGTTGTTTCTCCCAAAAATTCAGGAATGAGGTACGATGTCAGTCCCGAGGCAACTTCTTCGTTTGGTATGCCTAACGTGTATATGCCATCTTCAAAATCTTTAATGGTTAAGTAACCGCTTTGATACATAGCGGCAACAATGTTGCCTTGACCATTACCAAATGAACTGATGTTTTCTTCTGTTGCGTAGATTTCACCTTCCAGCAGGGCGGGGTTGAAATCGGAGGTCTTTAGAATCTTGGTTAGGTAAGTTGGCGTGCCGGTAGCAAACCAATGGTTTGCAATTACCTTGTTGTCTAGACTCTTTAACAGGCTGAACGGATTGTAAATGTCTTTAGACTTGAGGCAAAAATGATAGCCGTCGTACTTCCTTTTTAAAATCTCGTAAGTGTCTTCGGGCGAAATGCCGAGTTCTATGCCTAATGCCTCAATGTCGTTGCTGAAATTGTTTTTCAACTCATCTTCAGTAACACCGCATATAGAAGAGAATGCGGGGGCCATTGAAATGTCGTTCAAGTTGTTGCTGGCACTGAAAATGCCTAATTTGCCGTAACGGGTAACCCCTGTTAGCATGGCAAATTTTATGTTGGCGTCGGCACTATTCAAGACGCCATAAAGACTTTGTAGTATTTCTCGGTTTAGGTCTTGAATGTCGGGTTTGTCAATGGTGTCGGTCAACGGTTTGTCATATTCGTCAATAAGCACGACACATTGCTTCTCCGTCTGTCTAGCCGCACGTAGAAGTAAGCCTTGCATTCTTGAACCGAAAGTCTTTTCGCTTTCGTTTGCTCCGTAAATACCTTCCAAATTCTTTAAGAATAGGTCGACAACGTTCTGCAAGTCTCCGTCCTCGTTGTATTTGTTTCCTGAAAAGTCGAGATGGAAAACCGGATACTGTTCCCATTCCCTTTCAAGTTTTTCAATGGCTAGGCCTTTGAATAAGTCCTTCTTCCCTTCGAAGTAGGTTTGTAGTGTGGTGATAAGTAGACTTTTACCGAAACGACGGGGACGACTCAAAAAATAGTAATTCCCTGTTTGTACCATTTTGTATATCAAGTCAGTCTTGTCGACATAGCAATAACCACCTTCAATGATTTCCTCAAAGGTTTGAATGCCGATGGGATATTTTCGGATGAATTGTTCCATAACCGTCTACTTTGTTACAAAAATACTCAAAGCATAATCTGCAGAGGACTGTTACCCAAAACAAAAAAATCGGAGCCTGTTGCCTGGCTCCGATTTGTTCTCTTATTCGAAATTGAATGTTAGGGTAAACATGCGCGATGTTAGCTTGTTTATGGCGTTTTGCCATTTCTCGTCGGTTGTACCAATAATGTCTGGTCGGTCACGGTCGAGCATGTCGTTAAAGCCGTAGAACATCTTTATTTCTGGGGCTAGCCTAAAGTAAGGCAGGTACACGTCGAAACCGAAACCAAATTCTGCACCGTAGTCAATTGCCTTTAACAGTAGGTTGCAGTCTTGCGAACGACCAAGGTCTAACGTCATTGCCGGACCGGCAACCAGGTAGGGGCGGAAGTTGTGCATGCGCTGTGCCCTCATCTTTACCAACAAAGGGAAGTCGATGACGCTTGACTTCACGGTCACGTCTTCCATTGCGGGTTGACCTTTGTCGTCGACGTAGTGCACCACGCGGTCGTTGAACAACAAAACTGGGTTGAAACGAAGGTCGAAATATTCGCCCAAGCGCAAGTCGGTGATGATGCCGACGGTAAAGCCCGAACCCATGCTGACAACGTCGGCATACCAAACTTTGCCGTCGTCTTTGGCAACAGCATTGCTTTGCGCAACGTTGAAGTCCATGGCATTGAAGCCGAGAATGAAACCGAAATGATATTGCTTGTTGTCGACATTAATCAGGTTCATCGCCTTCCCAAAGTTCTTGTAGGCCGATTGGGAATAAGCCGATGTTGCTGTGGCTAGCAGCAAGGTCGACAGCAGTAATATCTTTATTATTTTGTTCATTGTTCTGTTCTGAAGGAAAACACTGTTAATTCAAAAAACGGCATATTTACCATTTTATTGAGTTTACCCGTCTGCAAATTTACAAAAAATTACATATAAAGTCCCATACCTACGTTTATGCCCCACTTCTGGGCATTCGGATTGTCGAGGTAGTTCAAACGGCGTGTCACTTCAATCATGAAGAACTTGAACACGTTGTGCAGACCTACGCTCACTTCCATGTATGGCTTCTTGTCTAGTTCAAACGACGTCTGGCTGCCATACTTGCTCATAGGAAACTGGAACAGGGTGCCGTCGTTGTAGTTCTGTGCAAGGAACGGATTGTTCTTGTCGGTAAGTCCGCCATAAAGGGCCTTGAAGCGGAACACCTCTTTCCATTGCAACCTTCTAATGCCCGGAATTCTGCCAAGCAGGAAGCCGTTCATGTTGTAGAAAAGGTCAACCGAAGCATACTGGTCGGTAAGGAATTCCATGTTGTTCATCAGCCAGAAGGTCTCGTCGTTGTTGATGTACGAAAGGTTGGCTGCCGGAATGAAGAGCAGTGGGTAAGGCGCCTTGTCCCAAATTTTGCCTGCCTTGAAGGCAAACAACATGTAACCCAATGGCGTGACGTTGTATTTCTGCTTGTACGAGAACTCGGTCTTGTTGTAGTCGTACTGGCTGCCAAGCACGTCCTTAAGTGCGGTGGTGTGGCTCAACGCAAACTGCGGCACATCTTTGTTCATTATGTAGCGTGTGCTCTTGTTCTGGTAGTAGTGGATGCCCGGTGCATAGCCCAACGAAAGGTTAAACTCGGTCTGTTCCAACTCTTTCACCCTCGAGAAGTCTTCCATTCTCAAGTACTGAAGGTCGCCGGCAGGCGTCTCCTCGTAGTGCTTGGCACTAACGCTGTAGGTGAAACCATTGCCCTTCTCGTTCAGGTAGCGGAAGGTCTGGCTTTTCACGTAGGCAAACTGCGTCACCTTCTCGCGTTTGAACGAGTGGATGAAGCTACTGTTGTATTCGCCAAGGAAACGTTCCGAGGGAATGTCCCAGTCGTAAACATAGTTGACCATGATGGAGTGGCGCGGGAAGTCCATCTTACTGAACTCCTTGTCGCGGAACGAATATTCAAGCTCTGCCTTGTATTTAAACTTCTCGTCCTTGGTGCCGTAGGCCAGGAACCCGTCGAAGAACAGGCGGTCGTTAAGCGACGGATTGGTACGTCCGCCAATGCGGAAACGGTTACCTTCAAGGTCGTTGCGCGAGTAGGTGCTCATTACGCGGCCATAATCGAAGTACTCTTTCTTGCCAATGGTCATGTAACCTTCTACACAGGTCTTGATAAGGTATTCGCCAATGTTGATGAAGGTGCTTTGGTCCATGCGGTCAATCAGTGTGTCTATGCGGGCCTCGTTGCGCGAAAGGTTGGTAGGCCTAGCCGCAGTCCAGAACGTGTCGACATGTTGTTTTGCCGTTTTTTCCACCACAAGGTTTTCCTCGCGGTTAAACACCTCCTTGTCAATGTCGTGCCACTTATAGTTGGTGTAGTAGGCGTCGCGGCGGGCATAGCCACCTTGCAGACCATCGATGAGGAACAATTCCGAAATCATGCGTTCGTGCTTAATGGCCCATTTGCCTTCTTCTGTTTGGTCAAACTCTTGTTCAATGTGTAGTTTCTCAACAAGGTTGAGCTTAATGTCGCGCGGAATGTCCATCTTCACCTTCTTAACGGCATAGGTGCTGTCGGTGGTGATGTAGAGGTAGCCCGTAAAGCCAAGGTCGCTAGAATTGGCCGGTACGAAGGTCATTTCGGTATATGGCTTGCCATCTTCAAGGGTTACGGTGTCGGAAATGTAGAAGTGGTAGAACACAGGCGCCATTGACGACAACGGGCTCATAAACTTCTCCACGAAGATGTCGATGTTGTTGTTGTAGAGCTGCACGTCGGTGAAACATTCGTTCAACAGGTTGTCGATCATCTGTTCCGACATGACGTTGATGATGGTCTTGTTGTTCTGTGCGTTAACCGTGCGTTTTATGCGTTCGGGCGACTGCTGGTAGCTGACCGTACTGACGTTCTCTCTCACCGAAACCGGAAGGTAGGTCTTCTTCGAGATTTCGGAAGTGTCTATGTAGTCGTACATGTAGTTCCAGCTGTGCTTGTTGCGCTTTACCGAGTCGGTTGGCGCCTTAAAGTCGTTCAAGCCCAGAATGGTTTTCTCGTATTTCTTTACCGAATAGTAGTCGGTGGTGCGTATGTCGTTGCTGTCGCGGTACTCAATCACCTTCTTAATGAGGTCTACTGCCGGATTCCCCTTCCTGCGGTACTTTTCCCTACGCTTGGTCTTTACCACAATTTCGCCAAGTTCTTGCGCATCGTCTGGCGTTAGAACCACGTTAAGGCGGTGACTGGCTTTCCTTAAGTCAATCACTTTCGTCTTATAGCCGAGGTATGAGAATTCTATCTTGTCCGATTTCGGATAGTCGGTTTCCAAACGGTAGAAACCCTGCAAGTCGGTTTCTGTACCGTAAGGGGTGCCTTTGTAGATGACGGCGGCAAACGGCAATTCCTCGCCCGTTACCGAGTCGCGGACGAATCCTTCGTATATGACATCGGCACGTAGTTGTTGGGGCACAATTAGTGCCAATGCGGTTAAAAGTGTAATGCAGAAGTATTTTATCATCTCTTCAATTCTAATCTTTCGTAAGGCATACAACAAAAATTTTGCCAAACTTTACCCATACCGCAAAAATACTGCTTTTTTCGCTGCATTTCAGTTTTCTCAATTACTATTGTAATAAACGGCTGGCGTTTTCTCTTTGCAACCAGGTTGCCAAAGGTGTGTATTACCTTTGCAGTGTAAAACTTATAAGGGAAAACAGTTATGTTTTGGGATTTTGTAGCCGGGGTGTACGATTTTTTCGAAGATTTCTATAACGGTAAGGTAAACCGCGAATTGGCAGATAGGGTGGCACTGATGGTGCGGCCTACCGATGTGGTGCTTGAGTGTGCTTGTGGCACCGGCATGATTAGCAAACGTATGGCACCAAGGTGCAAACGCCTGGTGGCTACCGATTTTTCAGAAGGAATGCTGAAACGGGCACGCCACAAGTGTGCCGACTTTAACAACATTGTTTTCTGCAATGCCGACATTACGAAACTAGGCTATGCCGATGCTTCCTTCAACAAGGTGGTGGCTGGCAATGTCATTCATTTGCTTGCCGAACCCGAAGTTGCCATGGGTGAATTGGAACGGGTGTGCCGACCTGGTGGAAAAATCATCGTGCCAACCTACGTCAACTACGAAAACAATGGCAAACCGAGTCTTTTCATTCGTCTGCTCGAAAAGTTTGGGGCCAACTTCAAGCGGCAGTTCAGCTACCGCACCTACCGGCAGTTCTTTGCCAATATGGGTTACACCAATGTTGAGTTTAGCTTGGTCGAGGGCAAAATGCCGTGTGCTATTGCGGTAATAACAAAGGCATAATCATTTTACTTTATGTTCAATTCTTTTTTTATTTCTTCTCGAATCCGGCAAACGACTTCATTCTTGCAACTTGGCATAATAGTTCTTACAACCTTATCCCAGAATCGTCCGTCTTTCTCAATGGTTTTGCTGCCACTGCGATGAAGCGGAAGTAGTGTCTCGATTAACTTTCCTGGAATTTTCATCGTCACATCGAACTCCTGCTTATAAGGCCCTTTTTTTACGAGTGTTTTGTCTCCAAGAGAGAGACGGTAAAAAATTAGGTTATCGCACTCTACAAGCACTTTTAGCATGAGGTTTCCCTCGTACTGATACATAATTGGTGCTTTAGCCCCCTTTTCTATACGATAATGACGGTACCAACCCATGTATTGGTCGAATGAAACAAAGTCGTAATCAACATCTTTGGTTTCTTTGCCTTTGAATTCGTTAGCCCAAAGATCAATTTTGCCAGGTTCATCACCAACTCCGATTTGTATACTTGGATATTCTTGCGGCAGAGGAACTCGATCGGTCATTTCGAAGGCAATGTCGCCTAACACGTTAATTTTAAGTTGGCTGTTTAGGGGCTGATTAACATCCAACACTCCTAGTTTCAAGAAAAAGTTAAGACTTTCAACGTCGGCATTGTTGATGTATAATTCCTTCCATCTTTCAACCTTTCCATTAAACGCTGACGGATTAAAATTGAGCGGAGAAATGGCTTGCTTGTCGAGGAAAAATTTGTTTATGGAAATGCTTTCTATTTTTTCTTTGTCAAGCTTTTCATAGTCAGTAAAAACATATCGTTTGTCAATGTTTGGGGAACTGTCTTCTTCTATAGGCTTCGTTGATAGACACCCAACAGCACCATCTACAAACTGATAATACTCTTTGCCTTGGCATCGAATCGACACCACCCAAAAGAATGCCTCTTTTGCTGATTGTATGTCGACAGCACTTTCCGGCTTTCCCACGAAACCGTTTTCAGTAGTGATTCTCAATTCATTATCAAGCATATTCACTACATAACCTGAAAGCTTTATCTTTTCCCCATTTGAAGGACTAACTGTGTTTGGCTCAATTTTTTTTGTAATCTTATACTCATCCATTCCAATGGTCACAACAATGGTCTCATCGACCCCATTCTCCTCAACAATGAATTCAGAATCGATAAGGTTCAACGTCTTCCTATGGATAATGGTTGTATTTCTGTACTTTATGTCAGCAACAAACTCCATCTTATCTGGGAGTCCCTCTTTTGTGCACACTATACTATACGAAGAAACAACTTGTTTCACATTTCCACCATCGGCTCCTGTCACAGAAAACTTATCTGTCTTTTTCTGGTTATCTATTGAACTGTCAAACGAGACCTCAATCAAACAATCACACTTTGGGTTAAGGTCAATGAAGAATTGTTGTTTCTTATCGTATCCATTGTTGAGAAACAAATTTAGGAACGGATGTTGTTCTTGCTTCCATATCTGTTTTGTAACTCTATCGTAAGTGTCGCTATAATAGCGCAGGTCGTTTCCCCTTTCATTGTCGGCAATCATCAGGTCTTGTAAGGTGGTTTTTATACGATTTACAAAATGAGAACTGTTCTTAAACTGAAAGAGGTAACCATTATCCGACACTTCGAATGGTCTCGGAAAAGATGATTCATAGAGTTTTTTATAGTTTGGATCTTTTAGTTCAGCCGGTATGGAGTCTTCTGGATAGTCGGGCAGATAACAGTTTAGCAGAAAACCTTTCATGGTTCTTTCCATGCTAATACGTTCGGTACTTTCTGTCTTTACCGACGTTTCATTAAAATTGGTAGTCTCAATCAGACGATAGTCTGCAAAAACGTTATCAAAATTATATCTTACCATTGTGTAAAGAGGTAAACATTTGTAATGCCTGGTACTTTCAAAGCGTTAAAAATGTCTTGTTTGTTTTGCCGAACCTTAATTTAATTGACATCCTCGGAAGAACGCTTCTTGTCGACTTTTCTGTTAAATAAATGCAATAGTGTCCCGTGAAAATCGGGATGATTTTTCGGGACACTAATGGTTTCTTTTATTTCTTCAACTTCTTCACGTTGATGCTCTTTGCGGCAGTAAAGGCTGTCTTTGCCCAGTAGTTTCTCAAGCCGAAACCGCCTGCCTTGCCTTCAAGGGCTTGGGTGGCAATTACTTCCTTGGTCTGTGCGTTGAACACCACCAAGTCGTAGTAGCCAGAGTTTGCAGCCTTGTCGTATGCCTTGGCAACGAGTAAGATGCCGTAGGTGTTGCCCTTTGACTCAATGTTGTTGAGGATGCTGCCAAGGTAGCTCTCGGAAGACTCTACCTTTACGCGGCTTACCATGAGGCTGTCGGTGTTGATGGCTTTGATGACTTCCTTCTGCTTGGCAAGGTCAACGTCGGTAATCTTTATCTTTAGCGTTTGGGCCAATTGGTCGACGTACTTCTTTTGCTCTTGGAGGATGAGGTCGTTTATGCTGCCGAAAACATTGATGAATTCTTCGGCTGTTTCGGTTGAAGATACCTTAACGTGTGAATAGTCGATGCCGTAGTAGGTGGCTTCCTTTACGTCTTTCATGCTTGCAGCAAAACTAGGTAGTGCGCATAGTAGAGAGATGATAAATGCAATTTTTCTCATGTTAGAATTTATTTGTTAATGATTAGTTCTTGTTCCCACAAATATATAAAAGAAAATAGGGAAACCCTTGCGGATTTCCCTATTCTTTTATTGAGTGATTGCGATTTATTCAGAAACAACCTTCTTGGCGTTACGCTTGCGTTCGCCTTCGTCGAGGATGATCTTACGCATACGCATGCTCTTTGGAGTGATTTCTGCGTATTCGTCTTCCTTAATGTATTCGAGCATCTCTTCCAAGCTGAATACGATAGGAGGAGCCAACTTAACTTTGTCGTCAGAACCTGCGGCACGCATGTTGGTCAACTTCTTGCTCTTGCAGACGTTAACAACCAAGTCGTCTTGCTTGTTGTTCTCACCTACAACCTGACCCATGTAAACTTCGTCTTGTGGGTTGATGAAAAACTTACCACGGTCTTGCAAGTTGTTCAATGCGTATGCAAATACGGTACCGCCTTCCATTGCGATGATTGAACCGTTGTTACGGCGTTCCATAGGGCCCTTGTAAGGCTGGAACTCTACGAAACGGTGTGCCATAACGGCTTCACCTGCAGTTGCAGTCAATACGTTGGTACGCAAACCGATGATACCACGTGAAGGAATCATGAATTCCAAGTGAACGCGGTCGCCCTTCTGCTGCATATTTACCATTTCGCCCTTGCGGACCTGTACCATTTCAATAACCTTGCTTGAACCTTCTTCTGGAGTGTCGATGGTCAACTCTTCCATAGGTTCGCACTTAACGCCGTCAATTTCCTTGATGATAACCTTTGGCTGGCCAATCTGCAATTCGTAGCCTTCACGACGCATGGTTTCAATAAGGACTGACAAGTGGAGCACACCACGGCCGAATACGGTCCAGTGTCCATCGGCAATACCCTTTTCAACACGCAATGCAACGTCGCGTTCCAATTCAGCTTCCAAGCGGTCGTTAATGTGGCGTGAAGTAACGAACTTACCTTCCTTACCGAAGAATGGAGAATCGTTGATGGCGAATTCCATACTCATTGTAGGTTCGTCGATGCTTACTGCTGGTAGTGGTTCTGGGTTTTCAGCGTCGCAGATGCAGTCGCCAATTTCAAAACCTTCCAAACCTACAATAGCGCAAAGTTCACCGTTCTCAACTTCCTGTACCTTGCTCTGGCTGAAACCTTCGAATACGCGAAGTTCCTTAATCTTGCTCTTAACCATGCTACCGTCGCGCTTTGCAAGGGTAACCATCTGGCCTTCCTTCAAGGTACCGCGGTGCAAACGACCAATGGCGATACGGCCTACGTAAGAAGAGTAGTTCAATGAAGTGATAAGCATCTGGGCTGTACCTGGGTTTTCCTTTGGTGCAGGAATGTTTTCGATGATGGCATCGAGGGCAGCGGTAATGTCGTTTTCACGTGGCTGCTTCCAGTCTGGGCTCATCCAGTTGTTCTTTGCAGAACCATATACGGTTGGGAAGTTAAGCTGGTCTTCTGTTGCGTTCAAGTTGAACATCAAGTCGAAAACCTCTTCCTGTACTTCGTCTGGGCGGCAGTTCGGCTTGTCGACCTTGTTAACGACAACAATTGGCTTCAAGCCAATCTGAAGTGCCTTCTGCAACACGAAACGGGTCTGTGGCATTGGACCTTCAAATGCGTCAACCAATAGCAAACATCCGTCGGCCATGTTCAATACGCGTTCAACCTCACCACCGAAGTCAGAGTGGCCCGGAGTGTCAATGATGTTGATCTTGTAGCCTTTGTAACGGATTGATACGTTCTTTGAAACGATTGTTATACCTCGTTCACGCTCCAAATCATTGTTGTCGAGGATGAGTTCGCCTGGCTTTTCGTGATCGCTGAAAAGTTTACCGGCTTGTAACATCTTGTCCACCAGCGTAGTCTTACCGTGGTCGACGTGCGCAATAATTGCGACATTCCTGATTTCTTGCATCGTATCTGTTTGTTTAATGATATATATTCAATTGTGCAAAGTTAGCTATTTTTGCTAAAACCTTATCTATTTATAGGTTAAAAATATGCTGTGCAACATTAATTTGGTTCGCCTTATAACTCTCTTGCCGCATTTTATTCGTTAACTTTGTACCACATACTGAATTTTTTTTTTGAAATCTTTGGTCTGGGGGACGGAGCGCCCTTATGACTGCGTTATATAATAAAGAATAATTCCTTTTATATGAGTGTTGGAAAATCGCCTACCGAGTTGGGAACCTTGCCAGTAAAGAAGTTGCTGGTCAGTTACTCGTTGCCCCCCATTGCGGCAATGATGGCTTCTTCTGTTTACAATATCATCGACAGTGCCTTCTTGGGGCACAGCGTGGGCGACAAGGCGCTTACCGCCATGGCCATTACGTTGCCTCTAATGAATGTTGCGGCTGCTTTTGGCGCTATGGTTGGTGCGGGCGGCAGTACCCTCATTTCCATTAAGATGGGGCAGAAAGACGATAGGGGCGCTGCCAATGTGTTGGGCAATGTGGCAACCCTTAATGTCATTCTGGGCTTGCTCATCATGACGGTCGGCCTTACGTTTATGGATCCCATTCTTTCCATTTTCGGGGCGAGTGAAGACATACGTCCCTATGCCCGTGAGTTCATGACGGTCATTCTGTTGGGTAATGTCTTCACGCATCTCTATTTTGGTTTGAACAACGCCTTGCGTTCTAGCGGAAATCCGAAGATGGCCATGAACATGACATTCCTAACCGTAGTGATAAACTTGGTGTTGGCGCCGCTGTTCATTTTCGTCTTTGGGTGGGGACTTCGGGGCGCGGCCTTGGCAACCGTTATGGGGCAGATTATATCCCTCTCGGTCATTGTTCGTTATTTTTCAAACCCACAGCAGTTCCTGCACTTCCAGCGTTGGGCGTTCAAGCTGAAAGGCTCCATCGTTAAAGGCATCTTGTCAATCGGCATTTCGCCTTTCTTGCTGAACATCTGCTCTTGTTTGGTGGTCATCCTCATCAATCACCGCCTTTACGAGTTTGGTGGCGATGCGGCCCAGGGTGCCTATGGCAACGTCAACAAGGTGCTCATGCTGTTTGCCATGGTGGTGTTGGGCATCAACCAGGGCATGCAGCCAATTGCGGGCTACAATTTCGGCGCTCGTCAGTTCCATCGTGTGACCGAGGTGCTGAAGTATGCCATTCTTTATGCAACCGTCATTATGTTGTGTGCCTTCACGGTTTGCGAGCTGTTTCCGTCAACCATCATGCGCTTGTTTTCCGATGGTGAGGAGATGGTTGCCGTTTCGTCTTATGGCTTGCGCATAACCGTAGCCACTTTCCCAATCGTTGGCTTCCAAATGGTGTCATCTAACTTTTTCCAAAGTATAAACAAGGCTCTCCTTGCCGCCATACTTTCCACAACCCGTCAGTTGTTGTTCCTGGTCCCGCTATTGTTGGTGTTGCCCACCATGTGGCAACTCGACGGCGTCTGGTTCAGCCTGCCAATTGCCGATGCCCTTTCGTCGTTGCTCACGGCTGTGGTGCTGGTGTGGCAGTTGCGTAAGTTCAAGGCAATGGCAAACCGAGAGCAAAATATAAGTAAGTAATGTGTTATGGAGAAACAAGATAATATAGTAATAAGCGTAGGCCGCCAGTTTGGCTGCAAGGGCCGCATCATAGGCAAGGCCTTGGCCGACCGTTTCGGCTTTAAGTTTTACGATGCCGAACTCATCAACCTGGCGGCAAAAGAGGTGGGTTTCGACCCTTCCTTCTTTGCCAAGGCCGACGAAAAACCGGGCGTGCCATCTTTCTTTCAAAATATAGGCCAGCTCATGTTTGGCATTAATGGCGAAAGTAACAGTTTCCTTTCGGCTTCGAATATGTTCGAAATTCAAAGCGAGGCCATCAAGAAGGTGGCGTCTGAAGGTCCGTGCGTCATTATGGGACGCTGCAGCGACTATGTGTTGCGCAACAACCCCAACCTTTTCAGTGTCTATTTCTCTGCTCCAATCGACTTCCGCATTGCTTGTGTCAAGGAACGCAGTGGCATGACCGATGACGAAGAGGTGCGTGAACTGATTTTGAAGACTGACAAGAAACGTGCCGCTTACTACAATTACTTTACCGATAAGGAGTGGGGACATTCGTCTAGCTATAACATGTGTGCCGACGTTACCCAGTTGGGAGTGGAACAAACGGCTGCTTTTGTTGGTGACTTTATTAAGATGAAATTCAACTTGTAATACTATGAGGTTTGTCTTACTCTTGCTGAAGTGGTACCTGATTATGGTGTTGCCTGCTATTGCGTATATTTTTATTATGTTCCAAGGTCACTTCAAAGAAGGGTACCGTCACGTGATGGCTATTGTGACAATGATGTGGCTCGTTGTGGAACACGATAAGGTAAATGTCATTAAGCTTTTAGGGGCCACGTTGGGCATCTTGGCTGTGTTCTATTGTTGCGATTGGATGTCATATTATGTTATGTACAGTCGTTACGATTGGTTTGTGGCTTATGGCATTTGTTTGGTGGCCCCCCGCTGTGTTTTATTCGTCCTCTGACTAAACGTTTGGTCTTGATATTGTTAGCAATACTTCCGGCCCTTGCAGTTACTGCCGTTGTTCTTATTCCGTTGGTGCATTACAAGAACGCAATGACCATCAGTCTTGTGTTCTGCATCCCTGTTTTATACTCATGGTTCGTTGGACTTTCTCCGTTGACTAGGCTTTTGGAGAAACAGAACAATGTTAGAAAGGAATACGGTTTTCGTGAGTCTTATTATTATGACGAATATGAACCTGAGCGGGATAATGTTGTGGCTTTGGCTGGTCTGGTTGCCTATGTGTGTGTTGGTAGTGAAAAAGCGTTGACGATACACGATTGTGTGGAATTGAAAAAATTACTGAAGGATGGGTATCCGGCTCTGTTCAAGGAATTTAAGCGTAAGGTGAAGTCTAGAGACTGGAGCTTTTATGCTACACAGGCGTTCCCCGAAATAAAAACTACCGGGTTGAAGAAATCTGTTTGGGACGTGAAGCCTAATGAATATCTTTGCGGAGCCCTCTATACGGGTGTTGTTGCCGCAGGCTTAAGCAAGGAGGCGTATGAACGATTCCTTGAGGTTGCAGAATACCTCTCTATCTGGAAGTCGGTAGTCGATGGGTATATGCAAATGTATGGTGTGGCTTTTTCTATGATGGCGGGTGAAAGGAAGGACGTGGCACAGGTTGTGGAAAGGGAAAGTGATGCCGAAGAACCCTATTTGGAAGGGGAAAATGTAACTCCAAGAATTGAGGCTTGATAGCGTCAAGGTATAAAAAAATACAGTCGTTTAGGTCCCTTTTTGTGTAATTCCTTTTTTTCTGCTATTTTTGTGCAGAATATAAATAATATAGAAGATTTTAAATTTATGGCAGACGTAGAAAGTTTCTATAAGAGCGCCCAGACAAAGATGGAAGGCGCATTGTCTCACCTCGATGATGCTTTTGCACACATTCGTGCTGGTAAGGCTAATGTTCGTATCCTCGACCCTGTTCGTCTCGACTATTATGGTACAATAACCCCACTTTCAGGTGTGGCTAACATTACAACCCCCGACGCACGTACCATCGTTGTACAGCCTTGGGAAAAGAAGATGTTGCCAGCTATTGAAAAGGCAATCTTGGCTTCTGAAGTCGGCATCACTCCCGAAAACAATGGCGAAATCATCCGTCTTAGCATTCCACCGCTCACCGAAGACCGTCGTAAGCAGTTGGTTAAGCAGGTAAAGGCAGAGGCAGAAAACGCAAAGGTGGCTGTTCGTAACGCGCGCCGCGACGCTATTGATGGCTTGAAGAAGGAAATTAAGAATGGCTTGGCTGAAGATGCTGAAAAGGATGCTGAAGACAAGGTTCAGAAGATTCACGACAAGTTCATCAAGATGGTCGACGAAGCTTTCGCTGTAAAGGAAAAGGAAATCATGACTGTCTAATTGTTGACCGTCGGACTAAAATAAGAAAAAGAAACCGCAGAATGGTGCCGTTAACCGATGCCGTTCTGCGTTCTTTGTTTCATACAATTCGTTTATGGAAGGATTCGTCATTAAGAATACCGGTAGCTCATATTTGGTGCGTACTGCCGACAAGCAGGTCTTCGATTGTCACCTAAAAGGCAATTTCCGCATTCAAGGTATTAAAAGCACCAACCCTATTGCGGTGGGCGACAATGTGGAGTTCGACGTCCGTTCGGCCGAAGACTGTCTCATCACCAAGCTGTTGCCTCGCCGTAACTACATTGTTCGTCGCCCTGCCAACTTGTCGAAGCAGTTGCACATCATAGCGGCTAACCTCGATGCGGCAATGCTTGTCGTTACCATCAACCATCCTGTTACGTCAACCGTCTTCATCGACCGCTTCTTGGCTACGTGCGAAGCCTACAACGTGCCAGCCATCTTGCTCATCAACAAGAAAGACCTTTACGATGCCGACGAGTTGGAGTACATGAACAACCTGATGCACCTTTACACGCAGATTGGCTATCCGTGTTATGCCGTTTCGGCAAAGACGGGCGAAGGTGTTGCCGAAGTGGCCGAACTGATGAAGGGTAAGATTACATTGCTGTCAGGTAATTCGGGTGTAGGCAAGTCGTCGTTGGTCAATGCCATCGATCCCGACTTTAAGGCTCGCATTGGCGACCTTTCAGACGTTCACGATGCCGGTATGCACACTACCACCTTCTCTGAAATGTTCGAGATTGCGCCCGATAGCTTTATTGTCGACACCCCGGGCATTCGTGGCTTCGGCACCATCGACTTTAAGAAAGAGGAAGTGGGACACTATTTCCCCGACATCTTCCGCTTCTCGGCCGATTGCAAGTTTGGCAACTGCACCCACACGCACGAACCCGGTTGCGCGGTGCTGAAGGCGGTTGAGGAACACTACATCAGCGAGAGTCGCTATAACAGCTACTTAAGCATTATGGACGACGAGAACGAAGCTAAATACCGTTAAAGTTTTTTGCCTATGCATATCACGTTCGACAAGTTTTCGAAACTTAAATACCTGTTCGCCCTGTTGGCGCTGGTCATTGTCGGCATTTCCGGTTACTTTACCAATGGATTGGTGAAGAGTATGGCACAAGAGGAAAACCGAAAGATGGCCTTGTGGGCGGAGGCGACCCGTAAGCTGGCGGCTGCCGACGAAGTGACCGATTTTGAATTCTTGTTAAAGGTGATTGCCGACAACACAACCATTCCCTGCTTCATCCTCGACCAGAACGACAACGTGATTGGCTCCCGAAACATAGATGTGCCGAGCAAGTTGACGGACGATAAGTTGAAGGCTTTCTGGAAGCAAAAGCAAGAGCTGTTTGCCGACCTTAACGAACGCATTGAAATTAACATCGACAAGGAAACCCAGCAGTACATCTATTACGACAATTCGCTGGTGCTGAAACACTTGTCTTACTATCCGTTCATCCAGTGGGGGGTTATAGCCTTGTTTTTCCTCACCGTCCTGTTCTTTTTCACGTTGGCAAAACGTGCCGAACAAGATAAGGTGTGGGCGGGCTTGTCGAAGGAAACGGCGCACCAGTTGGGTACCCCCATATCGTCGCTAATGGCTTGGGTGGAACTCATGAAGGCGCAAGAAATTGCCCTCGACATATTGCCCGAAATGGAAAAGGACGTCAGTCGTTTGCAAACCATTGCCGACCGTTTCTCGAAGGTGGGATCGGTTCCAGAACTGAAACCAGCTTGTTTGAACGATGTCCTCGACAATACGTTGGCCTATATGCGTCGGCGCGTGTCGAGCAAGGTGGTTATCACTTCGGTTTACCAGTCGAATACGCCTATCAGCCTGCCTATGTGTGTGCCGCTCTTCGAATGGGTAGTCGAGAACCTTTGCAAGAATGCTGTCGATGCCATGGAAGGTCGCGGCAGCATAGACGTAAATGTCTCTATGCTCGAGAAGCAAGTGTGTCTCGACTTTACCGACACTGGTAAAGGCATACCAAAGTCAAAGTTTAAAACGGTGTTCAGTCCGGGCTTTACCACCAAGCAACGTGGGTGGGGGTTGGGGCTCTCGTTGGTGAAGCGTATTGTTGAAGACTACCATCATGGCTCTATCTTTGTTAAGCATTCCGAGTTGGGTAAGGGCACAACCTTCCGCATCCTTCTCAACCTGCCTGACAATGACTAGACTTTTATTTGTGTGCAAGCCCTTTTCCTGTTTGCCATGTTGGGCATAGGGTAAGCATTCAAAGAGATTGTTGGGTGCATTACAAACGAAAAAAACAGAAAACAACTGATGATTATCCGAGTCTTTTTGAACAGGACATTTCCCTGACTGATGAAAAGAAAGATGATGATAATGATGCTCTACCGTTCTGATGTTACTATATGAGAAGCGTAAGCATCCAATCTAAAACTCGACTTGCCCCTTATCTTTGTCGCGAACATAAAATTTAGAAAATATGGCAAGCGAAAAGAAAATGTGTCAAATACGTGATGCGTACGAGGCGAACAAGGACAAGGAAGGAGTGACCATCTCCAAAATCTGCAAACAATCGGGTGTGCCGATAGCGGAATATGTCGACTGGCTTACGTTGCAGGCGAAACCCAAACTGGTTCCTGTTGAAATTGTCGAGCATGAGCAAACACCAGCACCGGCACGGACTGAAATTTCAATCAAGGCAGACCTTGTGCTGCCAAACGGATTGAATCTAAGGCATGAGCCCATCTGCCTATCAGAACTGAGAAGTCTGATCGATAAAATTGCCGTGTTATGCTGAACCTCAATCCTGACTACAGGTACTTTTACGTAGAGGGTATCACCGACATGCGTCTCGGTCACTTCCGCCTCTGCAACACCAAACGGGAGATGCTCGGTCGTGACCCTTATAACGGCGACGTGTTTATAACCATGTCGAAGAAGCGTGACAAGGTCAAGCTGGTCAGATACGAAAACCACTCCTACACGGTGTTTATGAAGGCCTATGAGCACAGATTCCAATTTCTGGTTCCTCGAACAAATCGGCAAACTGTACGGAGTTGAGCGTGAGATTAGGAACCTGAACATGACACCTGAACAAATAAAGGAGCGGCGAAACAGGGAGGACGTCAAAACAATAATGAGGGATCTTTATGAGAAGGCTCAAGACCTGTGGGACAATCCCGAAGAATACCACTACTCCGAACTGATGAAAAAGGCGCTAAAGTATATGCTGAATGGATGGGACGGTCTGCAGAAATACCTTGATGACGGGAACTACGATATTGACAACTCGTTATCGGAAAGGTCAATCCGTCCGTTTACAGTAGGTCGGAGCGCCTGTAAGGGCTTCACCAGCGAAGAGGGTGTCAGGATAGCCGCAAGATTTTACACTTTGGTGGAGACATGCAAGTTAAACGGCGTGTCTCCAAGGGACTATTTCGTCAAGGTCTTGGAGGCCTTAACCAATGACTATGGAGACTACGAAAAACTGACACCAGACAGAATCAATGAGATTTAGAATGGTTTAGAATCAGCCTTCGGGCTGATTTTATTGTTTTATAGCGTTTTTAGGCTATATATTGCAGATATAATTAATAAATTAGACGTTTACGCTTTGACCGATGACTATGGAGACTGCGAAAAACTGACACCAGACAGAATAAAAGAGATTTAGAATCTGCCTTTTATCTGATTTTATTGTTTTATTGCACTTTTAGCCTATATTTGTAATATGAAATTAATTAAATAGATGTTTACAAAATGAAGGAGAAGCCATGACTGTTTTCCCTAAAATAAAGGATATGGCATAACCTCAGAAGTCGCAAACCAGAATGGCGCTGCTCTACTATTGCAAACTCAACACTTTGGCGATGGTCAAAATCATGGAGAAACTGTATGGTGCGGTAATTTAATTCCTTGAGAAATAAACTATAAAAATAAAAAGATAGAATATGGCTGATATGATGGAAAAGTTGGCCCAACTGGCTAAACTACAAGAATTAAAGGAAATGGGAGCTCTTACTCAGTCGGAGTTTGACCAGATGAAAGCTTCAATCATTGGAATAGAGGCTCCGAAAACAACGGAGGCTCCTGATGGTGCTGAGACTCAGAAACAGTATAAAGTAACGGTCAGTGGTAAGAAAGGAGATAAATCTTATGTTGACCTCGGTTTGCCCAGCGGCAGACTATGGGCTACATGTAATTTAGGAGCCGAGAGTGTAGAGAAATCTGGCGATTTTTATGCTTATGGAGAGACCGAAGCCCGTGAGTCATTTGATGATATTGATGATTATAAATGGGTTGAATATAGAAAATATGACGGCGAGAAATATCTAAAGTGCATCTACGAGAACTTCAGAACGGTGAATGGAAATGAGGTGCTTAACCAAGATGATGATGCGGCGGCAAGCAATTGGGGAGCGATGTGGAGAATACCTTCTAGTGATGATCTTAATGAACTTGTTGATGGATGCTCATGGGAATGGATTGAAAACTTTAACGGAACAGGAGTGTCAGGGCAATTGGGCACAAGTAAGTCTAACGGGAACACAATTTTCTTTCCTACAGGTTATTACCTATCTACTACTATCCGTAGGGGTGATCGTGACGATGATGATTGTTTGTATTTACTTGAAGCTTCAGAGGACGTTGATCCACAGGTTTACGATAGTGAGTTGAATGAAGGATATGCCGTTCGTGCGATCGTCGCCATGGGTAATGAGTGTGAGGAAAGTGAAGAGAATGAAGACAATGATAATTTTGATGAAGAAGAAGACCTTGAAGATATAATAGAATACGAAGAAGACGAACAAGGTGTTTCTGTCAGTGGATTTAAGGATGAATACACTTATGTTGACCTGGGTTTAGAAAGTGGAACTTTGTGGGCTACATACAATGTTGGAGCAAAAAGTCCGGAAAAAAGTGGCGACTTTTTTGCATGGGGTGAAACAAACCCCAAATACAGATATACTAGAGAAGGGTATAGATGGTGGGTTAAGAATCAAAATCAGATAATTCCTGATGTGATAAAATATAATAAAAAAGACAAACAGAGAGATTTGAGTCAAGAAGATGATGCTGCATCAGTTAATTGGGGCGACAATTGGATGATGCCAACAGCAGACCAAATTCGTGAGTTGAGAAATTCTTGTACATGGGAATGGGTCGATGACTTTGATGATTCTGGAGAGTCGGGTTTGTTGGGCGAAAGTAAGAAGAATGGTAAAACAATATTCCTTCCTTTTTATAATAGTAAGGATGGTGATAATGAAGAGAAATTTTCAGGTTATTTTTCATCAAGCGTATATACCCCATTTGATAGCGCATATGGATTGAGGTTTGATGAATGCGATGATACTATACAGACGCTCCTGCCACTGTGTAGATCGTTCGGCTGTATGGTTCGAGCTGTAACTTTCGAAGATCCGTCAGAAGAAAGACGTAAACGCGGAATTTAACAAAAAAGAGGCTCTAGTGTGCCTATATTTGGCACACCAAGCCTCAATATTTGCAAGAAAGAAATAACAATAACCTAAAATCTAAGGACATGTTGTACGAT
>JAKSKR010000007.1 GCA_024401645.1 Paludibacteraceae bacterium | reverse complement strand
CGATGAAGCCCACACAATTGCTTGCACTGTTCTCCTTCAGACCGCTGATGGTGTGACCGTCTCCGTCGAGAACGCCCCAAAAGGCGTTTCCGCTGCTGAACGTAACCGACCAATTGCTTGGCAACACGATGTCGTTCATCAGCTTACCCTCCAAGGACAAGCCCTTTTCCCTCGCCTTCTCAAAGTAGGCCGCCAACTCGCTGGCGGTGCTGATTTCGACCGGCTTCGCGGCCACATACTTCGCATTCGCCAGCAACGGGAACGGATCGCTCGACGACTGGTGCCATACGTTGCGGGTGCCGTTCAACGCGGCCGTCACCTTACCAGCCTTGAACTCGCTTTCCGTATAACTGGTGGCTCCAAAGGTCTGATTTGACGCCACAACACCCAAGTCCTTGTTTATAGCGGCTACGCTTCCGTCTGACAACGACACTGTTATAGAAGAATAAGTAGAAGACAAATAGGCTAACTGTTTTTTGCTAGAGCCTGTCACACGGCCATAGTTGTACACGTTATTCAAGACAACAGATGCGTCATCGGAGCAACCAACCAAGCCTGACGCGTAACCGTATTGTGAAGCTGTTGCCACCACACTGCCCGAATTGCCGCAGTCGCTCATGGTCACAGATGAGTAATTATAACCTATGACACCGCCTACATATTGTGTTCCGCCCACATGGCCCAGGTTCTGGCATTCCGACAACTTCGAACTTCTATTTTCACCTATGATGCCGCCAACACGGACATTACCAAGCACTGTAGACTGGTTCACGCTCTTGCTGACGGTGCTACCTGAACTTGAACAACCGCAGATACCGCCTACATATTTTTTCCCTTTCACTTTGCCTTCGGCTATGCAGCCCTCTATCACACCCAATTGGCCGTTGCAGCCGCACACCAGGCCGACAGTGTCACCACTGCTCTCCACATCGCCCCTTACGGTCAGGTTCATTATCTTACCCTGGTTGTAGCCGATGAAGCCCACACAATTGCTTGCACTGTTCTCCTTCAGACCGCTGATGGTGTGGTTTGCGCCGTCGAAAACTCCATTATAAGCATTTTCGCTACCTGTGAAATAGCCCGGCCAAGTGCCAGATAATGTAATATCTGCCATCAGTTTAGCAGGGGTTTTTAATGACTGGTCAGCCTGCATCTTGCTGAAATAGGCCTTCAACTGAACTTCGTTAGAAATAAAGGCCGTTTCTACGCCACACTTGGCACACGAAGTGCCAGAGCCATACTCTGCCTCGTGGTTGCCATTGCTGTAAGGCGCATAGTGGTACTTTTCGGTTGTTAAATGGCTGTAGCCACACGGCGTGGTTTCGCCATGCTTATACAAGGCATACATTTTCACACCACATACCTTACAGGTGTAGTTCCCTTCTGTACCCACCACATTTGAAGCAATGTTATGTGAAGAGGAATTGTGTGACGTTGGGTGAAAGACAGCATTATTACTATAGGATAAAATGGAAGAACCATGATCATAGCCTTTATAAACAACTTTGCTTGTAACATCGTACACAGGCAATTTATCTGTTCCTATAGTCTGGCGCCAAACCGGATTTTCTGACGTTTCTCCATTAAGATAATAGGTTACTCGACCTGTTTGAAAAAGAAGGCTACTATAGGATGTTCCATCAGAATTACTGCCAAAGGAATAGACGTTTTCATTATTGGCCAAATATGAAACAGAGGGGTTACCTGTTTTCAAAGCCACAAAAGGAGTGACATAGGTTATAGAAGTTGCAAGACCTATGTAGCCTGTAATTTGGGCACTATTGTAACACGATTTAATAATTCCACTATAGGTGTAGCCAACTAAACCGGCGGCATAGGATTTATTGATATAATTATCATCAGCCCCCTTTACCTCAACCGCACCACAGTTTGCAGAGTATTCGCAAACGCACGATTTATTGTCTGCATAGTATGTTGAACCAATTAAACCTCCAACATAACTTTTAACAGTAGAATTCTTTTTCGTTAATGTAAGGCTAATAGCTCCGTTATTCAAACATTTTGAAACACTGCCACCGTTGTTAGAAACGGCAACGATACCGCCCATGCCTGCGCAATAATAATCAGAATTCATAGTAACGGTGCCGGAATTGGTACATTCGCTAATCTTGCCATTATTGTTGCAACATATACCAGCCGCACGCATTCCGACATCTACTGTCGGTTTATAACAAGTAACACTTGCTGCATTATTACATTTACGGATGGTACCATAGTTGGTTACACATATACCTGCAACCGCAGCTCCATTAACCGTAGTTCCTGTTCCAGATGTTCCAGCCATTACAAACGTTCGGTAGCCAGAAGCAATAGTACCCTCGGTGCTACAGTTTTCAATAACGGAATATGCATTTGCCGTACCGCAGATGAGAGCCGCCGATTTTTTTGCTTTTAAATCGCCCTTAACATGAAGGTCGTATATTTTATTAGTTATAGCACCTCCTATGTAACCGAAAAGGCCAAAGTTATCTACATCAGTAGATACATTCTTGAAAGTAATAGTATGGTTATTTCCATTAAAAGCACCCTTAAACGGATTACTACTAGTACCTATAGGTGTCCAACTTGTTATCTCCAAATCGGCTCCTAATTTAACTTGCGCTGTTTGTGGGTCAGCAACCAGATAAAGAGTAAGGCTGCTGCTCTTTGATTGTAAGTACCAATAAGACAGACCTTTATTAACTGCCACACGAAACGAATCGAGCTCTGCAACTGTCGATACTGGCAAAATGGTAGTTGTTTCACCTGCTTTTAGTAGCAAGTCTATTTGAGCTCTACTCAACCCTTTATTCTCCAGCATTACGCGCAAACTAGTTGCTGTTCCGAACAAATTAGTTATCTCTTGATTGATAGGCAAATCTCGCTGCCCATACGCACAGAAACACATAAGCCATGCCAATAGCAATGTGGCAAACGCTTTGGGTATAGAAACCCTGTTTTTTCTAAACATGTTATATTAGTTATATTTATTTTCAACACAAAGCCAGCTGCACAAACAAATCTTCATAAAAGTGCCAATTATAATATCACCGATTTTATAATTGTAACACTCAAAAATCTTTTTAAAGACTTTTGCTTTATTTCTGCAACCAAGTTTTTATAAGATAGACCTACAAACAATCACAAGGACAAACCATAGGAAGGTTAGCCCATAAATTTGTCCATTTGGGGAGTTCTGTAGTAGGCTAGTTCTATTTTAGGATGCAAAATTAGGCAAAAATGATATTTCCCGCAACTATTATTATGTCTTTTTGCAACTATTATTGTGTATTTCTGCAACTATTAAACAATAACTAGAAACTTTTTCTCTTCATTCTGCACTCACGCAACTTTTCATTCAATAACATTCCTTTTTCCAAGCCAATTGCCTCGCCCTTCTCGAAACCTTTGCGTTCTGCAGAGTCTAGGCAGTTGTTAAGGTCCCAGAAGTTCTTCAAGCTTTCCTCGTATGCGGTCAACATAAACCTATAGTTTTTCAATTTCGTCAACTGGTAGTCCCGAGAGTTTGGAAATTTCTTCAACAGACATTCCGGCCTGTTTCATATTCCTTGCAACATTCTGTAAACCTTTTTCCAAGCCGATTGCCTCGCCTTTCTCCAAGCCAATTGCCTCGCCCTTCTCCAAGCCGATTGCTTCGCCCTTCTCCAAACCAATTGCCTCGCCTTTTTCCAAGCCGATTGCCTCGCCCTTCTCCAAGCCGATTGCTTCGCCCTTCTCGAAACCTTTGCGTTCTGCAGAGTCTAGGCAGTTGTTAAGGTCCCAGAAGTTCTTCAAGCTTTCCTCGTATGCGGTCAACATAAACCTATAGTTTTTCAATTTCGTCAACTGGTAGTCCCGAGAGTTTGGAAATTTCTTCAACAGACATTCCGGCCTGTTTCATATTCCTTGCAACATTCTGTAAACCTTTTTCCAAGCCGATTGCCTCGCCTTTCTCCAAGCCAATTGCCTCGCCCTTCTCCAAGCCGATTGCTTCGCCCTTCTCCAAACCAATTGCCTCGCCTTTTTCCAAGCCGATTGCCTCGCCCTTCTCCAAGCCGATTGCTTCGCCCTTCTCGAAACCTTTGCGTTCTGCAGAGTCTAGGCAGTTGTTAAGGTCCCAGAAGTTCTTCAAGCTTTCCTCGTAGTTTGAGCGTTCGGTAGCAGAGAATGATGCAATTTCTGCCACCTCGAAGAGTTTACGAAAGATGCCCTCGGTAAGCGCCTGCGGTTTCTCTCTCAACTGGTAGAGGTTCTTTAAAACAAAGAGCCACTTATCTAAAAAAGTGTGTAGTTCATCTTCTTTCTTCATGAATTTCGGCATCTCGAGGAAGACAAAATTCAGATTTTCTGTGAAGACACGGTTCTCGTCGTCTTTCAACTGAACGCGGGTGATGCACTTGTCGTCATTAGTCTTGTCCATGATGAAGTTGAGGACGCCCACCACGTAAACGGGAGCGAGCTCATAATCCCAAGGACGGTCTTTCGAACCCTTAACGGCCTGCTCGCGAATGGCAAACGACGAGTAATAGAGGGCGCGGTCGCGGAAATTGTCCTGTTGCGCCTTCTGCATCTCCACAATAAAGCGATCGCCCTTCCCGGTCTTGCAATATACATCGTAAATGGCTCTGCGTTCTTGTCTGCTGTCGCCCAACTGCTCGCTGTTGAGGTAGGTGACGTCTTCAATGGCGTCGTCGCCCTCCAAACCGAACAAAACATTCAGGAAGCTGATGAGCAAATCCTTGTTCGCTTCCGTACCGAAAATCTTCTTGAAAGCGAAGTCGGTATAAAAGTTAATGTAGCGAGACAATGCAGTTCCGGGTATACACATAAGACCAAGTTTTTGAATTTTAGCAAAGATACTAATTTTTTGGGTTTATTAGTAATCTACCTTCGCAACGGCAACGAGACACCGAGCCTAACACCAAAAGACAGGTGGTGAAGACTATGGACCAATGTGGAGCCCAACACCCCGCTATATTCGTTTTGGGGATTGAAAATGCCAGCCCCGTCGCCTTCGTCGTACATATTCAGCAAACCATAGCCAGCATAGAGCGCCGCACTGGCATCGAGATTATAGAAATGGTAACGCACGCCAGCATCGGCATAAGCAGACAGACCAACACTCATGTTGAACTTTCCGCTAGGACGTCCGTCTACCCTAGCGAGGTTGTGAGCCGGCAGATTTTGGAGCAAGACATCGTAATCGGCATAATAAGCCGAAATGTCGGCATCGCCACCAGTAACCTTATAATGCGACGACAAGGGCAAGAGAAATTCGAGTCCCGCAGCCGAGTAGAAATCTAGACTTGAACCTAACGGCTTGCGATATGCCAACCCAACAGGGACTGACAGCGCCACACAGGTCTGCTCTTCTTGCCAATGGTTAAAACGGACCAACTGCACATAGTGGAGTCCGTTAACGGCGTCGGAAGCCGCCGACTGGGCAACGCTGTCGAGCTGGCAAGTTGTGCGCAACAGATTGAGACGCACACCACACTGGACACCAACGCCCTTCTTTCCATACCAATTGAATAAGGTTCCTAGGCTACCGCCGAAATTCAGCTTGGCTGTACCCAAGCTATATGCCTCACCACCGTTTATGAGGTTGGCAGACTTGGGTTGGTAGAGCAAGGACTGGCCTCCACCTGCCACCTGAACATCTGCCACTCCACCCTTGGGGCTAACCGCGCCTGCCGAAAGCCCAAACAATAAAAATAGGAGCAGAGAGAACCACCGCATAGGCAAACAGAATTCAAATAACAAACGGGTTACTTATGCGCATGGTAATAGTCGAGCGCAGCCTTGGTGTTCTTAAGAACGGCGCGGCTAGAAAAAGTGGCACCGCTAACGCCGTCGACCGCATCGATGGTTGTTGAGTTCTTGCCTTCGAGCTGTTTCAGGAGTTTTTCTTCAACAGGGCGGAAAAAATCGGGAGTCTCGCTGTTCTGCAACGCTTCCACCTTTACAATGACGCCATTGGGATTGATGGTCACGTTAAGCGGGGTTTGACCGACATAGCCCTTAATATCTTTACCCAATTCGGTAGTGTTCACCACATAATTGCCGTCACCGTCTTTCTGCATGTTGGAATCGGAACAAGCCACGCACCCCAAAGCAGCCACAAGCACTGCAGTTTGAGCAAGGAATGGAACTCTCATAATCTCAATTATTTTATTTTCTGAATTGACACAAATATAAAGAAAAAGGCAGAAAAATTAAGAGAGCAAAAAATTAAACAACAAAAAATTTTCCATTTCGGAAAATAAATGCGTTATTTGCATATTGAATATAGCAGAAACTGTGGTCTTAATAGCCACAAGCGAACTGCCATACCAACGAATAGAAATAAAAATAGATTATCAATGAAATATTTAGGCTCATTTTTAGCATTGGCTGCCGCTTTGGTTCTAGTCATTTTCTATGTTTCTGGAACAACAGAAAACACTCTTCTTTTTATTGCAATCATCCTTTTGGTTGCAGCAGTGATTGTACCATGCATCATGAACTGGATTAAGAACAGATAAGAAGGCAACTTGCCGATGTTGGACAAGACAAGCGCAACTCCACCACGTGGGGCTGCGCTTTTTGTTTGTCAGGCTTGGGCGAAACAACTATCTTTGTAGGCAGAAACAAAAAAGAAGAACAACAAAATGGCAAATCCGTCATACTTGCAAGTTGAAGACCTGACCAAGTCGTTTGGGCAGAAGGTCCTTTTCCACAACATCTCTTTCGGCATTAGCGAATGCGAGCGCATTGCCATTGTGGCCCGCAACGGTGCAGGAAAGACCACCCTGATGAACATAATTGCGGGTAAGGAGCCCTACGACAGCGGTAGCATTTCGTTCAAACGCGACCTTGTTGTCGGCATTCTGCCACAAGACCCACACTTTCCGGAAGGGATGACCGTGCTGCAAGCCTGCCTGCACAGCAACAGCGAGCAGGTGAAAGCCATTGCCCGCTACGAGAAAGCCCTGCTCCACCCCGAAGACGTGGAGGAAATGAGCGAGGCCATGGCCATGATGGACAGCCTGAAGGCATGGGACTATGAAACCCGCATTAAGCAGATTCTGGGCAAGCTGAACATTCACCACCTAGACCAAAAGGTTGACAACTTGAGCGGTGGACAGCTGAAGCGCGTGGCACTTGCCAATGTGCTGATTATGGAGCCAGAACTGCTCATCCTAGACGAGCCGACCAACCACTTGGACCTTGCCATGGTGGAATGGTTGGAAGACTACCTGCGCAACTCGCGCATGGCTCTCTTAATGGTAACACACGACCGTTACTTCCTTGACCGCGTGTGCAGCCACATTCTGGAAATAGACAACCAACAACTATACAGCTACCACGGAAACTACTCGTACTACCTAGAGAAACACCAGGAAAGACAGGAGCAGATGAATGCCGAACTGGCACGCGCCAACAACCTTTACCGCAAGGAACTGGACTGGATGCGCCGACAGCCACAAGCCCGTGGCACAAAGGCACAGTACCGCATTGACGCCTTCAACGAACTGGAAGAAAAGGTGAAGCAACGCAAACAGACCGGCGGCGTGCAGCTGGAAGTGAAAGCCAGCTACATTGGCAGCAAGATTTTCGAAGCAAAATACATCAGCAAGGCATTTGGCGACATTAAGATTCTCGACAACTTCTACTACAACTTCGGCCGCTACGAGAAGATGGGTATTGTTGGCAACAACGGTACCGGGAAATCGACCTTCGTGAAGATGATTGTTGGCGACGAGCAACCCGACAGCGGTACCATAGACTTGGGTGAAACCATCCGCTTCGGCTACTTCAGCCAGCAAGGCATGCAGTTTGACGAACAGATGAAGGTGATTGATGCCGTGCAGAGCATTGCCGAGAACGTTGACCTGGGCGATGGCAGGAAACTGAACGTAGCCCAATTCCTTCAACACTTCCTTTTCACCCCCGAAAAGCAACACGACTACGTGTACAAGTTGAGTGGTGGCGAACGCCGACGCCTGTACCTGTGTACCGTGCTGATGCGTAACCCGAACTTCCTGGTGCTGGACGAGCCGACCAACGACCTGGACATTATGACCCTGAACGTGCTGGAAGACTACCTGCAAAACTTTAAGGGTTGCGTCATCGTAGTCAGCCACGACCGCTACTTTATGGACAAGGTGGTTGACCACCTGCTGGTCTTCCACGGCCAGGCCGATGTGCAAGACTTCCCTGGCAACTATTCCGACTACCGCGAGTACAAGGAAATAAAGCAACAGCAGGAACGCAAGGAGAAGGAACAGGCTGCCAAACAACAAGCAGGCAAGCCTGCAACGGAAACCCGAAACCCTGCAGCCACCCGTGCGCGCAAACTAACCTACAAGGAACAGAAGGAACTGGAACAGCTGACAGCCGACATTGAGCAACTGGAAGCCGAGAAAGCAGCCCTTGAAGAAGAATTGAGCAGCGGCACCCTGCAAGGCCAAGATTTGCTGGCCAAGAGCCAACGCATAGGCGAAATTGGCAAGGAACTTGACGAAAAAACGGACCGTTGGCTTGAATTGAGCGAAATTGGCTAACAGCAAGTACAGTTTTTTCAGTATATTTGCAACAAATTAATAATCACATACAATCGACCAAATGAAAGAATTAGCATTGAAGTACGGTTGCAACCCCAACCAGAAACCTTCACGCATCTTTATGGCTGACGGTGAACTTCCTATTGAAGTACTCAACGGCAAGCCTGGTTACATCAACTTCCTCGACGCTTTCAACAGCTGGCAGTTGGTTAAGGAATTGAAAGCCGCAACAGGTCTTCCTGCAGCAGCATCTTTCAAGCACGTTAGCCCTGCAGGTGCAGCAGTAGGCCTACCTTTGAGCGACACCTTGAAGAAGATTTACTTCGTTGACGACTGCGAGCTCAGCCCAATGGCAAACGCATATGCTCGTGCACGTGGTGCCGACCGCATGAGTAGCTACGGCGACTTCATTGCATTGAGCGACACTTGCGACGTTCAGACTGCAAAGCTCATCAACCGCGAAGTATCTGACGGTGTTATTGCTCCAGACTACACTCCAGAAGCCCTTGAGGTTTTGAAGAACAAGCGCAAGGGTACTTACTGCGTTATTAAGATGGATCCGAACTACGAGCCTGCAGAACTCGAAACCAAGATGGTTTACGGTGTTACCTTCGAGCAGGGCCACAACAACGTAGTTATCGATAAGAGCCTTTTCACTGAATTCCCAACCAAGAGCAAGACTTTGAGCGAGGCTGCACAGCGCGACCTCATCATCGCCCTCATCACCTTGAAGTACACCCAGAGTAACTCTGTATGCTACGTTAAGGACGGTCAGGCAATCGGTATCGGTGCTGGTCAGCAGAGCCGCATCCACTGCACACGTTTGGCTGGCAACAAGGCAGACATCTGGTGGTTGCGTCAGCACCCTAAAGTTATGAGCTTGCCATTTAAGGAAGGTATCCGTCGTGCAGACCGCGACAACACCATTGACGTATACATTTCAGAAGACGAACACGACGACGTTCTACGCGATGGCGCATGGCAGCAGTTCTTCACCGAACAGCCTGCAGTATTGACAAAGGAAGAAAAGCGTGCATGGCTTGACCAGATGAGCGGTGTTGCTCTTGGTTCTGACGCCTTCTTCCCATTCGGCGACAACATTGAACGTGCACACAAGAGTGGTGTTGAGTTCATTGCACAGCCAGGCGGTTCTGTTCGTGATGACCATGTTATTGACACTTGCGACAAGTACGGCATGACAATGGCGTTCACTCACGTTCGCTTGTTCCACCATTAATTTGAGCAGATAGGGCACACAGAGTCCTACGAGCATAAAAAAATCCCGGCCACACATTGCGGTCGGGATTTTTTTATGTTTCTGGCCAGTCTGGCTGCATTATTCGCAACCAAAAATGGAGTAAATTACATAGCCGATACCTTATACTTTACACCAAACTTGCCCAACTTTTCCTGATAGAAAGTGAGTTTAGCCTTGCATTCCTTGCCGGTCTTGTCGTTCTGCATCAAAACCATGAACGAAAGGTCGTCGATGCGGGTGATTTCCTTCACCTTGTAGCCTTCAACGTTGAGGTCTACAAAAGCCTGGTCGTACCAATCGTTAGCCTTTTCGTCGTCCATCTTTGCCTTATGAGCCTTTTTCTGGCCCTTAATGTCCATCTTGTTGAGGCGATACCAGTCATCGTCGAGTTGTTGCTTTTCCTCGGCAGACATCTGTGCCTGCATGGAAGCATTGCCCTTTGCGTAAGACTTCAAGCTGAATTCGAGCGACAAAGCCTTGAGGCGTTCCTCGTCGTTACGCAAGCCAATAAGGTTTTCAACGGCATAAACCGTGTTGGCAGAAGGCTTGTCCTTAATGCCATTGCGGTTGGCCGCATATTCTAGCTGGAGCGGAATCTTCTTCAAATCGTCGAGCGCAGAATGAAGGCCTTCGCTCAACCATTCCTGCTTAACCTTCACAATACGAACCAAGTTGAAATATTCGTCATAAACGCTCAACATTTTGAACTGTTCGTCGATAGACAGGTTTGAGCAATCTTGGCAAGTAGGTTTTCCGTGTGGGTAAACCATGTAGCCAGGGTGATTCAGGTAGGTATAGCATCTAACGTCGGACCAATGGGGCTGTTCAGAAGTAATCCACTTCCAATAAGAGTCGTTACCATCTTCAACATTTCCCTTTGGCGATTCAGCATAGGTGTTAGCAAACGCCATAGACATAGTTGCTAAACATAAAAAAAATTTTCTCATAAAACGGTTAATTTGTGTTATTGGCAATAAGCCAGTATGCAAAGTTACACATCATTTTTGGAATTACATATCAATTAAACGTTTAGACGCACGTTTTAAAACAAATTCCTTACGTAAGCAACCGTAACTGCTGAAAAAAGTATCAGTACAAACATTTATTTAGCGGGCGAATAAGCGCATTATGAGCGAAAACACCTACATTTGTACACAAATGTTTTGTTAAGGAAAAACCATGAAGAAATTAAAATACCTCTTACTCGTTATAGCCGCAGCAATTGCCACCAACGGATATGCGGCAAAAATTCAAAAAAGCGAAGACAAGCAAAAAGATGCGTTTGAGATAAACAAGGAATTGGAAAATTTTCAGCTGCCAATGGCTTTTGGCAATGTAGGCTACATTACCGAGATGGCAGTTTCTGGCAACGCCTTTCGCCTGGTGCTGGTTGTTGAAGGGGCATACGAAAAACAATTTTCATCACTTCCAGCAGATAAGCTGAAAGAGGCATTCTTGCTGAACATTGCGCCTACCGGCAAAGCCCTATCCCCTTTCATTGAAAATGGTATCGGTTTAACATTCGTCATCCGCTTTAAGACCAACCCCGGGCAAGAAACCATTGTCAACCTAACAGCCGACGAAATAAAAGCCAAGATAGCAATGACGCCAGAAATGGTGCATGAAGAGACCATAAAGGCACTACAAATACAAATAGACAACATAAACAAGACCACGCCTATACAGTTGGACGAATACACCGTTCTTGACAGTTGTTACCTTACCAAGACCGACTTTGTATACAGCTACACCATTAAGGAAAACGAAGATTTCAAGCTAGGTCAAATGGAAAACTTTGATCTAATACTGACGCAGATAAACAAGACACAGCTGCGCACACAGGGCCTGGCAGTTTATTCGTTCCTGAAAAAATTGGTGGAAGTAAAGCACGTCTTACACTATTCCTACAAAGGTAGCATTACAGGCAAAAGCATCGACATCGCCTTCGACGAACCCATCTTGAAAGAAATCATACAACAGATTGAGTCCGACAACATGAAATAGTCCGGCTCAAAATATTTAAGTCCACAAAAAAAGTTGAGATTATCGGCAAAAAACATCACTTTGCCAATAATCTCAACTTTAACTTTATTAGACGAGTACGTCAGTCTACCCTGCAAACCCTACCGGAGCCGGCAAAGAAATTGATGATGTTCTGCGATGCGAAACGCGCCATGTCGATGCGGGCATCGACCGTGGCCGTGCCACAGTGCGGCGAAAGCACTACATTGTCGAGCTGATACAACTCGTCGGTAATGACCGGTTCGTTTTCGAACACGTCGAGAGCCGCACCCTTTATGGTGTGGTTACGAAGTGCATCGGCCAAAGCCTTCTCGTCTATTACCGCGCCACGTGCCGTATTGACTAGGATGGCAGTGGGTTTCATAAGCGACAGAGCCCTGGCGTCGATTAGGTGACGGGTTTCGTTGGTTAGCGGAGTGCTCAAGCTGATGAAGTCTGAACATTTCAGCAAGTCGTCTAGCGACATATAGGTAGCACCGTATTTCTGTTCAATGTCGGCACCAAGTTGGTGACGGTTATAGTAAACCACACGCATGCCCCCAGCCACAGCACGGCGGGCAATGGCCTGACCAATGCGTCCCATACCCACAATGCCCAAGGTCTTACCAAACATGCCCAAGCCAAGGTTCTCGAACGTCCCCCACTTTAGGGCACCCGGTATGCGCAACTTGCGGTCGTCTTCAGCCAAACGGCGGGCCGCACACCCCATAAGGGCATAAGCCAATTCGGCAGTCGGTTCTATTACAGGGTCGGGCGTGTTGCAGACAGCAATACCCTTTTGGCGTGCATAGTCGACATCGATGTTATTGAAGCCCACGGCATAGTTCGAAATAATTTTCAGTCTATCGCCACCAGCATCAATCAAATCCTTATCCACCGTCAGCGTAAAGTTGCTGAGAAGGGCATCGTATTCGGGTAATAGTGCCATCAATTCCTCCTTCGTGAAAGACTTATCTTGTGGCATGGTCACTTCAAACTTATCTTTTAGTTCTTCCAATCCCTCATCCAACAAGCGGTAAGAGATTAAGACCTTCTTTTTTTGCGTCATCATTAGCTAAACTTATTTTGGCACAAAGATAATTGATTTAAGAAATTGAAGTAGGATACCGGCCAACTTCATTCACGAAAACCAACAACCGAAAACATACTATTTTTGTGCCTTTATCGTTATTTTAGTACCTTTGTATTTGAATAAAAAGGAAAGCTAGAAATGGGGTTCGAAAAAGAAACGGCCGAGGCAGTTGAACTGCTGAAAGCCCTAATTAACATACCACGAACAAGCCGCAACGAAACCGATGCGGCCGACTACCTGCAAAAGGTAATGGAGCAACGCGGACTAAAGACACAGCGCAAGGACAACAACTTGTGGACCATTAGCCCCGACTGGGACGACAACAAACCCACACTGCTCATTAACGCCCACATCGACACCGTTAAGCCGGTTGCCGGTTGGCTGACCGACCCTAACACTGCCGTGGAAGAAAACGGCAAGATTACGGGCCTTGGCAGTAACGACGACGGCGCTTCGTTGGTATCGCTCCTTGCTGTTTTCCAACTTCTTACCAAGCATAGCCAGAAGTACAACCTCATCTATGCCGCATCGGCAGAAGAAGAGGTCAGCGGCAAGCTGGGCATGGAAAGCCTATTGCTAGACCTTCCGCACATTGACCTTGCACTAGTGGGCGAACCTACCGGCATGCAACCTGCCATTGCCGAAAAGGGCCTTATGGTGATTGACGCCACCGCAGTTGGCAAAAGCGGACACGCAGCCCGCAACGAAGGCATCAACGCCATCTACAAGGCTATTGAAGACATTAAGTGGATTATAGACAATCCGCTGCCAAAACAGACCGACTTGCTGGGCCCGGTGAAAATGACCACCACCATGATTCAGGCCGGCACACAACACAACGTCATTCCCGACAAATGTACCTTCGTGATTGACGTCCGCAGTAACGAATGCTACACTAACGAGGAAATTTTCCACCACCTGGAGCAGCACCTCGGCAGCGAACTGAAGGCACGTTCCTTCCGTTTAAGTTCGAGTGGCATCAGTACCGAAAATGCGTTAGTGAAAAAAATATTGTCGCTAGGCAAAGAGCCTTTCGGTTCGCCAACCTTAAGCGACCAGGCCTTGATGCGCTTCCCAAGCGTGAAGATGGGTCCAGGCCAGAGCTCACGGTCGCACACCGCTAACGAGTTCATTATGATTGACGAAATTGCCGATGCCATTGCCTCCTATTACCAGGTGCTTGACGGCCTTGACATTAACGCCTAACCCCCGACCCGATGGCAGAAAAGAAAGCTCCAAAATTCTACGTCGTTTGGGTGGGCAAGCAACCCGGCATCTTCAATACTTGGGCCGAATGTAAGGCACAAGTGGAAAACTTTACGGGTGCCCGCTACAAAAGCTACCCTACCCTAGCAGAAGCCCAGAAAGCCTATGCCGACGGTTGGCAAGCCCACGTTCACCCATCTACCCGAACGCTGAAGCAGGAAGAGAACCGCATACAAGCCGAGAAACAAGGTCACGAAACGCTTGCCATTGCAGTAGATGCCGCCTGCAGCGGCAACCCCGGTAAGATGGAATACCGTGGTGTGGACCTAACCCACAACCGGGAAATCTTCCACGCCGGTCCCTTTCCTTGCGGCACCAACAACATTGGTGAATTTCTTGCCATTGTGCACGGACTCAGCCTTCTGAAGCAGCGCAACTGCCCCTACATTCTGTACAGCGACAGCGTTAACGCCATTAGCTGGGTGAAGCAGAAACAGTGCAAGACCAAGTTGCCGCGCAACGAGAAGACGGCAGCGCTACTCGACATTGTGGCGCGTGCTGAAAACTGGCTACGCAACAACACCTACACAACCGAAATAAGGAAGTGGGAAACCAAAATCTGGGGAGAGATTCCGGCAGACTTTGGACGCAAATAAGTGAAACAGAAAAACAAGAATAACACATGTCAATAACGGTAGAACACCTCGTTAAAAGCTATGGCAACCAGTTGGTACTCGACGACATTAGCTTCAACATAGGCAGTGGCGAGATTGTAGGTTTCCTTGGCAACAACGGAGCCGGCAAGTCGACCACCATGAAGGTCATTACCGGTTACCGAAACTTTACCAGCGGAACCGTAAAAGTGTGTGGTATGGACATACTGGAGCACCCAATGGAAACCCGCAGAAAGATTGGCTACCTACCCGAACACAACCCCAACTACCTTGACATGTTCGTTAAGGAATACCTGCGCTTTGTGGCCGACCTCTACAAGGTTGAGAACCCCGCCAAGCGAGTTGAGGAAATGATTGAGAAAACCGGCCTTACCCACGAATACAAGAAAAAGATTGGAGCCTTAAGTAAGGGCTACCGTCAGCGCGTAGGCCTTGCGCAAGCCCTCATTCACGACCCCGAAGTCCTCATCCTCGACGAGCCGACTACAGGTCTTGACCCTAACCAGATCATAGAAGTGCGCAACCTCATTAAGGAAGTTGGGCGCGAAAAGAGCGTGCTGCTCTCTACACACATCATGCAAGAAGTGAGTGCCATCTGCGACCGCGTCATCATCCTCAACAAAGGCAAGATTGTTGCCGATGAGGCAGAGAAGGACATTGTGACCATCAACAACGGCTATGGCGGCATCACCATCTATGTGGAATTTAGCGAAGCCCAGTCGATTGAGAAACTTCGTATGATTGACGAGAATGCCAAGGTGAAACAGGTAGACCCTAACATCTTCCTAGTCAACGCCCCAACCGACTTATCGGAAAAGCTCTTCAAGTTTGCGGTGGAAAACCATTGCACCATAAAGACCATGAAGCAGCAACAGTTGAGCATGGAAGACGTCTTCCGCACCCTTACTTCAAAATAAAAAAACACCCTAAACAAATATGACACAAGAAGAACTTATTGAGCAGCTGAAAGGCCAAATCATCAAGAACCTTTCGCTTGAAGACCTAACCCCAGGCGACATTGATGCCGACGGCCCTCTTTTTGGCGAGGGACTTGGTCTCGATTCTATCGATGCGATTGAATTGGTGCTTCTTCTAGAAAAAGAATACGGCATTAAGGTGGAAGACCCACGCAAACGCCGCGAAGTGTTGACATCAATCCGCACCATGGCAAAGTTTATTGAAGCCAACGGTAAAGCCTAACACTGCACAACCAAAATGAGACGCGTTTTCGTAACGGGCATAGGGGCCATTAGCGCCATAGGCACAAACGTAGAAGAGAATGTAGCCAACCTTAAAGCAGGTTTTAGCCAACTGGCACCCGCCAAGTTGCTTAAAACCGCACTAAACATACCCGTTGCAGAACTGGCACTCACCAATGCCGAGCTGACACAAATGGCTGGCATTGAGCCAAAAGAAACCATTAGCCGCACACTGCTCTTCGGACTTATAGCCGCAAAAGAAGCCGTGGCGTCGGCAAAAATTTCGGGAAAGGACGAACTGATTTTCATTAACAGCTGCACAGGTTCGGGCATTGAGGTTATTGAGAACATATACCAAACCCCCGAACAGCACATCGGTTCCATACCCTACTTCCACAGCAACGAAATTCCGCTGCAAATAATAGAAGCCCTAGGCATAAGCCGTTGCCGACAATTCAACGTCAGCACAGCTTGTTCTAGCAGTGCCAACGCCATAATGCTAGCCACCCGCCTTATTCGTAACGGCAAGGCAGAACGCATACTCGTTGGTGGAAACGATGCCTTAAGCCGTTTCTCGCTAAACGGATTCAATGCTCTAGAAATAGCGTCGCCTACCGGTTGCAGACCTTTTGACCAACAACGCGATGGCGTAACGCTTGGCGAAGCAGGAGCCTACCTGGTGCTTGAAAGCGAGGAAGCCGCAAAGGGTAAAGACATCTATGCCGAAGTGAGCGGCTATGCCAACGTTAACGAGGCCTACCACCCAACGTCGACCACACCCGACGGAGAAGGTGCCAAGACCGCCATTACGGAAGCTCTTGCAACAGCAAAACTCTCGGCAAGCGACATCGGCTACGTCAATGCACACGGCACCGGCACGCAAGTCAACGACATGTCGGAAGCCTTGGCTTTGAGCCACACTCTTGGAGCTGACACCCTTGTTTCGTCGACTAAAGGCTACACTGGCCATACCCTAGCAGCCTGCGGAGCCCTAGAGGCTGTTTACTCCATTCTTGCCATACGCGAACAGATGGCATGGTGTAACAACCGCTTGCAACAGCCCATAACCGAACCCGCCTTGAACCTTGTCACCACCAACCAGAAGGCAGACATCGAGCACGTTCTATCTAACTCCTTCGGTTTTGGCGGCAACGACACATCACTCATATTCAGCAAAGTTTAAGTATGGCAACCTACATTACATCGGCAGTACTGCTATCGCCACAGCCAACATTCGAGGGGGCACTCCCCGAAGTTCCCTTCAACAGTAGGGGTAAGCACTTGCTTTGCCACGAACCCGAATACAAAACCCTTATACCGCCAGCACGTCTGCGCCGAATGAACCGCATCTTGAAGATGGGGTTAGCAACCGCTACGCAGTGCATCAACCAATCGGAAGTCAAGCCCGACGCCATCATTGTCGGCACCGGACAGGGTTGCACCATCGACCTAGCCATTTTCATGCGTTCGTGCAGCGAAGGGGTTGAAGAACTCTTGTCGCCCATTCCGTTCATCAATTCAGGGCATAATACACTTGCCGGCCGCATAGCCATGGACAACCAGATTAAGGGTTACAACATGACCTACCTGCAAGAAAACACGGCACTAGAATCGGCCCTAACCGATGCCATGATGTCGCTAGAAGAAGGGAAGAGCAACTGCACCCTAGTAGGGGCCATTGACGAATACACACAACTCTCGTTCGACCTTTTCGACCTCACCAACAACTGGCGCAAGGAAGACACCAATAACCTAGACTTGCTGAAGGCGGACGCACCTGGCACCATTATGGGCGAAGGAGCAGCATTCTTCTGCATAAGTAATCAACCAACCGACAACAGCATAGAAATAGTCCTTTCGGAAAGCCGACTGAACATTGGAGCAGACGACACCCTCGATTGGATAATAAAGATATTAGGAAACAACCACCTTACTAGCAACGAAATAGACCTACTAATTGTGGGCCGCAACGGCGACCAACGCCACGACGACGCCCTAAACGCGCCCGTTGAACAACATTTTCAGCAAGCCACCATTGCCACCTATAAGCACCTTTGTGGCGAATACCCAACCGCACAGGCCTTTGCCTTGTGGATGGCAACCACCACACTAAAAGGTCAAGAACTGCCCAACTACTGCATCAAACGCAAGGGCACACGCATACCTAAAACCATACTGCTCTACAACAAGAGTGAACGCAACACCGAAAGCATAATTGTGGTGAGGAAATAAGCGAGCACATAAATGCTGTAGAAGGAGGATTATTTTTCGCAAAAATTTATGTAATTGTGCTGATGGCTCACATGGCACACATACAACGTGCCGACGTTTCCGGGAATACCTAGGGATTTAAATTACTGGGGTATTCGGTTTTAATTGTTTTCTCCAACGCCTTTCTCCCTGAAGGGGGGCATCATCAACAAGCCTATGGCAATTTTAGCGACACCCTAGGTAGGTGCACGGTGTTTGAATTACGACAAAATGTCGCCAACAATTTTCACGTATTTCACAAATGTTTGGCACGAAATTTATGCATTTGCACTTTGGATTTGTTTATCTTTGTGTATCTACTACTCAAAGGGTTGCGAAACCAACAAAGTCTTCAACAAGATGAAGCCCTATCTAGCGCCCAATTAACGACAACAAGTACCTCAACAAGTAGAATGTAATTAAGCAGGACTTGAACGGATGGTACCATTTACTACCTAGGTGCGTTTTGCGTATCGGGCAATGAGCATTTGTATGGTTTGAAAGATGCGGTTCAGATAGAAGTATTTGACAATGATTATTTCAATTCGGGTAAACAAATGCCAAATAATCTATTAGAATCGGCAACCATTTGTAATCATAGTTGGAATATAAAACATGACTAATTATTGACTGATGGAAAGATTATGCATCTCAATAAATAAGAAGAAAAAATCTGTCACATACCAGTCAAAAGTTGCCCCATCCTCTTTTGGCGGGATAGATATTTATTTGTCCGGCGATTTCTATACAAAAGAAGGACTTCCAGCTAAAGAAAAAGATATATTGGCCAATTACATAAAGTTAGGCAGTAAAACCTACGACTCCTTAGATGGAACCGGGACGGTCTTCATTCATGATCGTAACAAAGAAAAGATTTTTGTTTTTACAGACTTCTTTAATTCCACCATTCCCGTATTCTATTCAATTGACGCAGAAAATATCTGGATAAATACAGATCTATATGGTCTCAGCAAATGTATCAAGAAATGTACATTGTCTCATTTGTCCGCAATTGAATTCATGTTCTATGCTTACATGAAGAACAACCGCACGCTCATAAAAGAGATAAAGAAATTAGGTAACAAGCATTATCTTGAGGTGGATGTGAAGCGTGCAAAAATCTATCACCATAAGTGTCGTTATCATATTCCTAAACTCAAGGACTTTGATTACGAGACCTATTATAAGACTTTCCATGATTGTGTTCTTCAAAGCTACACTCCAGATGCGGCCATCACCTTGTCAGGAGGCTTTGATACGAATTTCATCTTGCATTGCCTTCAAGACATTAGAAAGACAAAGAATATCCAAACACCTATTCAAGCCTACTGTGGAGGTGGTGAGCAAGGAAAAGATGAAACAGGTCTTGCAAAGCAAATAGCAGAATTCTATGGAAACATAGACATGCATACATTCACGATAGGAAAGGATGTATTGCAACATCTGCCACACATTGTGTACATGCTGCAAGGACTGTCTTATGAAAGAGGTTGTTTCATGCACTACCGCTTGTCGCAACTCTTTCAGGAGCAAGGAATCAAGCAAGTCTATACTGGAGATTTGGCCGATCAAGTATTCTGTGCCGAGACATACGCATACTCCTTGAACACCTTGAAAAGAATAATCAAGATGGACTTGAGAGGCATTAAATATGCAATCAAGAATACTTTTGATTATTACAGCTTTCCTTTTCGAAGCAAATACGATATTGCATCACTTATCTTACTGAAGAAAAGCGGTCAGATTTGGAATCACTTTGGCGTAAAGGGTATCTATCCATACACCCGCAAAGCCTTCTTACAGATGGCAAGAACAACTGCAATAGATGGAGCCTACAACAAGCCTTACCACAGAAAAGCCGTTAAGCACATACTCCCTGCAGAGTTGGCAGAAATGTTAAAGCGAAACGGTGGTAATACGGAAACCCGTTTCCTCTTCGATGAACAGACTCGTGGGGCGATCCTCAAAGAGGTGAAAAAGATGAGTTGGTACTTCAACCTTCATTTTCCTGATGCAGACCATCAGTATGACTATTATATCAAGGCTCTGATTGTAGATATCTTCAGAAGAATCTATGTGGACCATGAATTTGATGAAGATATTGAAAAATCATGTTCAGTACCAGAGTTAAGTAAAATGTATGTTGGAATGTAAAATTGCAAAAGTATGAAAGCATTAATAGTAGGAGCAACCTTTAACTCCAATTTCGGAGATTTACTGTTCTCGCACCTGTTCTACAACAAGTGCAAGGAAGTTGGTTTTGAACGTGTGTCTTTTTGGCAATGGCCAAAGCATGTCTTTTGTGATTTTTGCCGAAATGAATTAGACTATCATGAAAAGATTACGCTATGGGAATCATTTAGGTATGATGTGCTTATTCTCCAGTCGGGTGGAATGATGGGAGAGCCATATTACTCTCGCCATACCACGAAATTGAGGTTTCTGCGTTTTGTTCTTCCTTGCTTGATTTTTACCATTCTGCGGAAGCCAGTTTACGTGTTGGGTTCTGGTGGTAGCCCAATCTATGCCGGTTGGTTACGCAGAATGATGGTATTTGTACTTAATCATGCCAAATACATAGCTGTAAGAAATCGTGAAACTCATGATTATTATAAGAAAGTGGGCGTAAAGAACACCATTCACGTCACAGCTGATACCGCTCAAATCATTACTTCTGAATGTCTGCCCGAACTAAATATCAGTCGAGATTTAGAGGACTTCATGGCTGATCACAAGTTGCTGTTGCTCCAGTTTTCCTACACCAAGCAATATGACGAGATAGTGGCAGAAAAACTGGCTCCAGCTATAAATAGGTTCCTGAATGAGCATCTGGATTATCGGGTGATTCTAGCCACTGATAAGGTAACAGATAGAAGTGTTCTGGAAAACTCAAAGACTAAAAATGCGCTTTCACCTGATAGGGTGAAAATCTACAATTACCATAACAGCTGGCAATTAGCAGCCCTTATCAATAAAATGGATGTGGTGGTTTCCACTACATTGCATGTAGGAATTATCGGTTCTTCACTGGGTAAAAGTGTGCTGTCTTTCTCGTTGTTTTACGACAAGGCTAAACGTTATTATAAGCAAATCAACGAAAAAGACCGTTGCCTGCCACTCAAGGAAATCAATGTCCAAGAGGCTTACACTCAGCTACAGACTTATTATGATAAGCCCATTTTGTTGCCTGTTCAACTTCGTGAGTTGGCAGCATGTAATTTGAGTAAAATAGAAGAAATTGCAAAAGAATGCTGTTAGGAAGAGTATATAAAAGATTTAAGTCACTCTGCATGAGCGTGATATGCTGGTTTATGGTATCCTATCCACAAATCTACTATTACCTATGCAAGCGAAATCTTTGCGGTATGGATAAGCAGACGTTTTTGGCGGAATTAGCCAAATACGCCCGGCTCTTTCACTCTCATTCTAAAGGTTTTTGTGCCCGTGAATTGCAGTCACAAGTCTATGCGTTCACCCTCCACTCCATAAGCGTTATTTCAGACACATTAAGATTGTCTGATGATCCTTGTGAACCCATTGTGCTTACCGTGGTGAGAGACGACTTGGAACGAATGAAACTCTTCTATCAGCATTATCGTAATTTAGGTGTGAAGCAGTTTGTGGTAATTGACAATGGCTCTACCGATGGAACATTAGATTGGGTTTCCCAGCAACAAGGAACTCGTTGCTATCGGGTATCTGCAAAGTTCCTGACAGGAAGAAAAGTAGCATGGTTGGAAAAAGCCCTGGCGCTTACTGGTTATAATAGATGGTATGTGGTTGTAGATTCCGATGAGCTGGTAGATTATGTGGGTAGTGAACAGCATGATTTGAAGGACTTGATACTTTATGCTAAAGATAAAGGATATAAGCATTTGAATGGCTACATGCTAGACATGTATTCCGACCAACCTCTATTTTCGGAGGATTGCGGATGTAACGAGATTGTTTCCCGATTCCGCTATTTTGATGATTCCGGATATTTCCTTAAAAATCATGGCAGTTGGGTTCTAGACAGGGAAGTCTGTTCATTAAAAGGAGGCTCACGGGCAAGACTCTTCAAGGATAAGGAAATCAGTTTGAATAAGCAGTCTGTGTTCTATTATGAATCGGATACGCTATATTGTCATCCCCACTATTTTTGGCCCTATAGCCGATGGGATGAAAAGCCTTGCAGCTTTGTGTTGCGCCATTATAAGTTCCTCAAGCATGATTTGCAGGAATTTGAGAAACGTGCAGTAGAAAAGACATTCTGGAATGGAAGCCAGGAATACAGAAATTACCTGAATGCCTATTCGGACAATTCCTTCATTGGCATGAAGAATGAGGATTCGAAGGAATTTAGAGGTTCTCTTTCCTTATTGGCTTTACCGTTTCTGGAATCGCCATTTATGAATGATAAAAAGGAGATATAACAACCGATATTGTATGCTCAAGTACCCACAGAAGAATCAGTCGGAGATAGACTCAAAATATGTGAAGATATTGAAGTCGTGGAGTAAAAAAATACTTCGCATTCTTGTTCTATGTTTATCAAAACTAATAGAATTGATACCTGCTCGCCGTCCTATTTGGATGGTGTGTGAGCGTGGTGATGATGCTTGTGATAACGGACTTTGGATGTTTCGTTATCTACAAGATAATCACCCAGAGATTGATAGTTGGTATGTAATCACAAAGGATGCCCCTAACCGCAAAAATCTAGAAAAATATAAAGACAATGTAGTAACTCTTCCAAGCAAGAAATTCTATTGGCTGTTGATACGATCTCATTGTCTATCAACAGCTCATTTCAATAATTACCTTAAACACATCCATACCCCAAGAATATACCGATTCTTAACGAGCGTTATTGCAGGTTCAAAGAAAGCAATAAGGCTTCAACATGGCATTACAAAGGACGATATGACATGGTTTGTTAAGGGAAACCATAAAACCGATATTTTTATATGTGGAGCAAAACCGGAGTACGAGTTTATAAAGGAAAAGAAATTCTATCCTGCACAGGTACTAAAATATACAGGTTTTGCAAGATTTGATGGATTGCACGACTTCAAGAAGGACTCTAAAACAATTCTATTAATGCCAACCTGGAGACGTTATATAAAGGATGATAAGGAATTTGCAAATAGCCAATACCTTAAGACCTATTCTTCGCTTCTTTGCAACACACAGTTGCACAAGTTGTTAAATGACAATCAGTATAAACTTATCTTCAATATCCATCCTTGCTTTAAGAAATTTTTACGATTTTTCAAGGAGTTGTCAGTTCCAAATTGCATCACCATTGCAGATTACGAGAATTATGATGTACAGACACTATTGAAAGAGTCTGCAATGATGATAACAGACTTTAGTAGCGTAGCGTTTGATATGGCCTATATGTATAAACCTATTTGCTACTACCAATTTGACGAGGAAGAGTATAGACTTAAACATTTTGCCAAAGGATATTACGATTACCGTAATGGATTGGGTACTTATGCATCAACAAGTGATGAACTATTGAATTGCATAGAAATGTACATAAATAATGGTATGACTATGCTTAATGAACATAGGAAGAAAACGGAAGACTTTTTTGTGTTGCATGACCGCAATAATTGTCAACGAATATTCGAGGAGACAATGAAGTTATTTCGGTCTGTGTGATGAAATCTTTTAGAAACGTTGATTTCCACTACTATTCCCTCTTACCCGTAACAATGCGCTTAATTTCGAATAGGCGATTAAGTGCCTCCATAGGGGTTAGATTGTTGATGTCGAGACCAAGAATTTCGTCGCGAACTTGCGAAAGCACAGGGTCATCGAGCTGGAAGAAGCTAAGCTGAACACCCGACGATGCGCCAATAGCTTCGGTTTTAGGCTTATCGGCCATTGCAGTAGAACCTCCAGCAGCCGTCTCTAACTGACGGAGGACTTCGTTTGCACGGTCGACCACATTTTTAGGCAAACCCGCAATCTTTGCTACGTGAATACCGAAACTGTGTTCGCTACCACCCTTCACCAACTTACGCAAGAAGATGACCTTTCCGTCTATTTCCTTCACCTGCACATTGTAGTTCTTAATGCGCTTGAAGGTCTTCTCCATCTCGTTCAGTTCGTGGTAATGCGTTGCAAACAGCGTCTTGGCATGTGCATTAGGGTTCTCGTGTATATATTCAACAATAGACCACGCAATAGAGATACCATCGTAGGTACTGGTACCGCGCCCCAACTCGTCGAAAAGCACCAAGCTACGTTCCGACAAGTTGTTGATAATGCTGGCCGCCTCGTTCATTTCAACCATGAAGGTAGACTCACCCATAGAAATGTTGTCGCTAGCGCCCACACGGGTAAATATCTTGTCGACGACACCAATGGTTGCACTGTCGGCAGGAACGAAACAGCCAATCTGTGCCATTAGGACAATGAGGGCAGTCTGACGCAACAAAGCACTCTTACCAGCCATGTTCGGACCAGTAATCATCATTATCTGCTGGTCGCTGTTCGAAAGGTAAAGGTCGTTGGCTATGTAGTTCTGGCCGACCGGTAACTGGCGTTCAATAACCGGGTGGCGACCTTGGGTGATGCTGATGGCATCGCCATCGTTAACCACCGGACGCACATAGTGGTAATCTTTAGCCACACGCGCAAACGAGAGCAAGCAGTCGATGCGTGCCACAAGGTTGGCATCGAGCTGAATGGCAGGAATGAACTCTGCCAAGTCGAGCACCAACTCGTTAAACAGGCGGCTTTCAATAGACAGAATGCGGTCTTCTGCCGTTAATATCTTTTCTTCGTATTCTTTCAGTTCTTGCGTAATGTAACGTTCGGCAGCCGCCAGGGTCTGCTTGCGCACCCAACCCGTCACCTTACCTTCGTCGATGAGTTGCTGCAACTGGTCTTTGTAGGTGTTACGCACCTCAATGTAATAGCCGAACACGTTGTTATAGGCCACCTTTAGGCTAGAGATGCCCGTTTCGCGCGCCTCACGTTCCTGAATGTCGGCAAGGTATTGCTTGCTGTTGTGTGCCAAGTTGCGCAAATCGTCAAGTTCAGCATCCACGCCCGACGCAATGACGTTACCACGGTTCACCAATATTGGCGGATCGTTCAATAGCATATGGTGAATCTTTTCACTGATGCTTTGGCACGGATTTATCTGTTCACCAATCTTACGCAAGTGTTCACATTCACTCGCCTCGCAAGCATGTTTCAGCGGTTCTAATGCGCGCAAAGCCACCTTCAGCTGAACCACCTCGCGCGGATTTACACGTCCAACAGCCACTTTAGAGATGATGCGTTCCAAGTCGCCAATCACCTCAAGGCTATTGGCAATGGTTTCGGTCAAGTCGGGTTCGCGGAAGAACGTGTCTACCACGTCTAAACGGTTCTGAATAGGCTTAACGTCCTTCAACGGGAAGGAAATCCAACGTTTCAGCAAACGTGCGCCCATTGGCGAGCTTGTGCGGTCTATGGTAGAAGTCAGCGAGCTACCGCCCTCGAACATAGAGCCGAAAAGTTCCAAGTTGCGAATGGTGAATCTGTCGAGCCACACATACTTGTCTTCCTCAATACGCGAAAGGTGTGTAATGTGGCTTATTTGGGTGTGTTGGGTAGTGTCGAGGTAATACAAGATGGCACCCGAAGCCACAATAGCCAGCTTCATGTGTTCCACTCCAAAACCTTTAAGGTTGGCCGTTTGGAAATGCTTCAGCAAACGGTCGTTGGCACTCTCGGGTGTAAATACCCAATCGTCTTGTTCGAAAGTGAAGTATTTGTTGCCGAAGTGTTCTTCAAACTCGGCTTTCTTGCCACGTTCGTAAACCACTTCCTTTGGGCTCATACTGCTAAGCAGTTTGTCGACGTACTCGTAAGTACCCTCGGCAGTTAGGAATTCGCCTGTAGAAATGTCGAGGAAGGCTACACCCGCCATACCTGCTTTCTTGTTGGTATGAACGGCAGCCAGGAAGTTGTTCTCCTTAAAATTAAGGATGTTGTCGTTAATAGAAACACCAGGGGTTACCAATTCGGTAATGCCACGCTTTACCAGTTTTTTTGTCAATTTAGGGTCTTCCAACTGGTCGCAGATGGCCACACGCTTACCGGCACGCACCAAGCGTGGCAAGTAGGTATCGAGAGCATGATGGGGGAAGCCCGCCATTTCAAGCGGATTGCCACCGGCATTTGAGCGGTGGGTTAAGGTTATGCCAAGAATTTCAGTTGCCACTATGGCATCCTCGCCATAGGTCTCGTAGAAGTCGCCCACACGGAACAGCATTATTGCACCTGGGTGTTGTTCCTTCATTTCCCAGAACTGCTTCATCATCGGGGTCGTTTCTTCTTTTGCCATCTTTCTTTTTACGTTTCTAATTTACTATACAAATTTAGTTGTTTTTGATGGGATTATCAACGAAGGACGAGAAGGTTTGCTCCTTCATTACAAAACGTCATAAAACAAAACGAGGTGCCCCCAAAAGGAGCACCTCGAATATTTAAGAAGCTGTTTAAAATTTTTACGAAAGAATTCTTATTGGGACTTTTATGGATCTTTTTTGTCTATTTTGAATGTTTTTTCAGTCACAATGGAGTTCCCATTGCTTCTTTCAAAAACATTCAAACTATCCTAAAAAATCTCTCATAAAATTCACCAATAAAAAAATTTAAACAGCTTCTAAAGTCTATTTTTCTTACTTTTCAATTCTAGTTGGGTATTCCTTTTCCCAAGCAGGGAAACCACCCATCAAGGCATAAGTATGAGACTTCTTGAAGCCATAGGTAGAAATGCTACCTGCCATTGTAGTGGTTAGGGCGTAAGAGCCATCGCTAACCAAGAACACGATAGTGTTGAAGCCAGCCAAGTTGTGTTCGTCACAATAGGTCTTAACAGCCTTTGCATATTCGTTGTTGTCCATGTTATAAACATTACCTTCCATCAACCATACAGAACCTGGAACGTGGCCAGCATCGTATTGTGATTTAGAACGGTCGTCAACAATGACATATTTAAGATTCTTAGTCTGGCAGAGATTTACAAGAGAGTCGAGAGCGCGAGCAGTTCTAATCTGGTTGTGACCTTCCTGCTTTGTTTTGCTGTCCTTAGAGCAACTTGCGAATACACCAACCATAGCAATGAGCATGGTTAAAAGAAGAAATTTAATCTTTTTCATTTTTTATTACCTATTAATAAATAAACTGTTAGTTAATTAGATTCAACATAAGAACGCACAAATATACAAAAAATTATTTATGCGTATGTACTCTTTGTGTTGCAGCCAAATTTTCGTTGCGATAATTAGTAGCAGAAACTACATTTGCAGCCAATTGGGTGAAAGCGAGTCCGGTCATTGTATTGCCGTCGCAAGCAACTGGGTGTCCCTCGTCGCCACCTTCGCGAATGCTCTGCACAATAGGAATTTGGCCCAACAAGTTTACGTTCAGTTCTTCAGCAAGATTCTTGCAACCGTCCTTACCGAAAATGTAATACTTGTTGTTTGGCAATTCGGCAGGCGTGAACCACGCCATGTTTTCTACCAAGCCTAAAATAGGCACATTCACCTTTTCGTTCATGAACATGGAAATACCCTTGCGCGCATCGGCCAACGCAACCGGCTGTGGAGTTGAAACCACTACCACCCCCGTAATGCCAAGCGTTTGAATGGTGGTCAGGTGAATGTCGCTAGTACCAGGAGGCAAGTCGATTAGGAAGTAGTCTAGTTCGCCCCAAGCCCCCTCGGTGATGAGCTGACGTAGGGCATTGCTAGCCATGCCGCCACGCCACATGGTTGCATCTTCCGGGTTCACAAAGAAGCCAATAGAAAGCAACTTGACACCATAGCGTTCTTCGGGAACAATCTTACCATTTTCGTCAGCCACTGGACTGGCATCTTCAAGGTTGAACATTTTAGGCATGCTAGGACCAAAAATGTCGGCATCGAGCAATCCGACCTTATAGCCAAGGTTAGCCAAGGCTACGGCCAAATTGGCACTGATGGTGCTTTTACCAACACCACCCTTGCCACTATGAATGGCAATGATGTTCTTTACGCCAGGGAGTGGATTTTCAGGATCGACCTGATTCTTTGCAGGAGCAAATATGGTGGAAATGTTTCCCTTAATTTCAACTTCGGGGCTTACGTATGTAAGGATAGCCATTTCGCATGCCTTTACCAACGAAGCCGCAAACGGATCGCGTTCCTTTGGAAACTGCAATGAGAAGGTGACCTTCATGCCATCGATGCGAAGGTCGTCGGCCAACAAACCTTCTTCGATGATGTTTTTACCGGTGCCCGGATAACGGACGTTCATCAACGCATCGGTAATGAGTTTTGGATATAACTGTAAACTTGCCATGTGTTCTGATTAACGGTTTGCAATACTGTCTTCAATAATGTCGGCCATAACGTCGGCAATGTCTAACTTGGCCGCACGTACCTGCTGTGGAATGAAGCTGGTTGCCGTCATGCCCGGATTGGTATTAACCTCAAGCAAGTTAATGGTACCGTCGGCACTGATGATGTAGTCGACACGGATGAGGCCATGAGCACCAAGGGCGTCGTAAATTTCGGCCGTCTGCTTCTGCACGCGAGCAGTAACATCGGCACTAAGACGTGCTGGGGTAATTTCTTCAACCTGGCCCTTATACTTTGCATCGTAGTCGAAGAACTCGTTGTGCGAAACCACCTCGGTGATAGGGAGAACAACAGTTTTCTGTTCAGTCTTGTATATGCCACAGGTAATTTCGGTACCGGTCATCAGTCCTTCAATAAGCACCTGGTCACCTTCGTGCAAAGCCTTTTCAATTGCAGGCACAATCTGGTCGGCTGCCTTCACCTTGGTCACGCCATAGCTGCTACCGCCTGCATTTGGCTTAACAAAGCAAGGCAAGCCAAGGCGTTTTGCAATAGCATCGGCATCGACCTGCTGTCCCTTCTTCACCATTACAGAATCGGCAACCTTAACACCGAAAGCCTTCAAGAAGTGGTTGCAGGCAAACTTGTTGAAAGTGATGCTGGCAGCCAACACGTTGCAGCAGGTGTAAGGAATGTTGAGCAACTCGAAGTAGCCCTGCAACTTGCCGTCTTCGCCAGGTACGCCATGAATGGTGACGTAGGCACAAGCAAAAGTCACCTTCTGCCCGGCCGCATTCGTGAAACTAAAGTCGTTCTTATCGATGTCGAACTCCTTGTCGCCATCCTTTACCTTCCAGTCTTGACCAATGATGGTTACAATATAGAGGTTATACTGATCTTTGTTGATAAACGAATAAATACCAGCAGCACTACGAAGGGAAACTTCCTGTTCGCTTTGGTCGCCACCGGCTACAATAGCAATGTTCTTTTTCATTTTATGCGTTTTTTTCTGCGATATACAAATTTAACGAGTATTGCGGTACAATGGTTCGCTAATGCAGTTTTTTTGTACAATTAGAAGCTGTTTAAAAATTTTACGAAAGAATTCTTATTGGGCATTTTATGGATCTTTTTTGTCTATTTTGATTGTTTTTTCAGTCACAATGGAGTTCCCATTGCTCCTTTCAAAACCATTCAAACTATCCTAAAAAATCTCTCATAAAATTCGCCAATAAAAAAATTCAAACAGCTTCTTAATAGATTCCCTTTTTCCTGCACACCACATAGTAGGCAACAAGCACCATAATGCCCGTCACCACCCACGAGATGGGGTAAACCACCATAAGCCACTGAAAGACGTGGTGAGAGGGAATGACGAAATGCACCCAACAGAGGCGCAGCACGCAAGTGCCCACCACCGTAAGGGCTGCCGGCAGCGACGAATAGCCCAAGCCACGCAATGCCCCACTTGCAACCTCGTAGCTGCTGGCTATGAACTGCGGCAACAGCACCAACTCCATGCGGATGTAGGCAAACCTGTGAACCTCGGGTTCGGAATTGAAAATGCCGGTAAAGAACGTCTCCTGCCAAGTGAAAAAGGCGTTGAAGAATCCGCAACAAACCACGCAAAGCCACATGGAATGGAAGAAGATGCGCCGGCACCTTTCCTTCTTACCTGCCGCCATGTTCTGCCCCATAAAGGTAACTGCCGCACTAGAGAATGCCGCTATAATGAAATAGCAGAAATGCTCGTAATTGAGGGCGGCTGCCGAACCCGACATTGCCGAAGAACCGAAGCTGTTGATGGAAGACTGAATGGTAACGTTGGCAACGGCAAACACCATGCCTTGCACACCCGCCGGGATGCCAATCTTCAACATAGTCATCAGTTCCTTCTGGTGGAAGGCCACGCGAGCAAACACTAAACGGAACGGATTTCGTTCGTGTTGCAAGATGTAGATGACGATGGCCGCATTAATGGCGTTTGCCACCAAGGTGGCAATGCCCACACCTGCAACGCCCATGCCAAAGCCAACGACCAGAATGACGTTGAGGACCGCATTGACGGCACCCGAAAACATAAGGCAATATAAAGGTCGCTTGGTGTCGCCCATACCACGAAGGATGGCAGAGCCAAAATTGAAAACCATGATGAAGGGAACACCCGCAAAATAAAGTTGCAGGTAGAGGGTTGAAAGGTCAATAACATCGGCCGGCGTATCAATACCCTCTAGTATGGGCCTTGCCAAGCCAATGCCCAAGAACAGCAGCAAAATGCCACTAACCACCGAGACGCCAGCAGTGGTGGCAACAGCCCGCTTAATGCCTTGCCTATCCTTTCCCCCAATATAGTTGGCAATAACGTAGTTGGCACCCACCGAAACACCAACAAACAAGGTAACCACCAAACTGATTACCGAGCTGTTGCTACCCACAGCCGCCAAAGCCTCCTTACCGGCAAAATGGCCAACCACAGCCATATCGATAGAATTGAACAGCTGTTGCAGCACACTACTAGCCGCCAATGGCAATGCAAACATTATAATCTTGTCGAGCAGACTGCCATTCAGCATGTCTATGCCCGCATTCTTCGTATCCGCTTTCATCTCTCTGTTTTATTCGGAGTGCAAAGGTACAAAAAAAGGACCGAACCCAACGGGGATTCAGTCCTTGTACTGGTTATAAAATAAAGTAGAAGATTATTCCTTCTTCTTACGGATGATCTTGATTTCTTCAACCAACTCACCAGCTTCGAATTCACCAATCTGTTGAGTACCGCTTGAGAAAGTGTAAGTACCACGACCTTCGCGCTTGCCTTCCTTGAAGTCGCCTTCATAACGGTCGCCAGTAGCGAAAGTGTAGATACCCTTACCGTCTGGCATACCATTCTTAAAGTCGCCAGTGTAGATATCGCCAGTAGGGTATGTATAAGTACCCTTACCTTCGCGCTTACCTTCCTTAAAATCGCCTGTATACTTGGCACCACTCTTATAAGTGATAGTGCCCTTACCTTCGAACAAACCGTCTTTAAAGTAACCGTCGTATACCCATCCATTATCTGCATCGGTATAAACACCCTTACCATTACGACATTTGCCCTTACACTGTGAGTACGCAGAGCTGCAAACCATTAGCATAGCAGCTGCTATAAATAATAACTTTTTCATTTTCTTGTTAGTTTAAAAACACAACACTCCAACAGACATGGATATATGCGTGCGTTGCAAATTTATAAAAAACCAACAAACTACGTATCCGTTTTAATGAAAATTATTAAATTTTACTGCAAAACCATTAATTTTGTGTGATTTCAGCCTTATTAAACAGATGACGTTACTTATAATAATATTACTAGCGACCGTACTTTTGTCGTTTCTGTGTTCGGTGATGGAAGCAACCATGCTATCGACCTCATCGTCTTATGCCGAGACACTAGCCAGCAAGAGCAAGGGAGGCCAATTGTTGAAGAAGCTCAAGGCTCATACCGAAAAAGCCACCACATCCATCCTTATATTCAACACCATAGCCAACACCACCGGAGCTGCCGGTGTGGGCGCACAAGTGACCGAGGTGTTCGGTTCGGAATATTTCGGGGCAGCATCGGCAGTCATGACCGTCATGATTCTCATTTTCTCGGAAATCATACCAAAGACTATTGGCATTCATTACTGGCGCCAGCTTTGCATACCGGTAGCCTACCTCTGCCAACTATATATATGGATAACCTACCCCATCTTGCAGATTGCCCTATGCATAACCCGCATAGTCACCCCAAACAAGTCGGTAGCCACCATTAGCCGCGAGGAAATTGCCGCCATGACCAGCCTTGGCGAGAAAGAAGGCGTGTTCGATGCCAACGAGAGCAAAATCATCAATAACCTCATCAAGATGCGTAGCATTAAGGTGCACAGCATCATGACACCGCGCACCGTGGTGTTGGCAGCACCAGAAGACCTCTCGCTAGAAGAATTCTTCTGCAAGAAAGACTTCCTCCGCTACTCGCGCATACCCGTTTACCAAGATTCGCTCGACAACATTACCGGTTTCGTTCTGAAAAGCGACATCTTGCTTCACCTTGCCAACGACGACAAGCAAGCCAAGCTGCGCACCATTCGCCGACCAATAGCCTGCTGTTACGAGCACACCTCCATCCTACGTTTCTACGACCAGATGATTTCGCGCAAGGAACAGATTGCTTTGGTTATTGACGAATATGGCGGCCTGGAAGGCATTGTCACCCTAGAGGACGTGCTAGAAACCATACTTGGCCTGGAAATCACCGACGAGACCGATGCCAACATCGACATGCAACAGTTGGCTAAAGAACAATGGGAAAAACGTGCCCAAAAGATGGGCGTGAAGCTTCCGACCAACGAAGAACTTAACAAAGACACTAACGAGAAGGAATCATGAGAAAGGTAACCTTCGTACTAATGGGCCTACTTGCGCAACTGACTGCAGCTGCGCAAGACACAACGGCAACTGCAAACACAACCGCAAACGAGCAACCCGCCATTTGGACAGCCCTACGCAACAATCCTAAAGCCATTTCGGTAAAATATGACCAAGGCCAGATGCTGAAGACCAACGACTTCTTGAAAATGGAAGGTCGCGACCTCGACTATAGGGCCATGGCAGTAAAGTTCGGATTGGGTTTAGCCAAGAACGACTGGCGCAGGGAAATATACCACCAGCCCTACACGGGTGCCGGTTTTTACATTGCCGACTTCGACGAGAGCCACTACTTTGGCAACCCCATGTCGCTGTTCTTCTTTCACGGCGGCTCGCTGGCACGCCTTGGCCGCCACTGCAACCTGCAATATGAGTGGAACTTGGGCTACAGCTTCAACTGGAGCCACTACGACCCCATTGAGGCTCCCGACAACATAACCATAGGTTCGCGCGAGAATGCGCACGTTGGTTTCAACCTATTCCTAGAGTGGCAACTTGCCAGAAACTTCGACCTGAAGATTGGTGGCGGTGTTACCCATTTCAGCAACGGTGCCACCCACGTACCCAACAAAGGCGCCAACCTTTGGTCGCCAATGATTGAGCTTGCCTACCGTTGGGACGACCCCGACTATGAATGGCAGAAGGAACGCGTCGACACTGCCGAACTGCACAAGCTGTACCCAGAGCTAAAATACCGCCCCGAACACGAGAAACACATCAAGCACGAAATTCAGCTTACGGTCAGCAAACGCCAACTCTATATGGACACCATTGGTTCTGGCCTACCTAACGAATATTACGACCACACCTTCCGTGTGTTCCAGCTCAGCTACGCGCCACTTTACAGCCCTAGCTACAAGTTTGCCTATGGTCCCAGCCTCGACGTTGTTTACGACGAGAGCAACAATGCCCGTGTAGTGGCAGAAACTGGTGCCGACGGCATACGCTACAACCACCTGCACCTGGCCTCGCTTTGGGACCGCATGCAGATTGGCTTGTCGGCAAAGGGCGAAATGCGTACCCCTTACTTCACCTACTTCGGGCAACTCGGCTTCGACCTGCAGCATGCCGTTGAAAAGACAGCCCGATTCTACCAGATTGTGGGTGTACAAACTTACTTCAACAAGCACCTTTACGGCACTTGCGGCATTCGTGCCATCCGTTTGAGCAAGGCACAATTCATCTTCTGGAGCCTAGGCTACACACTCGACGGCAAAACGCCTTGGGGCAAAAAACAAACAGACAAGAACACGCATGAACTATAAAGAGATAGACACGATTGACCAGCTGAAAGAGGTTGGCAACAATACCCATATATTCAGCCACTGTGCATTCCAGAACATCGACTTTACGCAAGTAGAAGACGTTAAGCGTCCGTACCAGTTCGAAGACTGCATCTTCTTGGGTTGTACCCTGCCAACTGACTACCAGAAATACCAGTCGCGCAACTGCCTCGTCTTTCCGCAGATAGACGTCCCTTACAATGTATTCCGCAACTCGCTATACACACCTGCCGACCTTTACAACGGTTTCTCGCCCACATCGCCTAGCAGCTACGAGACCTGCTTCGACCAGCGCGTTTACCGCCACTACATGTGGACCGGGAAAGAGGCAACCGACATAAAGGAAACACTTGCACGTTCGCTTCACGACCACTCCATCAGCGACGCCATGCACGACTTCCTAACCCACTACGACGAACGAAGAATTGTGGGCATTATGGGCGGCCACGGCATGAAACGCACCGACGACATGTATAAGAAGATTGTAAGCATAGGCAAGAAGCTAACCGAAGACGGCTATTTGATGATAAGCGGTGGTGGACCGGGTGCCATGGAAGCCACCCACCTGGGCGCATGGCTTGCAGGACGGAGCCAGACCGAGGTGGACGATGCCATTTCGACTTTAGAAAAAGCCCCTACGTTTGCCGACGAAGGTTGGTTGAGCACCGCTTTCGAGGTGATGGAAAAATATGAGCAGAATACCTACAAAAGCCTTGGCATACCAACTTGGCTATATGGTCACGAACCTTCTACCCCATTTGCCACACACATTGCCAAATACTTCGAGAACAGCATTCGCGAAGACGGCATCTTAACCATTGCCAAGGGGGGCATCATCTACACACCAGGTAGTGCCGGCACCATGCAGGAAGTCTTCCAAGACGCCGTGCAGAACCACTACCTCAGCTTTGGCTATGCCAGTCCAATGGCATTTATGGGCACCGCCTACTGGACCGAAGAAATGCCTATCTACCCTCTGTTGCAACAGATGATGAAAAACGGCAAATACAAAAACCTCATTCTCTCGCTAAACGACGACCCCGAAAAAGTCATAGAACAGATATTGGTGTTCAACAACGACCGATTGGGCTAAATCATTTGAAAACAAATAAAAACAGATATGAAACTAGAATTAGAAAACGAATTCCTTGAAGAGATTAAGAAACTAGGTTTAGGCGAATACAACAAACAGATGATAGACAAGGCATCGGAATATGCACAAGGTGTTATTGACGACCCCGAAGAAAACCTCGACGCTGTTGCCACCATCATGCTCGACTACCTTAATGGTGCAGCTGCGATGCTAAAGGTTCTCAAAAAGCAGAAATAAACCGATAACATTGTTACCTTTTCCGATATAAGGAACAAAGGGAAGATATAAAATTGTCCCCAAGTTGGGGATGATTTATATCTTCTTGATTTTTCCCTAACTATGTTGCCTTATTTCCCGGCAAAAACCAACAATGAAGCACGAGACAACCAGGAACATCCCAAGAGTACACACAAGACCGGCCCACATAGAAGAACCACTTATGCCATCGTAAATGAACAGGTCTCCATATTTGTGCATTTTAACAACATCGCCCACCATTATATCATTGAAATCGGAACTACCAGAGGATGAACACATCTGCCCGTTATATTCAAAATAAACGGTTTTCCCATGCTTCGCTTCTATATCTGTTATCCTTACTTCAATTTTTTCGCCCTTATAATAAGCGTATATATCCTTTGCTTGCGAATAAGCACCATAGCCCACAAAAACAGCCACTATTAGGCACACTAGCAAATATGGGCGTACTGATTCCGAATTCTTATTGTACATTAGATTTTTTTTGTTTATTCAACCTTTCCGTCACATATATTATCACAGAAAGCCAAGGTATCGAGAGATAGAATAAAAGAAAAGCTATAATTATAAACTCCATAAAGATCAAATAGGAAGAAGGGACGAACAATTCCATACCAGGTATGCGTACATTTAAACAACACAGAACTTTCGTCGACAAATTGCGTAATAAAGAAGGAGTCTCTTTGCTATTCCTACGCATTTTAATTACATCTCCGACTTTCACGCCATTATATCCGTAACGGGTACAACAGATTTTGCCTTCATACTCGAAATCGAAGATAATATTTGGGGAACGCCCACCAGTCACCTTGATATTCGTAATTTTAGCATCAAACTCCTCTCCAAAGCAGCGAGTCGTCACAACTTCAACATTATGATATACACATATACCGAAAAAAAGGGTCCACGCCGTCAATAACAACAAACCAACAATTTTACCTATAATATTTTGCGCCATAATAAATAATCGTGTCCTTTGATGAAATATTCATTTAACGATTATGACTGTTTTTTCCTTAGCACCAACAACCCTTTTTCTGTAAGATAATATTTCTGATGCTTACTTTTCGGAGCGTCAGGAAGTGACATGGTTATGAATCCAGCTTCAATTGCAGGTTGTAAATAAGCCTTTGAAAGATACTGTCTACTGATAGTTGCATGATTAGTTACATGTTCAAGCCGTTCTTGTAGTTCGTTGCGACTAAGTCGATGCACATCTAAGCAAGATATCAGCAACTTAACTTTTTCTGGTACATCTTCAAGTTCTGGTTGCATGATTGGTTGCATGATTGGTTGCATGATGTTTGCATCAAGTTTTTTGAATATTTGCTGGCGAACCAAATCAGCTTCAATAACATTAGCATCCATAATTTTAACAAGAAACACAGTAAGCATATTGATATCGAACTCAGCAGGAGAATTGCCATTCTCTGCTAACAACAACTGTACTTCTTGTATGCCATGATTAAACATGTTAACATAATTAAATGTTTTCATTATGCCAGCAAGCGTGTTGTTTCGATAGTCATTAACATTCGGGAAATTTTCCGGCCGAGCATTTCCGTACAAACCACCGGGATTCATTATCTCAATTCGATCATCGTATTGATATACACGAGTAGGAGTATTTGACTGATAGTCACGATGCATTATTGCATTCATCAATAATTCACGAAGAGCTTTGCTAGGGTAATTCTTCACGTCTTTTTCTCTCAATGTGCTAATTGACACTGGACGACTTGTTACAATTGCATCATCAATAAAATTCTCTAACCTTGGAAGCAACTTATAAAGAGGTCCTTCAAACATTCTTTCATTAAGTATTCTCCCTCCGTTATCCTCACCATTAAAATGTACAAATTGTATATATGCACCTGGCATGAAGAATTTTGGATTACGACCAAACATAATGATAGCAGCATAAGTTGGACAATCCCATTGCATATTATAAAGACGTAACGATGCTAATTTTTCTTTCAAATTACGAGTATCATTATTCAGAGTTTCAGCATCAACAGCCAATGGGAAGTACACCTTTTCGATATAATCAACATCAATATCTTCTAATCTTGACTCTCTACAAGGTCGAGTATCAAATGTCGGCAAAGCAGCTCCACAACGCTCCAAAAGGATTCGTTCTTCTTCTAAACTTGCAATATCTCTTCGAGGGCCTATTCTTATAAAAGTTCTTCCTCTATAACGTACAGGTGTATCGAATGATGGTGTGACTTCCACCACAAGTACATCCCCATCAGGAGTTGAAACCTTCTCTGTATTCATGACTGGCAAAGGAAGGATGTTGCCATCTGAACGAATACCACTAATCTTTTTCATCAAGGCATCATCAACCTTCAGTCCACTGACTTTCCCGTCATCGTACACTCCAATAAGCAAATACCCCTTCTGACGTTTTCCTGGGAGGTCATTGGCAAAGGCACAGATTGCCTCCTGAAACTTATCCATATTTCCAGTAGATACCGTTCGTTCTATTCGGTAACTCTCGTCAATTAATAATATCTCTTGAAGTTCTTTTTCTGTCATAACTACTCCCCTTTTCCTTCCCTTCAATCTAGGAATGAATTTTGTATCGTCCGCCTTCTCAAATCATTTGCATTATGATAGCGTTTGTATTTACACGAATTACAAGAAAATAAAGCAAAGCTATCAATTCAACAAATCATTTTCCCTTAAATAACCTATAAAGCCCTTGATTATCGATTGATTTCTACTTTCAATATTAGATTCTACAAAGTCATTGGACTTATCTGCTAACTCCAAAAGTTCAAAAACTTTTGTTCCTTCCTTCTTTTTACCTTTTTCAGTTGTAAATCCCTTATAATACTTTTTCTTGTCAGCAAACTTATAGTCAGAAGCTCTTATATTGACGTGCTTTTCTAAAATGGCCTTGTTACCAAGTTTCTCCAAGTTCTTTACGTTTTTTAGCGTCTTCTCGTTTTCTTGCCTATTCCTTGGAAAAATATGTTCAATCTCCATTACTGTTTCCAAACTAAGAAGATTCTGCTTTTTATTATTATAAGCCCACCATGTAATCATTGACTTAGTAATTGCTCTACTATTCGAGAAAGTGTATAAGTTAAAAGTATCCTCAATTCGTTTCTCCTCAAATTTATAGTCAGCAAAACTAAGTGGCAACTGATTGACTATGTTTATCATTTCTGCAAATAGCGGTGTTCTCAAAGCATTAACACCAGGATTTGATACTGCATAAGCCCAAATGAATGCAGTAATCTTATTCAAGAAAGACTCAAATGCAATTTGATCGATACTTCCCTGATCATCTTTATATGACATATAATAAACTGTCACTATATATGTCCACATTCCATTCGGTGCATAATTAAGGACATACAATCTCCGCAGAACTTCATCTGAAAAGCGTTCTGGATTTTGCAAATCTACATCCTTCCAAAATTCTGCAAGGTTAATTAGATTATCAAAGACATTGTCGTTTTTCAATAAAATATAACCATTCTTCTCGTAAAACTTTCTTAGAGCCTCTGTTGTTGATGATTTAATACCCTGTTTTGCTCGCTCATAATACATATATCGAGTAAACAGCTCATCCATTGGTGTACCATATATAGGTTTAAAGATCTTTTCACACAAAACCTCCAGAGTCTTCCACTTTCCGATAAAATTATCCTTTTGACCTTTTGCTGAATAGTATTTATAGAATTGTGCTTTGAAAATGTCAGCATCTGATAGTGGCTTACCTCTATCGTTAAGTGTTGAGAATATTCTTAATGCTGTATCTTGCGACTCTGCCTCAATTGGTAATAATATACAATTATTAAGTGTCCTAATTGGAAGAAAAGCAAAATAACTAGGGAATTCATGTAGGAACTCATCAATTTTTTTCACGAAAAAACGAAAATTCTGCGCATAATTGCTTTTCATGGAATCGGAAACGATACCTGTTCTAAGAATATCAAGAAACTCCGTCTTATCTTCGTCACTTGCTACCTCAGAATCAATTTTTAACGCATTCATATTGGGATTTCCAAACTCATCCGTCTTCCATATACATTTTTCAATAAGCTCTCTTGTCTTCTTCGACTGTTCATCTTTCATATTACCGAACTTTGAGTGGAAAGCACGTAGTAATAACATCAAAGTAGTGAGACGCTGTTGACCATCAATAATCTCTAATTTATTATCGCTATTTTTAAAAGTGACAATAGGCCCTAAAAAATATTCATCATTATCACTATTGAATTTCGTACAATCATCTTCAGGAAACGCAAAAGAAAAAATGTCTTCCCATAAGGTTAAACATTCTTTGTCATCCCATGCGTATGGTCTTTGGTAATCAGGAATTAAAAAATCTGATTTTTTATCACTGAATAAGTCTTTAATAGACTTTTGATCTATATTTAGCTTAGACATTTTATATTAATATTTATATCATTAGTGTCTTTTCAACTAGTTTGTGGCACGGTTTCGTTAGTTCGACTCCATAATTGAAACGGTGTCGGTATTCATAAGTTGGTGGATGCGTTCGCGTTCACCAACAATCCAGATGACGTCGCCAGCCTTAAATTCGGTTTGAACGTCCGGATTCATCATAGATTCTGACTCACGTTCAATACCCACCACCAGACACTTGTTATTGTCGCGGATGCCACTTTCGCGAATGGTCTTGCCCACCAACGGATTATCTTTTGAAATTTCCAACTGTTCGAGGCTGACTTCCTGGTCAACCTTTTCTCCCGTGTTCTCAACAGCCGTAAACATCGGTTCAATGGCAGCCAACTGCGTATCGGTACCTAGAATGAGGATCTTGTCGTAAGGGTACAACACTTCTTTTCCGCCCGGAATGTTAATGCGACGCGTACCACGAATGATGGAAACCACATGTGCACCAAACTTTCGACGGAAATCGCTTTGAATTAGCGTCTGTCCACACAATGGGCTATCGGCCAACACCTCGAAATTAGCGAGGTGCAAGTCGTAGGCCTGCAGGCGACTTGAAAGGCGTGCGTTGCGGAAAATCTGTCCCGCCTTAACTTGCTGTGCCGACTCGTATTCGCGTTGGTTCAGGTTCGAGAAGAAGCGGCGTTCCAACCTGATGGAATACATCTTCAGGAAACGGGACGAGAACATGGCGAACACCGAAATGGTGGCAATGGCGAACAACAATCCGGTTGTTGAATTGTAGGTCTTAATGAGCAAGAACACCACAAAGAATATGGCCAAAAGGAAACGGACAAGCGAAAGTGCCATTAAAGGCGCCACATTGGTCTTGTTGCTTGCCCACAAGTATTTGTACTCCCTAGAGTGGTTCTTCTTGGCAATAATGGCACGAAGGAACGGCGAAAGCACCAAGATGGTAGCCACTGCCAAGACCGTCTTTGCAAAGAAACCGTACTGGCTGACCATCGGCAAAAGATACTTGCTGTAGATGAGCAGAATGAAGACAATAACCACTGAATAGACCCCTACAATGCGGAAGATGGCCGACAACAGGCTCTGCCACATGTTCTCGTTGTGCACACTGACACCGGCATTGAGGCTAGAACGTTCGAGGAACATTTTCTGCTTGGGCGTAAGTTTCTTATCCAAGAAATCGTAGAACGGCAAAGCCGACTTCATGAAAAACGGTGTTGCAAAAATGGTGATGACCGACACCGCCACAATTACGGGATAGATATACTTGTCGAGCAATCCCAAGCTAGTACCCAACGAGGCGATAATGAAGGCAAACTCGCCCACCTGCGTCAAACAGAAACCCGACTGAATTGCCGTCTTCAATGTCTGGCCAGACAAGAGCAAGCCACACGACGCAAAGAAAATCTGTCCCATAACCACCGCCAGCGATATGACGATAATCTGCAAGGTATAGTTACCCAACACACTCAAATCGATCATCATACCCACCGACACGAAGAAGATGGCGCCAAACAAGTCTTTAAGCGGCTTCACCACCTTTTCTATGCGTTCAGCCTCGACCGTTTCGGCAAAGATAGAGCCCATGACGAATGCTCCCAATTCGGAAGAGAAACCGACATAAGAAGCCACAATAACCATCATGAAGCAAAGGCCCAAGGCCAACAGCAAAAGCGACTCGTCGTTAAGGAATCCCCTGTCCTTAAGCCTTTTGAGCAACGATGGCAAGATGAAGATGCCGCTCAACACCCAAAGCACCATGAAGAAGGCCAACTTGGCCAACGCAAAGAGCAGCTGACCACCTTCGAACGACTTGCTGACTGCCGTTGTGGAAATAATAACCATGAGCAAGATGGCAATGAGGTCTTCGAAGATGAGGACACCCAGCACCAACTGTGTAAACTTCTGCGTGCGTAGGCCCATGTCGTCGAACGCCTTCATAATGATGGCCGTACTCGACATACTGATCATGCCACCCAACAGCAGGCTATTGGTCAACGTCCAACCGAGCACAAGGCCCACCAACGTGCCAAAGATGATCATGCCCGGAATGATGACAGCCGCCGCTATGAGGGCATTGCGCCCCACACCTAGCAACTTCTTGAAGCTGAACTCCAAGCCCAAACCGAACATAAGGAAGGTAACACCCAACTCGCTCCACGTACCAATATCTTCGGTAGCGCCCACGTTAGGTGTCAATTCAAATTGCTTGCTAATAACTAAACCTGCTACAATGTAACCCAAGATGACAGGCTGCTTCAACCACTTGAACAGAACGGTTGTTATGCTGGCGGAAATGAGGATTAGTGCAAGGTCGTATATGAGTGGTGGTATATCCATAAAGACAAAGAATTGATATATTCAAAAGGCATGGGAACACACCCATGCTTCTATATACAAATATACTAAAAGACTTTATAAGGTCAAGAAAAAAAGAGTCCCTTCAACCCTATATTTGGATTGAAGGGACCCCTATTCTTATGAAAATTTCGTTTACGTCAGTCAATAACGTCGAACTTGTACCCTTGTTCCTTAAGCCACTCAATAGCTTTAGGCAAGGCATACCTTAACCGTTCCTCACTCTTAAGCGAATCGTGGAAAACAATAACCGAACCGTTTCGGGTAAAGCGTTTAACCACATTCAGCACATATTCGCCCGATAGTTTGTGGTTGTAGTCGCGCGTCACCACATCCCAAAAAACAACCTTGTATTTGGGCGAGAGCGCCTTCCACAAACGCGGGAAGAACTGTCCGTGCGGTGGACGAAACAACTTCGAGTGGATGTAACTGTCCGCCAGTTCCACATTCTGCACATAGTCGGCAGTCCTCCTCTTGAACCCCTGCACATGGTTGAATGTGTGGTTGCCGACACAGTGCCCTGCATCTTTCACCATTTTGAAGACCTCGGGGTGCTTGCGTACATTGTCGCCCACCATGAAAAAGGTGGCCTTAATGTCGTACTGTTTCAGCACATCGAGCACCCAAGGGGTAACTTCTGGAATGGGACCGTCGTCGAACGTGAGGTAAACCGTCTTCGTTGACTGCGGGCAGTACCAGAACCCATAAGGGAAGAACTTTCGGAAGAAACGTGGAGGATGTTCTATAAACGAAAGCATACGCAAGGATTAATCTTCCTCATCGTCGTAACTAACCCCGTCGGAAGGTGCAGCAGCGCTGATTTCCTGGAATGCGACAGCAGACTGGTTAAGCGCCAATTCGCAATCGGCAACCATTTCCTTACGGTTGTAGTTCTGCAACAAGCCACCAAGTGTAGCCAACAAGCGGCGCTGTTTAGAGAACTCGTAGCTGGTAGAACGTCTTCTGCCCTGGTTCATAGCAGAGAACCAAGTTACGTATTGGCTAGCAGTCTTCACCATTTCGGCAGCATACTTGTCGGCAATTTCAGTCTTACCCAAGCGGTAGTAGATGTCGACAATACCCAGGTCGTATTCGCCCATAGGAACAGTAGTGCTAGGTAACTTTTCCATCACGTAGTCGAGAACCTTCAAGCAGCTGTCCTTCTTACCCTCTTCATAGAGGTCGCCAGCCAACATAACATACATGTTACGGAATGTAGAGCACATGCGAAGGTTATTCTCTTCGAGGTAAACGTTCGGATCGGAAGCATTACCAAATTCGAACTTGCGCATCAAGTTGTCGTACATGATGTTGGTTTCGCAACGGCTGCCACAGTGGTAAGGCATTACACGGTAAGCCATACCTTCGAGACGGAAGTAAGGCTGCAAGCCCAACTTGCTGTCGCCACCAACAGTTACGGCGTAGTAAACCGGACGCTTCCAGTGGTTGTTAGCCAACAAGTCGAGAATGAAAATCTCGTGCTTGCCAAGGTAACGCTTGCTAGAAAGGTCGATGTTGATGCGGTAGGTCTTAAGGGTTAACAACTTTGCCAACTCGGCACGCTTCTGTTCAGGGTTCAGAGAAGCATTGTTCAAAATGTTCTTCTGAAGTTCGTAACGGAAGTTGTTAAGTTCAGTGTGAATCTTTTCAGGAGCAGCACCGGCATTGTTAACAGCCTCGGCAGAGTCTACTTCCAAATACAAGTGAGTGCAAGGAATGATGCTAGCGTCTTCAGCATCCATACCAACACGCTTCTTAACGTTGTTTTGAAGAACAGGGTCCTTCAAAAGCTTAATGGCATCGACCACGTTGAGCGACTGTCCCTTCATAGCATCAACTACATAAGCAACATCGAGTTTGCCCATTGAGTAGTCGGCTTCTTCGAGCGACAAGTCAACACCCTTTGATTCGTAAGCATCGCGAGTCATCTGCGAAACGTACCAAGCCATCTGCAAGTAGCTCAAGTTAGCCACACGCTTGTTCTGGTACTGTGCCTTCAACGAATCGTCCTTGCAGTCGCCTTCAACTTCCTGGTTGTACCAGAGAGGGAAGGTATCGTTATCGCCATTGGTGAAGATGATGGCATTTGGCGCCAACGAACGCAAGTAGTCGCCACCAAAGTCGCGGCAAGTATAGCGGTTAGAACGATCGTGGTCGTCCCAGTTCTGTTGAGCCATAAGAGCAGGCACGCCAAGGCAAGCAACAGCAGCCAAGGTAGCAGCAATCTTTGGATCGAGGAACTTCTTAATCAAACCATAAACAAAGAGAACGCCCAAGCCAATCCAGATGGCAAACGCATAGAATGAACCGGCATAAGCATAGTCACGTTCACGCGGCTGGTAAGGCGTCTGGTTCAAGTAGATAACGATAGCCAAACCGGTAAGGAAGAAGAGGATGCACACCTGCCAAAAAGACTGCATGCCTTCCTTTCGTTCTTCGCCCTTTTCATCCTTCTTCGCATCGAATTGGTAAAGGATACCCAAAAGACCAAGAATAAGCGGCAAGAAGTAGTAACAGTTGTGTCCCTTGTTGTTCTTCAACTGGTCTGGCACCAACGAAGTGTCGGCACCGTTAAGCATGCTATCAATGAAACCAATACCACTGCACCAGTTACCATGCTGAACCTCGCCATGGCCTTGAATGTCGTTCTGTCGGCCAACAAAGTTCCACATGAAGTAACGCCAGTACATGAAACCAACCTGATACTTGAGGAAGAAGAGGATGTTGTTGAACTGGGTAGGCACATTAGCGGTGTGCATCTGTCCCATGTTCTGGTAAGTAATAGTCTTACCTTCGCCAATAGCACCCCATTCCTTATAGGCATTGATGTGAGAACCCTGACGGCTATACATACGAGGGAACAACATGTTGAATTCGCTACAATACTTGTAGTCCTTCTTGTTGTCGTAGTGGATGTACTGGTCGCGTTCAGAATCGTTAGCCTTAATAGCCTTGGCATAAAGGGCTTCGCCTTCCTCAACATCAACCGTCCACTGTCCGTTACCATTGTTTACGCGGTGGTAGTCGGCAGCATACGATTCGCCAAAAATAAGAGGGCGATCGCCATACTGTTCACGGTTCAAGTAGCTCTTCAAAGAGAACACATCGTCTGGCGAGTTTTCGTCCATAGTAGGGTTAGCCGCCGAACGGATAACCAACGGAGCATAGGTTGAATAGCCCAACAACACCATTGCGCAGCAAATGAGAATGGTATTGAGAACTGGCATCTGCACCTTGTCGCCATAGTTGTAAAGGCCGTAACCAAGCGCAACAATAATTAAAATAGCTAACGCAATGTGGCTACCCTTGCCAGAACCGAAGAACGGAATACCCAACAAAATGATGGATGCAATGAAGATTTCAGTAACCTTGAGGTGGCTAATTGAGCCCTTAGTTGCCTTTGTTGAAAGCGTGTTGTTGTTTGAGGTAAGCTTAATGCCCCAAACCAAAGCACCCAACAAAGCAATTGCATAGATGATGACACCTGTGTTGTAAGGGCAGTGGAAACCGTTTACGAACAAGAGTTCGAACCAACCGGCAACCTGTGCGAAACCAGGGATGAGACCGTAAAGGATGCACACAAGCACTACGCAAGAAACTGCCAATGCAACAATGGTACCCTTTGTGGTGACTTCCTTGCTCTTGCGGTAGTAGTAAACCAACACAAGCACAGGAATAGAAAGCAAGTTAAGCAAGTGCACACCAATAGAAAGACCCATTAGGTAAGCAATGAGTACCAACCAACGGTTTGCATAAGGCTCGTCGGCACAGTCTTCCCACTTCAACATACACCAGTAAACAACAGCTGTAAACAAAGAGGAAGAAGCATAAACTTCGCCTTCTACAGCCGAGAACCAGAAGGTGTCGGAGAAAGTATAAGCCAAAGCGCCAACCACACCAGCGCCAAGAATGCCGATGGTAGTAGCCAAAGGCACTTCGCCATTTGACTTGAACACTTCGTTTGGAACTTCCATTCTGCGAGCCAAATGGGTAATGGTCCAGAATAGGAACAAGATGGTAAAGCCACTACAAATAGCAGAGAACGCATTTACCATTGCTGCAACCTGCGAAGGAGTAGCAGCAAACAAAGAACAAATACGACCCAACATCATAAAGAAAGGCGCACCAGGTGGGTGACCAATTTCCATTTTGTAAGATGTTGCAATGAACTCGCCGCAATCCCAGAAGCTGGCAGTCGGCTCAATCGTCAAAAGGTACACTGCGCAAGCAATTGCGCAAACTACCCAACCAACGATGTTGTTTAACTGTTTAAAACGTTTCATTTATTATTTAAAGAATTCTTTTTGTTTCTTTAAGTCAAGTCCCTAAAAGGGCAATATGTTACAAAATTACGTTTTTTTTGTGTTTTAACGAAACTTTCATCTACATATAAATAACAAAAGCGGTTCAGAAGGGATCTGAACCGCAAGCAAAAAAACATGTAGATCTTTTGGGTATTTTTTTTGGGTAATATTATAACAATGTTGTTGAACACTTTACGAATGCAAAAGTGGAAATTATTTTTTAATGCATAGTGCCAAGAAATACTTAAGTTTGTGACAAAACAGCGACAAAAATCGTAAACACTTATTTTTATGCAACTTGCGTTAAATTTTATTGCTTATTTTGTCACAAGGAAAAGAAAATGTCACCCGTTAGAAAAGTGGAATTGACGCTCCAAATTCGAAAGAAATATTTGACACATTCGGCGTACTTTTGTCATAGCCTGCAAATTGGTAGCCAGAGGTGGCGTTTCGGTAGTTTACACCTGCAACAAGTTCTAAATAATTAGAAACCAGGCAGCGACAATCAAAACCGGCTTTAAATGCGTTTCCGTAGGTGTACTCGTCGAAAATATAATTCCATAATTTTCGGTCACCATTAGCCCTTTTTACGTCAACATCTACGTTAAACGACAGCGTTTCGCCCAAACCATATAGGATATTTCCGCCTAGCAAAAATCTACTACTCAAAGGCACCGAAAAATAAATTCCGGGCATAAACATGTACGTTGTTGCCTTAAATGGACAATGAAATTTTAAGAATCCGGCCGATTTTTCATTCTCTTCACAGAAAAACCGTTCTTCGTCGAGGTTAAAATAATTGTAGAGCATGGTGGTTTCGCCACCAAAACCCAAATACTTGAAAGGGAAATAAGCTCCTTTAATGCTGTAACCAATGCCTATACGATGGTCGAAACCTAGGAAATCCTTGTCACTGGTATGCTCACCACGCACATATTTCAACGTCTTAATATCGGTACTCCAGGGCGAAACAGACGCACTTAAGCCAAGGAAACTCGGTTTCTTGCCATAATAAGAGGGTTTACCCGACCTTGGGTTGCCAAAAAGGCACTCGGCAATGCCGTACCCCAAGTTTCCGGAAACGAGTCCAAGCGCAGCACCGCCCAACACGTCGCTAGCCCAGTGCTTGCGGTTCAATATGCGGCTCACGCCAATTGCGCTTGCCATGGTGTAACCACCAATGCTGTACCAAACACAGTTCTCGCCATACTCGCGGTGCAAAAGTGTAGCCGAGGTGAACGCCGAAAACGTATGCCCAGAAGGAAAGGAATTGTGGTACCAAATTTCAAACGGTCGCGTACGGCCATAGGTATTCTTCAAGCCTTCGGTCACACCAGCCGTTATTAATGCCGAGAATGCCGTTGCAGAGAGCAACTGCCCCCAGGTTTCGCTTTTGCCCCTTACGCCAAAGGCACGCAAGCCAAGCATGAAGACGCCTGGGGTAACTTGCAGCACATCGTCGGCACGGTTACTGTAATTGAAAACATGGTCTTCGCGAAACTGGCGGACGTCGGTATCGAAATGACGCACAACGCAAGCCCCCGCTAGCAAAGCCGCAGGTGCAACCGCCTGTCGCCAAGTGAAGGCGTGGCAAGGACACGATGGAGTTAGGACAAGCAGAGAATCGGACTTTACGTCTTCACATACAACAGATTGAGCAAACGAATGGACAGGCCCGCCAACAATGGCAATGAGGCTTAACAGCGTGTAGATGACATGGTTCTTCAGCTTTAGCATAGTGCCAACAACAAACTATAAACGCCATAACCCAAGTAGGTACCCACCGCATAGCCAATAAGGCCAACGGTAATGCCTGGGCCAACAACCTCGCGGTTCTTTAGTACGCCAGCCATAACGGGTACGAATGCCGGACTAGTAACCAAGGCGATGGAACTGACAAGTGTGGTGTCGGCATCTACCCTCAACAGCGCATTGAACAGAATGTGCACAAGCAACGGGCCAACGGTTACAAACAACACGAAAAGGAAATAGTGCAAGTCGAGATTCTTAAACATATCTCCACCCACTTGTGCCGATACAGCCAAACTGAACACCAAGATGAAATAGATGCCTGCGCTGAAAGTATGGGGCAAGCTGTTGACCTTGTCGTGCAGCGACGACAAGATGGCCAATAACGAAATGGTGAGCATGAAAACAGCCATAAACGCCTCCTTTGAGAAGAAAAGCGTAACCCCATAACCAGCCGCCAAAATAACGATGGTCAACCCGAATGCAATGGCCAAGGCTACTGCATTCTTCTTTGAAAAACGGGGTGAATTGTCCTTTTTAACTTCTTGGCTAACCACGTCGGGCTGACTTTCGGCATTTGCGGCTATGCCTGGTTGGAAAGCAGGGAGGAAGAAGCGCGCTATGTACTTACCGAAGACGATGATGAGCACCAGATAGACCGCACCCACCAGAATTTGATAAATCTGTGCCATTAGAAATGTGGCTTGGTCAACACCTGCCACTTCCTTAATGGTTGCCATGTTAGCAGTTCCCCCGGTATAGAGGCCAACAAACATGGCCGAAATGCCGGCATACTTATGAGGGTTGGACTGACCGAAGAGGTAGAAACCCATGACAGCCACAACCGCACATGCCAAAAGCCCCATGAACAACGACTTTACAAAATTGGGAGCCAAATGGCGCCACGAACGCACGTTTGAAGAAAACAACATGAGCGGTATGGCAACAGGGACCGCCCCCGATGCAATATTCGTCAACAAAGCCTTACACTCGTCGGTTGAAGGGAATATGCCAGACAAGCCAACAATACACCCTACGATATATGCCACCGTAATGGTACCTATCTTTGCCAATAGGGGCACACGGCGGGCAAGTTCTGTAATCAACAGTGGCGTCAGCACACAGAACAAGACGATGATAACCTTAATAAACATTTGTCAACGAATTTATATGCGTGCAAAGTTACGATTTAAAGAAGAGACGACAAAAACATTTCAGTGCCCCCTACGCTCAACTTGCTATCAACGTGCAATCCACTTATGCGTATAAACGCCCTTGTTGGTGTATTGGCGCACTAGGAGCACCTGTGGCTTTAAGGCAGAAAGGGTTTGTGGGTTCCATTCCTTCTGCGTAGCCAACAAACGGCCAAACACATCCATAACTTCAACCCTATAGATTTCAGCCGACTCTTCATCGGCATTTATAGAGAGGGCATTGGTAGCATCGGCGCAATAAGGAGTTGTGAACTGTACGCCCAAGTCGAAACCCTGGTCGGGAACAGCCTCAATGTTTTCGGCAACAATCTGTTCACCCGTCCACGAGGTTAGGCGAAAGGTATAAGGACCCACCTTTGTCTTGTCGCCACCCAGTCCACCCGGATGCACAAAATAGTTATACATCTCGCGGTGAATGTTCACCCAACTGCCATCGTCATCAAGAAATTCCACGGTTTTGAGGGCCACATACAAGTTGCTGAACATGGCCTTGAAATAGTAAGGACTGGTGCCGGCATCGTAGAAGACCTGTATGTTCTTCTGTTCGGCTAACGGACAAGGTACGAACTGCCACCTGATGGGCACACGTCCGGCCTCGAGCGTAGCTACTTTCACAAACGAGCCAGTTGAGAAATCAATATCGCCCGGTTTGCATTCAGGGCAACGGTCGACCACCTTGATGGTGATGTCGCCCAATGGGCCATAGGCATGTATGCACGCACCACACGCCATGCTGCTATCGTATTGCGAATGGTTGAGGGCACAGGTGTAGATGTCGTCTTCATCGACCCAAATGCCACAATTACCGCCATTGCTACCCGCCACCCCACCATACTGGGTACCCTCGCCAGTGTACCAAGTGGTGTCGCAGAACGATTGGGCAAAGGCAGACACCACACTTGCCAACAACAATAGAGTGCAAGAAATTAAACGCTTAATCATTACTTATTACTTTTTTAAAAACATTTCTGCAAAAAGAGACTTACCCTCATCGGTCTCTAGAAGGGTATCGTAAACGTGTTGTTCCTGACCTTGCTTATAGTACCCTTCGTACATATTTACGATAGTGTCGGCCTCGAACAAGGGGCGGAAGCCCATTTCGGTTGCCTGACGCGGATGGTGGTGGTAGCCAACAACATTGGCCAACCAAGTACGCTCGTCGGCCGAGAGTTCGGCATAGTCGGTAAGCCACGCTTCCGCAATTTCACGACCAAATTTCTCTTGGTAAGGCGGCAAGGCTTTGCCATAGAGCTCGCGTGCCTTGGGGCAACCCACGTCGTGAAGAAGGGCAGCAATGGTAAGCAAGTCGGTTTGGCGTTGATCCAAACCCATCAGTTTAGCCAAACGCACCGTATAGTCGGTAACGTCTAGCGTATGCCTAACCTGCTCGTCAACTGGCGGGTTCTCGCCATAGAAAGCCATCATGCGCTGTTTTATCTTTTCAACCGTTTCCATCGATACCAAAATAATATTTCGGTTGGAAAGTTACGGATATTTTACGCGTAATGAGACGAAAATTACCTATAAATGCAAAAATAATCCATATTCTACTATTCTAAAACTTATATATTTGCATATATCAACAGATAGAACTATCACCAATAAGGACTTTCTAATACTACTACAAAATGGAACTACTACATAAATATATGAGAAACACATTGGCAGGCATAGCCCTTGCACTGGGCACACAGTGTGCCATGGCAGCCACCCCAGCCTTTCCGGGAGCCGAAGGTTTTGGCATGTACACCAAAGGCGGACGCGGTGGCAAGGTTTACCACGTTACCAACCTTTCGGACGACGGGAAAGAAGGTTCACTCCGCTACGCCGTTAACCAGAAGGGCGCACGCACCGTGGTCTTCGACGTGAGTGGCATTATTGAACTGAATTCAGTTCTGAACATTAAGAACGACAGCATAACCATTGCCGGACAGACAGCACCGGGCGACGGCATCTGCATAAAGGACTACAACGTCTACGTTGGCGCCAACGAGGTGGTCATCCGCTTCATCCGTTTCCGACTTGGCACCGACAAGCCCGACGGGTACAATGCCGATGGCAGTCCCTACCAAGACCGCGATGCCATTTGGGGCCGCAACCGCAGCAACATCATCCTCGACCACTGCTCAATGAGCTGGTGTACCGACGAGTGTGCATCGTTCTACGGCAACCAGAACTTCACCATGCAATGGTGCCTAATAGCCGAGAGCTTGCGCGGTTCGCTTCACCCCAAGGGATACCACGGCTATGGCGGCATTTGGGGCGGACAAGGCGCATCGTTCCACCACAACCTGCTAGCCCACCACGACAGCCGCAACCCACGCCTTTGCGGTAGCCGATATACCAATCAGCCCGACCTTGAGTTGGTTGACTTGCGCAACAACGTCTTCTACAACTGGGGCAGCACCAACAGTGGCTATGCCGGCGAAGGTGGTAGCTACAACTTCGTTAACAACTACTACAAGAGCGGACCTGCAACCGGCAACAACATAAAATACCGCATCTTCGAAGTCTATGCCGACGATGGCAGCAACTCGCAGCCAAAGGGCGTTTATGGCCACTTCTACCTGAAAGGCAACTACATGGAAGGCAAGGGCGAAAACTGGGACTGGAACGGTATTGACCTAAACACCGGCAACAACGGTGGCATGACAAAGCAAGGCATTACGTCGAACTACGAATATAAGGTAACGGCTGTTACCACACACACCGCAGCAAACGCCTTCAACAAGGTTCTTGCACTTGCAGGCGCATCGAAAAGCCGCGACGCCGTGGATGCACGCATTGCCAACGAAGCCAAGAACGGCACCTACACCTACAAAGGTTCGGTGCTTGGCGGACTGGGCATTATTGACAAGACCAGCGACGTTGGCGGATGGCCAACCTACAAGAGTGGAACAAAACCTACCGACAGCGATGGTGACGGTATGCCCGACAGTTGGGAAAATGCACACGGACTTAACCCAAACAACGCTGCCGACGGCAAGGCTATTGCCAACGACGGTAGCGGCTACACCAACCTGGAAGTTTACATGAACTCGCTAGTGTGCGAAATTATGGTAGAAGGCTTAAGCAACGCCTTAACAACCAGCGACTACACCTGCGATGCCCAAACCGCCGTTCAAGATTCGGCCAAGCTCATTAAACACGGCACCGGCAGCACCCGTCAAACCGTAAACAAGGGCGAGGCACTTGGCGCGTTCTACTTTAATTGGGAAAATGCCAACACCGTTAGTGTGGAAGGCGACCTTCCCGACGGATTTACCTATAAGATAGACAACAGCAGCAAGACCATTACCTTTGAAGGTGGAGCCTACGATGCTGCCGGCGAATACCTGGCAACCGTTAAGACCGTTGGTGGCATTAACGAGGCAACTTACGACATAGTGATCACCGTCAAGGCATCGGGCTACAGCATCGAGAAACGCAAGTTCGACTTTGTGGTGGGTGTCGACGGCGACTTTAAGGCAGCAAAGGCAGCCGCAGAAGCCAGCCGCAACCAACGTTTCTACATCTTCGTACCAAACGGCAACTATAATATTGGAGCACTAACTGGCGATGGCAACCAGATGACCACCTGGAAAGCCGCAACCGTTTCGTTAATCGGCCAAAGTATGGATGGCGTCAGCATCTACAACAAGTCGACCGAAGAAGCCATCGGCACCACTGCCACCCTCTACTTTACCACCGCAGCGCGCGACCTCTACCTGCAAGACCTCACCCTGCAGAACAAAGGCGAAATGCAAGCCGGTGCATTTGCCGGACGTTTTGTCGTAATTCGCGACGATGGCAAGAAGAACATCTACAAGAACGTGAGACTGCTCAGCGGACAAGACACCTACTATAGCCGCACCGACCGTTCGTACTGGGAGGGTTGCGACATACACGGTACAGTAGACTTTATTTGCGGATATGGCGACGTCTTCTTCAACAAGAGCCGCATCTTCTTGGAATACCGTACCAGCAGCAACGTAATTACAGCCCCAGCCACCAAGGAAGGTACATGGGGATACGTGTTCCGCGACTGCGTGATTGATGGCGACAAGATAAACAACAACCAGTACCGCCTAGGCCGCTCATGGCAAGGCTCCCCTAAATGCGTCTACATCAACACCAAGATGAACATTCTGCCACAGTCGGCTGGTTGGGGCGACCCTATGAACGTAAATCCGGCCCAGTTTGCCGAATACAACAGCGTAGATGCCAACGGCAACCCCGTTAACTTAAGCAACCGACGCACCGCCTACACGAAAGATGGCGCTACCGCCTACCTTAACCCTGTGCTTTCGGCAAACGATGCTGCGAAATATACCGTTGGCAATGTTCTTGCCGGCAGCGACAACTGGGCACCCGACAACCTCTGCAAACAGGTTTCGGCACCAAAGGTGAAAGTTGAAGGCAACACCATTAGCTGGATGGATAACGATTCTGCACTTTGCTACTTCATCTTCAAGAACAACGTGTACTTGGCAAACATTACCGACAACAAATACAAGCTGCCAAGCAACACCAGTGCAACAGACGTCTTCACCGTTAGGGCAGCCAATGCCATGGGTGGACTTGGAGCAGCATCGAACGGCGTGAAAGCAGAACCTGTTGACGACGGACGCAAAACAGTAGTCCTTTACTACGGCAACGGCACAACCAGTTCGACCAACGGCAACGAATACAATAACAAGTGGACCTGCACCGCAAACGGACAAACCGACTTTGCATGGGCAATTAGTAGCCGTAACGACAAAAACATCCTTTACGGAAACGACATCAACTACAATGGTGCCACCTACTCTACCTTCAAGAATTCGAAAGGCGCACAAAGCACCTTCTACCTGCCAAAAGGCGTAAGAGTTGTGAACGTCACCTTCATTGGATACTCAAACGACACCGAGGCAACCGCCAAGCTTAACGAAATTAACGGCAAGAGCACAACACTGGCCTTGAACAGCAACAGCGCAGCGTCGCCAGCCAAAGTTTCGTACGACTTCGGCGAAAACGTTTGCGACGCGTTCACCTTTACCTTCACCGAGGCACAAGCGTGCTTCATTATGGAAGTGGAGGTTGAAGACTGCGAATGCGAACAAACCGGCAACAGCAACATAACTGCCGACGAGGTAAAAGTGAATGCCCCAATATTCGACATTATGGGCCGTAGGATTTACCACGTTGAGAAGGGACACATCTACGTTCAACAAGGTAAAAAGTTTACGGTGAAAGAATAGTGGAATAGCACATTCGGCAACAAAAAATTCCCTAAATGCAACACGTTTGCGTTTAGGGATTTCTTTTTTCATCTTTTTTGTTATTTTTGCATAATTAATGAATCGTAACTAAATAACTATAAATTAAAAATACATGAAAAAAATTTTACTCTTTGTATCTGCCTTTGTTGCAATTGGCAACGCAATAGCCGCAACTATGAACGTAGAGTTGAGCGACGGAACCGTAGTATCGTATGACGCAGAAAAAGTAACCCGCGTTTCATTCGACGCCGTAAAGATGTACACAGTAAACTTCTATGGTATGGACAGCACCCTCATCAACACCCAACTTGTTGAAGAAGGCACTGCAGCAAAGGAAGTAACAGCCCCAACTATTGAAGGCTACCTATTTACCAACTGGAGCGTAGCAACCAACAATGTTACTTCAAACCTCGAGGTATACGCACAGTACGCTAAAGGTGGCGACATGGGCGCAATCATCGATCCAGACTAATTTTAAGATTAAGAAGCTATTAAAAATATAAACAGCTTCTAATGTCAAGACATATAATCCCCAAGGGTTTGAAAGAACTTTTGGGGATTTTTATATCTTTGACCGCCAAAATAAAACCACACAGAAATGAGCAACATACAAAATGTCAGCAAAGCCGAATGGCTTTGCGCAGCCTTAATAGATTTTTTGCCTATCCCCATCATAGGTAGTCTAATCCAAGTCGTGTATTACACAGCCGACACAATTTCCTATTGGAGTACCGAAATGGGAAGCAACCATTTCGTTTGGCACGCAAGTTATTTTCAAGCCTCCCATAACCTTAATTATGTGTTATACAGCCTTGGCACACTCTACCTTCTACTTAAAGATACCCTTGGCCCAAGCCTTGGGAAAAGAATCATGGGATTGAGATTGCAGAAAGAAGGGAACGACGTGAAAAAACCATTACTGTGCATACTACGCAACGCGTTGCTAGCCTTTTCGTATGGTCAATTCATAAGCCACCCAGACCTTACCGTTACCAGTTTCATGATAAGGAACACGTTCTTCATTTACTGCATAGCAGAACTAGCATGTGTGTGCACTACACACAAAACCATAGGCGACCACATTATGCAACTGGAGTTGGTGAGAGCCGAAGACTTTACACCTGGTAAGGTAAACAACCGGACCTACTGCATCATTACCATCATCCTTATGTTTGCTATGACGAGCAATTACTTCATGCCTAATCTGTTTCCTACCGAAAGCATTACTTCACTAGGATTAGAACAAATGAAAAAAATCTCCATTAGTTCAGTCGCATCCTCTAAATTAATACAAGCCTTTGGCTATGCCTACCTGTTCAACAAACTTATTCAACCAAAAGCCTTTCGATGGACAGCCATCATCTTAATTATCCTGCTACATTTAGGATTCTTATTAAAAGTTGTAGTTGATTATTAAAACATGAAACAGATGATTAAACTAAATAAAATTAGCCGACTTTTGGCATCGTACATCGATTTTGCAATCGTAATGAACCTTCTGATGCTTGTAAGCACATTAGCGAACATGCTGGAAACAAAAGAGATAAGATTAGCAATTAGCATTTTTTTCGATGTTGCAATTTTCAGTTACTTCGTATGTAAGGATTCCATTTTCGAGAACGCCAGCATAGGGAAGCATTTGTTAGGCCTTAAGCTAATTAAACCGTCGTCAATCTACCAAAACGATTTAGGGACAAACATACGCAACATGATAAGTAGCTTGGCCATCTTGCTATTCATTATATACGACCTCTCGGCACGGTCGTTTGAAGGGTACATAGTCTTGCTTATATACATGGCATTTAACGCCATCTTCTTCTGCTACAAGCCGAACAAGAAGTTAGGAGACTACCTTGCCAAGCTAGAAGTTGTGGAAGACGAAGACAACACCATTTGGAAAGAAGTAGCACCCGAGAAGAAAAACGCCTACATAACAATCGTCTCCTTTTTGTTGTCGTTGCCTATAATTGACGTTTTAGTAAAAGTATCACCTATTATCTTTAGGATGGGTTGGGGTTTCAGCGAAATAAAAGCAATCATTAGAGGCGCAATACCCATTGCCGGAGCCCTTCTTATATTCCACTTCTACAACAAACTCATTAATAAGTTTGTAGACAACGCCCTACTAAAGAAGCTACTGGTAGTATGCGCAGCATCGGTAATGTTAGCGGCTGTGGCAAAGGGAATGCTAGACTTCTCATTCGAAGTTCGATGGCTATTCCGATAAGAAGCAGTTTAGTGACTGCCGAAATGTTAATATTTTTGTGAAAATTTGTAAAAATGCAATAGGTATTTTTACTTACTTTTGCATTTGTGAAACAGAAAACTATTGTCATATTAGGCGTCATCATGTCGGTCTTGTTCCTAGGACTGACCATAGTTGGCGTAGCCTATGTGACCCAAATGGCCGACATGCGCCAAGACCAGTTCGATGTTTCAGTAAAGAGCGCCTTGTTGCGTACGGCAAAGACCATTGAGGAGCAAGAAATGCTAGAGTACATCGACAACAGCTTTTCGTTCAAGCCCCTCAAACCGAACATAGAAAGAGATACATTACCATTCTACTTCAATATTGTAAGGTCGACCATCGACAGCATGTCTGAAACCCGCCTCCGTCCCGAGGTGAACATATCGACCAAACATGGCGAAAATACCATCGAGACCGTTTCGGTAACCATTCAGAACAAGTTGAGGGAACGTTACTTGCGCGAACGCGAGCACATGGACGACATCTTGATTAGGATGCTGTTAAGCACCAACTCGCGCCCTATTTCAGAACGAATAGACCCACATGCGGTTGAACTGATATTGGAACGCGAGCTTGACTACCACGGCGTGAACCTGCCACACTACTTCTGCATTAACAGTAAAGACGGTAAGGAGGTTTTCACCAACAAGACCGAGAACGACAAACGAACAGCAGACTACTATACCCAACTGCTATTCCCCAACGATACCAATCCACAGGCCAACTACCTGAAGGTGTACTTCACTAACAAGCAGAGCTACATGATGCAGTCGCTTAAGTTGCTTATGCCGTTCATCACCATCATGCTACTCTTGCTCATACTGTGCAGCATAACATTGTGGATTATTTCAAGACAGAAGAGGCTCTCGGAAATGAGGACCGACTTCATCCACAACATGACGCACGAACTGAAGACACCGGTATCGTCTATTTCGCTGGCCTCGCAAATGCTGAACGACGAATCGATCAGCAAGTCGCCATCGATGTTGAAGCACGTTTCGAACATTATTAGCGACGAGACAAAACGCTTGAGTCAGCAGATTGAAAAGGTACTGCAGATGTCGCTACTCGAGAACGAGAACTCGGCACTTAAATTGAAGGAGGTAGACATAAACGAACTTTGCCTAAACGTGGCGTCGAACTTTGCCCTAAAGGTAGAAGACAAGGGCGGTACTATAGAAACCGAGCTCGACGCCGACGATCCGTCCATCTGGGTAGACGAGGTGCATTTCACCAACATCATCTACAACCTAATGGACAACGCCCTAAAATACAGCAAGGAAGGTCTGAAGCTGATGGTAAGGACGTGGAATCAACACGGCAATGTCTACCTCTCGGTCGAAGACAACGGCATTGGCATCTCGAAAGAGAACATAAAACACATTTTCGAGAAATTCTACCGTGTACCAACCGGCAGCCTTCACGACGTGAAAGGTTTCGGCCTTGGGCTAGCCTACGTGAAAAAAGTGGTTGAAGACCACAAGGGACAAATTAAGGTAGAAAGCGAACTTGGGAAAGGAACAAAATTTATTATTAACATACCTCTAAAAAAGTAAAGTCATGGAAGATTATACAAAGATTTTGCTTTGTGAAGACGACGAGAATTTGGGAGCGTTGCTTCGCGAATACTTACAGGCGAAAGGTTGCGAAACCGACTTGCAACAAGACGGTGAAGCCGGTTACCGCGCATTCTTGAAAAACAAGTACGACATTTGCATCCTCGACGTAATGATGCCTAAGAAGGATGGTTTGACCTTGGCACAAGAAATACACCAAGTCAATCCCGACATGCCTATCATATTCCTAACAGCCAAGACCTTGCGTCAAGACATTTTCGAAGGTTTCAAGGCTGGCGCCGACGACTATATGACCAAGCCATTCAGCATGGAAGAGTTGCTCTACCGTGTGCAGGCCATCTTGCGCCGCGTTAACAGCAAGAAGGGCGACAAAGACGGCATCTACCACTTAGGTTCATTGGTGTTCAACTCTCAGAAGCAGACCCTTACCCCACAAGAAGGCGAGGTTATTAAGCTCACCACCAAGGAAAACGACCTATTGGCACTGCTTTGCGAAAATGCCAACAAGATACTTGAACGCAACTTTGCCTTGAAGTCCATCTGGATAGACGACAACTACTTCAATGCACGAAGCATGGACGTTTACATCACCAAACTGCGTAAGCACCTGCGTTCCGATCCGTCTGTCGAAATCATCAACATTCACGGTAAGGGTTACAAAATCATCATACCAGAAGTTGGAGCCAACAGCTAAAACATTTAGCAAATGACCAGATACGAAATGGGGGTGTATCATAATGCAACATTTATGATTATTGCTGTCCGGTAAAAAATATAAAGCATAAAACTCCAGTCCGCTATGCCTATAAATACGCGTAGCGGACTGTTTTTTTGAAAAACAACCCCCTCAATCGAAAAGAGATGGCAATGAAGGGGGCGCATTTTCCTCAATATCTTCATCAAGACACTGAGGAAACATCTGTATTTGTTTGGGATTGTAATCCTTAAAGTGTAACTTTGTATACATTAATTTGTTTTATATCAGCAAGATAATAAATTTTGCTGACATAGCAAAGCCCTGGCTTGTGAAAGTCGGGGCTTTGTCTTTTTTTTACATTTATTTGCATACGAAAAGAGGGCATATCAATTTTGATACACCCTCATGTATTATACGTTCGTTAATAGACGATACTTTCTATTGGATAGTAGAAAACTACTCTACCCTGCGTTGTGGTCTGAATCCTGGATTCTTGTGATATACAAGCGGAAGGCCAAATCCTGCGCCCTCGCCAGAAACTGTTTCAAAGAGCAGATTCCCCTCTTTGTCGAAAGAAAATTTAGCACTGAAGTTTACTCTTTCTGGCCATTCCTTCGTGAACTGAGCAAAAGGGTTGGGGTATTCTTTTCTATCCTCATCATATTTGTCAGGATTCCAGAAGCAGCCGTATTGGTCGTACACGTTGTCGTAGCCATTACCTCTATCCCAAAGCCACTCAAGAGAGGTGAGTTTGAAAGTTACTACGTCTCCAGAAATGGAATATTCGCCAAAATTCTTCTCTTCCCAAGCAGGCATTGTTTGTTCGAATGTGCCGTCTGCTTTGAAATTAAAGTGGACGTAAACATCAGTGGAGTTGTTAAATTCTGCATCTTCTCTGATGCCAGACCATTCTCCGACGATTGTCTTGACGTCACTCTCATTGTTGTTCCCGTTGCCTTTGTTCTCGACAGGGTCTTCGTCTTTATCTTTACTACAAGAGGATATGGCTACACTGCCTGCGCACAATGTAAACGCAAGAAGTGAGTTTAAAAGAATTGTTTTTTTCATGCAGCTGTTTTTATTATTTGTTTGAACATTCGGAAGTGTAGGCTATTCTCTCCACTCGTAAGTGTAGGTTGCCGTCATAAATTTGCCATTGAGGTCAATTGTTGCGCCATCTACTGCAGAAATGGTCAATTGCACCCTCTCACCAGCCTTTTTACCCATTGGCACGTCACCGTAGATCATGCCTTCACTCTCATAGATGTCAGGTTGGTTGTTGTGCATCATTACAACAGGCAAATTATAGCCGTTGAACTTTTCAAAGTCTTCTTCCTTGGAACGAATCTTATTGTCATTGAACTTGCAATCGACATAGCAGAAGCAGTGGTAATAATGCCATTCTGCATAGTCGTTCTCATTGTCTTTCGCCCCATAATGTCTTGGCAAAGCCGCTTTGTAGTGGAGCGATATTGTGTCGCCGCCCTTCACTTCCTGAGGTATTTGGGAAATCTCATATTGGAACAAGTAAGAACCTCCATTCCAAGGGTCGCCTACAGAAAAAACAGTTTCAGAATAGAAACCGCGACAACTATTTTTTGTTGCTTCAATCTTCAGAGAGTCCGTGTGATAGATAGGGTTATACTTCATGGCATTGCCATCCTTAATGTCCTGTTCTGTGAATTCTGTAGCTTCATAACCCACCAATACCCATTTAGGGCCTTTAATCTCTGAGGTTTCAGAGTTGTTGTTGTCTCCGTTATCTTGGTTCTCGGTAGCAGGGTCATCGTCTTTATCACATGAGGACATGACTACTGTACTTGTGCACAAAGTAAATGCAAAAAGTGAATACAAGAAAAAATTCTTTTTCATAAATAGTCTTTTATTAATTTGTTTGTCAACTTCTTATCTACAAAGATAATGTATGGGTGACCTCTATAAATTCACTTTATCGAATCGTTTAGGCTGTAGAGGTCACGTTTTTACAGCCCAAGCAATTCCTATATCGCAAAGGTAATGTGATTAAGCAAAATTACCCCACCCATTTTTTGTATTGTACAGCATAAAATATGGTTTAATTCCGACAATTTTACGCAACAATCCCTTCTGGGTTGTATCTCAGAATCTGCGAGTATCTGCCTGTATAATCTTACGTGTATTCATAATTTATTTGAGTCTCTAACAGGAAGTTTACGAAATATCCCTCAAAACTGACAAAAAGAGGGCATATTTTTGATACACCCTCATTTTTCTGTCATTGAGACACATAGCATTCAAACAGTTGCAACGTTAATATAGCACTGGCGAAACAATTCTCGGCATTTATTAGAATATTTGGTGCAAAACACTTAATTGTTGTATAACAATTAATGTAACGGTTATTATAAACTTCAATTTTTCAATTACTTACAGACAAGTATAAGAATAGTTCTGCTATTGATCTGCTTGCAATTACACGACAATCGATGATTAAAAAAGAACTAAATGAGACAGCCGAAATTGAGTTCATTCAATTAAGCGAAGAAGTAATCTTCACGTCAGACCCTATCCCTATTGAGGAGTGTAAAAGAGCACGAAACATAAGTGATTGGGAAGAAGAAGATTGGTAAATCAACATAATTTATTGGGAACAGAAAAATGAAACATCCATACCTCTTTACAAGTGCTATTGCAACGATGGCCTTATTGCTGTCGACCGCATGCAACAAAGACAATGACACAGAGCTAGAAGCTGAAACCGACATAACGATAACCACCATCTACGCTGGTGTTGAGAATCAAAATCAGCATGGCCTTAAAACCACACAACAATGGTGCACAGCAGATGCAAGCCACACCATTCACAACAACTGGGAAGGCGGCGAAACCATCAACCTAGTATCGTTTCAAAGGAACGATAATTCTTAGTAACCAAGGATCATTCAGTTGCAATAGTGTGGCGAGCGATGGTACTGCAACCTTTACCGGAAGTCTTAATGCAAAAAACAACGGAACAGTTATTGCCATATACAAGGGGGCAATCAACACAACCGACAAGAAGAATGCCATGTTAACATGCAGTTTTCCATCGGCTCAAACTTACGGAGAGAATGGCCTTTCGGCAACAATTCCCATGTACGCGTCAGCCCAAATCTCAACAGGCTCAAACGGCAATGGCCAAGTCTCTTTTGATGGATTTAGCACTCTGATGTTCAAGAATATGTCTGGCATAGTTAAGTTCGACGCCACCGCTATTGGAAAGAAGATAACGAATGTTACGGCCAATGCAACAAATATTGCAGGTGGTGCCAATATTAATTATAATGATAATATAACTAACCCAACCATCACAATGAGCAATGGGGCAGCAAACACTGTAACCGTTAGCTGTCCGCAGGGAAGCGAAATCTGCCTAATGGCAGTAGCGCCTATCACATACAACGGCATGACTTTCAACATTACACTAGAGGGAGGGGAGAAAAAAGAGGTGAAAATAACAAAAGAAACCACCTTCCACATGTCGAAATTCAAGACCATAGTAATAGAATAAAATCGGGTTACACACCAACGAACAAAAGCCCCCACCATAAAAAAATGGCGGGGCTTTTTGTTAATGGGCAACAACACACCCGAAGTAAAGAATGTGCGTAACACAAATAGGCATCTTTTTGAGCAATGCGCAAAGTTTTTTGTTATCTTTGCAAATTAGGGTAAAATTATCCAACAAAAAGGTGAAATTTACCGTTCAAGATAGTAACCGTTACTACCAAAAACAAGAAGAATGAAAAAAACAATCATATTACTGTGCCTCGCCCTAAACAGTTCATTATTGTCGGCACAGAAGACCGTCACTTACACAACAGAAGACAAGCTGTACTACGACGGTTGTGAAATGTATGACCTGCAAAACTACGGCCTAGCGTTCCGCTATTTTGGCGACTACTTGCAACAGTACGACAGTAAAGACCGTAACATCTGCTACGCAGAGGCAGAATTCTTCCGTGCATGCTGTGCCTTTGAACTAGGCCAACCCGATGCCGGACTCATGCTCGACCAGTTCTTGAACGACAGCCCATGCTCAATACATGCCGGCAAGGCACGCCTGTTGAGGGGCATCACCTACTTCAACCGCAACAAGTATGCCGAAGCAGCCGACTCTTGTTTCAGCAAGGTAAACCCAAGAACCCTAAACACCACCGACAAAGACCGTTACCATTACCACTACGGTTACTGCCAGTTGCAGCTACAAGAATATGACAAGGCACTAGCCAACTTTAAGCAGGTAAGCGACAAGACGCCTACCTACAAGCAGTCGGCCATGTACTACACAGCCTACATCGACTATATGCAACAGCGTTACGACGAGGCTTTGCCTGTGTTCCTGTCGCTCCAGACTTCAGAAAAATATGCAACCACCGTACCTTACTACATTGCCCAGATTTACTACTCGAAAGGCATGTACGACAAGGTGCTTGAATATGGCTTGAACCTGGTAGAAAAGAATCCGGGCAACGAAAACAATGCCGAAATCTACCGTTTGATAGGCGAAAGCTACTACCAGAAGAAAGATTACGACAACACCATTAAGTACCTGTCGGTATACGAGCAGCGCATTGCCCGCATCTACCGCAACGATGCCTACATGCTAGGTGTTGCCTACTACAAGAAAAACAACTACGCCGATGCCACTACCCGCCTACAGAAGGTTACGGTTATAAACAACGACGAGTTGGCACAGAATGCCTACCTGCACCTTGGCAGCTGCTACCTGAAACAGAACGACAAGAACAAGGCCCGCCTTGCCTTCGAATCGGCTTCGAAACTCGACTTCGACAAGAACGTCAAGGAAGAGGCATCGTACAACTTTGCCCTGGTCGTTTACGACCAGTCGTACTCGCCATTCAACGAGTCGGTTACTGCATTTGAGAGCTTCTTGACACAGTTCCCTAATTCGAAGTACAACGAACAGGTTTACAACTACTTGGTCAACGTCTACATGACCACCAAGAACTACCAGGCCGCTTACGAGAGCATACAGCGCATTAACAGCCCATCGCCAGGCATTAAGGCAGCCCGCCAGCGCGTACTCTACTGCCTAGGCATACAGGAATATGGCATCAGCAACACCCAGGAAGCCATCAACTGGTTCACCAAGAGTTTGGAAGACCGCCAATCTAATTCAGAATTGGAGGCCTTGGCACTCTTCTGGCGTGGTGAGACCTACTACCGTTTGAACAGACTGAACGAGGCATCGGCCGACTTCAGTGCTTTCGTCAACTGTGTAGGCGCCCGCAAGACCGACGTCTTCAACATTGGCCACTACAACCTTGGCTACACCTACTTCTCGCAGAAAGACTACAACAAGTCGTTGTCTTGGTTCCGCAAGTACGTCAACCTGGAAGACAAGAACAAGACACTTATTGCAGACGCCTACAACCGTATTGGCGACTGCTACTACATAGCACGCGACTTTACCAATGCCACCAAGAGCTACGACAAAGTGCACAGCCTGAAAGGCCCAGCATCTGACTACGCTTACTTCCAGCAAGGCTACATACAGGGTTTGCAGAAGGACTACAAGGGCAAAATTGCCACCTTGCAGAAATTGGTGAACGAATACAAGTCGTCGGAATATATACCCGATGCAACTTACGAAATTGGTAGCGCCTACATGATGATGGGCGAAAACCAGAAAGCCGTTGACAAGTATAACGAGGTTAGCCGCAGCTACTTCCACAGCCCACTTGCCCGTAAGAGCCGCTTACACGCCGGCATGCTTTACGACGACATGGGCCAGCGCGACAATGCCATTAGCGCATTCAAGAACGTTGTGGACCTCTACCCTAACAGCGACGAGGCGAAGACAGCCCTTGAAAGCTTGAAGACCATCTACGTAGAAAAGAACGACGTGGCAGCCTATGCCGAGTATGTGAACTCGCTTGGCGGTTTGGCTTCGTTCTCGGCATCGGAAGAAGACTCGCTCACCTACGTGGCAGCCGAAAACCTCTATACCAAAGAGAAGTACGCCGAAGCAGCTTCAGCATTCGAGAAATTCATCAGCAAGTTCCCCGACAGTCCTAACAAAGTATCGGCACACTTCCTATTGGGTAGCAGCTACTACAGAACCGACAACAAGGGAAAGGCAAAGACCGAATATGCCTTCGTAGCACAGCAGACCGGCACATGGCAAGCCGTTAGCGCCCTGGGCCGATTGGGCGACCTACAGTATGAACAGAAGGAATATGCCGACGCCATCAAGTCGTACAAGCAACTCCTTCCTATCACCCAGAAAGCCGACCAGAAGCTGAAGGCACAGCAGCGCATCATGGAATGCTACAACGAGTTGGGCGAAACCGACTCGACCATTACAGCTGCCAACACCCTCATTTCGGGTAGCGGCATTGACGTGAACATTACCCGCCAAGCCTACTACCTACGCGCCAAGGCTTACGAAAAGACCGAACGCCTACCAGAGGCACAGGCCGACTACCGCAAGCTTTCGGAAAACTGCATGGACCGCTATGGCGCAGAAGCCGAATACCGGGTGGCTCAATACCTCTTCCACGAAGGAAAGGCCGACGATGCCGAAAAGGAAATATTTGCCTTCATTGAGAAGAACACCCCACACCAGTACTGGTTGGCAAAGTCGTTCATCTTGTTGGCAGACATCTACATTTCGCAAGGCAAGGACTACGATGCTAAAGAATACCTGACTAGCTTGCAAGACAACTACACAGGCACAAACGACAACATCGACACCGAAATTAAGGCGAGACTTGACGAAATTAAGATTCGTGAAGAAAAGCAAGTAAAACAATAAAACAGAAACTATTTCAATACAAGATATGAAGCACCCAATTTCAAACTTCGGATTGCTGCTTGCAGCCAGCCTACCAATGGCAGGCATGGCGCAGAACAACACCGTTGAAAGCAAGACCGACACAACGGTTTCGCGTCAGATAGAAATAGTGAAAGAATATAATCCGACCATTAAGGAAGCCACAAAGATTACGACTGCTCCCGAATTGAAGGACGACGGCACAAAGAAGATCAACGTCAACTACTCGGTTTGGGCAACCCCCATAACCCCGAAGAACGACAGTGTGCCCGCACTTGACTATGCCTTGGCTGGCAAGACCAACAAGGAATACAAGCGCACCGGCTACCTTAAACTGGGTGGCGGCAACTACACATCGTTCCTTGGCGAGACCTACTTGCCACTCTACCAGAGCAAGAAGAACCTTTTCGAGTTGTATGGCAACCACAATTCGTCGTTTGGCAAGGTGCGCCTAACCCACGAATTGTATGAAGAACTGGAGAACGACTTCCGCACAAAGGCAAAGCTGAACGAGAACTTCTGGAAGGCCCTCTATACACACAACATTCGGGCAAAGGAATTGAGTGCCTACGTCGACTTCGGCTACAATTCGTTCCGCTACTATGGTTTCGATGGCCGCGAGCTTGACGACCGCGATGCCTACGACCGTAAGCAGGCATTCACCAACATTGATGCCGGCATTCGCTACCGCACCAAGAAATTCATTGACAAGTGGAACTACGACGGCCAGACCAACTACCAGCTGTACCACACCCGCGACGGACTGAACGAGCACAACATCTACACCAACGTTAATGGCGAGTACCTGGTAGACAACGGCTACCTTAGCCTCGACTTCAAGATGTACAACATCTTCACTAGCCTGCCAAACGACAGCATGCCGTTCCGCTACAGCGAAACAGAGAATGCCGACAATTCAACCGTGTTCATCTTCCGCCCAGCCTACGTCATTAAGGGCAAACACAGCAAGATAAACATTGGTGTGAAGGGAGCCTTCTGCATTGGCGAAGGTCGTCCGGCTTCTGTTATGCCCGACTTGTTGGGCGACATAGCCATCATTCCAGACTACTGGTTCCTATATGCGGGCATCACTGGCGACTACACCGTCAACAACTACCGCAACATGGCGAAGAGAAACCGCTACATGGCGCTCGACAATCGTCCCGAAGACACTTACACCCCAATCGACGTCTACATTGGCAGTAAGGTCAACCTCTTCAAGTATGCCCTTCTCGACCTCAACATCGGTTACAAGGTCATCAACAATCCATACTTCTTCGTATGCGACAACAACAGCGTGAAGACCAAAGACACCACTTTTGTTGACCACAACATTAGGGGTAGCTTCTACAACGTTACCTACGGTAAAGACGATGGCGTATTCTGTGCCGGAGCCGGCCTCACCACCGGTTGGAAAGATAAGGTGCAGCTAACCGTTAAAGGCAAGTACAACAAATGGGCCCTCTCGAAGGGTGAAGTGGCTTGGATGATGCCAACCAGCGAACTCAACGCCAACCTTTCGGTCGTTCCTATGGAAGACCTCCGACTCTGGGTTTCGTACAACTACCTTGGCGGACGCAAGGCCCTGTTTAACGACCAGACCTACAAAATGAAGAACATGAACGACCTTAGCCTAGGTGCAACCTACAAGGCTATGAGCTGGTTGAATGTCTTCTTCAACGTGAATAACGTTCTCTCGAGCGAATACGACCAGTGGTATGGCTATGCTTGCCAACACCTGAACGTTATGGGAGGCGTTGTTGCCAACTTCTAAACCCACGCCAACCCATGATTTTCAGCCCCTGCATCTGGGTCAGCCAAACAACAGCCGACGTCATTCAATACCTGACTGTTGCTTGCGCCGTGTTTATGGGTGGTTTACTCCTCTACAACTGGCGAATGGAAAACGGCAGTGCAAACGAAGAGCCAAGGGGTAGGGAAAAAGAAGACATTGAGAAACGCAAACTACTTTCGCGCGTAGGACTTGGCGGTGCCATTGCCATAATAATGAATGCCGATGGCAGACCAACAAAGGCAGAACTGGAAGAAGCGAAAAACTTCCTTCGGAAACACTTTACGCGTGAAAACCAGATAGACATTCTGCACCACATTAAAAGGGTGCTTGCACTAAAACGCCCCAATACCGACTACTACCTAAAGCTAATCAACATCAGCTTCAACTACAAGAAACGCATCCTCATTGTAGACATGCTGTACGAAGTGGCTTCGTTCAACGGTGGCATTACGCCCGACGAGTGGCGCCTACTTGACCGCATGATGGCCATGCTACACATAACCGAAGCCGACCAGCAACTGTTTCACCTACGCTACCACAACCGCATTGGCAGTTGCCGTTACACCGATAACAACACCATTAACACTAGCGAAAATTCGCTGAACCGCTGCTACTCTACGCTTGGGCTGAAGAAGGGTGCATCGGCAGAAGACGTTAAACGTGCATACCGAAACCTTGTTATGAAATACCATCCCGACCGTTTGTCGGGAGAAACCGACCCACAGAAAATATATGAATACACCGTAAAGTTTCGCGAAATAAACGAGGCTTACGAAGAACTGCTTGAAGTGGTAGGATAAACAAGACATTTTACAAATCAGATTCGTCAAAGCCTTCCCCACATTTGTCAAAGACAAGGGTATATATAAAAAACTAAGGGATGTTTCCCAACATCCCTTAATCTCTTTTAACCTAAACCTTAACTATGAAAAATCTATCTGTTTTGTTTGCACTACAAAGATGCACATCTTTTTTTAATCCACCAAACAATTTTGCGAAAAAATTGATTTGAATCAATTTTTTCGCACTTTTCCGTCCAATTCCCGCATTTTTGACCATAAAGAATCAGCAAACCTTTACCGAAAACGCATTGCACTTCCCCTGTTTTAGCCAAAAGGGATGAAGCCTACTAAAAAATTAAACCGCATCTAAAGTCGCTTACGCCTATTTACACTAACTTTACATGGCAAAATACAAAAATAACTTATGGACATTATAGACCTTTGGTTGCTAGGCGCTGCACTGGCAATGGACTGTTTTACGGTTTCAATAGTATGTGGCATCATCATGTCAAAGCCCAAATGGGGCACCATACTGCGCATAGCCTTCCTTTTCGGATTCTTCCAAGCCATGATGCCTCTAATTGGTTGGTGGGGCACCCACTACTTTAAAGACTACATTGAGGCCATTGACCACTGGATTGCCTTCGGACTACTAGCCTTTCTTGGCGGAAAGATGATTTGGGGAACATTTCACGAAGACGAGATTGAGCCATTTAACCCGTCGGACACAAAAAAGCAGTTAGAACTTTCAATAGCAACCAGCATAGATGCCTTGGCAGTTGGCATTTCGTTTGCCTGCACAGGCTACGAGACTTTCAACAGTCTGATAGTACCACTTGCCATAATTGGCATCACCTCATTCGCATTCAGCATAGCCGGCAATGGCATTGGCCTAAAATTCGGAGAGAAAGTCCGCAAACGCCTCAAACCCGAATTGTTGGGTGGGCTTGTACTTATCTTTATTGGCGTGAAGGTGCTTTTATCGCACCTTATGGCTGAATAAAGGTTTACTCCTTCAATCGGCGATTGATGTTAGGGTCACGATCGAGGTACACCACCAAGATGAACTGCTTGAAACGAAGTGAATCGCCAGCCTCGGTAACCTGCTTGCACTTGCCATGGTAAACCTTTTCGTTGACACTAAACTCGTAAGTACATTCTCCCTTTACGGAATCGACTTCCATAATGACGGCATCATGAACTAGTCCACTCTTCTTCAATTCCTTATATTCAGGACTTTGGGTCACACCACTGCAAGCGCATAGGAACAGTCCCAAGAAAAGGGAAGAAGACAACATTAGTTTCTTTAAAGACATACGATTCATATTTATAAGAATGTAAAACTTGGCATTTTTACAAAGTTAAAGAATATTACTTATTATTGTTACCTTTGCGTAAGAAATAAGGAACTGTTAAGAGAATAACAAAGCCTTGAAACTGTTCGGGAATTTGCAGCCAATTTCTACCACAACCTTCATGGCTGCCAGCATAAAGAAAAAAACAATAGATGGAATTTAGAGATAACACAGCCCGTTTTGCCATATTAGTCAGCAGCCGCCCCTATGCGTTTACGACCATGCGTCCCTACTGGATAGAAGGTCTTTCCATTATGGATAAAGTGAAGCTGGAAGATGAGCTGACCGATGAGCAGAAAGACATTGTGAAACTGTGCTCGGAGTGCGACGACGGTGTCCTTCTGAAAAAATTCTCGAAGGGCGAAGCCACCCTTATGAACCTTTTCGCCAAGTTCGACGCCAACCCTCAACTCTGCAAACTGTTTTGGGACTACATCAGCAAACGTTACAGCAAGATTGTGCACCTACTGATGGCGTCGCCCGAAATACCGGTCTACATGCGCAAGACCAACGTCAGCCTCATTTACGACAACGACCAGATAAAGGTTTGCCCAACCGAAGTGCAACCCGACTACCTGTTTAAACTGACCGACGAAGGTCTTGACTACAAATTCCGCTTTAAGGCAAACAACGAGGTCATCTGGATTAACTACCGCAACCAGTTTATAGCCCTATCGCAAAGCCTGCCTTGCACCTTCATACTCAACAACCAGCTGTGCGTCACCAACCGCGTGGGGCACAAAGCCATCAGCGCCATCACCAAAAGCGGACACATACACGTTCCGAAAGAGAAAGTGGACATCTACCTAGACACTTTCGTAAAAAAGATTCTGCAAACCGAAAATGCCGTGTGCGATGGCATTAAGGTTGAGAGGAAATCGCCCACACTTGAACCTAGGCTGACAGCAACAACCGATGCTTTTGGGAAAGCTGCGGTGAAAGCCGAATTTTGGTACGACAACGAATGCTTTGCCGTAAACCCTGAACCCAAGCATAAGGTCGACCTTGTGAAGGAAGACGACAAATATACCTTCGTGATTACCAAGCGTAACTTTGACGAGGAGAAACGCCTGGCCGATCTTCTGCAAGAAAACCAACTCTTTGCCAATGGCGAATACCTGTACCTGCACGACCAACACGCTTCGCTAAAAGAGGTGCTGGCACGCCCCGAAATGGCAACAAACTTTGCCGTTAAACACGATTACGAACTCACCACCTATGCCGACGAGAAGGAAGACTGGTTTGACGTGAAGATGATTGTAAATGTGCGCGGTTTTAAGATTCCCTTCGCAAAATTCCGCCGCTACATTCAGAAGAACGAATCGACCTACCAACTGCCCGACGGCAACAACTTCTACATTCCCGAAGAATGGTTCAGCAGCTATGCCGACTTCTTCGAGAAAGTGCAGATTGACGGCGACGAGATACACTTGCACAAGCGCTTTGCCGGACTTATTGCCGAAAGCTGCCCCGCTGCACGAAACTACATTGAGCACTTGAGCGAGGAGAAGCAGGACACACCTGCAAGCCTTAACGCCACCCTACGCAGTTACCAGCAAAAGGGCTTCAACTACCTAATCAGCCTTTACAACAACAATTACGGCGGTTGCCTTGCCGACGACATGGGTTTGGGTAAGACCTTGCAGTTCATCAGTTTCTTCGCCCACCTTTATAGCGGTTGCAAACACGAATGGGACACAAACGTAACCGAACAGAAATGGCAGTACAGCACTAGCGAGCCAACCCTTTTCGACCAGGTTCTGCCTGCGGCCAGCACAACAGAAACCAAACCTGTCTGCCGCAAACCGGCCTCAATTGTGGTGGTGCCAACTACCGTGCTTTTCAATTGGGAAAAGGAACTGCAGAAGTTTGCCCCAACGCTGCACTACACCACCCACTACGGCAGCAAGCGCATAAGCAACATTGGACCGCACACGTTCGATGCCTACAACATTGTGCTGACCACCTACTCGATACTGACACGCGATGCCGAGAAACTGCAACGCTACCTGTTTGAGTGTGCCGTGCTCGACGAAAGCCAGAACATTAAGAACCCACACTCGCAGAACCACACGTGTGCAAAGATGCTGAATGCACACTGCCACTTCGTGATAACGGGTACGCCAATAGAAAACTCGCTGACCGACCTTTGGGCACAGATGAGTTTCGCTTGCCCGGGTTTGCTAGGCAGCTACCACTCGTTCTGCGAACATTACACCGCCACACAACCCGAAAGGCTGAAAGCCCTAAAGAAGATGGTGTCGGCCTACATTCTTCGGCGAACAAAGGCAGAAGTGTGTCCCGAACTTCCTGAACTGACCAAGACCGACATTTGGTGCAACATGGACGAAGGGGCCAAGAAGATATACGAAACCGAAAAGTCGGCTGCCCGCAACGAGATGATGCGCATAGGCACGAAAGGCAACACCCTACACATCTTGCAACAACTGACACGCCTGCGCCAATTGGCATGCGACCCTTCCATCTTACCCGAATACAGCAATACGAAATCGACAAAACGGCAGTCGGTGCTTGAGTTGGCTAGCGAACTGCACCAGAACAAGCAGAAGGTGCTTTTGTTCTCGGCATTCGTTTCGCAACTGAACCTTATTGCCAACGACTTTAAGGAACAAGGCATCCCCTACGAAATGCTGACAGGCGAAAGCAACAGCCAGGAGCGACAACAGCTAGTGGAACGTTTCCAGAACGACAACGAACTGACGTGCTTACTTATTTCGCTAAAGGCAGGCAGTACCGGCATTAACCTAACTGCAGCCAACTACGTCTTCTTGCTGTCGCCGTGGTGGAACCCATTTGTGGAACAGCAAGCCATTGACCGTGCCTACCGCATAGGCCAGACGAACAACGTAATGGTCTACAACTTCATCACTAAAGACACCGTCGAGGAGAAGATTCTTCACCTACAAGAGAAGAAAAGGCAACTGGCAAACAGCATCATCGATTCTGCCAATCCGCTTGAGCATCTTTCAGCTAAAGAATTGGAAGACTTGCTCTGACAAAATGCAATGTTAAAGCCCCTATAAGCCATACAAATGTTGGCAACCAATAGGTTTACGCGGTCAACAATTGTCAGTCTATCCATTTTTTAGTAACTTTGAGCAATACAATTAAAAGAAAATTCAATGAACGTAAAGCGTTTAATAAGTTCACTTTTCCTGGCATGTTGCGTGGCAACCGCATTTGCCCAAAAGATTTCCATTACAGGTTCTGTTCTTGACCGCGAGACACAAGAAGCCATTCAGTTTGCCGATGTAGTTGCTTACCTTGTAGCTGACAGTTCGGGCAATGCAGCCGACGTGGGCCTTACCGACGAGAAGGGTAACTACACGCTAGACCTGAAAAAGGGCAACTACAACATTGTTATTGACTACCTTGGCTACAAGAAAACCACCCAAAAGTTGCTTGTAACCGGCGAGACCGACAAACAGGTAATGCGTACCATACGCCTACGCCCCGACGCCGAGACGCTAGAAGGCGCCGTTGTTGTGGCAAAGGCCGTTGCCGTACAGACCAAGGGCGACACGGTGGAATATAACGCCAACACCGTAAAGGTTGCAGAAGGCTCGACCATTGAAGCCCTCATTAAGAAACTGCCTGGCGCACAAGTCAGCACCGACGGTAAGATTACCGTGAACGGTAAGGAAATTAAACGCATATTGGTAGATGGAAAGGAATTCTTCAGCGACGACCCTCAAGTGGCATTGAAGAACCTACCTGCCAACATGATTGACCGCATTAAAACATATGACAAGCAAAGCGACGAAACCCGACTAACCGGTATGGACAACGATGACGACGAGGCGGTGCTAGACCTTCGGGTGAAGAAGGGCATGAAGCACGGTTGGATGGGTAACGTGAAGGGTGGCCTTGGCGGCACACCGTTCCACTTCGACGCCAGCGCCATGCTTAACCGCTTCGACGATGACCGCAACATGTCTATCGTGGGCCAAGCTAACGATGTCAACTCACAAGGTTTCAGCGAACGCGGTGGCGGTCCACAGCGCAGCGGTTCTGCTGGCAACGGACTCAACACCAACGTTATGGCAGGCTTGAACTACGTGCGCGACAAAGACAACCTTAAATATGGCGGTAATGCCCGCTACGGATTTACCGACACCGATGCAAGAAAGAAATCGGCTTCGGAATATTTCCAACAATCGGGTAACACCTATGGCAGAGACACCAGCAGCGAACAACGCCAGCGCCACAACTTCGGTTTAGACTTCCAGATGGAATGGAAGCCTACCAAATTGGCAACGTTCCAGTTCCGCCCGAACATCAACTATTCGAAGACCTACCTCGACACTTGGAAGAGGTCTCACTCCCTTAATTCAAGCCAGAAGGAAACCAACTTTAGCCGAAGCGAGTCGGGCACCGAAGGCAATAACCTATCGGGTGGCGGTACCGCACGCTATGTTCAGCAATTCAGTGCCAAGAAAGGTCGCAACCTATCCATTTCGGGCAGAATAAACTTCGACCACTCTGAAACAGACGAAAACAGCGTCAGCAATACCGACTTCTATTTTTACAACGATGCCGACGAAGCTGAAAGGAACGATAGTCTGCTTACGCTGAACCGCCACACCGACGGCAAGCGCAACAGCACCACCTACAACATTCAAGCGGCTTATACCGAACCAATTTCAACCCACCACCTGTTGCAGGCACGCTACTCGTACCAAGACCGTGAGGCTGTTAACGAAAGCTACATCTACAACATTGGCCAAGAAACGTCTACATTCGACTCGCTATTGAGTTCGAAGACCGACAACTCGTATTCAACTCACGAAATGGAGTTAAACTTGCAAGGTAAGTTCACCAAGTTCAACTATAAGGTCGGTTTTAACGTATCGCCACAAACAAGCGAAAGCGAAACCTTCTACGGCAAGTACGACGGACGCAACCTAAAGCAAACCGTTTGGAACTATGCACCAAACCTTATGATGCGCTACCAGTTCGACAAGCGCCACACCATTATGTTGCGCTACCGCGGACAAAGCAGCGCGCCTAGCATTGAGAACCTACAGGAGGTAATTGACCAGACCGATCCGTTGAACATTGTTTACGGTAATCCAGACTTGAAGCCTTCTTACACCAACAACCTGCGCTTGCGCTACAACAACTACTTTAGCGGCCCGCAGAGCAACTTGGCGGTAAACGTCAGCTTCAGCAACACACTCAACGCAGTTACAAACCTGGTAACCTTCGACAACGAGACAGGTGCACGCTCATCGCGCAAGGTTAACGTTGACGGTAACTGGAACGGTTCGGCCTTCCTTACCTATAACACACCAATCGGCCAATCGCCATTCTCGGTTGCCAGCACCACACAGGGTAGACTTTCGCACGATGTGGGCTACTCTTCAAGCAAGACTTCTGCCGAAGAAAAGAGTATTACACGCAACAGCAGCATTGGCGAAAAGCTGAACGTTACCTATAGCAAAAACGACTACGAGATTGGCGCATTCGGTTCGGTTGCCTACGTCAACGCCGACAACAACCTGAATGACCGTGCCGACCGTAAGACTTACGACTATGCCGTTGGTGGTAATGCCAACATTATGTTGCCATGGAACTTGAACCTTGGTACCGACATTTCGTACAACTTCTACGACGGTTACGACGAGGGTCTTAAAGACAATATGGCTTTATGGAATGCCGAAATTAGCCGCAGTTTCTTGAAGAACAACGCCGCTAACATAAAGATACGTTATGTCGACATCTTGCAGCAGCAGAGCAACCTGAAGCGTACAACAACCGCAAGTGCCATTACCGACACGCGCTACAACACGCTTGGCAGCTACTTTATGGTTTACTTCACCTACCGCTTCAACTCGCTTGGCACTGCCGGTACTACAGGCAACGATGGTCAGCAACGTGGTCCTGGCGGCATGGACTTCGGTCCTGGTGGCCCTACTCGCGGTGGCAACTACGGCGGTGGCTTTGGTGGCGGTTACGGCAACGGTGGCCCACGTGGTGAATGGGGCGGCAACAGACCTAACTTCGCAGCCGACACCACAGCAGGCAACACCCCTCGCGAAGGTGCACGCAAGCGTCGCAGCGAAAGGGTTGCCAATGGCGACAGCACACAGACTGAAAGACCTAGACAACCTCGCGTAGACGAGAATGGGAACCCAATTCCTAGAAGGCAACGTGTAGACGAAAACGGCAATCCTATTCCAAGACAACCGCGACTCGATGAAAATGGAAATCCAATTCCACGACAAAGAGATGCCGTTAAGGAAGAGGAAAAAACAACAGAGACAAATAACTAAAAATAATGCAAAAGGTGTGGGGCATAAACCTCACACCTTTTGCGTTATTGAATAATCCGCCGGTAAGAAAATTCAAAGAATCAACAGTAAAAGGGAGTCATTATGAAGTCAGAAACAATCATAATAAATGTGAAACTTATAAGATTATAATTGATTTCACTAGTGTCCACTAAAAAATAAGTCCAAAAGGTCCTTTATGCGAACAAGTCGTCGAGTGTTACTTCCTTATTCACACAATCGGAATGTGAGCCAGTTTTCAACCCCATAGTAGTAATCATGACCAACAAGACCGAATGACTTTTTATGTGCTGGGATGATGCCATAAAAGCAGAAATCTTGTTAAGCAAATCTTGCCTATAATCTGCTGTTATTATAAACTGATTCTCCGAGAACTTAATTTCACAAATGTAATCGGTTCGTTCGCCATGCCATTCTATTACAAGATCTATTTGAGAACCTGAATTTGCGTCAGATTGACTATGCCAACAATAGCAACCGGTAACGTTTCCTATTCTTAATGCATCTTTTAGTTGGTTTATATGTTGTTGTACTAAAATCTCGAATGTAATTCCAGCCCATGCAAAGAATTTAGGCGACCGTTGCAAAGCCCCCCAACCTCCACCGGAATTTTTCGATTTATAGAGATTTTGCAAATAGAACAAAGAGAAGAAATCGACTAACTGATAAACTGTTTCCTTACGCTTTGTCCCACGACGTGGATAATTACGAATGATGCCAGACTGCTCTAAATTGTCAAGCATTACAGACAAGCCACCCCCACTCGACATATTCAGTCTTTTCGCAATTTCGCTTCGTGTCATACCATAAGTTTGCGAACCTAAAGCCAAAACAATATCAATATATCGATCGGAAGATGAAAATAGACCAATATATACATCTTCGAACTCACGTTTGATATTAGGATTACCAAAGAAAATACTATCAATGTTTTCGGTCAATGACCTGTCGTTTCTTAACATATCCATATAGTAGGGGATACCACCAAGAATCATATAAGCCAGAGCCATTTCGTAACGCGAAAAATGGAAATTCTTTTTCTGGTAATATTGTTCACATTCTCCAAGCGAGAAAGGACGTAGCAACATTTTCATCGTTAGTCGACTGTAAAGGCCACCATAATCGCGAATAACGTTATCGAGCATCCAACTTGTAGCTGACCCGCATACCACAAGAACTATATTACGCTGTTGACAAGCCCAAGAATTCCAAAAAAAACCAAGCTCTGCAACAAATTCTGAAGATTGAGGTCCCGCTAGCCATGGCAGTTCATCTAAAAAAACTACCTTTCGTGCATTGTCCTTTCCTTCTAGTAAAAGTCTTAACAACCTAAAAGCTTCTCGCCATGAGGTTGGCTTATCTGCCTTACTTGACAGACCATACTGTAACAGACTTTCATAAAAATGGGCAAGCTGTTCCTGTCGATAACGCAAATCTGGCTTGTCTTCTTTCCTATAATATATTCCCACAGTTGAGAACGCCATTTTAGGGCCATAGACTTCCTGTATTAAGAACGACTTACCCACACGGCGACGCCCATAAATGGCAAGGAATTCAGACTTATCTGAATTATATAGACGTTCGAGTTCTGCAATTTCAAATTTGCGACCAATAAGATTATAATCTGCCATACCTTTTGGTTTATTTGTTTACAAAGTGCAAGTTAACAAATAAAACGATAGGATTTCCGCAAAACTTCGCCAAATTGAAGAAAAAATCGTCAATTTGGCGAAGTTTTGATTTTTAAAAAGACGATTTTTAAAGGTAAAAACACCCAATTTTTGGCAGATTTCGGGGATTTTAGGCAGAAAAAAGAGTAAAAATAAGCATTTTTAATCACCAAATAACAACATAACAAACTGATATACACAATATTAACTTACACAAACGCAAAACTTCGCCAAATTGAAGAAAAAATCGTCAATTTGGCGAAGTTTTGATTCTAAAACCACCTTTACAGGGGTTATTCCATTCTACCCCATTTCATTTCCTCACCTTGTTTATCGTATTCCTTGCGCTTACCAATAGGGGGTTCCGATAAGGTGATTCGCACAACAGCAGTACGCGAAAGACTGCGTGCGATGGATGCGTCGAATGCCGACATGTGTTGTGGCAGGAAACGCTGACAAACAACACGAAGCGCCTCAATTTTTTCGGCATCATCGGTCACTAATTCGGCATGCCCCACGGCTGTTGCAGACTTGTATTCGAGAGTGAAACTTCCGTCTTTAGGCCCAACTGTTGGTTTGCAACGGCTAACAGCCGATAAGAACACTTTCGGGTTATTGGCAATGCATTCTAGCTTCTCGCCTTCCTGTGCACAATGAAAGTAGAAAGTCTTCTCGTCGGTTCTTACTAGCGACAACGGCAAACCGTATGGGCTACCATCAGTCCGAACAAAGCTTACCGTAACATAAGGAGCCTTGTCGAATACCTCTAATGCGAAATTCGCATCCATCTGTCTACTTTCTTTTCTCATATCTTACTCTCCATTTAGTTATCATCGCCTACCCGACAAACCGTACTCGTCGTTAGCAGCATCGAGGCGAAGGAAGATGAACAATAGGATGGTAAATCCCCAAAGAGATGAACCACCATAACTGAAGAACGGCAACGGAATACCAATTACCGGCGTCAACCCAATTACCATGCCCACATTAATGGCGACGTGGAAGAAGAAAATACTGGCCACACAATAGCCATAAATGCGGTTGAAAGCCAGCTTCTGCCTTTCGGCCCTATTAATGATTCGTAGAATAAGCGCAATGTAAAGCAACAGCACCAAGCTACAGCCAACAAAGCCATGCTCCTCGCCCACCGTACAGAAAATGAAGTCGGTGTCTTGTTCGGGCACATATTTCAACTTGGTTTGCGTTCCGTTAAGGAAACCCTTGCCATCGAATCCACCCGAACCAATGGCAATCTTACTCTGTGCCACGTTGTAGCCAGACTTCTTTGGGTCGTCGAGCATACCCAAGGTAACCGCAATACGCGAACGCTGGTGCGGCAGCAAGACATCGTTGAAGGCAAAGTCGGCAGCATGTGCAAAACCGGTTGACAACAACAAGAAGGCTCCCACAAACAGGTACTGGGGTTTCCACGACTTTACTGCCCTATAAACCTGGTATAGGATGGACATGCCCATGGAACAATAGGCCAGGTAAGTAAAGTTAACCGGTATGTTGAACTGTTTATACAACAGCAAGCCAACGCCAAACATAACCACATTGGCAATGCCCAAGTCGCGACAATAGACCGTATCGCCAAAGTAGCTCAACACCAGGAAGAAGTGCACCACAATGGCAATCATCAACACCAGGAAGATACCGAACGACTCGTCGGGCGTTGCGGCAGTAACAGGTTCTGCACCAAAACGAATGGCCACAATGAAGTAGATTACACAACACAAACCTGCCAAGATGAAGATACCCGGCATACCCTCGCGGTAGAACATGATGACCAATGCCACATAGACCAACGCCGAACCGGTTTCGTTCTGCAAGATGATGAGCAGGATTGGCAATAAGAGGATTGCCTCGGCCAACAAAGTGGAACTACTGCGCCACTTGAGCAAGTCGAAACCATAACTGCTCATTATCTTGGCCAAAGCCAGACACGTGGCGGTCTTTGCAAACTCGGCTGGCTGAAGGTTGACGGGTCCCAATACCAGCCAGGAATGGGACCCCTTAATATCTGGGGCCAGGAATATGGTCAAGACCAGCAAGACGATAAATCCCGCATAAAATCCATAGGCAAAGACACTGTATATCTCGCCATCGAGCAACAGTATGACACCACCGATAAACAAAGCCATGCCAATCCACATGAGCTGCTTACCGTAACGGTAATTAATGTCCCAGAAGACCGTATCTTCGAAGTTGTACGACGCACCATATATGCAGACCCAACCGCATATAACAAGTACGAGGTAGAGCCCGATGATCCACCAGTCGATGCTTTTGAAAAAATTGGATTTACGAGACATTTGTTTCCTTGTTTATTTAGAAATCTTTGTTGAAGGGACTACCGGAGCCAAGCTTGGCAACAAATTGGTTTCTTTCAACCACGATTCCCAATACTGCCTTTTCGGTGTTTCAATTTGTCCGTTCAAGTATTTTTCAGTCATCAGTGCCGCTATAGGAGCCGCCCATGTGGCACCGAAACCTGCATTTTCAACCACCACGCAAATGGCAATCTTCGGATCGTTCTTCGGTGCGAAAGAGATGAAGAGCGCATGGTCTTTTCCATGTGGGTTCTGGGCCGTACCCGTCTTACCACACATGCCCAACGCGTCGTTACGAATCCAATAAGCGGTACCGTGTTGAAGTACCTGTTCCATACCTTCGATGACCGGATCGAAATGCTTGGCAGAAATGCCCGTCTGGTGCATGGTTGTAAAGGCGGTATCGATAGACGCGCCCGCTATACCCTTAATGAGGTGAGGCGTGTAGTAGTAACCGCGGTTGGCCAGCAGTGCCGCAAAGTTTGCCAACTGAAGTGGCGTCGTCAGTATTTCGCCCTGACCAATGGCGTCGGAAATGATGGTGGTTGCCTTCCAATGGTGCTCACCGTAAATCTTGTTGTAAACACCGGCATTTGGTATGTAGCCACGTTTTTCGCTCGGAGCATCGGTACCCAACTTGTAACCGAAACCCATCGACACCATGTACTTCTTCCAAATTTCGAAAGCCTTGTCGGCACCGCCATAGCGCGAATTGTCGATCATGTCCTTGAAGCCGTAACAGAAATAGGCGTTACACGAAAGCTTGATGGCACTAATGAGGTCGAGACCGCCCGAATGGTGACAACCGACGGTAAGACGGCCGGCATGGAAACCATGCGAACAAATATATGACTTGTTGGCATTGACAAACCCCTCTTGCATAAGCGCCAAGGTGTTGGCTGGCTTGAAGGTTGAACCCGGCGGATAGGTAGCCTGAACGGTTCGGTCGAAAAGCGGCTTGTATGGATTCTTAGCCAACTTCATAAATTCCTTGCTTCGCTTACGGCCCACCAGCAACGTAGGGTCGTAGGTTGGGGCAGAAACCATGGCCAAGATTTCGCCAGTTTTAGGTTCAATGGCAACAATGCTACCCACCTTGTTGGCCATAAGCTGCTCGCCATAGGCTTGAAGGTCTATATCGATGGTTGTTGTGATGTCTTGGCCCGCAATGAACGGAACGTCTTTAGCACCATCTTCGTACCTACCTTTCTTACGTCCGTGAGCGTCGCGCAACCATATTTTAACGCCCTTCTGCCCACGCAGGTAGTTTTCGTAAGTCCTCTCCAAGCCACTTAATCCAATAAAGTCGCCCTGCTGGTAGTAGTTATCGTTTGCCTTTTGCCTACGGTCGAGTTGGGTTCTCGATATTTCGCCAATATCGCCCAAGAGCAAAGCACCACACGGATAACTGTAGTCGCGCAACGTACGCTTACGGACACTTATGCCCTTGAAGCGGAACATGGTCTCTTGGAAAGGTGCAAACTCTTCATTAGACAGCTGACTCATGAAGGTTTGCGGCGTGTATTGCGAATAGCCCGGAATCTTCCTAATTTGCTTCATACGCTGTTCGAAGTATTCGCGGGTAATACCCAACGCCTTGCAGAAGCTAGCCGTGTCCATGTTGGCTGCATCGCGCACGGTTATCTGAATGTCGTAGGAATCTTTATTAAAGGCCATGGCCTTTCCATTGCGGTCTTTAATAACGCCTCGCGGCGGATAGGAAATCTCCTTATAGAACGCATTACTATCGGCCTGGTCCTTATAAGTACTGTCGACCATTTGCAACAAAAACAGCTGAACCAAGTAGCAAGCAACTACCAGGAACATGAAACCTCCAATTATGAATTTCCTATTCTGATAAGGATCATTTACCATTTTTGTTCGTTATTGTTTTTGCAAAGGGTTAGCAGTTGTTTAGGTACAATATAAAACTAGTTTTCGTTAGAACTGTGGCGATACTTGAAATACTCAACGCTGAAGACAAGCAGCATGGTGAATATAATAGACTGAACCACCCTGAACAACACACTCAACAGCATATTGGTTGAACCATTCTCCATGAAAAAGAAAAGTGCATGGTGAATTGCCACCATTGAGAGTGCATACTGCAAGTAGCGCGACTGGCCAAACGACCTGAACGATGGGGTTAGCGTCAAGGCGTCGGAAGGACCGAGAGCCTTGCAGAACAACGGCTTAAGGTAGGCAATGAACACGCATGCCGTGCAATGAATACCCGCCGTACTTGAAAAGACGTCTACCACCAAGCCAGTAACAAAAGCCGTAAGCAAAAACGGAATACGTGCCATGTCGGCTGGCAGGTTAATCAGGAACAAGATGAAGAGGAACGGTGTTGCCATTTGCAAATAGTCGACACCATTAAGCACAAGCACCTGCACTGCAATGTAGATTAACCAGTGAACCAAGTACTTATAGTTGAAAGAACTATTCATTTAGACTGCCCTCCTTTTCCAATTTTTTCATTTCTTCTGCATTCTTAAAGTCGATGATGTCGACATAGACCAATTTACTGAAATCGGGACCCAAGTTAACATCTATGCTTAACACCTGGTCCTTGCCACGGCCATACTTGCCAATCTTTCCCACAAAGATGCCTTCGGGGAAGATAGAAGAGTAACCACTGGTAACAATGCTGTCGCCTTTAGCAATTGGTATGTAGCTAGGGATTTCTTGAAGTGTTGCGTAACGGTAATCGTCTCCCTTCCAAACAAGCGTACCTGTCTGACTCTTGTTTTTCACCTTTACGCTAATCTGGCTAGAAACGTTAAGGACCGGTATTACCAACGAGAAGTGCTCGCTAACCGAGCTGACAATACCCACAACACCAGCCTGGCTAACCACACCCATTAACGGACGCACGCCTTCGTTACTACCCTTGTCGAGGGTAAGGTAGTTGTGCGCCTTGGTGAATGTAGCATTAACAACGCGAGCCGACATGAACGAATAGTTGTTCTTTTCGGCAATCTTGCGACGGATGGCGTAGGTTGAGTCTTCGCGGAAATATTCTAGCGCCTTGTTGGCCGCATAGAGTTGAGATTTCAGCGAAGCATTCTCGCGGGCAAGATCCCAGTTCTGGTTGTTGAGGTCCATATAACCGGTAATCTCATTTCTGATGCCATACAACTTACCAGCCACCACGTTGCTCGCATTGAGGTACTTGCCGTGTTGGTAGCTGTTGTAGCTGAAATAGAGCATGAGACCCAATATTTCGAGCAGTAAAAAGACGAAAAAGTTTTTGAATATGGCGAAAAATCGGAGAAGGGTTTCCATTGTTTCTTCAATCCGGGTTTATAACAACAAAAAACACGTTGCCTTTCGCAGCGTGTTTTATGTTAGTTATTCAATTAAGAGTAACGTCATTTTTTATATACCAGTCGCCCTATTATCGCATCAAGAACGAGAACTTGTCAGTGTTCTTCAAAGCGACACCAGTACCACGCACAACAGCGTGTAGAGGGTCGTCGGCGATATGGAACTGAATACCGATCTTGTTAGTCAAGCGCTTGTCGAGACCACGAAGAAGGGCACCGCCACCAGCGAGCCAGATACCCTTGCGGACGATGTCGGCATAAAGTTCTGGAGGTGTTTGTTCAAGAGCGCTCAAAACTGCAGCCTCAATCTTCGAGATTGACTTTTCGATGCAGTGAGCAATTTCCTGGTAAGAAACTGGCACTTCCATAGGAAGGGCAGTCATACGGTTAGGACCATGAACGATATAATCTTCTGGTGGATCTTCGAGAGTAGTAAGAGCTGAACCAACGTTAATCTTGATCAACTCGGCAGTACGTTCGCCGACCTTGATGTTGTGCTGGCGGTTCATGTACTCAATAACGTCGGCAGTAAGGTCGTCACCCGCAATACGGATAGAGTTGTTAGAAACAATACCACCCAAAGCGATAACGGCGATTTCGGTTGTACCACCACCGATGTCGACGATCATGTTACCTTCTGGCATTTCGACGTCGATACCGATACCGATGGCAGCAGCCATTGGTTCGTAAATCATGTAGACCTCACGTCCACCTGACTTTTCTGAAGAGTCGCGTACCGCACGAATTTCAACTTCGGTACTACCTGAAGGGATACCAACAACCATTTTCAATGCAGGGTCGAAAAGACGGTTCTTTGAAACGGCCATCTTAATCATACCACGCATCATTTTTTCAGCTGCGTCGTAGTCAGAGATAACGCCGTCGCGCAAAGGACGAACGGTTCTGATGTTCTCGTGCGTCTTTCCGTGCATCTGCTGGGCCTTTGAGCCCAAGGCTATCATATTTTTGTTGCTGCTGCGATCTAGGGCCACAATAGACGGTTCATCTACAACGATCTTGTCGTTGTGGATGATGACCGTATTGGCAGTGCCTAGGTCCATCGCAATTTCTTGTGTAAACGAAAACAAACCCATGTGTCAAACTTGTGTATAGCGTGGGTAAATTATTTTCCTGCGAAGTAAGCGTGAATAGCAGTGTCGTAGTGTGAAGATACGCCGAATGCCTGTTCAGCGAACCACTTACGGTCTGCTCTGCTTGTGTTAGCGCCCTGCTTGTTCAAGATGTCAAGCAATGGCTTGTACTGTTCCTTGCTGGCAACGATGACAACATCGTTAAAGTTTTTAGCAGCTGCACGGATCAAAGAGATACCACCGATATCGATCTTTTCGATGATGTCAGCTTCGCTAGCACCGCTTGCAACAGTTGCTTCGAATGGATATAGGTCTACAATTACGAGGTCAATTTCTGGAATTTCGTATTGAGCCATCTGCTGCTGGTCGCTTTCCAATTCTCTACGGCCAAGAATACCGCCGAAAATTTTAGGGTGAAGGGTCTTAACACGACCACCCAAGATTGATGGGTAAGTAGTGAAAGATTCTACTGACTTGCATGGAACGCCAAGCGATTCGATGAAACTCTGTGTACCTCCGGTTGAAATCAATTGAACGCCTTCTGCGTTAAGCTTCTTGATGATTTCGTCGAGGTTGTCCTTGTGGAAAACAGAAACTAATGCTGTTTTTATTTTTTTCTGATCAGACATAATGAATGGTGATGACTTGTTTTCTAATGAAAAAATGCCCCTAAAAAGGGAAATTCTATATATATGTGCAAAAATAATAAAAAAGACGCAAATTTTCGGGATGTTCGCAGCTAATTTATTTGTTTATTTTAGCATTATTTAAGAGCAATGTGTTTTGCAGGAACAAACGCAACTCGTCGTTAGGCTCGGCACCCTTCGTCATAAGGAACCTTCCCTCCTTGTCGAGCAAGAGGTAAGAGGGCACGCCCTTCACGCCATAGGTCTGGCGCAACGCATCGGAGTTCGGAACAGTTGCGAACACCATTTTTCCCTGATAAGGCTTTGCCATTCGCTTAACGGTTGCAGGATCGTCGTACAGGAAAATATTAACAACGGCAAGTGCTCCGTCGTAGCTGTCGTAGAAACGGCGCAAGACTTGCAGGTCGCGTCCCGTCTTCTCTAAATTCGAGTTGCAGAAATTCAAGTAAACGTAGTGTCCCTTAAAGTCGGAGAGCTTGAACGTCTTCCCGTCGCTGTTAAGCGCCTCGAAGTCGGTCGCATTCGTGCCAATATAGTTGACGCTAGTCTTGTTGATGACGGCCTGAAGCAAGTCGCGGTTACCCGGTTTCTGAATGACGCCACCAAGTTTCTGCAGCATACTAATTACCTGGCCACGGCCAAACTCGTTCACTTCGGTAAGGTCTGCCACCGTCTTTATGGCTACCAGTTCGCGCAGGTTCTGATTGGTAATCTTATAACGCTGTTTCAAAATCTCCATCAGCATCTTGGCATTATTATCTACCACAACGCGCTTGAAGAGTTCGTATTCTTCCGAACCGAGTTGGCCGACGATGAAGTCGTTGAACACATTGTTAAAGGCATCCCAGAATGCCGGATTCTCGTACTCGGCGCCAATAGCATTCAGTTGCAGGATGACAGAATCTTGCATGTTTTGGTTATCGCCAACACACATGTTCATGAGCAGCACATAGCGGTACTCCTTAAAACGTTGCTGGAACGGTTTCTGCAAATCGCTGAAGATGCGGCGAAGGTCGCGTACCGATTTCTTCAACGAGTCGGGTTGCGAGCCATAGGTTATGTGCTTCATGCTGTAGAAGTCGAAGGCATCTTCAAACTCCATCATCTGGTAGTTGAAGTCAGTCCTTCTCAAGCCTTCAATGGATGCCAGGAAGTCCTTCGGTGCGAAGAAGGGATCGAGTTTCTCAACAATGGTACGTTCACGGTAGTCGGGCAACGAAATAACGTAGTTCATGCCAGGTTCAACATAAAGGAATGCTTTCGACACTTCGCCCGGAATAAAGACCTGCATGGTCTGCCCTATTTCAATTTCGAACTTAAAGTCGCCATTGGCACTTACGCTAGCCTCGCCCAAATCTTCCTCTTCGTTCAGTATCTGTTCGCTATAAGTCTTTATGGCCAACTTCTTACCGGCATAGGAAGGCGCATTGCCAGAAATAGTAGTGGTAACGGCACCGGCATTAAAGCCAAAACATAGAAGGGCATATAGGCAACAAGTTAGCTTTTTTAGCATTTTATTAATTAGTGTCTTTTATATTGAACTTTACAAAGTTAGTTGAAAAACGGCGTTCTTTTGCCTATAGAACGTCAATATATGCGAATAATTATGCATCTATTTCATTTATTTAACTTTATATGCGGTTTAAATTTGGTAGACATTATTTTTCGCCTTATTTTTGCGACGCTCTTTACTTACGAAAAACGCCGATGGCGTTTTCGTGGCAAGGAAAATCTTCGCCCGGCCTTATGTTGGTCTCACGGAGAAACTAGTTAGATTATTCTTTTGGTGGTTGCATTAATTCATACAATTAATGCATTTATATTCAATGTTCAAAGTGTTATAATTTCGACAAGAGACAAATAACACTACGCATGCAGGGGGTTTGTGAAAATTCCCTGCATTCTGTTTTTTAAAGGCTGATTTTGCAAAAAATGCAGATTTTCGCAAAAAAAGTGCGCCTAGATTTGGTTATGTGATATTTTATCGCTTATTTTGCACCGCAATTCCGAAAGGGTTACCGAGATGTAGCGCAGTTGGCTAGCGCATCTGGTTTGGGACCAGAGGGTCGGGGGTTCGAATCCCTTCATCTCGACTGAAAGGCAGCTTGATTTCAAGTTGCCTTTTTTCATATATTACGACTAGTCTTTATTAATTATATGTATCGCTTACTGTGTCTCTTTCTTGCAACGCTGGCTTTTACGGTGCCATCGGTTGCCTCTGACGAAGAAGACGAAGGTCCCGGCCTGATTCTCGACACCTTTATCACCACATACGAGGTGACAGAAACCGGCCTACTCGGGCAATATGCCTACGTCGACTTGGGGCTTCCCGTCATTTGGGCGACAGCGAACATTGGCGCCGACTCTTTAACTGCCGACGGCATGGTGTTTGCCTGGGGCGAATACATACAGAACAACGAATACGACTGGAAAACCTACAAGCACAGCAAAGACTCCACCACGTTCATCACCAAATACTGCCTTAATGCCGACGGTGGCCAGGTAGACAGCCTTACCACCCTAGAACCGACCGACGATGCTGCAACCATTCTTTGGGGCAAGGAATGGCAAACTCCAACGGCCAGCGACTTTCACCAACTGAAGGTGAGTTGCATTTGGCAATGGGTCGACGACCTGAACGGCACCGGAGCATCGGGTATGCTTGGCACAAGCCGCCTAAACGGCTGCACCATCTTCCTTCCGGCTACCGAATACGAGGAAGAAGACGAAAAGATGGTAAAAGAGGGATGGTACTGGACGGCAACACTCGGCACAGGCGAGAAAGGCACCGCCGCGCAATTCTTCTTCAAGAACAAGGGCGAGGGGCTAGGTTGCGTGCAAACGCCACGCTGCTATGGGCGCCACATTCGTGCCGTTATGAAGCCATACGAAAATAATTTTTAAAATTTAGTCCCTAAAATTTGCACAACTCAAAAAAGAAGCCTAATTTTGCATCGCATTTGAGCAATAACCGAGATGTAGCGCAGTTGGCTAGCGCATCTGGTTTGGGACCAGAGGGTCGGGGGTTCGAATCCCTTCATCTCGACAGAAGCGACTTGAATTTTCAAGTCGCTTTTTTGTTTTTGGCAAAATAGCCATACTTTTGTTACCGTATTACACGATTTTTAAACACTTTCTTACCGATGATGAGAGCACTTACGCCCGAAGAAATAATAGTGTTGCAACAGCAAGGTTGCACAGCCGGCAATTGGGAAGACATCAGGGTTGCCGAAGGGTTCAGTTCACAATACGTCCGCAACGTCAGTTTTTCGGGCAACATAGAGTTGGGAGCCTTCAACGCCACCTTCAGCCTACCTAGCGGCATGTCTCTGCACTCGGGCATAACGGACGCCACGCTGCACAACTGCAAGATTGGCGACGACTGCCTTATTCGGAACATTGGCGAACACATTGCCAACTACAGCATCGGTAACCATGTTTTCATTAGCGACGTGGCCTTAATTGAGACCAGTGGCGAAAGTTCGTTCGGCAACGGCGTAAGCGTAACGGTGGTGAACGAGGGTGGCGGACGCGACATTCCCATCTGCGACTGCCTTTCAACACAGGTAGCCTACTACATGGCCATGTTCCGCAACCGTACCGACGAAGTGAACCACCTGATGTCGCTTGTGGGCGAATATGCCGACACAAAGGTGTCGACCATGGGACGCATTGACGACAATGCCACCATCAGACGTTGTAAGTCAATCGTAAACGTAAACATTGGCAAGTCGGCAGAGCTGAAAGGCTGCACCGACCTCGAGAACGGAACGGTATGCAGCGCCGCCGACAACCACACGGTAGTTGGCGCCGACGTGGTTGCCCGCAACTTTATTATACAGACTGGGGCCGAAGTGACCGACGGGGCGCAGATTGAACGCTGCTATGTGGGCGAGGGCTCTCAAGTGGGCGAACAGTTTGCTGCAACCGACTGTTTCATTTCGTGCAACTGCCAATTCTTCCATGGCGAGGCCGCATCTATCTTCGCCGGTCCTTACTCGGTAAGCCACCACAAGGCCACCCTACTCATTGCCGGACTCTTCTCGTTCATGAATGCCGGAAGCGCCAGCAACCAGAGCAACCATGCCTACAAGCTGGGGCCTAACCACCAGGGCATACTCGAGCGCGGCTGCAAGCTGGCAAGCTCGTCGTACCTGCTGTGGCCAGCACACCTGGGTACCTTCACCACCGTGTTGGGTTGCCACAAGGAGCACCCCAACACTACCCGCTTGCCTTTCTCGTACCTCGTCGACAACCAGGGCAAGGCGTTTGTTGTGCCCGGTGCCAACCTTAAGAGCGTGGGCACCATGCGCGATGCCGACAAATGGCCCAAACGCGACTGCCGAAGCAAGGAACCCTACCTCGACAACATTTCCTTCAACTTGCTGAACCCCATAACCGTTACGCAGATTCTGAACGGCATTGAAACCCTTGAGGGCCTACTGGCTACCGATGCCGACGTGTATGAATACAACGGTCTGATGATTAACGAATCGGCCGTCCGCAGCGGTCTTAAGCTCTACAGCCTTGCCATAGACAAGTATAAGGGCGAAGTGTTGCAGCGTTGGATGTCTGCCAAGAAGAAGCCGGAAACGACAACCGAACCTATTGGCAACTGGGTAGACCTTGGCGGCATGATTCTGCCATACTCTTACCTCGACAACCTAACCGACTTCAACACCCTCATAGACATCAACGACTACTTTTGCGACCTTAACGAGCGCCTGACGGCAGCCGAAATGCAGTGGGCAGGAGAACGCTTCCCCAACCTGTTCGATGCCGAACAAGCAAGAAACATTATGGATGCGTGGTACCTAGCCACCTCGAAGTTGACCAATCTGGCCCTCGACGATGCAAAGAAGGAATTTTCGCAGGCTGCCATGTTGGGTTATGGCCTAGACGACTGCGAGAACAGCCAAACCGACGACTTTATGGCGTTGCGTGGCGAGTATGAGGAAAACAGCTTTGTGAAAGCCCTGCGCTGGGACTTGGCAAAGACCAACGAGATTTACAACACCTTTACCGAGCAGGAGTAAGAGACACCCCCTTTAAGGTACGACCACCACTTTGGCTGTTGCCACATGGCCGCCGTCTACGTTCAGCAGAATGGTATAAGTACCGGGGAAGGACAACGACACTTCGGTTTGCGTGGTTACGTTGCGAATGGTAGCCAACAGAGTGCCCCTGGCATCGTATACCAACAGCTTGGCATGCAGTAGCGACTCGTCGTTCAATCCGTTGACATGCACATCGAAAGGTTCATTCACATAGGTCATGTTAGGCACAACCGCTATTGAGAAAGGGATAGCTACCCTGCCGAACCTACGTGGACAGACTTTCAAGGCTTCGCCCCTAGAATTCCATACCACCAATCCATACGTACCTTCCACCCTCTTCAAATCTTCGTAATACTGCATGGAGGCCCCATCAATAGCCTCGCCATTCTTGTACCACTGGAATGCCACGAAATCTCTATCGCGTTTGTTGCACACCACCACATCGTTCCACATCCTAACAATTATAGAGCTAGGCAAGCCCACCGTGAAGGTAAACGGCAGAGCCTTCGACTCCCGGTTGTGTCCCCACAAAGTAAGGTAAGCCGTGTAGGTTCCCGACAAGGCAGAATCGGGAATCACAAAGAAAGGTTTCTTCCTAGACAAATAGCCCGAACAGCTTTCAAAGCCACAGTCCATAGCCGACCTGTCGAAAGCTATGGTGTAGCCCTCGACCTCCCCCTCCAGCAAGCGGTAAGACACGAACACCGTATCGCCAGCGCAATAGCTGTTCAGGTTCTCGACCACGCCAGACGGTGTAACCGGTGGCACAACACTATCGGTTGGTGTATCAGGTTCTGGTTGCTCGTCGGTTGGGATTAAAGGTTCAACCTTCACCGTAGAATCTTCAACTTCAATATCGGTAACCGGGTAAACGTAAAGGTTCAACGTAATGGAGCTGTCGCAACCCCAATAGCTAGGAATTACGCGACTGAATTTGTGGTTACCCACATATTCAATAGACTTTTCCGACACAATAAAGCCATAGCCACGGTAATTGTTTCCAAACAGCACCGAGTCGTAAACCACAGTTTCGCTAGGCGCGCTAACCACCAATGACAACCGTTCTATGCTATCGCAACCATTAATAGAGGTTAGCGAATCGGTATATGTTCCGCTTTCTGTCAAGTAGCGTCCATGCCAGTAGTAATCGCTGCAAGTCACCACCCTCGTCTCCTTAAAGTAGGAACGGTTAATGCGCAAGTGCAGCACCACAAGGCTATCGCAAAGCGAGTGGGAATCGTAACGCGCGACATAGTCTCCACTACGGCGGTAAACAGAATCGTTCCACATAAAAGAATCGCATGCCGCAACATACAAGTCCGTCTTTCTCGTGTTTTCAACCGTCAGATGCAAGGTGACAATCGAGTCGCAGCCTTGCCAAGAATCGAACACCCGCATATAATTTCCGCTCGTCTTATATATTCTTCCATACCATACAAATTGGTCGCAAGCTACGGCAGTGGTGTCAGAATACTTACTTTCATTAACAGTAAGGAACAGCGTAACGATAGAATCGGAGCCATTCACAGCCTTGAAAGTTCGGGTATAAGTGCCACTCTCGGTATAAACCACGTCATCCCAATAATAAGCATCGCAAGCAACAACCGAGATAGATGACGTGAGTTCAGGACTAACGCTCAAATGAAGGGTGATAATTGAATCACACCCTTGCTTCGTTTCAAGACGCTGAACATAGTCGCCACTTTCATTGTAGGTTTTCCCATTCCAAACGTAAGTTTTTGGTGCGGTTGCAGAGAACTCGTAAACCTTGCTTGGATTGATAGTAAGATGGAGAGTTACTGTACTGTCGCAGCCGGTTTGAGCAACGAAGTTTTTTGTATAGTTACCGCTTGTTTTATAGGTTTTGCCGAACCAGATGAATTGGTCGCAAGCTACGGCAAAGGTGTCACTAGAGAGTGTGTGATTGATCGTCAAATTAAGAGTAACGATGCTATCACTACCACTTAAAGCTTCAAACGTTTGAGTGTATGTGCCGCTCTCGGTGTATTCCCTGCCGTTCCATTCGAAGATCTCGCAAGCGGATTCCGTAAGCGAGGTCGTTATTATTGGTAGAATAGTCAAATGAAGGGTGACGGTTGAATCGCATCCGACAGTTGCTTCAAAGTGTTGAACGTAGTCGCCGCTTTCGGTGTACTCTTTGCCATTCCATACATATTTCTTTGGTGCTGTCGCAGAGAACTCGTAAACTTTACTTGGGTTGATGGTTAAGTGTAGAGTGACTATGCTGTCGCAACCAGTTTGGGCAACGAATGTCTTGGTATAGTTGCCGCTGGTCTTATACTCCTTGCCGAACCAAGTGAACTGGTCGCAAGCAATAGCAAAGGTGTCACTAGAAAGAGTGTGATTGATCGTCAAGTTAAGAGTGACGATACTGTCGCTACCACTTGAAGCTTCAAACGTTTGGATGTAATTGCCACTCTCGGTATACTCCTTGCCATTCCATTCGAAGACTTCACAGGCGGCTTTCGTAAATGATGTGGTGATGGTTGGACTGATGCCTAAATGCAAGGTAACAACCGAATCGCAGCCTGCAGATGTTTCGAAACGTTGAACGTAGTCTCCACTTTCGGTGTATTCTTTGCCATTCCAAAGATAAGATTTTGGTGTAGTGACAGAGAACTCGTAAACCTTGCTTGGGTTGATGGTTAAGTGAAGGGTGACTGTGCTATCACAGCCGGTTTGGGCAATGAAGGTTTGGGTGTAGTTGCCGCTGGTCTTATAGGTTTCGTTATACCATTCAAATTGGTTGCACGCAATGGCGGTGGTGTCGGTTTTATACGATTTATTAATGGTCAAGTACAAGGTCACGACAGAGTCGCAACCGGTTTGAGCAATGAAGGCCTTAGTATAGTTTCCACTTGTTTTATACTCATTGCCATACCAGACAAATTTGTTGCAAGCAACAGCAGTGGTGTCGGTTGCATACGATTGGTTAATGGTCAAATGCAAGGTAACAACCGAGTCGCAGCCAGTTTGGGCAACAAAGGTTTTGGTGTAGTCTCCACTTGTTTTGTACACATTGCCATACCAAGTGAATTGGTTGCAAGCAACTGCAAAGGTGTCGGTTTCATATGATGGATTTACCGTCAAATGCAAGGTCACAACCGAGTCGCAGCCGGTTTGAGCAACGAATGTTTTGGTATAGTTGCCACTTGTTTTATAGGTTTTGTTGTACCATGTAAATTGGTCGCAAGCGACAGCAAAGGTGTCGGTTTCGTAAGATTGATTTACCGTTAAATGCAATGTCACGATCGAGTCGCAGCCAGTTTGAGCTATGAAGGTTTTGGTATAGTTACCACTTGTTTTGTACTCATTGCTATACCAGGTAAATTGGTCGCAAGCTACGACAAAGGTGTCGGTTTCATATGATGGATTAACCATTAAATGCAGGGTAACAACCGAGTCGCAACCGGTTTGGGCAACAAAGGTTTTGGTATAGTTTCCACTTGTCTTATAAGTTTTGTTGTACCATAAAAATTGGTCGCAAGCAACTGCAAAGGTGTCACTAGAAAGCGCGTGATTAATCGTCAAGTTAAGTGTGACTATGCTGTCGCTGCCACTTGCGGATTCAAACGTTTGGGTATATGTGCCACTCTCGGTGTATTCCCTGCCGTTCCATTCGAAGCTTTCGCATGCGGATTTCGTAAGCGAGGTCGTTATTATTGGTAGAATAGTCAAGTGAAGGGTAACTGTTGAGTCGCAGCCAACTGATGTTTCGAAACGTTGAACGTAGTTTCCGCTTTCGGTGTATTCTTTACCATTCCAGACATACTTCTTTGGAGCAGTTGCAGAGAACTCGTAAACCTTACTTGGATTGATGGTTAAGTGAAGAGTGACGGTGCTGTCGCAGCCAGTTTGAGAAACGAAACTCTTGGAATAGATTCCGCTTGTTTTGTATTCATTGCTATACCAGGTAAATTGGTCGCAAGCGACAGCAAAGGTGTCGGTTTCGTATGATGGATTAACCGTTAAGTGCAAAGTCACGATCGAGTCGCAACCGGTTTGGGCAACGAAGGTCTTGGTATAGTTGCCACTTGTTTTGTACTCATTGCCAAACCAAGTGAATTGGTTGCAAGCAATGGCAAAGGTGTCACTAGAAAGCGCGTGGTTAATCGTCAGGTTGAGGGTGACGATGCTGTCGCTGCCACTTGCTGCTTCGAATGTTTGGGTATAAGTGCCACTTTCGGTATATTCCTTGCCATTCCATTCGAAGATTTCACAGGCGGATTTCGTAAATGATGTGGTGATGGTTGGACTGATGCCTAAATGCAAGGTAACAACCGAATCACAGCCAACTGATGTTTCGAAACGTTGAACGTAGTTTCCGCTTTCGGTGTATTCTTTACCATTCCAGACATACTTCTTTGGAGCAGTTGCAGAGAACTCGTAAACCTTACTTGGATTGATGGTTAAGTGAAGGGTGACTGTGCTATCACAGCCGGTTTGAGCAACGAATGTTTTGGTATAGTTGCCACTTGTTTTATACACCTTGCCATACCAAGTGAATTGATTGCAAGCTACAGCAAAGGAGTCACTAGAAAGTGCGTGGTTAATCGTCAGGTTGAGGGTGACTGTGCTATCACAGCCGGTTTGAGCAACGAATGTTTTGGTATAGTTGCCACTCTCGGTATACTCCTTCCCATCCCATTCAAAGACTTCACAGGCGGATTTCGTAAAGGATGTAGTAATGGCTGGGCTGATGCCTAAATGCAAGGTAACTATTGAATCGCATCCTTCTGTTGTTTCAAAACGTTGAACGTAGTCACCGCTTTCGGTGTACTCTTTGCCATTCCAAAGATAAAATTTTGGCACTGTGGCAGAAAACTCGTAAACCTTGCTTGGGTTGATGGTTAAGTGGAGGATGACGGTGCTGTCGCAGCCAGTTTGAGCAACGAATGTTCTGGTATAGTTGCCACTGGTCTTATAGGTTTTGTTGTACCATTCAAATTGGTCGCATGCAACAGCAAAGGTGTCGGTTTCGTATGATGGATTAACCGTTAAGTGCAAAGTCACGATCGAGTCGCAACCGGTTTGGGAAACAAAGGTTTTGGTATAGGCTCCGCTTGTTTTGTACTCATTGCTATACCAGGTGAATTGATTACAAGCAATGGCAAAAGTGTCGGTTTCGTATGATTGATTAATCTTCAAATGCAAGGTAACGATCGAGTCGCAACCGGTTTGGGCAACAAAGGTTTTGGTGTAGTTGCCACTTGTTTTGTACTCATTGCCATACCAAGTGAATTGGTCACAGGCAACTGCAAAGGTGTCACTAGAAAGAGCGTGATTAATCGTCAAGTTAAGGGTGACGATGCTATCACTACCACTTGAAGTCTCAAACGTTTGGGTGTAAATGCCACTCTCGGTATACTCCTTGCCATTCCACTTGAAGCTTTCGCAGGCGACTTTCGTAAAGGATGTAGTGATGGCTGGACTGATGCCTAAATGCAAGGTAACTATTGAATCGCATCCTGCTGTTGTTTCAAAACGTTGTACATAGTCGCCACTTTTGGTGTATTCTTTGCCATTCCAAACATATTTCTTTGGTGCAGTTGCAGAGAACTCGTAAACCTGACTTGGGTTGATGGTTAAGTGAAGGGTGACTGTGCTGTCGCAACCGGTTTGAGCAACAAATGTTTTGGTATAGTTGCCAGTTGTTTTATAGGTTTCGTTGTACCACTCAAATCGGTCGCAAGCTACAGCGGTAGTGTCGGTTTTGTATGATTTATTAACCGTCAAATGCAAGGTCACGATTGAATCACAACCATTGGCAGCAATGAATGTCTTGGCATAATTGCCACTTGTTTTGTATTCATTACCGAACCATGTAAATTGGTCGCAAACTACGGCGGTGGTGTCGGTTTTGTATGATTGATTAACCGTTAAATACAAGGTCACAACCGAGTCGCAGCCAGTTTGGGCAACAAAGGTTTTGGTATAGTTGCCACTTGTTTTGTACTCATTGCCATACCAAAAGAATTGGTTGCAAGCGACGGCAAAGGTGTCGGTTTCATATGATGGATTAACCGTTAAATGCAAGGTAACAACCGAGTCGCAACCAGTTTGGGCAACGAATGTTTTGGCGTAGTTGCCGGTTGTTTTATACACCTTGCCATACCAAGTAAATTGGTCGCAAGCAATGGCAAAGGTGTCGGTTTCGTATGACTGATTAACCGTCAAGTGTAGGGTAACGATCGAGTCGCAACCGGTTTGGGCAACAAAGGTTTTGGCGTAGTCTCCACTTGTTTTGTATTCCTTGCCGAACCAAGTGAACTGGTCGCAAGCAATGGCAAAGGTGTCACTAGAAAGCGCGTGGTTAATCGTCAGATTGAGGGTGACGATGCTGTCGCTACCACTTGCTGCTTCGAATGTTTGGGTATAAGTGCCACTTTCGGTGTATTCCCTGCCGTTCCATTCGAAGCTTTCGCATGCGGCTTTCGTAAACAAGGTCGTTATTGTTGGCAAAATAGTCAAGTGAAGGGTAACGGTTGAGTCGCATCCAACTGATGTTTCGAAACGTTGAACGTAGTCTCCACTTTCGGTATATTCTTTGCCATTCCAGACATACTTCTTTGGAGCTGTTGCAGAGAACTCGTAAACTTTGCTTGGGTTGATGGTTAAATGGAGAGTGACAACCGAGTCGCAACCGGTTTGGGCAACGAAGTTTTTGGTATAGTTGCCAGTTGTTTTATAGGTTTTGTTGTACCATACAAATTGGTTGCACGCGACAGCAAAGGTGTCACTAGAAAGTGCGTGGTTAATCGTCAAGTTAAGGGTGACTATGCTATCGCTGCCACTTGAGGATTCAAACGTTTGGGTGTAAATGCCACTCTCGGTATACTCCCTGCCGTTCCATTCAAATCTTTCGCATGCGGATTTCGTAAGCAAGGTCGTTATTGTTGGCAGAATAGTCAAGTGAAGGGTGACGGTTGAGTCGCATCCTGCAGTTGTTTCAAAGTATTGGATATAGTCTCCGCTTTCGGTATATTCTTTGCCATTCCAAACATACTTCTTTGGAGCAGTTGCAGAGAACTCGTAAACCTTGCTTGGGTTGATGGTTAAATGGAGAGTGACAACCGAGTCGCAACCGGTTTGAGCAATGAATGTTTTGGCGTAGTTGCCACTTGTTTTATAGGTTTCGTTGTACCACTCAAATCGGTCGCAAGCAACTGCAAAGGTGTCGCTATTGCTTGGTTGGTTAATAGTTAAATGAAGAGAGCATTGGTAATCGAGGCCGTTCTTATCTTTCAAAACACGTGTAATATCACCACTTTCGGTGTAAGTTATGCCATGCCAAGAAAAACTACCGCAAGCAAAGGCGGTGGTGTCGGTCGTTTCTATAATGGAGAAAGGTTGAGAACACACCTGAACGGTCTTGTTTCCTGCTGCATCTAGAAGGTGCCAATTGAGTTGATGCTCTCCCATTGGCGTTTCACTTACCAATGCCGAATATTCACTACCCTTTTCTTCCTTACTGGGTTCTCCGTCAATTTCCCAAATAATAGATGAAACGCCACAATTGTCGGTCCCCGCCAGGCTAATTGTTTCTTGCGAAAGCTCATTCGCAGTCTTATAGATGTATATTGGGGATGTTTGAGGACACGTAGGACTTTCTACGTCTTGTAAATTTACTGTTACTGAACACCGCGCCCCAATACCTGCCTCGTCTAGCAACAGATACGTGTATTCGTGGTTGGAATTGTCGGCATAAACAACATCATCACCAATAAGGTCTTTAACCGTAAGATTCCGGTTTAATGAATGATTGTCTAGACGTTCGTCATAACCCAATATATGCCCTTGTACCTTTAATGAAATTTCTGCAGATGTAAGCTGGCAATCATCATCAAAAACAGAAGACGGGACCTCGGGACACTTGGCCGATGTGGCATCGCTAACTATAATTTGCTGCTGACAGACTTTCGACTTGTAAGACTGATCTTCGTTTTCTTCTCTTACAAATTGCGCATCAATGGTATAAGTACCAACACCGAATGCATAAGCCGACAGGTTATTAGGATCGAATTCAATCACTCCATCCCCTAACCCGCTCAAGGTGTAGGTTGAAGTAACTACGTTGGGATTGCAAGCGCTGGGTATCACAAAATTAACGATGTCACCAAACCTGGCACTCCCATCTATTCCTGTCGCTAAAAGAATCGGCTCGGCATTCGCACATTCTATGTCAGAATCGTCGAACAAAAAGACTCTAGCCGAACATTCTTTATAATTCACCATGTCTTTATTAGACGCCAGTCGGTAAGAAACCGTTGGACGTTCGGCATCTTGACTCTTTATATAGACATAATCGGGAGCAATGCCCAAATAGCGGCTATAACCCAATTGTGTATCTTCATATAAGGAAATATCGGCAAACAGCAAACCATCCTCGCAATAGGGTTTCCCTTTGTCATTAGCAGAAATTTTATTGTCGAAGTAATCAATCGCCTCGTTAGAGGTCACCATACAGTTCTCGTCAAGAAGTACGTGAATGTTTAAATTTTCTTTTGGACAGATAGGAGCTGAAACATCGCGTACCTTAATCTCGGCCTTGCAATTGTCGAGAACCACCCTGTTGGGTTTAACAGCTATAGAATAATCGAAAGAATAGATTGCTAAACCGTCATCAATAGTGCGGCTAGCTGATGACCAATCGTTAATATAGCACGCATCCTTTGCAATTCTACAATCGCGTCTAATTTCTTCTTGAAGCGACTTTAAAACTTCTCTTTCGAGATTTTCGTCACAAAAACCATTAACAACATCAACCTGCTTAAGCGACAATTGTGGGCAATCGACAGTGCCTTCAGTAATTTCAACTATCGAAGAACATTCTTTCCCATTAATATAATAGTAGAAATTAGATTTCATGCCAAATTCAAATTTTGCAGAAGAAGATGTCTTATTAACTAACGTTTTTCCCTGTAATTCATCAGATTTTTTCAAAAGTTCGAAGACTTCTTCCCCTAAAAAGGTACAATTATCGGCAGTGGCCGTAAACGTCACTTTTGAAGGACCTCCACATACATTTGCTCCGTAGTTAGTGAAAGGGAACAAAATAAAATATAAGATAAATAATACTGCTTTATACGTACACTTATTCTGCAACATACGCAAATATTTTTAATATGCTAATAGTGCATACTGGCAAATATATGCATATAAATAGTAAGGGCGGTTAGGTTTAATAGAAAAAATTTCGAAATTTTCTTCGTGATTTTGTAATGGACGGTTAACCCACATCGTGCGTTTCTGTATCCATGGGAAATAGGCGTGATGGTTCTCCGTCCCGCCACACTAACATGGCGGGACAGAGCCCCGCCGCGACAACGGCCAGGTGCGCGCAAAAAGAAAAGTCCCCCGGGGTTCGATTGAACCCCGGGGGACTG
>JAKSKR010000006.1 GCA_024401645.1 Paludibacteraceae bacterium | reverse complement strand
TTTTTACATTTATTTGCATACGAAAAGAGGGCATATCAATTTTGATACACCCTCCAGTTGTATTCACGATGTCAGTTACTTTGAATTCGGATAAAGGCGTTCTATCTCCTTGTGCATTGCGGCAATTTTCTTCGCTTCTTCTTCGCAGTTTACTGGCATAGACTTCAATTTGGCAATTCTTTGCAAGCATCGTTCAACTGTTTGTTTATGAAACTCATTTATGTACATATCACATTTTTTTTTACGAAAATAACTAATTTCTCCTTTTTATCACAAACAGTCGAAAAAAAATATGGTCAAAGGTGTTAATTACGTCCAATCTCCGACGAGCCAAGGGGACTGACACTCTTGATCCACACCCCTGGTGCGGGTTCAAGGTTCCAGTCACCAAGACGCTGTTTCTTTACGTCCCCCACCCTTCTCGGTCCAAATTTCGGTAGCCGATGGCCTCGCTGATGTGTGGGAACTGGATATTCTCTGCCCCATCGAGGTCGGCAATGGTGCGGGCTACTTTCAGGATGCGGTCGTAGGCACGGGCCGACAAGCTGAAACGCTCCATGGCGGTGCAGAGAGTATCATTACATTCCTTATCTAACTGGGCATATTTCTGCAAGAGGCGGCTGTTCATCTGCGCGTTGCAGTGTATGTGCTCCTCGTCTTTATATCTTTCTTGCTGGATGAGTCGGGCCTTGACTACACGTTCGCGAATCTCGGCACTCGACTCTCCCTTACGTTGTTCCGATAACTTTTCAAAGGGGACTGGTGTGATTTCCATCTGGAGGTCTATACAATTTGAGATTTTGTGGTCCGCTTTTCTTTCGAGGTTTTACTTGTCGGAATAATGACCTCTGGCCGAAACAATGTGAACTTCAACGACCATTTCGTAAATAGTGTATATCAGGCGATCTTTCTGATTGATGCGTCTTGACCAATACTCTCCATTAGCACCCTTAAGATTCTCCACTTTACCAGTCCCTGTTTTGGGATGGTCCATTATTTCATCTAATAGCTTAACAGCTTTTTTGAAACTGTTAGGATCATTGCGTTTCAGAAAGGCGAGATCAGATTTAGCCCTTTCCGAATACTTGAGACTGCAACTCATAGACTATCGAGAAATGCGTCCTGTTCTTCTTTAGATGTAACGGTAGTACAATTTCCTTCTTTTATCTGTTTTTCAGATTCTTCGATAACAGTCCATACATTTTCTTCCTCAACCGATTGTTTAAGCAAATATTCAATATAATTACTAAGACTACGATTTGCTGCCGTAGCCTTTTCTTTCAACAAGTTTAACAATTCTTCGCTAAGTCTTATCGATGTTACTTTTTTAGTCGCACTTATATTCATTTGTATTACATTGTATTCGTTTGTACGCAAATGTAACACAAAAAAGCCTAAATGCAACAAGTAGCCCCCTATTATGTCACATCTATTTGGTCGATTGCTACCTTTCGGTAGCCTTCACTATTTCTTTACGTTCCCCACCCTTCTCGGTCCAAATTTCGGTAGCCGATGGCCTCGCTGATGTGTGGGAACTGGATGTTCTCGGCACCGTCGAGGTCGGCAATGGTGCGGGCCACCTTTAGGATGCGGTCGTAGGCGCGGGCCGACAAGCTGAAACGCTCCATGGCGGTGCGGAGAGTGTCGGTACACTCATTATCTAACTGGGCGTATTTCTGCAAGAGGCGGCTGTTCATCTGCGCATTGCAGTGGATGTGTTCCTCATCTTTGTACCTTTCTTGCTGGATGAGTCGGGCCTTAACCACACGTTCGCGAATCTCGGCACTCGACTCTCCCTTGCGTTGTTCCGATAACTTCTCAAAGGGGACTGGAGTGATTTCCACCTGGAGGTCGATACAATTTGATATTATATGGTCCGGTTTTCTTTCGAGGTTGACTAATGAAAATGCGATTATTCATCCGTACCTAGACCTTCATGTTTGAAATATGCTTCAGCAGAATACAAAGGTATATTAACCATCCATTCTTGCTCTCTATATGGCAGCATAGAAACGCGAAGCCCCTTTAAGTTATATGCTTTAAAATCGTCGGTTATAAACAAGCGTAACGATTTTGCCCGAACATTTTCTTCAGCTTTCGCCTCCGTTGGTATCACACGTTTGTTGCCTTGTACCAAGAAGTCAACTTCCATAGTACTATTATCTTTGGAAAAGTAAAAGATGTTTTTATCCATTTCATCATGCAACTCCAAAGACTTGATTTGAGATAGAATATAGTTTTCAGTAAAAGATCCCTTAAACTCAGAAAACACTTCCATTCCTATAAGCATCTCACTAGAACGTGCACCGCACATACATGCCAATAATCCACAATCGAGCAGATAAATCTTAAACGCAGAATCGTCGGCATAGAATTTAAGCGGTTCCTGCGGTTTTGATGTTCTAGCAACCTTATATATTAGCCCAGCATCCATCAGCCACTGTATTGCCTTTTCAAAATCGGCAGCTCGGGCACCTTTCTTTATAGCACCAAACACAAATTTTTTATTTTCCTTTGCCAGTTGTGCAGGAATGCTATCCCACACCTGCCTTATGCGAACCACTTCTGAATGAGTGTGTTTCCCCATATCTTTACTATAAGTGGCAAGAATGGAGCGCTGAACATTTCGAGTCTCTTTTGCGTCGTGGTTTTCAATCCAAGTGGCAACAGCCTCAGGCATACCGCCACAAAAATAATATTGGCGAAGATAGTCAGTAAGCAAGTCATGTTGCAACGCCATTGAATCCCAATCTAGTTTACGAACAGCGTCAGCAAGCATATCCCGACCATTAGCCATCAAAAATTCATCGAAAGTCATAGGATACATTCTCAAATCATTCACCTTACCCACAGGGTAGCTCTCTTCCTTTCTAATAGATATTCCTAAAAGAGAACCGGCAACAATAACATGTAAATCTCGCTTGTCTTCGCAAAAGTATTTTAACGACGATAATCCATTAGTCACTTCCTGGATTTCATCAAAGAATAGCAAGGTTTTTCCAATCTCGATTTTCAATTCATAAGCCTGCTCTAACTGATAGATGATGCGGTCTGTGTTAAAGTCACAAAAAAGGTTCTCTACAAACTTGTTGTTATGGCAATTTACATATACCATATTGCTAAATTCATTCTTTCCGAATTCCTTTACGATGTAAGTCTTCCCAACTTGTCTTGCTCCCAAAAGTACGAGAGGTTTGTGTTTGGAATTTCCTTTCCAAGCCTGTAATTCACTATATATATTCCTTTTCATCATCTTTCTAATTAGATTTAATGAATGTATTGATATTTAATTCATTTCTAAACAAATTTACATTTTTATTGGGGAATGATGAACGAAAAACTACATTTTTATTGGGATTCATCGAGTAAAAAATTACATTTTTATTGGGGAATAATATGGAAAACTGTTCCCTACAGAAATGGAAAACGTAGAGGTTCAATACAATCAAATATATTACGATGGCGTGGAACAGTATCATTACATTCCTTATCTAACTGGGCGTATTTCTGCAAGAGACGGCTGTTCATCTGTGCGTTGCAATGGATGTGTTCCTCGTCCTTGTACCTTTCTTGCTGGATGAGTCGGGCCTTAACCACACGTTCGCGAATCTCGGCACTCGATTCTCCCTTGCGTTGTTCCGACAACTTCTCAAAGGGGACAGGGGTGATTTCAACTTGGAGGTCTATACAATTTGAGATTTTGTGGTCCGCCTTCCTTTCGAGGTCTTATCCAAACAGCTCTGAGTGCGAACCTGTTCTAACAGCTTTAATAATACTAACTTTTTTATCGTAGTGGAGGCTGTTGAAACGTTTCATTTTGAAGACTCTTCTTGGATTGAAGGTTTCAGGAGTATGAATCCTAACTACCCTCTCGACTACGAGGTTGTCACTCGATACTTCGAGTTAAAGGATAGGGAAATAAGTATGTCAGGAACAGAACATAGAAAATATACCACCCAAAAAGGTGGTATATTTTTAAAAGGTGGTAAATTTGTACCTTGAAATACCACTCAAAAAGGTGGTATATTTTACAAAAGTGGTACGATTATGACTAGAATAGAAGACGTGTATAGCAAGTGGCAGCAACTTTTGCCTCTTAATCCTCAAGACCAGAAAAGACTAAACCGCAAGTTTGAGCTTGACTTCAACTACAATAGTAACCATATCGAAGGTAATACTTTGACTTATGGGCAGACAGAAGTTCTCCTTATGTTTGGAGAGGTTGTTGGTTCTGCAAAAATGAAGGACCTAGAGGATATGAAGGCACACGCCCTCTGCCTTCAACTGATGAAGCAGGAGGCTGCTACTGACAATCCACTTACTGAAACCTTTATACGTCAGTTGCACCATACAATGCTTCGTGAAGATTATACAGTATATAAGCAACTACCTGGTGGAGATACAACCAGTTATGTAGTCCATGCTGGAACATACAAGACCAGACCCAACTCTGTCATTACCAGAACGGGAGAACGTTTTGAGTATGCATCGCCACAAGAGACACCTGAGTTGATGTACGACCTTGTGTCTTGGTATAATGAAGAAGCCGAGAAGAAAGAACTTACACCCATACAACTTGCAGCGCTTTTCCACTACAGATATATCCGTATCCACCCTTTTGAAGATGGAAACGGACGTATAGCACGATTAATGGTAAACTTTATTCTCTACAGAAACAAGTTGCCAATGCTTGTTGTATTGAGCAAAAAGAAGAATGCATATTTGACTGCACTGGGGAAAGTGGATAAAGTAGTTGGTTTGATACCTTCTGATGGAGCTCACACGAGTTTTGACGATGCCCAGCCGTTCATCAAGTATATGGAGGATCTACATAAAACCCAGATTCTACAGGACATTACTTTCATCAGTGCACCTGCAGAACAGACCTGGTGGTATGATGGTGAAATTGTAACCTTCAGAAGCGAAAACACATCGAAGATACTGTGTATTTTGAAATCAAATCCAAGGTCAACGATTAGTGACTTGACTGTTGCTATAGGCATAAATAAATCTGCAGTACAGAAACAACTCAACAATCTTCTTGACAAAGGATACATAGTCCGGGATGGAAAACCGGCAATATGGCATGTCATCATATTGCCAACTATATAATTTTGCTACCAAGGAAGAGTTGGTAGTCCAAAAATTGACTCAAAGAGTATTGAATTGGCTATGAAGATAAGGCGTGTTCTGTGTCTGAAATTTTGAAGGTTACAGGTATCAGTAAGGCAACTTTATACAAGTATATAATAGAATTAAATAGGTGAAAATCAATAATAAAATACGTTCTATATTTCTATATATATAGAAATATAGAACGTATAGAAGTATGTACTTATGGAAAAAAAGAGATGCGACATTTCGCATCTCTTTTTCCCAGATTCATCTTAATTAGTAGTATTCAATCTCGCAAGTGCTTGGGAAAGCATCCGTGCCGATTTTACAACCATTTGGCACACGTGCTTTTTTAGACTTGTGCAATATTTGAATGTTTCATCTCCAACTTGAGTTACTTAATATTGGCGACCGCGCGAACTGAATGTCCTTCATCTCGTGAGATTGTCTTTTTGTAGAATCCTTTCTCATTGAAGTATATACGTTCTGCACAATGATCGTAACTCTCGTGAAGAGAAGATGACCTGTAATAGCCCTTTTGACCAGAACATTCAATTTCCGAGCCGTAGCGGTTGCCAGCAGCAGGAAAGAATACAAAATTTCCATTAGAAGCTGTGAATTTTGCCCCCTTTATCCCGTTGACTTCTATCCAACTGTATTCGCAATTTTCAGTAAGTTCATTGATTTCATCAAAGGTAGGCATTCTCCAATCTGCTCCCCAATTGGCTGTCGCTGCATCGTCTTCCGCTTCCAACACCATCTTGTTGTCAACGATGCCGTATTCGCTTGATACCACATATTTGGTGAAATCCTGAGGAATGTGAATTGCATCCACTTTCTTGTTTTCACACCACTTATAGGTGCTCCAGCTGTAGTCTTCCTTCGGCTTTGTCTCTCCCCACGCAAAGTAGTCGCCGTACTCCTCTGGCGTGGTTGCACCTACATTGTAGGTTGCCCAAAGCGTGCCGCTTGGAAGGCCAAGGTCTACATAGTCGTGTTCTGCGATTTGACCGCTGACAGGAAGCGTATCCTTTGTTATTGCTTTGTATTGAGCATAGATGTCCAGGTCTTTCGTGACGTTGGTGAAAGAAGAGTCGCTCCAACCGATGAACTCGTAACCATCTACCACAGGTGCATCTACAGCAGTTGCCGACTTGCCTTTCTCCACCTTCTGGCTTTCTATCAAGACGCTGTCTTTTGTATAGAAGGAGACAACAAATACTTCTGGCTCGCTAATGTAGGTTACCTCTTTGAGCAATTCGTTTGATTCAGTTCCATCTTGTAATATAAGTATAACTTCAAATGGTGTCTCCTTTGCTAATGAAGACACCGTCATCTCCCATTCAAACTTTACAAGATATACTGAATCACCCTCCATTATACACTCGTTTTTTGACTTATTTTTGAAATTTTCTGAATTCAAGAGCATAGTCGAGTACTGATCATAATATTTACACATCATGTAATCAACATTCTCAATTTTAATGTTTGAATAGAATTCTCCTTGGATATTCTTTCTTACATAATATTCATCTTTCTCTATCAATGACGCTTTTACCTCCAATCCCCAAATCGAGTCTTTCTTAGTGACTGGTTCTTCCTTATAGATGGTATCGTCGTATGTTATTTTCTGGATATCGGACTTTTCAATACGCAGTGTGGAACTGTCGTTTTTCACAACAAGAAGGTAGTTTGAGTTCGTAACGGAATCCTTAAGAACGTCAACCTGAAGGATACTGTCTGTGTCAAAGTCAAGGATTGAACCATTGTTCAAATAGACATGCATGTAGTTGTTGGCTATTGCCGTAAAGATGGCAACGAGTGAGGCCAATAGGAATATAATCTTCTTCATTTACTTACGGATGACTTTTATGGATTGCTTACCCACGGTAATAATGTAAATGCCTTTTTCTCTTGGAAGTTCTATGGTACTGCCATCGGTCACTGCGCTCATCGACAGGATCAAAGTTCCGTTGGATTTCAAGAGTCTTAATGGAGCACCATTAGCACCATGTATTTGAAGGGTATTCTGGTCAAGACTTACCACACGGACCTCTTCCGATGACTGTGTTGGGGCACCAGTCAGTTCAGAATCGGAAAAACGGAAGTTCTTCACCTCATCGATGACATAGGTTGTCTCGGCGTTCCCATTTATGACCATTTCATCATCTGTGAAGGTAAACTCGGGCTTGTCTGCCAACTGGAAAGAAAAGAGACTGCCATTCTGCAGCTCTAATACGACATAAGATTTTGCATTCGCTGCGAATGCGCCGCACAAGCCGAAGACAAGGCAGCAGAAGTAATTTTTTATTTTCATGACTGTATTGTTTATTGAATTAGATTAAAGATATCATTCACGATATCCTTGATAAACTGATAGCACATGGCACTCCATGTGGTTTTTATAGTTACCCTTCAACTCGTGAGCTTTAAGTTCTGGACCCAGAGTTTCCCCATTTTGGAGCATTTCCAAAACCTTCACAATTTTTGCAGCTCGTTCCGGATTGTTTTTCAGCTTTTTGAAATCTTTCTTAAACTGGCTGGTATAGAACAATTCCTTCATTTCAATCCAGAAGTTTCATTAAGTCACTTGCCTTGTCTACTTTTTCTAAATTCACATTGTTTTCCGCATCACGCATGGCTTTAAGTGTGGTCGCGTTAGGTTCTTCCTCCGCTTTTTCCATAAGCAGGCACTCCACATAGTTGTTTAAACTGCGGTTTGCAGCCTTTGCCTTCGCCCTAATAATTTCCAATAAATTTTTATCTATACGGAAGGTAGTTGTTACTTTTATTGCCGATTCCATAGTGACATCACTTTAATGTTAAATACATTGCAAATATAATACAAATAATTAGGATTTTTGGATTGTCATTTTAATACTCTCACCAATTTATAGCATTCATATGGTCTATTAAGCCTACTTATGAAAACATTAATCAAAATGACTCATTTTTTTGTAAAGTGCTGTTTTTTTTTATTTTAGCATTTATAAACTAGTAAACTGCATGAAAACTTGGATTATCACATCAAATAGAAGGAAAGTTTTCGATTTAAAGAAATACTTTCAAAACACAGGTTCCAACCAAATAGATTGGAGAACCTATAATAGAAACAATATTTCCACAGGAGACACCGTATTCATCTATTCTACAGCCCCAGACTGCAGACTGCGATATAAAATGAAAGTTGTAAGAACGGACATTAGTGGTAATGAGTACAAAGATGACCAACCCTATTGGAAGAACGGACTGGAAAGTGACAACAATGCTTATGAGAACTACAAACAGACTAACACTTTCTTCAGAATGGAGTTGGTAGAGGAACTAGAAGAAAACGATAAATATAAACTCAAAAAATTAAAGGAATTTGGGTTCAACCCAAGGAAACCAATTACGGAGTTAGATTCAAAAATAAAACTATAATCAACTTAAATACATTACAATATGATAAAACACAACTTATTTGTTGCAAACCTATTGTTGGCAGGTTTCATGGCATTTTCACTTTCTGCATGTACTGATGATGATGAAAAAGAAGAACAAAAACAGGAAAATAACAATCAACAACAAAATGATAATGACCAAGATCCCAATAAACCGAACGAGGGTTCAACCAATACGGTGAATGGCGTTAGTGTTAGTGGAAAGGTGAACTCTTACGATTATGTGGACCTTGGTTTGCCAAGTGGCACTAAATGGGCAACTATCAATGTGGGAGCAACTAAGCCAACAGAAGTGGGAGGTGAGTTCGCTTGGGGACATTCAAAACCAGAAACTGATCCAATGAGTCTGGAGTCGGGTAGTATTGATTTTGGTAATTATAAATGGTGTAAAGGGGAAAAAGTTGTGCAGGAAAACATCTATGTATGGGGTGATTTCACTAAATATTGTACAGACGCGACTTACGGAGATGTTGATTTTAAGACCGTATTAGAGCCAGAAGATGATGCCGCAACAGTAAACTGGGGAGGTGCATGGCGTATGCCTACAAAACAGGAAATTGCCGAATTGATAGAAGGTTGCGATTGGAATTGGGAGAATAACTTTAATGGAAGCGATATGTCTGGTTGTATTGGCGTATCTAAAACCAACGGAAACATCATTTTCTTTCCAAAAGAAGGTGGATATGAACGTTATGATGGATCTGAATATTATAATCATGAATGGACATCTTTTTGGTCAGCATCCCTTTCAGAACATCCGCATTTTGTATATCACTTTTCTGCTTCTAATACAAAAGATGTAATGACTAATTCATACACAGAATTATTTGCATTAGGAAGACACCAAATATGTCCAGTTCGAGCAGTTGTAAAGTAAACAGAATTATTGCTGCCCGCTAAAAATTAAAACACCGTTGATAACTAGTAATGTTGTCAACGGTCTTTTTTATAGTAGCATTGCCCAACTAATGCTTGGAGAAATTTACGTCCCCCATCCTTCTCGGTCCAAATTTCGGTAGCCGATGGCCTCGCTGATGTGTGGGAACTGGATGAGGGTCTTGGGGACTGGAACCTTGACCCATCCTTTATGGTGGGTCGAGCGGGCCTGTCCCCTTGACCCGGGCATTACCTTTCGACACAAAACGCTGAATTACAGAATAAGGGATTCCTGTTATGCGGGCTAACGACCTTACACTTAGTCCAAGTTTATGTGCGCTTATTAAATGTGATCTTTGAATCTCTCGTTGAAACTTTTGAAATTCGGAGGTACTGGACGCTCCAGACAACTGACTTAGAATTTTCCATGCGTCAGCGTCTGACAATTTTAGTTTGTTTGCATCTTTCAGAGTGTCGATGTCTAATATTCCGTCAGTTTCATCGTCAGACAACGAAATTTCTACAAGTCCCTTCAATTCCGTTAGGCCAATACGGCTTATTACCGTTTGGACGGAACAAAAGCCACCACATCCTAAATACTCTTGCCAACTGCTCCATGGGTAATCGGAAACCCTTGACGTCAAGTGTGATTTGATAGGATTTTGGTGAATATAGCGCAGAAGGGTTACAAAGTATTCAAATGAGCAAACCGGTTGGCTTTTGAACCTTTCTTGAAAAAGATGACCCACACGTTCATATTTCTTATTGTAGTAATACACATAAGATGAAGCTATTTTCTGCATAATGTCGCTAATGCGCTTATTCCCCTCTTTCAATAGGATGTGAACATGGTTGTTCATTAAGCAATAAGCATAAATCGTACACAGTGTACCATTCTCTGTATTCTCTGCCAGCATCTGTAAAATGCCTAAGAAATAGCTGTAATCTTCTGCATTTTCAAAAATCTGCTGTTTATTGATTCCACGCAACATTATGTGGTATACTCCAGATTCTGAATATGTTCTTGATTTTCGAGTCATCTGTTTCTATGGTTCTTGCGGGTCATGGGGACAGGCACTCTTGATCCGCGCCCCAAGGGGCGGGTTCAAGGTTCCAGTCCCCAAGACCCTATTGCTTGGAGAAAATTACGTCCCCCACCCTTCTCGGTCCAAATTTCGGTAGCCGATGGCCTCGCTGATGTGTGGGAACTGGATATTCTCTGCCCCATCGAGGTCGGCAATGGTGCGGGCCACCTTTAGGATGCGGTCGTAGGCACGGGCCGACAAGCTGAAACGCTCCATGGCGGTGCGGAGTGTGTCGGTACACTCTTTATCTAACTGGGCGTATTTCTGCAAGAGGCGGCTGTTCATCTGCGCATTGCAGTGGATGTGTTCCTCGTCTTTGTACCTCTCTTGCTGGATGAGGCGGGCCTTAACCACACGTTCGCGAATCTCGGCACTCGATTCGCCCTTGCGCTGTTCCGATAGTTTTTCAAAGGGGACTGGCACAATTTCGACTTGGAGGTCTATGCGGTCCATTAATGGCCCGCTGATTTTTCCCAGATAGCGTTGAACCGCACCTGGCGCACAAACACAGTCGCGCGTAGGGTGATTGTAATAACCGCAAGGACAAGGATTCATAGAGGCGACTAACATAAAGCTTGCCGGATAGACTACCGACATCTTCGAACGGCTGATGGTAATCTGTCGGTCCTCCAACGGCTGACGCATCACCTCAAGCACTTGGCGCTGAAATTCAGGCAGTTCGTCAAGAAAGAGTACGCCATTGTGGGCAAGAGAAATTTCGCCAGGTTTCGGGTTTGACCCTCCACCAATAAGGGCGACATTCGAAACCGAGTGGTGAGGTGAACGGAACGGGCGCTGCGTCATTAATGACGTGTTGCGACCAATTAGCCCCGCCACCGAATGCACCTTGGTGGTCTCAAGCGCCTCTTGCAACGAGAATGGAGGCAAAATGGTAGATATGCGTTTCGCCATCATGCTCTTTCCGGCTCCGGGAGGACCTATCATCAGTATGTTATGTCCACCGGCAGCTGCCACTTCAAAAGCACGTTTCACTTCTTCTTGCCCCTTCACGTCGGCAAAGTCCATATCGTAATGTTCAACATGGGCAAAGAACTCGTTACGGGTGTCAACCTCTGTCTGTTCAAGGCAGTCTTCGCCATTCATGAATCGCAAGACCTCCATCAACGTTTCCGCCCCAAACACCTTCAGGTTATTCACCACGGCAGCCTCTCGGGCATTCTGTTTGGGGACAATAAGCCCTTCAAAACCTTCGGCACGGGCTTGAATGGAAATGGGCAAGGCGCCCTTAATGGGTTGCAGGGTGCCGTCGAGCGAGAGCTCGCCCATCAGCATATACTTCGCTAAACGGTCGGGATTAATCTGGTTGTTCGAAGCCGCAATGGCAACAGCCAACGGCAAGTCGTAGGCAGCCCCCTCCTTACGAACATCGGCTGGCGCCATGTTCACAACAATGCGTGCAGTGGGAAACTTGTGTCCATTAACGCTTAAGGCCGAACGTACACGTTCGTAACCCTCTTTAACGGCATTGTCGGGCAAACCTACCAATACGTAGGAAGGCAAACCCGATACAATATTAACCTCGATAGACACAGTGGTAGCATCGACGCCAAAAACGGCGGCCGCATACGCTTTTACCAACATAGGGCTTTATCTTTTTTTGATTAACTAGATTTCTTTTCAATGCCTACGGCAAACAGATGCGGTGATCGTTATTAACCGCATAAAGGACATCGACATGTTCGGGCATGTCTTTCAGCATCCAACGAGTAAGACGTTCGTAGTGCGAAATGAAACGCTTAACCTCGTCATCGTTCATCACACGCAAGTCGGTCTGTCCCTTGGTTGCAATTCTTAACTTTTTCTCTTGAAGTGCACGCCATTCGTAAACCTTCTCAAACGAAGGCACCTGCAACATTACCAAAAGGTTAAGGCAGTCGAAAAGGCGGCTATATTCTGTTTTAAGCTGCAGGTTTACGTAAGTGCGCCAAACAGCTTCAGGGTCTTCCAACCGTTCCAAATCGTTAACCGGTTCAATCAGGTCGCTCAAAGGTTGCTCGGTTGCCCCCATAAACCATCCGTCGAACAGAATGACGTCAGGCCTGCCCACAAAGCGGTCCCATTCCTTTTCAGGATAGACGTCGTCGTAAGCCTTATTGAATCGTGGGATAGGCGTTGAATCGGTTGGGGCAGCGTTCGCCAACGTGTTCAAAAGGTCAATACCCTTCTGCACATAGTGCGTGCCAGGCACTCCGCGAGTCTTGAACAACGGATGTACGCTTTTAGCCAACTTTTCGCGGTCGCTGTGCGACATGTAAAGGTCGTCGATACTCAAGCTCAACACCTTTAGTCCAAAACCGCCCTCTAGCACCAACTTCATAAGTGTGCAGAACGATGTTTTGCCGGCACCCTGAGCACCGTTAACGCCGATAACCTGAGTGCTGCTGGTGTCGAGACCAATGGCAATCATGTTAGCTAGTGGCAAATAGACACGTTCAAGGTCTTCAAGTAACTCTTCGCCCAACATCAGTTCCTTCAACTTTTCGGAAAACGGACGGCGTAGTTTGTTTTGTATATCCTGTTCCATAGGCCTAATTCCCAAAAAACGTAAAATGTTCTTCTATACTTAACCGCATATTAGTTTAGGTAAATATACAAATTTTTCATTAATAGTGTCCCTAACGACTCTTTTTTTAGTTGATAAGAACTTTTTCATTACTGTTAAATAATAGTTATTTTAACTAAATTTTACTAACTTTGCAACAATCACCAAAATTATAAAAAAGACATGTTCAAAGTAAACGAATATTTCAATGGCGACGTAGTGTCAATGGCACTAAACGGAGCAGAAGGCAAGGCAACAGTTGGCATTATGGCCGCTGGTGAATATGAATTTGGAACCTCTACCGTTGAAATCATGACCGTTATTTCTGGCGCACTTACCATTCAGCAGCCAGGCGAAACCGAATGGAAGACTTACAAGAAGTTTGAGTCGTTCGTTGTTGCAAAAGATGTTAAGTACAAGGTAAAGTGCACCGAAGACACTCCTTACCTTTGTCTCTACAAATAAGTCAATCCTAAAATTCAGCCTTAACGGGCTATAAAAAGGGCGAATTCATCTTTAACCTGTGAATTCGCCCTTACTTTTTCTATCTATACCCCCTCTTTATTCCTTCACCTTCTCAACATAAGTAAACTGGTGGTTAGGCAACAACTGGGGATGCAACACCGCAATAACGTCGGCCAACAGCAAATCGGGGTGAGAAATGGCCCCTTCCCAAAAATCGGAACTTTCATTAGGACCACGCCTTCTGTTGAACGAAAAGACCTGCCCACTACCAACAGCCTTAAGCAAAGCTATGCGTGGCTCGGCACTGCGCACGTCGGCCATAGAACCTTGCTGAACGCCAAACCAGTAATCGGCATCGGCAAAACTGGTCAACACCGTTTCTAACGACAACGGAAGGCTACCCACCTGCCGGTCGTCGTTAAAGGCATAGCTGGCACCAGCATCGCGGTAAAGGTCGGCCATGTAGCTTTGTCCGCCAGGCACATACCACGTGCCATGATAGCCACAGCCCGACATTACCTTGGGCTTCGCCTCTACGTTTGTTACCAAATCCTTTAGTTCGTTATAGGCTTTCTCCGTTGCACGGAAAACACTATCTGCCATAGCCTCCTTGCCATACAGAGCCCCAACAAGCTTTATCCATTCGGCACGCCCCAGCAGAGTCTGTTCCTGCCACTCCTGATTATAGACAATGAGGTAACCGTCGTTCTCGATAGCAGCCAACGACTGGTCGGTAGCCGAGTAGCGGCTAACCAACAGCGCTTCGGGCCTGACGCCAACCAGCACTTCGCGGTTAATGTTGAAGTTGTCGCCCAAGCCAGCCACCCTACCTTCGGCAACGGCCGAACGCACCTGCTGGTTGTAGGTTCGCTCGGGATTGCAAACCGCAACCACACTGCCCAATTCGTGCAAGAGGTCAATGGGTTCGTAGTGTGTGGTGCTGGTCGTCACCATACGCCTGATAGGCACCACCACCTTCTGTCCGTCGGCAGGCACCGGCACACTGGCATTGCCAACCATATAGTAGACGGCCAAAGCAGAAAGCGAATCCCACGGATTTCTGACCGCCACCCTAGCTACCCCATTGTGTCGTTGCAAGGTAAAGCCCTGGGCATAGCGCACCTCGTTTTCACCAAAGTCCTCAAGCCTTGCTGGCAACTGTTGACGAGTGCAACTGCCCAGGAGTGCAAGCAACAGTACGAACAGGCATGTAATGGTTCTTCCCTTCATAAACATCACCACACTATTGGTGTTTTTCCGTTAGCCGTCAGGTAAGCGTTTGCCTTGCTGAAGTGTTTGCAACCAAAGAAGCCGCCACGGTTAGCCGAAAGTGGCGACGGGTGTGCCGCTTCTAGCACCAAGTGTTTCTTACGGTCAATAACCGCACCTTTCTTCTTGGCAAAGCCGCCCCAAAGAATAAACACAAGCCCAGTGTGTCGGTCGCTAAGTTCCTTCACCACACGGTCGGTAAACTCTTCCCACCCCTTGTGTTGGTGCGAACCAGCCGCATGCGCCCTAACCGTAAGCGTGGCATTGAGCAAGAAGACGCCCTGGCTTGCCCAACGCTTAAGGCTGCCGTCGGCAGGGTAAGGCAATCCTAAATCGGTATTGATTTCCTTGAAGATGTTCACCAACGAAGGCGGCATGGCAATGCCCGGTGCCACCGAAAAGCACAATCCCTCGGCTTGGCCCGGTTCGTGGTAAGGGTCTTGCCCCAACACAACCACCTTAACATTGTTAAACGGGCAGAGGTTGAAGGCGTTGAAAATAAGACCTGCAGGTGGGTAACAAGTTGTGGTTTGGTATTCGTGGCGTACGAAAGAGGTGAGTATACCGAAATAGGGTTTCTCGAACTCGTCGGCCAGCACTTGCTTCCAACCTTCTTCTATCTTAACATCCATAAGCTATTATCTATGTCGCATTTATATTACTGCAAAATTAAGGAAATGAGCCTTCATTAGGTTGTTAGGCAATAAAAAAGTACATTTTTATGGTATTTTACCGAAAAGTTATTAACAAAACTCAATTTCTTTTATATCTTTGTATAGATACTAAAATTAAATCTAAATTTCATGAACAAATCAGAACTTATTGATGCAATCGCATCACAGTCTGGCCTTACTAAGGCAAATTCAGCAAAGGCTCTTGACGCAATCCTTTCATCTATCCAGGGTGCATTGAAGAAGAACGACAGCATTCAGCTTGTTGGTTTCGGTACATACAGCGTTGACGAACGTGCAGCACGCGAAGGCCGCAACCCACGCACTGGCGAAACTATGACTATCGCAGCTAAGAAGGTAGTTAAGTTCAAGCCATCAAAGAACATCCTCGACTAAAAAAGGTTGGGTCCGCCCAAACTTAACGACATAAAAAGCCCCGGTTCTGCACGAATCGGGGCTTTTTTGTGTTTCAACAAATAAAAAAGCCCGACACAAAGTGTCAGGCTTTACTTATATAAATCTGTTTTACCGAGATTCAATTACTTGATGTTACCAACCTTAATGAGGTATTCAGCAATCTGAACAGCGTTAAGGGCAGCACCCTTCTTAATCTGGTCACCAGTCAACCAGAAAGTCAAACCGTTTTCGTTAGCAATGTCCTTACGAACACGACCTACGTAAACGTCGTCCTTGCCGGCAGTGAACAAAGGCATAGGGTAAACCTTGTTAGCAGGGTCGTCTTGCAAAGTAACACCTTCTGCAGAGGCAATAGCCTTCTTTGCAGTTTCAACATCGATTGGCTGATCGGTTTCAACCCAAACAGCTTCAGAGTGTGAACGAAGAGAAGGAACACGAACACAAGTAGCCGAGCACTTAACGTCGCTGTGCATAATCTTACGTGTTTCGTTGAACATCTTCATTTCTTCCTTGGTGTAGTCGTTATCCATAAACACGTCGATTTGTGGAATAACGTTATATGCCAACTGGTAAGCGAACTTGTTGCAAGTAGCAGGCTTGCCATCGAGCACTTCGCGATACTGCTGTTCCAATTCAGCCATAGCAGCAGCACCAGCACCACTAGCAGCCTGGTAGCTGGCAATGTGAATGCGATTAATGTGGCTAATCTTTTCCAATGGCTTCAAAACAACAACCATCATAATGGTGGTGCAGTTAGGGTTTGCAATGATGTTACGTGGACGGTTAAGAGCGTCTTCTGCATTGCATTCAGGCACAACCAAAGGTACATCATCGTCCATACGGAATGCGCTAGAATTGTCGATCATTACAGCACCATATTTAGTGATGTCGGCAGCAAATTCCTTTGAAATACCAGCACCAGCAGAGGTGAAGGCAACATCTACGCCCTTAAAGTCATCGCCGTGCTTAAGTTCCTTAACTTCGTACTCCTTACCCTTGAAGGTGTACTTGGTACCTGCACTACGTGAAGAACCGAACAACACGAGGTCGTCCATAGGGAAATTTCTTTCGTCGAGGATACGTAGGAACTCCTGTCCTACAGCTCCGCTTGCGCCAACAATAGCAACTTTCATTATATCTAAATTTTATAAATGATTACGTTTTATGAATTTAGCCTTTCGGCAAAATTTATGCAAAATTAGTCATTGTAAACCAATTCTGTATATTTTTTGCAAGTTTTCAGTCTGCTGATGCACTACTTTTTACTTGCAAATGTCGGTACACGCCCCACAAGTGTAGGTTTCGCCCCTAAAACGGCGTTCAACCAGCATGTGCATACGCGTGCGCAAAGCCTCAATCTTAATGTTCTCAATAACATCGTTGGCAAATGCCACCATCAGCAACATACGCGCCTCGGCTTCGGGAATACCACGCGACTGCATGTAGAACAGGGCATCCTTGTCGAGCTGGCCAACGGCAGCGCCATGACTGCACTTAACGTCGTCGGCATAGATTTCGAGATGCGGCTTGGTGTACATTTTAGCCGTAGGTGTCACCACAATGTTGCGGTTGTTCTGGTAAGCCTCGGTCTTCTGTGAGCCCTTGTTCACCAGAATCTTGCCATCGAAACTACCCACCGACTCGTCGTTCAAGATGTACTTGTAGAGTTCGGTCGTCTTGCAGTGGCCCACCTTGTGGTCTACAAACGTGTGGTTGTCTATATGCTTGTTGCCGTCGCCAATGGCCATACCGCACATGCTTAATTCGGCATGTTCGCCAAGTAGGGCAACGTCGATGTTGTTGCGTGTAAAACCGTTCTTCAACGTTATTTCGTTGACCAACACGTTACTGTCGGCCTGCTGCTGAATAAATAGCGAACCAATGTTGGTCATGCAGTCCTGGCTGTCTTCCAACTTGTACATTTCAAGCGTACCATAGTTGTTGACGAACACTTCGGTAACACGGTTGCACAAGTAGTTAAACTTCTTCGATGCGTGTCCACAAACCAACAGTTGCAACTTTGCGCCTTCTTCCACCACCACCAGGTTACGGCTGGTAGCCATCAGGTCGAGGTCGGCATTCATAACGTTGATGATTTGTATTGGGCTGTCAATCTCCACGTTTTTAGGAACGTAGATGAAGAAGCCGTCTTGCGCAAATGCGGTGTTGAATGCCACGGTGGTGTCTACGTCCCACTTGGCAGCCTTCCCGTAATACTTTTCAACCAGTTCGGGGTGTTCCTTTGCCACTTTCCTTAAGCTGCCGGCAACAATGCCTTGCTTTGCCAATGCGGCAATTTCGTCGTCAACCTTCTTGTCGCCACAGTAGAAGACATCGTTCACCACGAAGAAGAGGTGACTCTTAATGGCCTGCACGTCGCACTTGAATGCGCTGTAAGGATTAAAGTCGATGTTGAACTGTGTGAGGTTTATGCCATAGTTGGTGGCATAGCGTTCCTTGAGGTCGGTGCGTTGGAAATCTTCCCAACGCTTGGTAGGGAAGCCCCTTTCGGCAAAGGCCTTCATGGCATCGTCGCGCAACGCGTTAAGCGGAGCCGAAGATTGAGCCTTGACCTTGTCGGCCATCTGGTTATATATGTCGATGTAAGATTGCTCTACACTCATATTCGTTCTTAATGAAATTGTAAGCAGGGCTTAAAGGTCGCCCAACTCGCGTTTAATCCAGTCGTATCCCTTCTCTTCCAATTCAGCCACCAATTCGCGGCCGGCGGTCTTCACAATGCGTCCCTTGTAGAGCACGTGCACAACGTCGGGTACAATGTAGTCGAGCAAACGCTGGTAGTGGGTAATGACGATGCTGGCGTTCTCGCTGCTGCGCAAGTGGTTCACACCCTTTGCCACGATGCGGAGGGCATCGATGTCGAGACCAGAGTCGGTTTCGTCGAGGATAGACAACTTTGGTTCGAGCATTGCCATCTGGAAGATTTCGTTACGCTTCTTCTCACCGCCCGAGAAGCCTTCGTTAACCGAACGATTGGCCAACTTGTTGTCGAGTTCAACAAGGTCCTTGCGTTCGCGCATCATCTTCAAAAATTCGGTTGCGCTAAGGGCTGGCTGGCCCAGGTACTTGCGTTTCTCGTTAACGGCCGTGCGAATGAAGTTGACCATGCTCACGCCAGGAATCTCGACCGGATACTGGAAGCTGAGGAACATGCCTTCGCGGGCACGGTCTTCAGGTGCCATCTCTAACAGGTTCTTGCCGTTGAAAAGCACGCTACCCTCGGTAACGGTGTAAGCCGGATTACCGGTTAGGACTGCCGAAAGGGTACTCTTACCAGAACCGTTAGGTCCCATAATGGCGTGCACTTCACCCGAGTTGATGGTGAGGTCTACACCCTTCAATATTTCTTTGTCGCCAATGTTGGCGTGGAGGTTTCTTATTTCAAGTAAGCCCATATTTTGATTTCTTTTTTGCGTTGTAATATTGTGGTTAACCAACCGAATTTTCGAGTGAGACAGCCAACAGTTTCTGCGCTTCAACAGCAAACTCCATCGGCAACTTGTTAATGACTTCCTTGGCGTAGCCGTTAACAATGAGTCCAATTGCATCTTCGGTCGAGATGCCGCGTTGGTTGCAGTAGAAAATCTGGTCTTCGTCGACCTTGCTGGTGGTAGCCTCGTGCTGTACAACCGAAGTCTCGTTGTCGACCTGAATGTAAGGGAAGGTGTGCGCGCCACACTTGTCGCCAAGCAGAAGGCTGTCGCACTGCGAGAAGTTGCGGGCATTGCAAGCCTTTGGCACCACCCTAACCTCGCCACGGTAGCTGTTCTGGCTCTTTCCGGCCGAAATACCCTTCGAAACGATGCGGCTCTTGGTGTTCTTGCCAAGGTGAATCATCTTTGTGCCGGTATCGGCTTGCTGGTAGTTGTTGGTAACGGCAACCGAATAGAATTCGCCAATAGAGTTGTCGCCAGCCAAAATGCAGCTTGGGTACTTCCAAGTGATGGCCGAACCTGTTTCTACCTGTGTCCACGAAATCTTCGAGCTGTCGCCCTTGCAGATGGCGCGTTTAGTTACACAGTTGTAAATACCGCCCTTGCCTTCCTTGTCGCCAGGGTACCAGTTCTGAACGGTACTGTATTTTATTTCGGCACGGTCGTGTGCCACAATTTCTACGATTGCCGCATGCATCTGCGCCTCGTCGCGCTGTGGCGCCGTGCAACCTTCCAAGTAAGAAACGTAGCTGTCGTCATCGGCTACGATGAGGGTGCGCTCAAACTGGCCTGTCTTGGCAGCGTTGATGCGGAAGTAAGACGAAAGTTCCATTGGGCAGCGAACACCCTTTGGAATGTAAACGAAACTGCCGTCGCTGAATACGGCTGAATTTAGTGCAGCAAAGAAGTTGTCGGTATAAGGCACCACGGTACCCAAGTACTTGCGCACAAGGTCGGGATAGTCTTTAACCGCCGAACTGATTGAACAGAATATGATGCCAAGTTCAGCCAACTGTTCCTTAAAGGTAGTCTTTACCGAAACGCTGTCCATAACCGCATCGACAGCCATGCCCGAGAGCTGAGCACGTTCGTAAAGCGGAATGCCCAACTTGTCGAAAGTCTTGTTCAATTCGGGGTCAATGCCGTTGGCATCGGTCTTATTGGTCTTCGACTTCGGAGCTGAATAGTAATATATGCTTTGGAAATCTATTTCCGGCATGTCGAGGTGAGCCCAAGTTGGCATTTCAAGTGTCTGCCAGTGCTTGAATGCCTTCAAACGGTATTCGAGCAACCAATCGGGTTCATTTTTCTTCTGGGAAATCAGGCGGATTATGTCTTCGTTAAGTCCTTGTGGAATGGTATCGGCATCCACATCGGTCACAAAACCATATTTATATTCCTGATTGGTGACCTGTTCAACTATATTTTCTTCTTTCTCTGCCATTTTCTGTTTTTTAACTGCTAATAGGTACACATTGACCCATTTTCGCAAAATTAGCAAAAAACGGCGGGATATAAGGTTCTATAACACGTTTTTATTTATTCGACTTTCGCTTTTAGCAAATACAGCGTTGACAACTGCACGAATACGTCCTGTTCCTCATCGAACAGTTTTTCCCTATTTGCAGACGATGCAGTTGCCATTTTACAAACATTTCGGTCTTACTTTTTGGCACGAGTGCTACTTCACCATCCACTCTGTAAGGTTCCTCTCCTTTGTACTGAAGTTTGCACCAATCTTCACCACAGCCTTTTCTGGGGCAGAAATCTTTTTCGCGTATCTCTTTTCGTCTATTTGCGACAATGCGGTTTCTGCCGACTCATCGCGCTTGCATTCAATGATGTATGCGTATTTGTTGGTCTCAAAGAAGACGTCGATGCGGCCACCCAACACCGGATGCTCTACCGATACCTTATGACCAGTCGAGCGAATCATTAAGTAAAGCATATTGCGGAAGTTGGCCTCTATCAGTTTAACCTCATTGCTTTCGAATGGAATTTGGCTCATTATCAATTGAATTTGAGTCATGAACGCATCCACGTCGTCTTTCATCACCAACTGACGAAGTTTGACAAGGTCAAGGTCCTTTTTATCGCTTGTTACAGATGCCACATAATTTGGAACTAGCATGCGGGTCAATCCCTCTGAAACCTCTTCATTAGGGAATCCAAGCGCATAACACCCGTCACGGTAATCTTTAATTGTGAGATAACCACTTTGGTAAAAGGCGGCTATTGTATTGGTCTCTCCATTTCCAAAAGCAGCAATCATCTCTTCCGTTGCCATCAATTCATTTTCGAAATCGGGAATGTTGATGTCACTCTTTGAAAGAATCTTCGCCAAATAAGTTGGCGTGCCAGTTGCAAACCAATAATTAGACAAACTCTTGGCTTTTAGGGCATTCAGCAAACTAAATGGATTGTATATATCAATTGATTTCTGTGAGAAATACATTCACTTTCGCCGAACACAGCGTTGCCAAAAGCGAAAAAATAATATGCCCTACAGGTCAAATTTGGAGTTTATGCCCATTGTGCTTGTTATTTTCGTTTCGCCTAAATAATTTCCTCGTAGACATCTACTCCGTTAACGGTCTTCCACCCTGGTTCAACCCTATCATTTAGCCCCGATTTTCGAGGGCTGTTTAAAATTTTACGAAAGATTTCTTTTTGGGCCTTTTATATTTTCATTAAGTTTGCAAATAGCACTAATTGTGACTTTACTATGGCAGAAGATAAAGATATTAGCATTTCGGTAATTATACCCACTAACAACAGCAGCGAACTAACCCGTCACTACCTGCCACAGTTGTGCGCACACATTGAAGAATGCGACAACATTATTTCCAGTTACGAGATTGTTGTTAGCGACTCAAACAAAAAAAACGGCGATCTTATTGGCGAAACCGACAGCGGACAACCCAATGTGCGACTCATCTACGCCAAACCCGGTTTAAGCGACGTTGAGAACCTCAACAATGCCCTATTTGCCGCCACAAAAGAGTACGTGCTCATGCTTGGCGACAACATTCTGCCCACCTACAACTACTTCAACGAGCTAATCAGCTTGTTCCAATACGTGCCTAGCCTTTTTGGTGCAAGCGGCAACACGTTGGTCTCGACCAACACCGACTATTCGACAGGGCTTAAAACCCTAGACCCTACGGCCAGCGGCATCAGCATAGTTGAAGTGCCATTCAAAAGCAAGAAGCCAACCTACACGCTGGCATTGTCAGAATCGAACATGCTCATCAACCGCCGCCTACTATGCATTATGGGCGGATTCTGCACCTTATATAAGAATATTGATGCGGCAAAAACAGATGTTTGCATCCGTGCATGGCGTGCCGGACGCAAATGCCTCTTCACCGCGGCAGCCAACTGCAAGCAGTTTGCACTGCAGCAACCAAAGGAAGAAGATAGCCACCAACGCAACATAGACAAGACTTTCAACAATCTTGTCCTCAACCACCTGCACACCAGCCGACTGCTGCACCTAAAGTTTTGGGGCAGTTTCACGGCAAACTATATCCGCACGGTTTTCTCGGGTAAAGAAGAGCAGAAAGACCAGAAAGCAGCCAACAAACAGTTCCTTAACCGCATAAAGGCCATTCATACCGTACGCCACTGGTTCAAGAAACAACGTAACGAACCTTTCGACAAGATTGCAAAAGGCTACTTCTCGGGTCCACTTCAAGAAATATCGCTAAGCAGACAACACGAAAACAATAATATATGATTTTCACGCCCAAACAGTATTTATGGCACGGTTTCGGAACCCTGCTTTTGAGCTACATACTTTGCTTTGCCATCAGCCTAGTGGGTTACAACAGTTCGTTTATGGACCCCATAAGCAAGGCCATTGGCAGTTTCAGTTTCATCGACTCGTATTTCTACATTGAGAATAGCGCCATCGACAACGAGTTGGAAACCAACCAAGACATTCTCCTTTTCAACATAGCCGGCTGCAACTCGCGCACCGAGTTGGCAGGCAAGCTGCAACAGATTACCGACCTGAAGCCTCGCGTTATTGGCATGGATGTTATTTACGGCGACAATGCCACCACCGGCAAAGAGGCCGACGACAGCCTGCTGCACGTAGTTAGCCGGTGTCCACAGCTGGTTACCGCCATGCGCATTACGCAACACGGCGACCAGATTGCCGAAGAACACTCGTTCTACACCAAGCTCGGCACGGTAGACGAAGCCTGCATCAACGTAGAAGACGACGTGGTGCGCAACTTTGTGCGCAAGCTGAAGATAAACGACATTGAGAAACAAAGCTTTGTAGACCGCATCATAGAACGCGCCTACCCCGAGGCACACGCCAACCTGGTAAAACGCGGCAACAACGAAGAACGCATCAACTATAAGACTCTAGACTTCCTGCAACTTGGCATGGCCGACGAGCTCTTCCCCGAAGATGTGGAAGACAAGATTGTGCTGATTGGCGACTTTAACGACTTGCGCGACTTCCACAATGTGCCAACCACCGAGCAGTCGGCCTCGCGCATTCCGGGCACACGCATACACGCCTACGCCATCTCAACCTTCACCAAAGACCGCATCATTGACAAGATGGGAGAGGGGGCAGGATGGATTTTTGGTCTGATTCTTGCATACCTATTTTCGATACTGGCTTGCGTCTGCTTTGTTGAGTGGGATAAGCTTGCCGGACTGACGACCAACTTCTTCATGGTGGTTATGTTCATCTTGCTTTCGCTAGCGGGCGGCTACTTCTTCATTAGCCACAACTACGAGCTAGACATGACAGTTGCCATGCTGGGCATAGGCCTTGCGGGGTGCACCTCTGAAATTTGGTTTTGGCTAGGAACCACCAGACCTTACCAATGGCTGCAACGCAAGTTCCACCTGCCCGACGGCGGTGTCAGAGTCTACGTTGACAGTAACGGGCAACGCAACGACTAACGACAAACATTGCCTTTTTTGTCATTTAGGCCAATAAAACGTAAATTTGCAGAACTAAAAAAGTGGAAAATATGAAACGACTACTAACATTCACACTTCTCCTCATATACACAGCCCTAGCATGGGCACAACCTAAAATGGGCGCACAAGGCCCTAACGGTAAATGGGGATTCAGAGACAAGAACGGAAACTGGGCCATTCAAGCCAAGTTCGATGCCATCGACAAAGTTTACTCCTTCTCGAGCACACGTCCAGACTATGGCGTCGTAAAGATGGGCAACCTTTGGGGCTGCGTCAACAAGAACGGCGAATTCGTTACCCAACCGGTGTTGCGCACCAGCAAGATGGCAGCCGATGCGGGTGAAGGTACCGTTAAGAAACCAAGCGACGACGGCATGTTCGACGGCTACGACGTGCAAAAGCGCTTGTGGGGTTTCACCAACCACAAGGGACAGTTTATTGTGCCACCAACATTCGACGACATCGACGCCAACAACAACTTCCGTAGCGGCAAAAGCTATGCCATCGTTAAGCAAAACGGCTATTGGGGCGTCATCGACAACAAGGGATACCTTATTGTTAAGCCTTATATGCTGAACAAGGAAGATGCCGCTAAAGCCGCAACCGAAGCTACCGCATTCGCAGCACTTGGCCAAAGCATCTACACCGCCTACGATCCTGAAATAAAGAAATTCGGTTTTGCCAACTACAAGGGTAACTGGGTCATCGACGCCAAGTTCTCGGCTGTAGACATGGGCTACACCTTCACCGGCAACCGTCCGTTCGCAGTCGTTAAAACCGACCGCGGTTGGGGTTGTGTCAACGCAAAGGGTACCTTTGTGGTTCCACCAACCTACCAAAAGGCAGAGTTGGCACGAAACGCAGCCTACAAGATTCCGAGCATCAACAAGACCACACCAGCCAACGAGTTGGCCAACAAAGACGACAACAAGCACAAGAAGAGCCTTAAGGCAGGTGCCACCATTCGCGTCACCGACGGCAACTCATACGCCGGCGGAGCTAGCGTAAAGGCACCAACCATCAACATTATATCACCAAAAGATGGCGAAGGCTACAGCCAGCCAAACGTAAACATCACCTACGAGGCAAAGACCTTCGACGGTTCAAACCCACAGGTGTTGGCATATGTGAATGGCGAACTAGTCAGCACCAAGGGTGTGCAGCGCACCGGCAAGCAGATAACACTTACCTTGCCACGCAGCTCACAAGGCGTTAGCCGCATTCAGCTTATTGCCAAAGACGGCAAGGGCCAGAACAGCGACCCTGCCTCTATTGCCTTGCGTTACGTGGGTGCCGAAAGCAAGCCACAGTTGCACCTTATGGCAGTCGGCGTAAGCGACTACACACAAGCCGACCTTAAGCTGCAGAACGCAGCCAAAGACGCACAAGACTTTGTGAACACCATTAAGAACCTTGGACTTCAGCAATATGACCGCCTTGCAAGTGCAACCCTCATTACCAATGCCGAAGCTACCGACCGCAACATTAAGCGCAACCTTAGCCAGTTGGTAAACAAGGTTAACCAGGGCGACGTCATCCTACTTTTCTTCTCGGGCCACGGAGCCAAGGAAGGTAGCGACACCTACTTCCTTTCTGTCAACGCCGAAAGTAACGACCTCTTCTCAACAGCCGTTAACTTCGACGACATTAAGACCGCAACCCGACGCCTGAAAGACAAGAAGTGCCGCATCATCGTATTCATGGACGCATGCCACAGCGGAGCCCTTTACGGACAGAAGTCCATTGCAGAAAACTACGCGCTTAGCGAACCAGGCATCATTGGTTTCTACAGCAGCACCGAGAGCCAGAAGAGCAACGAGAGCGAAAAGTGGGAAAACGGCATCTTCACCAAAGCCCTACTTGAAGGCTTGAAAGGCAAGGCTGCCGATGCTAATGGCGCCATCACCCTCGACAACCTTGAACGCCACATTCGCGAAACCGTACGTAGGGAAACCAACGGCACACAGATGCCAATCTTCGAAAACAAGCAAGGCAACTTCGTCCTTTTCAATAAAAAGTAATACCCGGTCACCCACATGAAGATAATTATTGCCGGTGCCGGAGAAGTTGGTACCCATCTGGCAGAAATGCTTACCCGCCAAGACCACTCTATCACGGTTATTGACGAAGACGGCGAGCACCTGCGTAAGATGGAGCAAGACAACGACTTGCTGACCATTGAAGGTTCGCCAACCTCTATTAAGAACTTGAAAGACGCCGGTGTGGAAGATACCGACCTCTTCATTGCCGTCACCCCGCACGAAAGCCAAAACATTACTGCCTGCCTTTTGGCCACCAACCTTGGTGCCAAGAAGAAGGTGGCACGCGTAGACAATGGCGAATACCTGGAAGAGAATTGCCAAAAGTTCTTCTCGAAAATGGGTATCGATGCCTTCATCTACCCAGAAAAATTGGCTGCCGAGGAAATAATGACGTCTCTTAACCGAAGTTGGGTACGCCAGTGGCTTGAATTTGGCGACGGTGCCCTCATCCTAATCGGTATGAAGGTGAGAGGCGGAGCGCCCATACTGAACAAGCGACTACAAGACCTCACCAACAGCGACCACTACCGTATTGTAGCCATACGCCGCGACTTGCAGACCATTGTGCCACGCGGTAGCGACGAAGTGCTGGAAGGCGACATCGTCTACTTCATTACCACCCACAACTTTGTAGACCACGTGCGCAAGGAAGCGGGTAAGGAGGTCATTCAGGTACGCGATCTCATTATAATGGGTGCCAGCAAAATTACCGAACAACTCTGCGGCATGTTACCAAAAAGCATGCAGGCAAAGGTGTTGGAAAAAGATAAGGTACAAGCCGACAAGCTGAGCCGCAACATCAACCAGTTGGTTGTAAACAGCGACGCTACCGACCCTAACATGCTGCAAGAAGAAGACATAGAAGACATGGATGCCTTTGTAGCAATGTCGTCGAAAACAGAAAGCAACATTCTGGCTTGCCTTGAAGCAAAACGCCACGGCATTAAGAAGACCATTGCCGAGGTGGAAAACATGTCGTACATACCGTTGGCCGAGCAGCTCGACATTGGCTACATCGTCAACAAGAAGCTCATTGCAGCCAGCTACATCTATCAATACACTCTCGACGCCAACGTCAGCGTTAACCGTGTAAAGTGCCTTACACACGTCGATGTTGAGGTGCTTGAACTCATTGCCAAGGTCGACACCAAGATCACCTCGGCACCAATCTACCAGCTCGACTTACCAAAAGACATCTTCATTGGTGGCGTCATCAAACCCAACGGAGTTGGCTTCATTGCCAACGGTAAAACCCTTATTGAGGCTGGCGACCGTGTGGTAGTCTTCTGCCGCTCGGCTAGTATTAAGAACATATCGGCGCACTTCCGTCAGCGCAACTAAATGCTAACGGGCAGCAACAGCCCGCGAAACAACAATCTGAATAAAACAAATGGGACAGAGCAAACCCCTGCTAAACTATAAGCTGCTGTGTTACTCAATAGGCTCGTTGCTTCTGCTGGAAGCGGCGTGTATGTTGATTCCACTTGCCGTTGCTATCGGTTCGGCCGAGACTCACGTCATCGACTGGGTAGACAGCATCGTCATTACAGCCGGAACCGCAGCACTCCTCGTCTTGCCATTCCGTAAGAGACATGGCGAATGGGGTAAGCGCGAGGGCTACCTTGTAGTGGCTTCTGTCTGGATCTGGTTCTCGGTATTCTCGGCAATAGCCTTGCTTATTTGTGGCGCCACCGACAACTTTACCGACGCCTTCTTCGAGTCGATGTCAGGCTTCACCACCACCGGAGCCAGCATAATGCCCGACGTGGAAATATTGCCCAACAGCGTGCTCATTTGGCGCAGCTTCATGCAGTGGCTAGGCGGTATGGGAATCATCGTCCTCTCGTTGGTGTTTGGCTTTGGCGGTATGCAGATATACATTGCCGAGGTGAGTGGTCCAACCAAGGGAAAGATGAGTCCGCGTGTCCGTCAAACAGCCATTATGTTGTGGGGGCATTACGTAGTGGCAACTGTCATTACCTTCTTCATGTTCGCAATAGGCGGCATGGACATTTTCGATGCGGTGAACCACACCTTCACCACCATCAGCACAGGCGGTTTCTCAACCAAGAACGACAGCCTAGGCTATTGGAACTCGCCATTCATTCATTGGGCAGCCATCGGGTCCATGATTTTCAGTTCCATCAACTACACGGTGTCTTACTTCTTTATGCCCGGCAAGTTTCGCCATGCGCTAAAAGACGAAGAAATGCGCAGCATGCTCTTCATCTTTGCATCGCTCGCCGTCATCTGTTCCGTAGCCAACATCGCCAACAATCCCGGCGACAGTCTTTTCACCACCATCACCAACTCCACCTTCATGAGCATATCGGCCATAACCGGTACCGGTCACTCCATCGACAACTTCATGCTGTGGCCAGCAGGACTTTGGCTGGTGCTACTCATTGCCATGTGCATGGGCGGCAGTTCGGGTTCAACCACAGGTGGCATTAAGATTGTGCGCATAACCATGTTGGTGAAGAACAGTTACCTTGAGTTTAGACGCTTGTTGCACCCACGTGCCATCATTCCACTCAAGTACAACAGCAAAGTCATCACCACCGAGACCATCAACGGCGTCATGGCTTTCGTGTTCATCTTCATTGGCATTACGGGGTTGGCTGCCATCATCTTCTCCTTCCTCGGACTCAATCCAAAAGATGCCATTGGCATGTCGGTCACCTCACTCGCCAACATTGGCCTTGGTTTCGGCAGCCTAGCCGAAGGCAACTTCTACGTGTTGCCCGATTCCGTTAAATGGATTATGTGTTTCCTTATGCTTATTGGCCGTTTGGAATTGTTTACCGTGCTCTTCCTCTTCACCGGTGCATTCTGGAAACGATAAACAAATTAACATAGAATGAACAAACAGATTTTCCTTGGCGCAACCATGTGCAGCTTGCTAGCCATGGTAGCCTGCAACCCAACCACACAACCTACAACCCAAACAGGCAACCCCGACACCGCCGTTGTTGCCCCTTGTGAAAAACAAGACACTGCAAAACAAACAGCGACCAACAACGTAGAGGCTCACCTAAACGTAATGTGGGAAGAACAAGCCAAGCTAACCAGCTACGAGACCTTCGTGGCCGACACCCTTCAGCCACAGGCAAAGGCCGTCTTCATGGTAGACCATGCCGTTAGGGACTTTAAGGTTCTAGCTCTGACTTTTGTTGATGTGGATGCAAACGGCAAGATGAACTTCACAACCAAGACACAATATACCCTAGACCAACTTACGCCCGAAAAGCCACTATTGGTAAAGGCCACCCTGTTTGGCACCATTCCAAACCTAGGCGTTTCGTACGTAGACCATACGGGTAAGACTCGCCAATTTGCCGTACAAGAAAGCGGCGAAGACGGAAGCGCCTTGCTGCTAGAATTTTAAATAACGTTGAAATGCCTTAAGGCATTATAAATGCCATCTTCGTCGATATGTGTGGTAACATAATCGGCTTTCTGTTTAATTTCGTCACCCGCATTTCCCATAGCCACACCAATGCCAGCCTTAACCAAGATTGGTATATCGTTACCGCCATCGCCAAAGGCCATGGTTTCCTCAATTTTAAGGCCCAGGTAGTCGGCCATCTTCTGCAACCCCAAAGCCTTGTCGATGCCCCCTGCGGTGATGTCGACAAACTCAGGATGCCAACGTCCTATGGTGCAGCCCTTTGCCAAAGCCATGGCTTCGTCTTCCTGTTCCTGTGTAAAGAAAGGCGTCAGCTGCAACACCCCTTCAGCCAACACGTCTTCTAACGGCGCCGGATGCTCAAGTGTGGTTATGCGCAACAGCTTACGGAAGATGTAGTCGAACTGTTCATTTTCATTAAGTAAGGCAATGCTCTTGGTGCCGTCAACCAAACAAGGCACCCCAAACTGCATAGAATAGTCAATAATACGTTTCACCTCTTCGGGTGCAATGGTGTCGCAAGTCACCGTCTCGTCGCCCACAAAGTTGTAGGCGCCATTGGTGGTGACATAACCGTCAACATAAGGCAGAACAGCATCTAGTCCGCAGATGAGGGGCAAGGGCCTGCCGGTTGAAATGAAGACCTTAACACCACGCTCTTTCGCCATGCGAATGGCTTGAACGGTAGATTCGGGAACAGTATGTGTCTTGAAACTGATAAGGGTACCATCAATGTCGAAAAAGAGCGCTTTAATCATAATTCTGTTTCATCTATATAATTTGCAAAATTACGACATCTGGGTGGGAAATAAAAAATTGCACCGCGCGCAAAAAATCAGTAATTTTGAACATAACATAAGAAATACTTCAAATGCCAGGCATTTGTTAGTGTTTCCATCCCCATTTCAATGCCAATGTCAGCAATTAAGATTGAACACTTATACAAGACCTACCGCGGAACCGACCGTCCGGCGGTCGACGACCTTTGCCTAACCATTGGCAAAGGCGAGTTCTTCGGTCTACTGGGTGCCAACGGTGCTGGCAAGACCACCACCATCAGCATTCTGTGCGGCCTGCGCCACTATGCGCAAGGCAAGGTAGAAGTGGAGGGCTACGACGTTGTCACCCAAATGGAGAAGATTCGTCCACTCATTGGCGTGGTACCGCAAGAATATGCCCTCTACCCCGAGCTGACCGCAGCCGAGAACCTAAAAATCTTCGGCGGGCTCTACGGTATTGAGAAAACCGACTTGAAGGCACGCATTGAAGAGCTGGCCAACCGGCTGGAAGTTGAGCCCGAAATGGACCGCCGCATTGCCCACCTTTCTGGCGGACAGAAAAGGCGTTTCAACCTAATGGCCGGACTTCTGCACCGCCCACAAATCCTTTTCCTCGACGAACCAACGGTTGGCATCGACGTCAAGTCGCAGCAAACCATCATCGACTACTTGCAACAGTTGCACCAGGGGGGCACCACCATCATCTACACCTCGCACCTCATGGCCGAGGCCGAAAACCTGTGCACACGCATCGGGTTCATGAATCAAGGTAAACTGTTGGCAACAGGCTCTCCCCAAGAGCTCATTGCCCAGAACCAGAGTGAATCGTTACACGACCTTTGCCTTACCCTCATCAGCTAACCCCATGCGCAAACTACTCACCCTCATACAAAAGGACTTCCTCCTACTCATTCGCGACAAGGCAGGGTTGGCATTGCTTTACCTTATGCCCATAGCCTTGGTTGCCCTTATGGCCTACTTGCAGAACGACACCTTTAAGGCAATACTCGACAACAAGATGGCACTTGTGGTGCTCGACCAAGACCGCGACAGCGTGGGTTCAACCATTGTAAGCAGCCTGAAACAGACCGAGCTGTTCAACATAAGCTATGCCACCGCAAACACCACCCCACAAGAGGTGGAGACCGACGTGGCAAAAGGCAAGTATCAGCTTGGCATCGTCATCCCCGCCAAAACAACCGAGAACCTGCGGAAAGGAATAGGCGAAAGCGTGCAATACACCTTCCAGCCCGAAGGCGAGCCAACCGTTGCCCAAACGGCACGCCTCACCATTTTTGTTGACCCAACCACAAAAAACTCGTTCCTAGCCTCACTCACCAGCACCATGCGCGAACGCCTGGCTACCGTGCAGACACAGATTCTGTTAAAGGAGGTCAGCCAACAAATACAAGCCATGTCGCCTATGCCTATTGGCGACGTTGTTCTACCCGAAAAACTGATTGAACTAGACGAACGCACAGCCCGCATGGACTCGTCGCGCCTTATACCGAACGCCGTTCAGCACAACATTCCGGCATGGGGCATGTTTGCCGTATTCTTCATAGTGGTTTCGTTGGCAAGCAACATCATCCGCGAACGCGAAGAGGGCAGCTACCTGCGCTTACGCACCATGCCCTTGCCCTACAGTTTCTACCTAATCAGCAAGGTAATCGTCTACCTGTGCATCTGCCTTACACAGATAGCGCTGATGGGACTAATGGGGCGTTTTGTGTTGCCATTACTAGGGTTGCCGGCACTCCACTTCGGCAACAGCCACCTAGGCTTACTATTGGTTAGCCTTTCGGCATCGCTAGCCGCCATAGGTTATGGCACAGCCATAGGTCAAGTGGCACGCACGGCACAGCAAGCATCCATTTTCGGGTCCATATCGGTAGTCATCCTGTCTGCCCTAGGTGGCATCTGGATTCCCATGTTCGTCATGCCGCATACCATGCAACTGGTTTGCCGCCTATCGCCCCTAAACTGGGGGCTAACAGCCTATTACAACCTGCTACTCCGTGGCGACGGCATTGCCAGCATCGTTCCGCAATGCGCAGCACTACTCACCTTTGCAACCATCTGTTTTGCATTCGCCGTTTGGCACGAAAGGGTAAAAGTTAGGGAGTAAGCAACAGAAAAACACCGGGGCGAAAGGGAAAAACAACTTCCAATAAAAGGTAAAAATATAGATAAAAAGAGGGTCTAAAGACCCTCTTTTTACTTTTATGCAATACGCATAGCATTAATAATAAGGCAAATAGCACGCACAAACACACGCATCTCGAAAAACAATGTTTTCAAACACCCTGCCGGTTTTAGCAAAAATTGGCACGTTTGGCACACCCTTTGCAATACACTTAACAGATGCGGTTCACACAACGAACCACTTCAACGAAACCATTTAGTTAAACACTTTAAATGATTACGCTTATGAAAACTGCAAACATTCTTTCAAAAATAGCTCTCACCATTCTTTTAATGGTATGTTCGCTAACCGCTAGTGCAAAGGCACCTGCCACAGCAACTAGAAGTCACAACAAGGTAGAAGCTTCTGCCAACAAGCACCACGCTGAACCTGCACGCAACAACAACAAGCACCATGCAGCACCGGCCGATAAGCACGACAAGCATCACGCTCCCGTTCACCACGCACCTGGTCACAACCAGCACAAGTGCCACAACGGAAAGAAGAGCCACCTCGATCCTGCTCATCACCACGCACACCACAACAAGTGCAACAAGCACCACAACTGCTGCACCGCTTGTAACCACCACAACCACCATGCACACCACAAGTGCTAATGGTTGACTAAATAAGGACATAAATCCTAAACTTAAATAGTTATCATAATGCTTTCCAAACCTCCTTGCCTGGTATAGGTAGGGAGGCTTTTTTGTGAGAAACAAATAGCGCAGTGATTTAAGAAACTGTTTAAAAATCTTACGATAGAGGAATCAAGCTAAACAACAGGTAGAGAATTAAAATAATCGTCTAAGAACTCTGTTGGAGTGCAAACATTAATAGAAGAGTCAAAAAAATCCTTTTTATTTCTTGTCACAATAACATCAACCTTCTCTGTTTTTGACGATTCGAACTGAATGCAATCTTCAAAATCTGGCCATTTCCGTGTTAGGGAATCTTTAACTACAGTAGCATCACACGAAGAAATAACACAGAGATTTGCTAACGATTTTAAACAAGCATATAACGCCTCTTTTTCAACATACTTACGCAATATACAAACGTAATCGCCGATACAACCAACACAATCTTCTTTTTCACAGCAAGATCAATAATAATAGACGCAGCTCTGAAAAATCTGGACGTTGTTGACAAAAGTCGACAACAACATTTGCATCTATGAATACACTCTTCACTTTAGTTTCTCCTCTAAGACAGAAACCAACCATTGATCATAATATTCCGGAAGGTTTGGTCTTTCTGCCAAAACTATCGCTTTTGTTTCTTCCGATATCTCATAATTGTCCCATACATGGTGCGAAGTTTTATTCTTAGCTAACTGACGAATATAATCCACCACCTTCTGCTTTAGCTCTTCTTTATCGAACAAAGCCAATTCTGGTATTTCTATAGACAACGCATCTTTCATAAGTTATTAATTTTCAACAAAGATAGACATTTTTTTCATTGAGAAAAGACTTGATATTGAAATTCTAGATAAAGAGTATTATAGTTGCCTAACAAAAATATAGGCCCGAGTCTTTCATTTTTCGCGCTTTTCACTATATTTGTATAACTACCAATCAGCAGAAAGGTGAGTTCAGTTAACGCACCGTTTCACAAAAACATCAAGGTAGCACAACAGTTTTAAAGGGCAACGTGTTTGCCTGTAACCTTTTATCTACCCATACAACAATGGCTAATTTTAAACAAGGAGAGAAAATCGACGGGTTCGAGGTTGTAAACCTGTTGAAGAAAGGCTCTTACGCAGAATCATATCAAGTTCAGAACGGGGACGGAGTGCCTTGTTTCTTGAAGTTGATGGCCTTGTCGAAGTTGCAGACTTACCAACTCGACGACAAAGGCAACAATATTGAAATTGAGGTATGCCGTGGCCTCGACCACCCCAACCTCTGTAGTTATGTATCAGACGGTGCCCTCATCCACAAGGGCCAGAAATATGTTTATTTGGTCAACCTATTCGAGAATGCAGCCACCATTGGCCAGTATCTTGAACACAACGGGCCAATTCCGGTAGAAGGCGCAAAGCTCATCGCCTTCAATGTCCTTTCTGCGCTCAAGTACCTGCACGAACAACCAGTGCCCATCATTCACAACGAGGTAACCGTACAGAACGTGTTGCTCAGCAGCAAGAACGAAGTCAAGCTCATCGACTTTGGCAACTCACGCTTCCTTTCGCAAGGTGTGGCACGCCAAAGCATGGACGAGCAGAACGTGTTCTACATGGCTCCCGAACGTCTGAATGGTGTGTTTAGTGTACAAAGCGACCTTTACTCGGTAGGTGTGTTGCTCTACCACATGGTGTTCAACCAACTGCCTTACTACTTCGACATCTCGCTCTTTGCCAACTCGTTTGGCATTACTGCACTGCAGCAAGCACGCGAACAACCGCTAAAAATGCCGCCAATCAACGTTGAAGGCATCGACGAAGACTTTGCCAACCTGTTGCGTAAGGCACTGTCGAGCGACCCAGAGCAGCGTTTCCAGACTGCCGACGACTTCATTCAAGCCCTTTCGGGTTCGGCCGACCTTCAGTTGGAAGAACACGACGAGCAAGTGTTGGAACAGGGCTCGGTTGTGGGCGACCTTATTGACGACGAGCCGCAAGGCAACGGCTTTGCCGACATTGCCGGCATGGAAGACGTTAAGAACGTCCTCACCAAGAAGGTCATCAACCTGCTAAAAGACCCAGAAAAGGCACAGAAATATAAGCTAGCCCTACCTAACGGACTTTTGCTATACGGCCCTCCGGGCTGCGGCAAGACCATCTGGGCACAACGCCTGGCCGAAGAGGCTCAATTCAAGTATATGTATATGAAGTTGAGCGACGTGTTGCGCATCTACATGCAAGGCTCGCACAACGTCATCACCCAGTTGGTTGAGCAAGCCAAGCAAGCTGCACCAATCGTCATCTGTTTCGACGAGCTCGAGCTCATTATGCCAACCAAGGAACGCACATTCGACTACGTGATAGAAGCCGGCAACGAATTCCTCGACATTGTGGAAGGTTGCATTGAAGACGGCATCTTCATTGTGGCCGTTACCAGCCGACCAGACTTGGTAGACGGTGCCGTGGTTGCCAATGGACGACTTGAACAGAAAGTGTACATTCCTATGCCAGATAAGGGCGCCCGCAAGTCTATGTTCGAAGTTCAGCTTGCCGACAGACCGCTTGCCGACGACATCGACTACGACCGTTTGGCAGAACTAGCCAACAACTACGTCATTAACGACATTGCCTTCGTTGTGAACGATGCGGCACTGAAAGCATCTGAAACCGATGCCGAAATCACACAAGCGCTTCTCGAAGAAACCATCGCACACAAGAAGCCTTCAATGACTGCCGAAATATTGAAACAGTACGAAGCCTTGCGCGACATTATTGAAGAGAAGAACGAAGAAGACGACAACAACCGACCTCACATCGGTTTCCGTTAAAAATAGCAAACAAAAAAGATAAAGACACGAACGGCTGGTGCAACTGCATCGGCCGTTTCTGTTTTTTTCGCGTACGTTCTGCCTTACATTGCGCACGTCTTGTATTCCTTTCCGTAATTGATACAAAGTAAAAGGTCCACACGATCACTCGCATGGACCTTTTTTTGAAATGTGCTACCCACGAAAAAAATAATACCCAAACCCAAAGTGGGGCAACCATTTCAAGCGTTAACAACAATATGAATCTTTTTACCTAATACCTTTTCTAATGTTCTTTTAACTAAAATATTCGATTACACACAGAAAAAAAATATTTTTGATATGTTATTTGACATATACACCTATTTTCTTGCGATGTGGTTAGTTTTGCTCTAAAAATCAGTAAAATTGGTAATTGAAGTGTGGCCAAATACAACTATCTTTGCAAAAACTAAATTAATTACAAATGGATAACACGTTAAAGCTTTACACATTGCAACTAAACGAGGTTAAGACCTACTTGTTTGCGACCCTCTTCGTGGTTGGCAACATCTTACTACCTCAATTGTGCCACTTGGTGCCAAATGGTGGTCACATTTTGTTACCTATCTACTTCTTCACCCTTGTGGGTGCCTACAAGTATGGTACAAAGGTTGGCCTACTTACCGCCATTCTTTCACCGCTTGTCAACGCAGCCATGTTCCACATGCCAGCGCCTGCCGTTTTGCCTAGCATTCTGCTCAAGTCGGTACTATTGGCACTTATTGCCGGCTGGTGTGCACAGCGTTTCCAGAAAGTCAGCATCCCTACCCTAGCCTTGGTGGTTCTGGCTTACCAGGTAATTGGTTCGTTGGGCGAAAGCCTTATTGAAGGTAGCCTAATGGCCGGACTCACAGACTTTAAGCTTGGCATTCCGGGCATGCTTTTGCAGGTCTTCGGTGGTTACTTATTCATTAAGTACTTGATTAGAAACTAAAAAATAGACACAGATATGTTTGGATTAGGTTTTCCAGAACTTTTACTCATTGTCTTCGTTGTGTTGCTCCTCTTCGGAGGCAAGCGCATACCCGAACTCATGAAGAGCCTTGGCAAGGGCGTCAGCAGCTTCAAGGAAGGCATGAAAGACGTTACCGACACCACCGTTGTTGAAGAAAAGAAAGACAACGAGTCAAACAAGTCTTAAATAAGGCAACAAAAGCTCCTTATGGCCAACACATCCGAAAACAGCAACCCCAATGGTGCCATGTCGTTTTGGGACCACCTCGACGCCCTACGCGCCACACTGGTACACATTACCATAGTGGTGGTGTTGGCAACCGTGGTGGCATTCTGCCTGAAAGACGTGCTTTTCGGAATTGTATTTGCACCCAAGCAAGCCGACTTCGTCAGCTATAGGCTACTTGAACAAATCAGCCTCTGGGTAACCAATGGTGAAGGAGGACTAGAGCCAACCAACAACGTGCAGATAATAAACACGGGGTTGGCACAACAGTTCGTCTTTCACTTCAAGGTTTCCTTCTGTGCCGGCATTGTGGTGGCATCGCCATTCATCATTTACCAACTGTTTGCCTTCATAGCCCCAGGCTTGTACCAGAACGAACAGAAGTATGCCATAAGGGTGGCAACAGCAGGCTACGTCATGTTCGTGGTTGGCTTGTTGCTGAACTACTTCCTCATCTTCCCACTCACTTACCGCTTTTTAAGCACCTACCAAGTCAGCGACGAGGTGGTGAACATGATTTCGTTGGAATCGTACATCGACACACTTGTGTTGTTGAGCCTTATGATGGGCATCGTCTTCGAAATACCTGTCGTGTCGTGGATTTTGGGGAAATTAGGTATTCTGAAAGCCTCCATAATGCGCAAGTTCCGCCGGCACTCCATTGTTGCCGTGCTGGTCATTGCCGCCATCATTACCCCTACAACCGACATCTTTACATTGCTTATGGTGTCGCTACCCATGTGGTTGCTCTACGAGGCCAGCATATTATTGGTAGCACGCACAGGCAAGGCTTAATGTAGGGCGCCTTTATTCATTAAAAACAAACACAAAACAAATATCTTATGTTAAGGAAAATCCGCGTTGCAGCAGCAATTGTGGCGTTCTCACTTGTAACCCTGTTGTTCCTCGACTTTACGGGAACCATACAGGCATGGTTTGGCTTTATGGCCAAAATACAATTCTTGCCAGCCATTTTGGCAATGAACGTAATTGTAGTGTTGGGATTGCTATTGCTTACACTTTTAGTAGGCCGTGTTTATTGTTCGGTCATTTGTCCAATGGGTGTCTTTCAGGACATTGTTTCCTGGATTAGCGCCAAGCGTAAAGGCAAGAAAGCCCGTTTCGGCTATTCGCCAGAAAAGAAGGTGTTGCGCTATGCCGTGCTTGCCTTATTCGTTGTTCTAATGCTGGTTGGCCTCAATGAAATAGCCATCCTCATTGCGCCATATAGTGCCTACGGCCGCATTGCCAATACCCTGCTCGCTCCAATATGGGCAATGGGTAACAACATTCTAGCCTCGTTGGCCGAACGTGCCGACAGCTACGCATTCTACACAACCGACGTTTGGATGAAGGGCCTACCAACCCTCATTATAGCAGTGGTTACCCTTGCCGTTGTTTCGGTTTTGGCATGGCGCAATGGCCGCACCTGGTGCAACACCATCTGCCCAGTGGGTACCATTCTCGGTTTTGCTTCCCGCTACGCCATCTTCCGCCCCGTCATCGACACCAACAAGTGTAAGGACTGCGGACTATGTGCCAAGAAGTGCAAGGCTGCAGCCATCGACTTCAAGAACCACAGCATAGACTACAGCCGTTGCGTTGACTGTTTCGACTGCCTAGAGAACTGCAACTCAAAGGCAATTGACATTAAGAACCGCTTGAAAGAGAAATCGACTGCAAGCGCGTCAGCAGAAGCACAACAGAACTGCCAAAGCCAAAACGTAGACGCAGGCCGACGCGGTTTCCTTATTGGTGCTGGCTTGCTGGCTGCTGGCGTTGCAAAGGCACAGAAAGACAAGAAGGTTGACGGTGGTTTGGCTACCATCATCGACAAGAAGGTCCCAGAAAGACAGACCCCAATATTGCCAGCCGGCAGCTGGACTGCAGAACACTTTGCACAGCACTGCACAGGTTGCCAGTTGTGTGTGTCGGCTTGCCCTAATGGCGTGCTCCGCCCATCGAGCAACCTCAACACCCTTATGCAACCGCACATGGAGTACGACCGAGGCTATTGCCGCCCAGAATGTACCCGTTGTTCCGAAGTTTGCCCAACTGGCGCCATTAAGCCTATAACCAAGGCCGAAAAGAGCAGCATTAAGATTGGAACTGCCGTTTGGCACAAACAAAACTGTGTGGTACTGACCGACGGTGTTGAATGCGGCAACTGCGCACGCCACTGCCCTAATGGTGCCATCGTTATGGTCCCTAGTGACCCGAAAAATCCAGAATCGCACATGATTCCAACCATCAACACCGAACGTTGCATAGGTTGTGGCGCATGCGAAAACCTTTGTCCGTCACGTCCTTACAGCGCCATCCACGTAGAAGGCACTGAACAGCAACGTGAAATTTAATAACCCTTGAACAGTAGCCAATATGAGCGAAAAAGATAATAACAACATAGACCGCCGCGAGTTCCTTAAAACAGCGGGAGCCGCAGCCATAGCTTCGAGTGCGGTATTGTCGGCTTGCACCGGCAACAGCAACAACCCACAGCAGACCTACAAGACCACCATACCAGAACCACCAACCGATAAGATGACCTACCGTGTCAACCCAAAGACCAACGACAAGGTTTCGCTACTCGGTTTCGGCATGATGCGCCTGCCCGTTAAGGGTGGAGGCTCTGGCCGTGAGAACAAGGATGCTGAACTAGATCAGGAAATGATTAACAAACAGGTTGACTATGCCATTGAACACGGCGTCAACATGTTCGACACGTCGCCAGCCTACTGCCAAGGCCGTTCGGAAAAGGCGACCGGCATAGCCCTGCACCGCTACCCTCGCGACAAGTACTTCATTTCTACCAAGCTTTCGAACTTCAACCCCGCAACCTGGAGTTTGGAGTCGGGCAAGGAAATGTTCAACAACTCGCTGAAGGAACTTCAGGTTGACTATGTCGACTTCCTTCTACTTCACGCCATTGGCGGCACCTCGGAACGTCCAAATGCACAAGGCATTAACGAAAAGCTAGACAGCCAGCAGACACTCTACGCCCGCTACATTGACAACGGATTGCTCGACTGGCTGGTAGGCCAGCAGAAAGCCGGCAAGATTAAGAACCTCGGCTTCTCGTACCACGGCGACATCAAGATGTTCGACCTCTTGCTTAAGTGGCAAGACGAAGGCAAATACCATTGGGACTTCGTTCTCATTGAGTTGAACTACCTCGACTGGAAACACGCAAGGGAAATTAACCCAGGCAACACCAATGCCGAATACCTCTACGCCGAACTGGAAAAACGTGGCATTCCAGCCCTCATTATGGAACCTTTGTTGGGTGGACGCTTGGCCAAAGTGCCAGACTTCATCTTCAAGAAGATGAAGAGCCGCGACCCAGAACACAGCATTGCCAGCTGGGCTATGCGCTATGCAGGTTCGCCAAAGGGTGTACTTTCGGTTTTAAGTGGTATGACCTACCTCGAGAACGTAAAAGACAACATCAACACCTACGCACCACTTAACCCGGTTAGCGAAGAAGAAAAGAACTTCCTAGAAGAGGTTGCCGACGACATTGTGGGCCTGAACACCATACCTTGCAACGACTGCAAATACTGCATGCCTTGCCCTTACGGTATTGACATTCCGGCCATCTTCGTCCACTACAACAAGTGCATTAACGAGGGTAACAGGCCAAACAACAGCCAGCACCCCGAATACGAGAAGCAGCGCAAGGCATTCCTAGTTGGCTACGACCGTAGCGTGCCACGCCTTCGCCAGGCCAGCCACTGTGTAGGCTGCCACCAATGCGAATGGCACTGTCCGCAGAAGATTAAGATTGCTGAAGAAATTCAGAAGGTGGACAAATACGTAGAAGACTTGAAACAAGGCAGACTATGACCTTACAACAATTAACCCAAATACTTAGCCAAGGTAATCATACCTTGGCTATTTTTGACCAAGAGGAAAACCTACACACCTACGACAACCGTGGTGTTGCCGACCTCTACCACCTACTAACCAACGAGCCACACCTGCTGAAAGGTGCCATGGTTGCCGACAAGGTGGTGGGCAAAGGAGCCGCAGCCCTAATGATTGTAGGTGGCATTGCCGAACTGCATACCCACATCATTAGCGAGCCGGCCATTAAGCTATTCGAACTTTCGGGCATACGCTACAGCTACGACGTGAAGGTTGACCACATAGAAAACCGCAACAAAGACGGTTGGTGCCCAGTGGAAACCATCTGCAAAGACGTGCCCACGGCAGGCCAATGCGTACCTCTTATAGCCAACTTTATTGAAAACAAGAAACATTAAATGAAGAAACAAATTAAAGTATCAGCACCAATTCTTATCACCCTAATAGGTTCTACCTTTTCAGGCCATGCAACAACTGGAGCGGAACGTGATATTAACTACATTCCCGAAATTGATGTCGTTGGTATACGACCAAGCAATTTGCCCAACACCATCACCAAACTACCAGAATGGCAGATTCAAGAACGTCATGTACCATCTGTCCTTACCTTGGCAGCAGAACAGACTCCCGGCCTTTTTGTAACCCAACGTGGCCTAATGGGCTATGGAGTTTCGGGAGGCGCAGCCGGCGGCATGTCTATTCGCGGCCTTGGTAGCGGAACCGGCCAGATGATGGTATTGGTAGACGGTCACCCACAATTCATGGGTCTGATGGGGCACCCACTTGCCGACACCTACCAAAGCCTAAACGTTGAAGGCATTCAGGTATTACGTGGTCCTGCATCGGTGCTTTACGGCTCAAATGCCATGGGTGGCGTAGTTAACCTCATTACCAAGAAATATCAGAAAGACGGTGCACACACCAATGCCAACCTTGGCTATGGTACCGACAATACCCTACAAACACAAATGTCCATCAACAACCAGCAAGGCAAGTTGAGCAGCACACTTTGTGGAGCCTACAACCGCACAGACGGCCACCGCGACAATATGGGTTTCAAACAGTATGCCGGCTACGGACAGTTGGAATATAAAGTGTGCGACAAATGGCGCATTGGTGGCGACCTCAACATTAACCAATTCAATGCCCAAAATCCGGGTGCAGAAAATGCCCCAATGAACGATGCCATTCAAGACATTACCCGCGGAACGACATCGGCTTGGGTGCGCAACGACTATAACCACACATATGGTAGCGTAAGCGCTTTCTACAATTGGGGTAAGCACGAAATTAACGACGGATACAATGCGAATAGTGGTACACCGCTTAATTACAGATACCATTCGCGCGACTATATGGGAGGTGTATCTGCCAACCAGAGCATACTGTTTACCAACAAGATAACAAGAGCACAAGTGGGTTTCGACTACTTCCATTTTGGAGGAACTGCCTGGAACGAGAACATTGCCGGCGAAAAGGCAGGCACCAACAGTGTACTAGCAGAAAAGAAGGAAGACGAAATTGCAGGCTACGTGAATATGCAGCAAAAAATTTGCAATCACCTAGAAGTTAATGCCGGTGTTCGCTACGACTACCATTGGCTAGTGGGTGGCGAATGGGTTCCACAAGTGGGTTTAAGGAGCACCTTTTATGGAGAGAAAATTAAGGAAACCCTCATTAAGGCAACCGCCAGCAAAGGTTTCCGCAACCCTACCATCAAGGAACTTTACATGTTCAAGCCAGCCAATGCCGAATTGGAGGCAGAGCGCCTTTGGAGCTACGAGGTGGCTTTCTCGCAGAACATTCAGAATAAGTTCAACTACGGCATCAACATCTTCTACATCGATGGTGAAAACATAATCACCACCCAAATGACCGATGGTAAGCCTCTGAACGTAAACACTGGCGAGATTGAGAACAAGGGTATTGAGCTAGAAGCAAACTACAAGATTTGCGAAAGTTGGAACGTGAATGCCAACTACAGCTACCTAGACATGAAGAACCCCGTGATTGCGGCTCCAGAGCACAAGCTTTACGTAGGTGGCCGTTTCAACAAGAACAAATGGATGGCTAGCGCTGGCTTGCAATACGTTGGCGGACTCTATACAGCCGTAGGCAACAATGCCACAAAAGAAGACTTTGTCCTGGCAAACGCACAAGTACAGTTCAGCCCGCTCAAATGGTTAGGCATTTGGGTAAAGGGTGAAAACCTACTTGACCAAGATTACGAAATAAATGCCGGCTACCCAATGCCAGGCGCAAACGTCATGGTTGGCGCCAACATTCATTTCTAACCAACAGTTTGGAACATAAAAGCAAAATGCCCACTAGAAAAGCATATGGTGGGCATTCCTTATTTTCGAAGTTTATATTAAACAGGTTCCTTTCATTCACCCGAATACCTTATTTTTGTACGACTTGATTGAATTTGATGGATATGCAACAACAGATACTGGAACTTACCGAACAAGACAAGGCACTAATTGCCCAAAGAAACGAATGGGTTAAAGGGCACCTAACCGACGAGGCACAAGACCAATACGACACATTCGAGGGTAAACTGTACCTGTTGCAAGGCATCTTGAAAGAAGGATACTACAAGAAAGACGAGACACTTGAACTGCAAACCCTAGGCTACTGCTTGGGCGAGATGCTGAACGAACTGCTAAACACCCACTGGGTGAAGGTGATTGACGACCACGGTACCGACTTTGCCGTACGTTACAAAGACAGCTCCATCATCTTCTTCCCCATTACCATGATTTCGAAACGCGTGGAAAGGGATGAACACGTAGACATTGAACTGCTACTTGGCAAAAGCAGCGACCACCTGAACGAAATTCTGTACGACGAACTGTCGGACAAGTGCCGCTACTATGCCGGCGAAGACGAATTTCCGGAAAACGGTGACGAATACTATTACGACTTTTGGGCTGCAGAACGTGCCTGGTTCGAATTTGAAATGCAACACCAACCCATTATTGACGAATACGTCAAGTTCTACCATGCAAACGGACTAGCCGACTACCACACCAACGACGGAACACCCGAATCGTTGAAAGCCCTCCTCTTCAACAGCTATAGCTACGCAAAGAACGGGGTGGTAGACATTCCCGGATTTAAGAATTGGTACGAAAAGGAATATATGGCGGAATAAGAAGTTCCACCTCATCATTGACATACGAAAAATCTAGATTACTGTATATAAGCTACTTTTTTATTACTTTCTTTTCATTTTCATGTAAAATCGTTTCAAAGCTTTGTTTTGTACAGAAAATACATGAAATTTGACTCAACAAATTCAAGAACTACAAATCTCTATACATGACGAGCTACAAAACAATAATACTAACACTAACGCTATCGGCTACAACGAGTGCCCTAGCCGGCACATTTGTAGCTGGCAAGAATGAACGCTACGACACCGAAGACTTGCGAAAGATAAGTTTCGATGGCGACAAAGTGACTGCCGAATGGCTAAACGGCAACACCAAGACTTACGACCTTTCGTCGATGCAACGCATCTTGTTCAGTGAGCCTACCCAGGGCGAACTAACCGAAGCCGAGAACCAGATGGCCAACCAAGGTTTCAGCCTTCTGCTCTACCCTAATCCGGTTAACGAAGTGCTCTTCATTAGCGGCATACCCGAAGGGGCAAACGTTGAACTCTTAAACAGCAACGGTAGCACCATTAAGCCACTAAACAGCAACGGCACAACCCTACAAACCGAAGTTTCGGAACTAAACACTGGCATCTACTTTGTAAAAGTCAACAACAAAGTGGTAAAATTCATCAAGAAATAAGCTACAAGACTAGCACACTCAAAAACAGCTACTACCATGAGAAAAACATTACTCGGAATTGCGGCATTCCTATCAATGACGATGGTTGCCCAAAACTCTATACACATCTACAAGAAAGACGGTTCAAAGATTGACTACCTGGTTACCGACCTCGACAGCATCGTGTTCGAGAAAGCCAACAACACCACCCCTGAACAACCAGTCGACCCTAATCCTGGCGGAGAAGAACAAGGTGGCACCGAAGGCGAAGTTGTTACCAAGGGCGACGTTGAAATAAGCAAGATTGGCGGTTGGTTTGAAAGTGGTTATGCCGAATGGGCACCCGTTAGCGGAGCCAGCGGCTACAACGTTTACTATAAAAGCAAGTCGGCAAGCAACTACACCAAGGCCGACGACATGCTTGTGCGCAACTACGGCTCCCACGTCCGTGTAGACGTGGTTGGTTTGCCGGCAGGCACCTACGACCTGAAAGTGGTAGCATTGAAGAATGGTGTTGAAAACGGCAACGGAACTACCGCTGCATTCTCGACCAAGGCCTATAGCCGCCAGGGGTTCGCCTTCGCAAAGCAGTCTACCACAGGCGGAAGCGGCATTGGCGCCTACAACGACAACGGATCGTTAAAATCTGATGCTGTGGTTCTTTACGTAACCGAGAAGAGCAAGAGCACCGTAAAGATGGACGTTATTACCAGCGCCAAAGGTGCCACAACCGCTTGTACAGGCATCTCGGAAATACTTACAGCCATTCAAAAGGGTTATGAAACCCGACCTATCGATATAAGAATCATTGGCCAGGTAACCATCGACGGTATTAACGGCAGTGGAGACCCTTACAACCTACACATTAAGGCCAGCAATGCCGACCGCCCAGTAAAGAACTTCACCATTGAAGGTATTGGCGAAGACGCCACAGCATACGGTTGGGGCATACGTTGCATACGTGCACAAAGCATTGAGGTTAGAAACCTTGGTTTGATGCTTTGGGGTGATGATGGCATTGCTTTCGAAACTGCCAACTGCAACATCTGGGTTCACCACAACGACATTTTCTACGGTGCACCAGGCAGCGATGCCGACCAAGCAAAGGGAGACGGCTCGATGGACTTGAAAAACGACTCGAAGTACATGACCATTTCGTACAACCACTTCTGGGATAGCGGTAAGATGTCGCTTTGCGGCATGAAGAGCGAAACAGGTGAAAACTTCATCAGCTACGACCACAACTGGTTCGACCACTCCGACTCGCGCCACCCACGCGTTCGCACCATGAGCGTACACGTTTGGAACAACTACTACGACGGCAATGCCAAGTATGGCGTGGGCGTTACCTATGGCGCAAGCGCCTTTGTTGAAGCCAACTACTTCCGCAACTGCCCTAAACCAATGTTAAGCTCCTTGCAAGGAACCGATGCCCTTGGCGAAGGTACGTTCAGCGGAGAAAATGGAGGTATGATAAAAGCGTTCAACAACGTTTTTGCCGAGAAATCGGGCAGTTTCAGCTACATTACCTACCAAACCAACAGCAAGTCGTTCGACGCCTACGAAGCTAGCAGCCGCAACGAGGTTGTGCCAAGCACCATAACCACCGTTGCTGGTAATACTGCTTACACCAACTTCGATACAGATGCCAGCAAGATGTATGACTACACACCAGATGCTCCGACAGACGTTCCAAGCATCGTAACAAGCTCGGCTGGCCGTGTTAATGGTGGCGACTTCACCTGGAAATTCGACAACAAGAACGATGATGCAAACTATAAAGTTACAAGCGATTTGAAGACCGCCATAGAAAACTACAAGACAAAACTTGTATCAATCTACGGCGAATAAGAAATAAATTATGTATTTAGGTTAGTGTGGAAACCGGCTAACTGCCTTCGGGTAGTTGCCGGTTTCGTTGTTTACACCCCTGTTTCTGAGTTTCGATGAAGACTTTTCATTTAGACACCATATTTTGTTGTATATGATAAAAAATGACTATATTTGAGAAATATTTAGAAAGAGAGAGACTTAGAATTAAACCATGAAAATCAAGCTATTGATTAATAGTTATTTCGGCAATAATTGGGGGGTAATTTTTACCTCTCTTCTTACTACCATACTCGGTCTACAACGATAAACACATCGTTGTAGACCGTTTTTTTTGCATCTAATAAAACTCATAATAAATAAAAACTCAAAGAAAATGAAAAAAGACTGGAAGTACCTTGCTCTATTTGGAGCTGCATTACTTGGTTGTGGTTTGTCTGCATGTTCAGATGATGACGATGACGATCCTGCACCATCAAGCCAATTTAACAACCACCTTACCGGTTACATTACCAAAGACTCTGTTTTGAAAGACCTAGGCCTTGATGTTGACTATTACATTGATGGTGATTTGTTTGTTCAAAACAATGCGAAGCTGACTATTGAACCTGGTGTTACCATTCAATTTACTGATAAAAGAGGTACGCTTACATGCGAAGATAATGCAGCCATTAATATGGAAGGAACCCTCGAGAAGCGCATCGTATTCCAAGGCCCTGTTAATTCAAGAGGTTCATGGGGTTCCATCAATTATCAATCAAACCGCACCGAAAACAAGATGTCGTTTGTTACCTTGAAAAATGGCGGCAGCAATGCAGAGTGGGGTGTTCTTCACATTTCTTACGACGGATCGGTTTCTGTTAAGAACTGTGTTATTGATGGCTCTCTTGGCAATGGTGTTTCTTCTGTTTTTACCGATAATGCCTTTACTGCATTCGAAAACGACACCATCGTAAATGTAGCAAAGACCCCTATGGCACTCCAGAGTTTCTATAACTTGAAGAACATTGCCGCTAACAACGTCTTCAAAAACAATGGTGACGATGTTATTGAATTCCTTGGCTATGCTAATAGCATCCAGAATACCGTTACATTCAATAATCTCGGTTACGATTATTACATTAATTCAGATGTTACTGTCGACGACAATGGTATTTTGGCTGTTAACGACAGCGTTACTTTAAAGTTTGGTAACGGTATTGGTATCTGGGTTCCTGGAACTGGATCAATTCAAATAAATGGTACCGCTGAAAAGCCGGTCGTTCTAACTGGTATTGAAAATGAAGCAGGTTACTGGCGTGGCATTATGTTTGAAAGCGAGAAACAGAACCAGGGTGGCAACTTCATTAAGAACTGCGAATTTAAGAACGCAGGCGACAAGGATGGTGAAGATAATTCAGCATTGTACATCCACACTTTGTACTCAAATGGTACCAAAGTTATCTCCCTTGAAAATGTTAAGTTCACCAATATTCTCAACTACGCTTTGTCTGTTGTTTGGAATGGTGAAAACAAAGAAGTTGAAGGTCTTAAAATGCCTGCAACCAACGTCACTTTCGAAAACTGCGGTAAAAATGTATTTGTAGATCTCGATGGCTATCTTAACATGTCTGCTGCTGATAATAGTGGATTCTTCTTCGACGATTTGGAATCAATTAATGTTCCTTCGGAAGATTAAACCTTACTAACATAAATAGAACGGCAACCCTACTGAATTGGGTTGCCGTTCTTTTTTTGTGCAATTACAGAGAACTTATGGTGGGCATCTATAGTTATTTGCGTTAATTTTGCATTATGAATAGTTAATTAAATCTTATGAACCTATTACCCAAGAAATTTGCGACATCGCTAGTATGTTTGTTGCTATCTGCCATATCTATACCAACAAAAGCTCAAATTACAGATACCGTTAACACCCCAACACCTATTTCTTCAGAACCCATTAATGCGCCTAACAAGCGTTTAAAGGTTGGTGTGGTATTGAGTGGCGGTGGTGCCAAGGGAGCAGCACACGTAAGTGTTTTGAAAGCAATTGAAGCGGCAGGTATACCCATTGACTACATTGTGGGCACCAGTATGGGTGCCATTGTTGGCGGCATGTATGCCTATGGCTACTCGACCAACCAGCTCGACAGCCTTTTAAGGAACCAAGACTGGATGAACCTGCTGTTTAACGAGCCAGACCGTAGCCGAAAGGACTTCATCACCCGCGAGAATGAGGAACAATATATGGTAACCATTCCGGCATTCAGAAACGCCAAACAACACCTGAAAGGTGGCGTGCTTAGCGGCGAGGCTGTGCTGAACCTGTTTAAGGCCCTAACCCCAGCTTGCCCCGACACCGTCGACTTCGCCAAACTGAAAATTCCGTTTGCCTGTGTGGCAGTAGACATTGTTACCGGTAAGGAAGTGAATTTGTACAAAGGGCAACTTGCTACCTGCATACGTTCCAGCATGTCTATTCCTTGCGTGTTCAGCCCCATCCACTACAACGACAAGGTGTTGGTAGATGGTGGCATGCTTAACAACTACCCTGCCGACATTGCAAGGGAAATGGGCGCCGACGTGATTATAGGCGTAACCCTCGACAGCGAGGAAGAAGAGGCCAACACGGCAGAAGACATTGTTTCACCTCTCGACGTCATCTCACAAATGATGGGAAACATTACAGACAACAAGGTGAAAGACAACTTGAAGCTGACAGACCTGCACATAAATGTGAACACTGCCGGCTACACGGCAGCAAGCTTCTCGGCAGCAGCAATAGAAACACTGCTGAAACGTGGCGATGAGGCGGCAGGGAAACACAGAAACGACTTGATTGCCTTACGCGAAAAGCTGAACTTACCTGCAGACTCAACCATTACGCCAATGGCCGGTGTTCCCGTTCCAAGAGAAGCTGAAGACGTAATTATAAACTCGGACCACGGATGCACATTAGGCGCCAACCTACGTCTCGATAACGAGGAACTGGCAGCCGTCTTGGTAGGTGGAGTCTATAAATTCAACACGAAATTTAGGCCTGCCATTGGTGCCCAACTACGCCTAGGCCGCCGCAGCCACGGTAAACTGAACGCATCGTTCAACCCTATGAGGCATTGGACCCTTGAAGGGACCTACAAGTTCAGCTATAATGAGACCAAATTCTACTCAAACGGTAAACGCGCACTCGATTGGGACTTTCACGAACAGTTTGCACGCCTGTCTTTCTACCGCACCTGGAACTTTATGAAGGTGACCGTTGCAGCCGACTATGCAAAACGTAACTTCGACCATTTAATGTCTTCTGTTACCTATAAGCTGGCAGCCACAGAATTAGCCGAAGCTTCGGGCTACGACTCTGAAACCAACATCAACTATTACGCATCGATGCGTTACGACAATCGCGACTCACACGTCTTCCCACACCGAGGATTTAACTGGACCGCACGTTGCACATACCTTACCGACGACTGGTCGCATTACCGCGACAACAGCGGCTTATCGGTTTTCGAACTGTCATACGAGCATAACGTACCGCTTGCCGAACGCCTTACGCTGGTGCCTGCCGTATGGGGCCGTTTCGTAAACACCGAAGATATGTTGCGCATGGGCGACCAGAACGTAATTGGTGGAACTAACGGCGTTGGCCGCTACTTGCCACAACAACTGCCTTTTGCCGGCGTCAACTACTTCGAGTCTGTCGGTAACAAGTTTGCTACTGTTGGGCTAACACTTCGTGGCCGACTAGGCGAAAACCATTACCTCTACGGTACGGGTAACTTTGGCTGCAACAGCAATAAGGTAAAAAGCTTTTTAGTAAAAGACGACCTTTACGGTGCAGCCCTGGGGTATGGATACAAAACCCCTATTGGCCCGGCAGAATTAAACTTCAACTGGAGCAACCGAACCGAAAAGGTGGGCATTTGGGCTAGCTTTGGATATACCTTCTAAACAATGGACTGAAACACGCTAATTAGTACAAATAGCAACAACGGTTGGCACTTACCTAGTACCAACCGTTGTTTTTTATTTGTCTATTATGCTTGTAGGCTTATTCCACGAAGTGCAAAGCCTCCATAAAGCGCTTAATAACTTCAGGCTTACCGGTGTGCTTACCCTTGTCTTCACTCAACTTACAAGTCTCGTTGTAGAATGGCCAGTTTTCGGTAATCTTGGCAGCCAAAAGCTTAATAACGATGTTCATTGGCTTAATACCATCGAAGTCGTTAGTGAAGTGTGTGCCAATACCGAACGAAGGCTGAACAAACTGCTTTGCATAAGCGTTAAGTTCAACAGCACGGTCGGTGTTGAGCGCATTACTGAAAATAACCTGCTTGGTTGAAGGGTCAATACCTAGCGACTTGTACTTGTCAACAATAAGGTGCATCTGTTCCTTGTTGTCGCCACTATCAACACGCAAGCCCTTGAAGAGGTTTGCAAAGTCTTCCGAGAAGTTTAGTGTGAAGTTGTCCCAACCAAAGCTATCGTAAAGGAATGTACCAAGCGCACCCTTAAAGGTGTTGCGCCAAGCCGACATTGCCAAATAGTTAGCCATTTGTGGGCCATACATAGCTGCAATGGCACAAACAAATTCGTGAGCCATGGTGCCTACAGGAGTCAAGTCGTACTTCATGGCAAGATACACGTTACTTGTACCAACCAAACGGCCAGGCCACTGCTGACTGTTAGCGCAGTCTTTCAACGCACGAACAACGGTGTCTTCTGCCTCGAACGAAGCACGACGACGTGTACCGAAGTCGCTGAAGATGCAGCCCGCACCCAACAATTTAGCAGCCTTGTCGTAAGTCTTCTTATAGTAAGCCTCGTAGTCGAGCTGCTTGTCTTGACCCGTACGGATGTAGAACAACTCTGAAATGATGGCCAAAACCTTCACCTCCAAAAGAATGGTGTCACACCAATTACCTTCGAAACTGATGTGAAGGTGACCTTCGGCATCTTGGCTACACTTAACCCATTTGCTGTTGTAACGGAAACCCTTTAGGTATGTATAGAAGAAATGAGGAATGTAGTAACACTTACGCTTCATGAATTCAATTTCTTCATCGGTAATGGTCACGTCTTCCAACATTTTTACCTGTTCCATCACGTCATCGGCAAAACCTGCCGGATATACAGTATTGTTACGATCAACGAACTCATATTTTACCTGTGCACGTGGGTAATTGTCAATTACCGCGCAGCACATACTCAACTTGTAAAGGTCGTCGTCGGTAAAGTGTTTAATTATTTGCTTCATAGGTGTGTATCTTTTTATAGATTTTCTTTAATAAACTTGCTTAATGCCTCGCCTTTATCGAGCGAAGGACAGAAATCGGTAAGTACGTTGAACTTTTCCTTACCAAACTGTGCAATGCCATCTTTTAAAGTATTAAGAACGCAGATGTCGCCGGCAATACCACAAACATCAACCTGATCCATCTCCTTAATCAACTGGGTTAGCAGAATTTTTGAATAGGCATTCTTGAAGATGGAATATTCTTCACTTTCGGCATTGTCGCCCTTTCTTAACACGCACAGTTCACCATCGGTCTGGTTAAGTGGGTCAATCAAATGAGGTGTAATAGCAGCGCCAACAGTATTCTGCACACAGTGCATAGGCCAAGGACCGCCTTGTGCCTTAAACGAGCAATGGTGGTAAGGGTGCCAGTCGGTTGTTACCACCTTAAACAAGTATTCGCCATTGTGCGCCTTAATGTACTCGCCCAACTTTTGCATAGCCTCGTCGGCACCTTCAACCGGAAGGCTACCGCTAATGAAGTCTATCTGTGGGTCAACTATCAATAAGAGTTTTTTCATAAGTCTTATTATTTAATTCAAGTTCTTATTATGCAACCAAAATATCTTATTACAAATATAGCGAAAACAACAGAAAATCGTTGCTGATTAAAACGATCAAATACAGCTGTTTTGTCCCAAAGGACTAAAAAAGGAGCCAGGCTCCTTGCCCAGCTCCCTAATTCTTAACTCCACCAAGAAATAACACCTAGTGTTATCAGCGCCGTTATAACGTAACGTGTACCCTTGCCAAGAATAATGAACATGGTTGTTTTCTTCAAATCGCAATGAAGTAAACCTAGCGATATGACGATGACCTGACCTATGGCTGGCAAGAATGAGATAAGCGCCAAAGGAGGCCCCCACTTTTGCGCCTTATTACAGAAACGTTTTACCTTGTGTGGCGGTATGCGCCCATAAGTACATAACCAACGCAACTTACCCAAGGTTCCCATCCAATAGAGCGTTAGGGCACCCAAGGTGTTGCCAATGGTGGCAATTATGATGCAGAGCAATGGATTTAAGCCATCGGTACTGACACAAAAAATGAAGACCAACTCGCTAGGAAAAGGAACAATGGTTGCGGCTAGGAAGGTAGCCAGAAACAAGCCAATGTATCCCCACGACTCCAATACCACCGATATCTGTTCGTAGATAGCGTTGACGTTAGCTATTAGGGCTGGAAAATCGAGCAAATCCATCGCAAACTATACGGTTAATACATAAATGGTGTAAGCAACCGAAGCCACCGCCAAAAAGCGGAAACTCCACAAACTTATCTTACTCTCGGTTACCGTGGTACTATACACCCTGCCGATAATAATGCTTGACAAGATGATGAACATATAGAGCAGATTGCCGAAGCCAGAACGGGAAATGAGCATCAACAACAATGTGAACAACAAAAGCTGCACAAAGAACGAGAACATTCGCCTAGGTTTAAGAGCCTCCTTCTGGTAATTGAACCAGATGTAGACCATGCAACCCACAAGAACAACGCCCGACACTACCATATAGGCCAACTGCATTTCCTCGAACTCGTGAATCCAAATCTGCAAATGCGTGGTTGGATTGAGGTAGTTACGGAAAATGTTGGCGTGACCGGTTGCCAGCATGGCTATGCTGCCATAGCACAAAGGCAAGAACGCCCCCGTTAGTGTGGAAAGGAACGTGCGTAGGTTAAGGATGTTGAAGTTATAGTAGAAATAGAAGAATACCACCAAATAGGACAAGCTAATTGGATAGACCAAACCTGCTATACCCAACAACAATCCGATATTGAACGTATGAACCTGCGAATTCTCGTTAGTAAGTGTCAATGCCGCCGAAATGCTGGCAAAGAGCAACAAAGTGACAATAGCACCCGATGTTAGGTGATGGGGCTGCAAAAGCAACCCACTGAACAAGATGCACAACGCCGACGGCAAGATGGTTCGCACCCTTATGAAAGAATGTATTTCATTCAAGCGCAAGATGAGGAAGGCCATAGACAACACCAAAACCAAGTCGATGAGACGGCTAAATAAGGGTTTGTCGACCAACCATTCGGCCACATAATTAAAGGCATACGACCCCGACTCCACGGGCACTTCTACACCCCAATGGGCAAAGTCCATCCACAACACAAACCCTACGAGCACGCAAAGTATGTTGCTTATAGCCGCTGGCCTAATGTAGTCTTGCCACTGCGTACGTGTCATTACACTTTACTGTTTTTTGGAAGATTATAGATCGAAACCGATGTCGCGACGGAAATACTTCTTATCGTAGTCGACGACCTGTGCATTCTTGAACGACTGTGCCAAAGCTTCAGCCTTGCTGTTGCCGTAGCTTGAAATTGAGATGACACGACCACCGCTAGTTACCAACTCGCCCTTGTCGTTGATGGCAGTACCTGCATGGAACAAGATGCTACCTTCAACCTTATCGAGACCGGTCATTACCTTGCCCTTTTCGTAGTCTTCTGGGTATCCTCCAGACACCAACATAACGGTTACAGCCGTACGAGGGTCAATTTCGAGGGTACGTTTATTAAGATCGTGATTTGCAACACCTTCGAGCAAATCTACGAGATCGCTCTTAATGCGAAGCATAACTGCTTCGGTTTCAGGGTCGCCCATTCGCACATTGTATTCAATCACCATAGGTTCGTTCTTCACGTTGATAAGACCCAAGAAGATGAAACCCTTGTAATCGATCTTTTCAGCCTTCAAACCATTGATTGTAGGAATAACGATGCGTTCTTCAACCTTCTTCATAAAGACATCGTCGGCAAAAGGAACAGGAGAAACTGAACCCATACCGCCAGTGTTAAGGCCCTTGTCGCCTTCACCAATGCGCTTGTAGTCTTTTGCAACTGGCAAAATCTTGTAGCTATCGCCGTCGGTCAAAACGAATACAGAACATTCAATACCAGAAAGGAATTCTTCGATGACAACGGTTGCACTTGCGCTACCGAACATACCGTCGAACATTCCCTTCAATTCCTTCTTTGCAGTTTCCAAGTCAGGAATGATGAGCACGCCCTTACCAGCAGCCAAACCATCGGCCTTTAAAACGTAAGGAGCTTCCAACGATTCCAAGAACTTGCAGGCCTCGTTGTAAGTCTCACCAGTGAAACTCTGGTAACGGGCAGTTGGGATGTTATGACGCATCATGAATGCTTTAGCAAAATCTTTGCTACCTTCCAACTGTGCGCCCTGCTTGCTTGGGCCAATAACCACTACGTCTTTCAACGATGCATCAGCCTTGAAGTAGTCTGAAATACCTTCTACAAGTGGAACTTCTGGACCAACAACCACCATAGTGACGCCGTTCTTTTTCACGAATTCGCCAATAGCCTTAAAGTCGTTTACCTTAATGTTGACGTTTTCGCCAACATTACCGGTACCACCATTACCTGGGGCAATGTAAAGTTTTTCAACCTTTGCACTTTGTGCAATCTTCCAAGCCATTGCGTGTTCGCGGCCACCAGAGCCAAGCAATAAGAGTTTCATTGTGTTATCTTGTTTTTAATGTTATTCCTAATAAAAGAGCCCATTTTGCTCAATAAAATGCAAATTTACAAAATGAGTAGGCAAAACACCTTTTCTTTGGGGCAAAAAATGGGAAGTACACACATCTTTCTCTGCAATTTTTGAAAGAAATAAAATAAAGTGTAGGTACTTTTCTAAAAAGAGACCAATGAATTGATTACTTTTGCAGTAAGAAAAAACAAACAAGAGATATGAAACCAATCGTCAGCATTATTATGGGCAGCACAAGCGACCTTCCTGTAATGGAGAAAGCTGCCAAGTTTTTCGATGAGATGGAAATTCCGTTCGAAATGAATGCGCTTTCAGCTCACCGCACACCTAGCGAAGTTGAACAGTTTGCACGCGAAGCCGAAGGCCGTGGCATTAAGGTTATTCTTGCAGCAGCCGGCATGGCAGCAGCACTACCTGGCGTTATTGCAGCCAACACCACCATCCCAGTTATCGGTATTCCTATCAAGGGTATGCTCGACGGTCTCGATGCCATGCTCAGCATCATCCAGATGCCTCCCGGCATTCCGGTTGCTACCGTTGGCGTTAACGGTGCACAGAACGCAGCCATCTTGGCAACACAAATCCTTGCCCTTGGTGACTCTGAAATTGCAAAGCGCAATGCGGCATATAAGGCAAGCCTAAAAGACAAGATTGTTAAGGCTAACGCCGATTTGAAGGAGGTTTCTTTCAAGTTCAAGACCAACTAATAAGACTCTTAAACAAACAGACATAAGAAGAGACGCCCGAACCAACCATTCCTGCGTCTCTTTTTTATAAATTACAAAAGGCCTATGACCGAAATATATTTAGGATTGGGCACCAACCTGGGCGACCGACGCAAGAATTTGGAGAACGCCATCTACCTTTGCCACAAGCTTATTGGCGTATTTCGCGCAAACTCGAACTTCTACGAAACGGCACCTTGGGGATTTGCCAGCCAGAACCGTTTCTTGAACTGCGTCATCGTTCTCGACACCGAACATCCGGCCGAATTGTGCCTACAAATGGCAAACGCCATTGAACGCGAAATGGGACGTGTGCGTACCGACGAGCCTGGCTACCACGACCGCATCATCGACATCGACATCCTACAATATGGCGACGAGATAATTGACACGCCTAACCTGAAAGTGCCACACCCACTAATGTTGCAGCGCGACTTTGTGCTACGTCCGCTCGCCGAATTGGCACCCAACCTGACACACCCGGTTGTTGGCAAATGCTACCGCGACCTTTATGCCGACTTCCTAAAGGCACAAAACGAAGCCTTGCAAAAGGCTATGGATGCCAGCAATGACGCTACAGACTCAACTTCTAACAATTAAGAAGCGGTCTATAAAACAGAAATGCCCGTTAGAAAGAATCTAACGGGTATTTCATTTATTAGGATTTTATTGTTTAGGCATTCTTCTCCTTAAACACCAAAGCGTACATACGCATTTGCTTAATCATAGCAAGCATACCATTACTACGGGTTGGTGACAAATGTTCTTTCAAGCCAATCTTTTCAATAAAGTCGAGCTTGGCATCGAGAATGGCATCAGGTGTTTCGCCAGAAAGTACCTCCACCAACATACTAATGATGCCACCAACAATCTCGGTATTGCTTTCACCTTCGTAGTAGACCTTGCCATCGCGATATTCGGCATGAACCCACACCTTACTTTGGCACCCTTCAATGAGGTACTGTTCTGTCTTGTATTTTTCGTCAATGCCCTTATTGGCATTGCCCTTGTCTATGATGAGTTCGTACTTGTCGAGCCAGTCGGTTAGGAACTCGAACTCGGCGGTTATCTCATCTTCCTTTTCTTGTATAGTCATTTTTCTATTGAATTGTTTCGTTTACATTCTGCGGAACAACTTTGTTACGCGTTTCACGCCAGCAACCAACTGGTCGACCTCTTCGCGGGTATTGTACATGGCAAACGATGCCCTAACCATACCTTCCACACCAAAGGCATCCATAACCGGTTGAGCGCAATGGTGGCCTGTGCGTACGGCAATACCCAACTTATCGAGGATAGTACCCATATCATAAGGGTGAATGCCTTCAACCAAGAACGAGATAACACTGCTCTTATGGACACTTTCGCCATAGATGCGCATACCTGGCACTTCAGCTTTCAGCTGTTCGGTGGCATACTGCAACAAATCGTTTTCATGAGCGGCAATATTCTCTATACCCACCTTCTGTACATAGCGCAAAGCCTCGGCTAAAGCTGTTGAACCAATAAAGTCTGGCGTACCGGCCTCAAACTTGAAAGGTAGGGCAGCGTAGGTAGTCTTTGCGAAAGTAACCTGGTCAATCATGTCACCACCACCCTGGTAAGGAGGCAATTCGTTCAACCATTCTTCCTTGCCATAAAGCACACCAATACCGGTAGGGCCATAAATCTTATGACCAGAGAAAGCGTAGAAATCACAATCTAAATCTTGAACGTCGACCTTTGCATGAGGCACGCCCTGCGCACCGTCGATGAGGACTGGCAACTTATGGGCATGAGCAATGGCAATAATCTGCTTGATAGGATTCACAGTACCCAATGTGTTCGATACATGGGCTACAGAGATAATCTTGGTCTTTGGGGTAATCAGGCTTTCCAACTGGTCAACCAACAATGTGCCATCTTCTGCAAACGGAATAGGACGCACTTCAACACCCGGCTGCAACTGCCAAGGCACAATGTTACTGTGGTGTTCCATTTGGCTGACAATCACCTCATCGCCCGGCTGCAACTTTAATCGGCCGAAACTGCTAGCCACCAAGTTAATGCTCTCGGTAGTGCCACGGGTAAAAATAATTTCGTGTGAATGACGAGCATTAATGAACTTACGCACTTCTTCACGCGCAGCTTCATGTGCCTCGGTTGCCACCTGGCTTAAGAAGTGAACACCACGGTGCACGTTAGCATTCTCCTTATAATAATTATCAGCTATCTTCTCAACCACACAACGCGGTTTTTGTGTCGTAGCGGCATTATCGAGGTAGATTAATGGACGCTCGTAAACCTGCGTTTGCAGTATGGGAAAATCCTGTCTGATTAAATTTGTATCTATTGCCATCTCTGTAAATCCATTTGCACTTACAAAGTTAATCTTTTTAGGCATAATCTACCATATTTTATGTGGCGATGATAAACAACATTTTGTTGTCACGATTCCATTGCTTATTTTTGCCAAAAATATTGGTACTATGAACGTTTACTATGCAAACCCCATATACGATGTCGTTTTCAAATATCTGATGGAAGACGAAAGAATTGCCAAGATTCTAATTTCAGCACTCTTACAGAAAGATATTGTGAAGCTGGAAATGCGTCCACACGAATACAGCAATGCCGTTGAAGGTCGCATTCGTATATTCAGAATCGACTTTGCCGCTACCATTAGGGAAGAGAACGGAGAAGAACACTTGGTGCTAGTTGAGCTTCAGAAAACCTGGCGTCCTACCGAGACTCTTAGATTTAGACAATATTTGGGAATTCAGTACGGTAATCCGAAAAACGTAGCTTCGCAAGACTGCGGTACTGCTTTGCCTATTGTTTCAATCTACTTGCTCGGACACAAAGTTGGCGACTTGAAAGAACCCGTCATCTATGTAAAAAGGAGATACCTAGACTACGACTCTAATGAAATTCACGAAGGGGTACCCGACAAATTCATTGAAAGCCTCACACACGACAGCATCATCGTTCAGATACCATACTTAAAAGGCAAAGCAAGAAACCATCTTGAAAAACTTTTAAGTTTCTTCGACCAAAGTGCTGCAACCGACAACCCACACGTTCTGCAAATCGAGGACAACATCACCAACAATAGTGACGATATGGAACGCATTCTTAACAGACTTGTTCGTGCCATTGCCGACCCTGTTGTATCGCACAACATGAACATTGAAGACGAGATCCTGTCAGAGCTAGAAAAAATGGACACCGACATTTATACTCAAAAGAAAATAATAGCCGAGCAAAAACAGATACTTGGCGAACAGGAGCAAAAGCTCGGCGAACAGGAACAAAAGCTCGGCGAACAGGAACAAAAGCTCGGCGAACAGGAACAAAAGCTTGGCGAGCAGGAACAAAAGCTTGGCGAGCAGGAACAAAAGCTCGGCGAACAGGAACAAAAGCTCGGCGAACAGGAGCAAAGTTTAAAACTTGCCGTCAAACTATTCCTTCAAAATGGACTTGATAGTAACCAGATTGCAAGTGCACTTGGCTTAAGCATTGAAAAGGTACAGGAATACATGAAGTAAACACAAAATTAATATTTACCATAACACTCATAAACAAAAGAAACGCGCCATAACAAATGACGCGTTTCTTTTGTTTTGGGACTATCATTTTTACATTTCGTCCTTATTTTCCTTCATAGCTTGGCGAACCTTTGCTTCCACCTCTTCAGCTACTTCAGGGTGCTCCTTCATGTACTGTTTAGCAGCATCGCGACCCTGTGCAATCTTGTTTTCTCCGTAACTGTACCAAGAGCCACTCTTCTTCAAGATGCCGAAGTCAGCACCATAGTCAACAATTTCACTGATGCGAGAGATACCTTCACCGAACATGATGTCGAACTCTGCCTTGCGGAAAGGAGGTGCCACCTTGTTCTTAACCACCTTAACACGTGTCTGGTTACCAATAACGTTGTCGCCATCCTTAATAGGAGATACACGACGAATATCGATGCGGACAGAGGCATAGAACTTCAATGCATTACCACCAGTAGTGGTTTCTGGGTTACCAAACATAACACCAATCTTTTCACGCAACTGGTTGATGAAGATACAAGTGGTGTTGGTCTTATTGATGGTAGCAGTCAACTTTCTGAGGGCCTGGCTCATCAAACGAGCCTGCAAACCTACCTTGTTGTCGCCCATGTCACCTTCAATTTCAGCCTTTGGAGTAAGAGCCGCTACAGAGTCGATAACGATGATGTCTACCGCAGATGAACGGATTAACTGATCGGCAATTTCCAATGCCTGTTCACCGCTATCTGGCTGTGAAATAAGCAAGTTCTCAACATCTACACCCAACTTTTCTGCATAGAAACGGTCGAATGCATGTTCAGCATCGATGATGGCTGCAATACCACCCTGTTTCTGCGCCTCGGCAATAGCGTGAATTGCCAATGTTGTCTTACCAGACGATTCCGGACCATAGATTTCTATGATACGGCCTTTAGGGAAACCGCCTACGCCAAGGGCGTTATCTAAACCGATAGATCCGGTAGAAATGACAGGCACGTCCTCAATCTTTTCGTCGCCCATGCGCATAATTGTACCCTTACCAAGGTCCTTTTCAATCTTCTGCATAGCCAACTGCAAAGCCTTCAACTTGTCAGCCGATGGTTGTGGACGCTTATTATCTTCAGCCGCAGCTTTAGTTGCCTTCTTAACCTTTGGAGCAGCCGCAACTTCTTCTTCAATCATTTCCTGTTCGTCGAATTTCAATTCGTCTTCTTCAAGTTCTTCACTCATAGTATGTCGTTTTTTTGTTATCAACTAATGTTCAAATATAATTAGAAATTATGAAGTGGACAACCACTTCCTTATTTCTGATACAAAGATATGCCGCAAAATTGACAGATAATGTCAACAGATAAAATATTTTCGAAAAAATTCAATTTTCCACAAAAAATTACCCCGCAACCCAATTGGGCGCGGGGCAATTAATTATTGCGAGTAACGCTGTATTAGCCCATGATGACTTCTACCTCGTTAACATCCTTCATCTTGCTGAATGGAACAACCAAGCCACTAACCTGTTCGCCGTTGATTGAGATGCTCTTAACACCTTTTTCAACCTTGTTAGGATTCTTAACTGTGATGTTCACTGTCTTGCCGCGGAAGCGACGAGTTGCAGTGAAACCTTCCCAACCTGGGATACATGGATCAACCATCAAACCATCGTAATCAGGACGGATACCCAAGATGTATTGAGCAGCTGTGAAGTATGCCCAAGAAGCAGTACCACTCAACCATGGGCAACGGCTCTGGCCGGCACGCATGTTGTAAGTTGAGCAAGTAGTCTGAGCATATACGTAAGGCTCAATCTGACGAACTTCAGCACGTTCGTTGTAGTGAGCAGGAAGGTAGTTGGTGTAGTTCTTGAATGCACGCTTACCGTGACCAAGAATACAGTCTGCCATGATACCCCAACCTTGAGTGTGCTGGAATACAGCAGCGTTTTCCTTCATACCCTTGATGAACAAAGGAGCCTTGATTACGCTTGCTTCTGTCTTTTCGAAAGGAGGGTCGCAAAGTACCAAACCATATTCAATAGCAAGGTGCTTTTCTACGCTGTTCATAACTACTTCGGCACGTTCGCCTGTAGCCTGACCTGAAATGATAGCCCAGCTCTGTGGATTCAACCAGATGTTACCTTCCTTGATTGGGTTCTTGCTGGTACCAAATACGTAACCATCTTCCTTGATTGCACGAACATACCATTCGCCGTCCCATGCAGCCTTGTCGATGTTAGCTGTAAGGGTTGCAAGGTGTCCTTCTGCCCACTTAACTTCTTCAGGCTTGTTCAAGCGAGTGCAGATGTCGATGAAAACAGTGAGAGCGTAACGCAACTGCATTGCTACGAATACTGTTTCGCCTTTAGCACCAAGTACCAAGCAGTCGTTCCAGTCTGCCTTCAAGCCGCAAGGAAGACCATTCTTACCAAGGCGGTCGAGGTTAAACTGGATGGCACGACGGAGGTGATCGAGAACTGTGCCTTCACCCTTGTCGCTATAAGGAAGAACCTTGTTATAATAATCGAGATTACCAATTTCCTTAACATAAGTAGGAACGGTGTTGAACAACCACATACAGTCGTCAGAACGGAACTCGTTTTCTGGAGTTGGAGCTTCGTGACCTGGGTTGTGAGCAAATGGCTTAACAACAGGCATTGCACCACCGTTTGAGTTCTGGCCGGTAAGCATAAGCTCAAGACGGTCAACAACTTCGTTAGGAATGTTGTGAACAACACCAAGCATGTCCTGAATGGTATCGCGATAACCCATACCGTCACGTTCACCACGATAGATAAGAGAAGCCGCACGGCTCCAAGCGTAAGTGATGAGGTTGTTGAATGGGTTCCACATGTTAATCATGCTGTTGAATGCAGCATCTGGAGTCTTAGCGCTAAGACCTTCAATACGGCCGTGCCAGTAATCAACAACCTTCTTGTATTCTGCTTCAACCTTTGCAGGGGTTGCAACGCGTTCTGCAGCGCTCTTACCTTCAACCCATGCCTTACCAATACCAAGTACTACTGTGAATTCCTTGGTTTCGCCAGCTTCGAGTGAAAGGTCTACCTGAAGGGTACCGCAACCGTTGTCACCTTCGGTAACAGTGTTGCCACACTGACCACGCATAACCATTTCTGGGTTTGCGTAAGTGTGGTAAAGACCAATAAACTTATCGCGGTCGCTGTCGTAACCGGTAACTTCTGCACCAACTACACCAATAAATGAGTGGCGAGCCTGGTCCTTGTTCTGGAAGTTTTCTGGTTCTTCAGGCATGTAAAGGTTGTTACCATGGTCAATGAAACCATCGGCATAAGAAGTCTTTACAATATACTGGGTGTACTGCAAGTTGTTGCTATCGTCGTGCATGTTCCAGTTAGATGCGAACTCTGCATAAGTGAAAGCACGAAGGCTTCTCTTCTTGCCAGAGTTGTTGGTAACCTTTACACGCCATACTTCGAATTCTGCACCAAGTGGTACGAAATACAAAGTCTCGGTCTTGATACCAGAGTATTCCGATGAAATGATTGAATAAGCTGAGCCGTGACGGCATTCGCTCTTGTACTGGTCAAGCGGCTTGCCTACTGGTTGCCAGCTACCACTCCAGAAATCCTTGGTGTCTACATCGTGAAGGTAGATGTAGCGACCTGGCTGGTCGTTAGGCACAGTGTTGAACTTCAAACGAAGGAAACAACCCTGAACCGAAGAACGGAAGAAGCTGTAACCACCAGCATTGTTGGTGATGATTGCTCCGTAACGGGTGTCGCCTAGATAATTACTCCAAGATTTTGGAGTAGCGGGGTTGGTGATAACGTATTCTTTACGTTCATCATCGAAATAACCGTACTGCATTATAAGATTAAAATTTAATTTGTGTTTCGTTGAAAAATAGACGATATGCCATAATAACACATCATTACAAAAATATGTATTAATAAAGACTTTGACAAATTGATAGACCGTTGTTTTTGGTTAAAGAAACTGAAAAAGAAAGACAGAATAGAGCGCTTATGGAAATTTATAGATATCTTGCAGTACATTTAGAGGCGACCACACCTTCCGATGGTGTTTTCGGCCTAAAGAATTAAACACAAAGTACAATATGAAACGCATTAACTACTTTTTTCTAATTGGCGCATTACTTGCAGCCGTTTCTTGCTCGAAAGACGATGACAAGAATGGTTTTGACTGGGACGAGGGTGAGGACGAGGAACAGAAAGACCCTTCGAAGGAGGACCCTAATGACAACCCAGACATCACATACAACTATTATGGTGCTGAACTCTTCTCGAAGGAGACGTTCAAGTATGGCCGTTTCGAAGCTAAAATGAAGATGGCCTATGCCCCAGGCTGCATCAGCTCCATGTTCCTCTACTACAACGATTCGTATATGGGAAAGGGAAAGGTTTGGAACGAAATTGACATCGAGGTCATTGGCAAGAGCAACAACAGCTTCCAGTCGAACATCATTTCGGGTACTGCAGAAAGAAAAGTGACTACCGAACAGATTCACAACCTACCTGGTGCTGCCGATGCCGATTACCACGTTTACACGATTGATTGGACTCCCGAATACGTTTCGTGGTCGGTCGACGGTGTTGAAATGAGAAGGACCGACAATAGCAACGATACAAAGAATCAGGTTGAGACACTCGTCGAATACGAGAGCCTACGTTTTAACCTATGGTCTAGCAAGTCGACTGCATGGGTTGGAAAACTCGAGAGTAAGTACATCCCTATTCAACAACACATCGACTATATTAAGGTTTACGACTACGACACCGAAACCAAGGCCTTTACCGAAAGATGGACTGACGATTTCGACTCCTTTAACTCTAGCCGATGGGGCAAAGGCAACTGGGAAATGGAAAACGTGAGGGAAAAGACCGACAACGTCGTTGTAGAAAATGGCGAACTCATCCTAAAATTGACCAAGGAACCAAAATAAGCCTAACGGCATAACACAATAAAAAGGAAATCCCTCGGAAGCTCGCAACAGCATCCGAGGGATTTCCTTATTTCTATCAGCATTTGTTTATCATCTTCCGCAAAGCACCAACAAGATGTTGATGTCGCTAGGCGAAACGCCCGGAATGCGGCTTGCCTGGCCAATGGTTTCAGGATCGATGCGTGCCAACTTCTGGCGAGCTTCGGTACTGAGCGAGTTAATAGTACTATAGTCGAACTTACCCTTAATCTTAATGTTTTCGAGGCGGTGAAGTTTGTCGGCAACCAACGTCTCACGCTCAATATAACCACTGTACTTAATTTGAATTTCAGCAGCCTCTACAATTTCATCGCGACGGTCGGCAATCTGATCCAACTTATCTTTAAGTGCCGGAATTACTTCCGACAAAAGCCAGATGTTAAGTTGAGGGCGTGCCACCAAGTCTACCAACTTGCAGCCTTCGGTTAGGGCGGTCGTGCCACACTTCTCGAGGAAGCTGTTGATGTATTTTGCCTGAACCGAGTAGCTCTTAATGAAACCAACCAATTGGGCAATGGCTTCCTTCTTGCGGTTATAAAGGTCCATACGTTCCTTTGTGGCAAGACCTATGGCATAACTCTTGGCAGTAAGGCGTGCATCGGCATCGTCTTGGCGAAGCAGAATGCGGTATTCGGCACGCGAAGTGAACATACGGTAAGGTTCGTCTACGCCCTTTGTCACCAAGTCGTCGATGAGCACACCAATGTACGATTCGTCACGACCCAAGATGAGTGGTTCTGCCTTTGCACAATACTGGTGTGCGTTAATGCCGGCAACAATACCCTGACCGGCAGCTTCTTCGTAACCCGTGGTACCATTGACCTGTCCTGCAAGGAACAAGCCAGGAACGACCTTGCTCTCGAGCGAATGCTTCAACTGTGTAGGGTCGAAGAAGTCGTACTCAATGGCATAACCTGGGCGGTAGAGCTGCACATGTTCCAAACCAACAATAGTCTGTAAAGCCGCTATCTGTATATGCATTGGCAAACTAGACGAGAAACCATTAATGTAGTATTCTTGCGTAGTTTCGCCTTCTGGTTCAATAAAGATGGGGTGATGGTCCTTGTCGGCAAACGTCACAATTTTAGTTTCGATGCTCGGACAGTAACGTGGGCCAATACTCTTAATCTGGCCATTATAGAGTGGCGATTCTGGCAAACCCTTTTTAAGTATTTCATGGGTTTCCGGATTAGTCTGTGTAATGAAGCATGGACGCTGTTGCAACGGACGTGGTTGGAAGTCGAGGTACGAGAACTTGTGGAAGTCGGTCTCACCATCTTGCCTGCTCATGCGTTCAAAATCAATGGTTCGTCCGTCAAGTCTAGCCGGTGTACCCGTCTTCATGCGGTCGGTCTTCACACCCATTTCCCGCAGCTGTGCGGTCAGCCCATAAGCAGCCGGTTCGCTGATGCGTCCTCCCTGAATCTGTGTGCGTCCACAGTGAATGAGGCCAGACAAGAAGGTGCCAGCAGTAATAACGACAGCCCCAGCCTTAAATGTAGCACCCATAGCGGTAACCACGCCGGCCACCTTGCCATCTTCAATCACCAAATTGGTAACTGTATCTTGCCAAATGTTGAGGTTAGGCGTATTCTCCAACACTTCACGCCATTTTTCGCTGAACTTCTGTCGGTCGCTTTGTGCGCGTGGACTCCACATAGCCGGTCCCTTCGAACGGTTAAGCAAACGGAACTGAATAGCCGTTAGGTCGGTAACAATACCACACATGCCACCCAACGCATCCACCTCGCGCACAATCTGTCCCTTGGCAATACCGCCAACGGCTGGGTTACAGCTCATTTGGGCAATCTTATGCATATCGATGGTAATGAGAAGGGTCTTTGAACCCAAGTTGGCAGATGCTGCGGCAGCCTCGCAACCAGCATGACCAGCACCAACTACTATGACGTCGAAATTAAACTCCATTGTTGTTTTAATAAATTCGGTTACAAAGGTACTGAAAAAAATGCTACATTTGTGGAAAAGATTTATATATGGGAATTGCAAGTATATTAGGTGCCATTGGCGGATTGTTTATAGGAGGTCCTATTGGCGGTATTGTAGGCTACTGCATAGGTAAGATGCTCGATGGCGATTCTGACCCTAAACTGGAAAAACTTTTCTCGTCGGCAAACAATAAGGACCAGATTTCCTTCCAGATGTCATTGCTGACCTTAATGGCAGCTGTTATGCAGGCTAACGGCCAAACCAAGCGTTGCGAACTCGACTACGTGAAAGAATACATTCGCAAGGCATTTGCAACCGAAGAAGACCAGCGCAATGCACTGCAGATGCTTAAGGAAATGCTTGAGCAGAAAATCAATCCGGAAGAAGTTGCCCAACAAGTGGCAAAGCAGATGAACATCTACCACAAGCGCGAGCTTATCCACTTTTTGGTTGGTATTGGTATTTCTGACGGCGACCTCGACAGCAACGAGGAGAACCTCATTTTGAAGATTACCAAGATTCTTGGCATCTCAAGCACCGAATACTATTCTATAAAGGCTACATTTACTGCAAAATCTCAAAGGCAGTCTTCATACAGCAACCAAAGTTCTTCTTCTTATAGCCGAAGCGGTTCAGGTTCGTCTTCAAGAGGTTCATCGTCTAGTTCATCTTCTGGCAGAGGTTCTAGTTCTGGCTCCAGCTCTGGTTCAAAATCGCGTAGCCGTGTAACTTCGCCTTCCATGTCGCTCACGAGCGCCTATACCATTTTAGGTATTGCCAGCACTGCAACCGACGAGCAGGTAAGAAAGGCTTACCGTTCTATGGCCAACAAGTACCACCCCGACCACGTAGCCACATTGGGCGAGAAGGTCATAATGGAGAGTGCCGAAAAGTTCAAACAGATACAAAAGGCATACGACACCATAAAGTCGTCACGCAACATAAAGTGAAAACAAACACTTATATAAATGAGAAAAGGAGTCGAATGTTCGGCTCCTTTCTTATTTCTAGTGAACTACCCTAACGGTAAATATCATCAACATCGCTCTCACCATCTGGGCTGCTTTTCCTAAATCGGAAACGTATGCTTTTGCCGTTTTTGGTATAGTCGCCACGAAAACGTCTTTTGCGTCGGTGGCTAGTACTAACCATCTTGCCGTTCTTGCCGACCTCGGTTAGGTGTATCTCGCCATCTTCGTCAACCGTTCCTTTCAGTTTGCTTTTCTCGCCCATCTTTTCAAGCGTACCTGTCACATTGTTGCCAACAAAGGTAAGGTTCATTCTCGCCTCGTCGTTTCCTATTCGGCCTTCATAATAAACCGAAATCGATTCTTGCGGCGCCTGTTTTCTTGCAGTTTTGGCGGCTGGCTTTTGTTGGTTAGCGTTTTCGCTTGGCTGACTTTCCGGCACACCTTCGTACTGAGGTTCAGCATCTTGCTGTTCCGTTTCTTCCATTGCCTCTTCCGTGCTATTGGTGTTTGTTGTGCCCGTTTTTGAACACGAAACCATAATGCCCGCAACAAGCAACGGCATTATTCTACCCAATACACTTACTTTTTTATTCATAATACTTTCAGTTTGTTCAGCCGAGCCAAAGCTTTCATTAGCCAACTCGTACAAAAGCAAAAGTACGTATAAAAAACGAAAATGGTTAATTTTCAAATTAGATATTTATTCACGACACATATTGAAAGCCATGAGCAAGACCATAGATCCTAAAGATGAAGATAAAATCTGCCATATTGGCAGATAAATTTATCACAATTATGCCAATATGACAGTGTTATTCAAGCAAATCTGCCATATTGGCAGTATAATGACCATTTCCTGCCATTGGCACAAGAATTGATATACTCTAAATGTAAGCGCAAAGCTGAAATGGTTCAGACGCCAACTTACACAACAATAAAAACGCTGTAGAGGTCTAAAACCAAACAGCACCAAAATTTCGAATAATAATTAAAGTATAGGAGATTTTAGAAATGTTTACAAACGATCACAGAAACCAGAACATCATTCCTGATTTGTTCAACGCATTACTTGGTACCGAATGGAACGAACCAATCCGTCCGCGTCGCTTCAACCATCCAGCCATCAACATTATTGAAGGCGACAACTACTATAAGTTGGAAATGGTTGCACCCGGTATGCAGAAAGACGATTTCGATGTGAAGATTAACAACGTTGGCGAACTTGTTGTTGCCGTTGAGAAGAAAGAGGCGCAGGCTGCAACTAACAACGATGCGGTTGCCGTAGAAGCAGCTACCGAAGATGCAGAACCAAAGGAACGCTTCCTCCGCCACGAGTTCTCTTTCCCTAAATTCAACCAGACCTTCACATTGCCAGAAGACGTAGACTTGGAAGCCATTACCGCACACATGGCCGATGGCATTCTGACCATAATGTTGCCAAAGAAGAAACCGGTTGAACCACAGGACAACACCCGCTTAATTAAGGTTATGTAAAATTTAGAAACGGATAAAATCGCATAAAAGTTTTCATTTGTTTAGTTGATTAGTTGTTAATGAGTCCGACTCCAATTGATTTGGAGTCGGATTTTTTGTCTACAAACTAAACTTCCCATTCAGCAAGCAGTAGCGGCCGTCGCACACCACAACAGCCACATTGGCGCCTTTGTAAAAGGCAAGCTTCAGCCCCTTAAACTGCTTACGAACCGGCAGACTGTTGAGACGCACGAAACAAATGTCGCCCGATGCAGGCTGAAGTTTCATAAACTCATCGGCAGTGATGGGTACTGCGTTTTGCACCATCTTCAACACTTTTTGGCAAAGTTTGCCGTTCAGAGCCACCTTTTCCTGGTAATCGTCAATCTGCTCGCCCTTGCTCACCAGCTTCAGAGCCATCACACTGTCGGTCAGCACAGGCAATTCAACCTTGTTGGCAAAAGCCATCTGGCTACCTGTCAAGAACAGCGTATCGAAGTAGCTATAAAGGTGGTCGAACGTACGCATGCGCATATGCAAGGTGTCTTTAGCTATTATCGGCGCAAAATCGGCATCAAAATAAGGGATAGGGAGTTCGAAGACGAATTCGTCACTCACCACAAAATGATTGTCGGTATAGTCCATTTTCCGCTTAACCAAGCTACCTGTTTCAGTCAATGCCGCAGCGTTACTAATATTTGAAAAGCGGAACAAGACAGCCGCATCGGTTAGTGCACCATGCAAGGCTCGCACCTGGGCATCGGTACGTCTTTCAAAAGGCAAAAGAAAACGCAAACGCGCCGTGTCGTTGGCAAGCATCGCCTCCTTCGCCATGGCATCGAACTGCTTTGCCATCACCTTGCCGTAACTGTTGCGGAAAGCTTGCTGCCACATCTCCGCCCAGTAGGGCTGTTGTTGCAGGGGTTGCAAGTCGGCATCGGTCCCCAGTTCCATGTAGTCGGGATAGCCACGGTCTAAAGCCCCTTGCAATGCCATTCGGCATGAGTCTATCTTTCCCATGCGACCATAGCAGCACGCCAAATTGTAGTAAGGCACAATGCTACTGTCGCCCATGGCAATGCTTTGCCTATACAAGTTGGCGGCCAATTGGGGCTCTTGCTTTCGATAGGCAGAAATGGCAGCCGAGCGCACATCGGCAATAGAGTCGATGCGGCTAACGCTAAGGTCGGCAGCGCACAGTGGTGCCAATAGGGCAAAACCCAACCATAAGACCAGTGAGTAGACGGTAAACTTCATAAGGAATACATAACGAATAAAAAAATCCCTTACCGTCCAAAAGGGCAGTAAGGGACTTCTGCAATTAAATAATCACCATATTCAACAAAACTGCTAGTTTTGAATATTGTATCTTATTTCCATCTGGGCTTACTCAACAGTACCGCCCGGACGGGTTTGTTTTTGCGGAGTTACAACACTAAGGCTGCCATCGCTATTTACTGCGCTAAGAATCATACCCTGGCTCACAACACCCTTCAGTGTACGTGGTGCGAAGTTGGCAATGAAACAAACCTGCTTACCTACCAAATCTTCCGGATTGTACCACTTGGCAATACCGCTAACAATGGTACGTCCACCCATGCCGTCGTCAATCTTGAACTGAAGCAACTTGTCGGCTTTAGGCACTTTCTGGCATTCGAGCACCGTACCTACACGGATGTCGAGCTTCTGGAAATCTTCGAAAGAACAAGTGTCCTTTAGCTGGTTTGGCTTCCAGTTCTTTAGTTCATTTTCCTTCTTGATGCGTTCCAAACGGTCGAGCTGTGCTTGAATGGCATCGTCCTCAATCTTCTCGAAGAGGAGTTCTGCAGCACCAATCTTATGACCTGCGGCAACAAGGTCTACGCTACCAATTTCGCTCCAATTGAACTTGCCAATGTTGAGTTGAGTGCGCAACTTGTCGGTACTGAATGGAAGGAATGGTTCGAATGCGATGCTGAGGTTAGCACAAATCTGAACAGCGATGTTCATAATGGTCTTAACACGTTCAGGATCGGTCTTAATCAACTTCCAAGGTTCAGTTTCAGCCAAGTACTTGTTACCAATGCGGGCAAGGTTCATCACCTCCTTCAACGCATCGCGGAAGCGGAAGTTGTCGAGGTAGTTATCCATTTCCTTACGGGTATCGCTAAACTCGGCAAGGGTCTGCTTGTCGTAGTCGGTAAGTTCGCCACGTTCAGGAACCGAACCTTCGTAATACTTATTGGTCAACACCACGGTACGGTTTACGAAGTTACCATAAATGGCAACCAACTCGCTGTTGTGGCGTGTCTGGAAATCTTTCCAAGTAAAGTCGTTATCCTTGGTTTCAGGTGCGTTAGCAGTAAGCACATAACGCAAGGTGTCTTGCTTGCCAGGGAAGTCAACCAAATATTCGTTCAACCAAACAGCCCAGTTCTTTGAAGTAGAAATCTTGTTACCTTCCAAGTTCAAGAACTCGTTAGCTGGCACGTTATCTGGCAAGATGAAGCTACCTTCAGCCTTCAGCATAGCAGGGAACACAATGCAGTGGAACACAATGTTGTCCTTACCAATGAAGTGTAGCAAGCGGGTGTCTGAGTCCTTCCACCACTTTTCCCAATCGTTAGGGAGCAGTTCCTTGGTGTTGCTAATGTAGCCGATAGGGGCATCGAACCACACGTAAAGCACCTTACCGTCGGTATCAGGAATTGGCAACGAGATACCCCAATCGAGGTCACGGCTTACGGCACGTGGCTGCAAGTCCATGTCGAACCAGCTCTTGCACTGGCCGTACACATTGCTCTTCCATTCCTTGTGGTCTTCCAAGATCCATTTCTCCAACCATTTTTGGTGACGGTCTAGCGGCAAGTACCAGTGCTTGGTGTTACGCAAAACCGGCTTTGAGTTACTGATGGTAGAAACAGGGTCGATAAGTTCGAGTGCGCTAAGGTCCTTACCGCACTTTTCGCACTGGTCGCCATAGGCGCTCTTGTTACCGCAGTGAGGGCAAGTACCTGTCACATAACGGTCGGCCAAGAACTGGTGGGCTTCCTCGTCGTAAAGCTGTTCGCTTTCCTTTTCAATGAATTCACCCTTGTCGTAAAGGGTTTTGAAGAACTGGCTTGCCATTTCGTGGTGAGTTGGCGAAGTAGTTCGTGAATAGATGTCGAACGAAATGCCGAATTCGGCAAACGACTTCTTAATGATGCCGTGGTAACGGTCTACAATATCTTGAGGATTTACGCCTTCCTTCTTTGCAAGAAGGGTGATAGGCACACCGTGCTCGTCGCTACCGCCAATGAAGAGGACTTCCTCGCCCTTCAAACGGAGCCAACGCACATAAATATCTGCTGGTACATAAACACCTGCCAAGTGGCCAATATGAACGGGACCGTTAGCATAAGGCAAGGCAGAGGTTACCAGTGTTCGCTTGAATTTCTTATCCATTGTCAAAAATCCTTTCTTTTTCAAGATGCAAATATACTTAAATTATCTCTTAACTATTTGGCCACATTCTAAAATATATCAACAGATTGGAACTAGGCAAGGCTATTGCACGTTACCAACTGGCAAGTAGCATTTTTTCGGTCGGTTCGTAAACGTTAAAAGTGGCAAAATACATATATTTGTATTTATTTGGAAACATCAACCACAAGCATATATGTATAGTCAAGAAAACGGGCTCTATATAGCCCATAGCGAAAATGGGCCAATTAGCATCGTTGGCAAGATGGCAAACCGCCACGGACTTATTGCCGGCGCAACCGGTACCGGTAAGACCGTCACCCTACAGGTAATGGCCGAAACCTTCTGCCAAGCTGGTGTCCCTTGTTTCATGGCCGACATGAAGGGCGACCTTTCGGGCATTAGCCAAGCCGGCAAGCTAAGCGGATTCATTGAAAAGCGTAAGGACGAATTTGGCGTTCCAAACCCCGACTTCCAGGCTTGTCCGGTCCGCTTTTTCGACGTGTTTGGCGAACAGGGCCACCCCATCCGTTCCACCATTTCGGGCATGGGTCCACAGTTGTTGGCACGTCTTATGGGTTTGAACGAGACCCAAACCGGCATCCTTAACATCGTTTTCCGCATTGCCGATGAAAGAGGCCTACTCCTACTCGACTTGAAGGACTTGCGTTCTATGCTCGACTATGTGTCGAAGAACGCTGCCCAATATACCACCACTTACGGCAACATTGCAGCACAAAGTGTAGGTGCCATTCAGCGTTCGCTCCTCGAATTGGAGAACCAGGGTGCCAACCTTTTCTTCGGCGAACCCGAGTTCGACATCTTCGACCTTTTGCAGACCGAAGGAGGGAAGGGCATTATGAACGTGTTGGCAGCCGACAAGCTGATGATGCAGCCTAAACTTTACTCAACCTTCCTGCTCTGGCTCATGAGCAGCCTCTACAGCCAATTGCCAGAAGTGGGCGACATGGAGAAACCAAAGTTGGTGTTCTTCTTCGACGAAGCACACATGCTCTTCGACGACACCCCGAAGGCATTGACCGACAAGATTGAGCAGGTCATCCGCCTCATCCGAAGCAAGGGCGTGGGCATCTACTTCATTTCGCAGAGCCCTACCGATATTCCTGAAAACATTCTTGGCCAGTTGGGCAACCGTGTACAGCACGCCCTTCGTGCCTACACCCCTAAAGACCAGAAAGCCGTTAAGACGGCGGCCGACACCTTCCGTGCTAACCCTAAATTCAAGACCGACGAGGCTATTATGAACCTGGAGACCGGTGAGGCTTTGGTTTCATTCCTCGACGAGAAGGGTGCACCTTGCGTCGTTGAACGTGCCAAGATTCTTTTCCCACTCAGCCAGATTGGCGCCATTAGCGAGAGCCAGCGTGCCGAAATCATCAACCGTTCGTCAATAAAAGGCAAATACGACAAGGCCATTGACCGCGAAAGCGCCTTCGAACAACTGATTGCCGAAGCCGAAGCTGCCCTTGCCGAACAGGAAGACGACGAGGAGGAAGTGGTAGAAACCAAGAAGAAGGGCAGTGTAAGGGCCGAGAAGCAAGAAAGTAGCAACAACGGCATGTTTGGCAAAATTGGTAAGGCTGTACTAACAGCTGTTACTAGCGCAGTTGCCAGCATTGTTGGCTCTTACATTTCGAATAGTGTTTCGGGCAAGAAGTCGCGTACCACTACCAAGAGTGCCGCATCGAAAGTTGCAAAGAGCGCCGCATCGGCAGCCACACGCACCATTACGCGCGAAATTACACGTGGCGTACTGGGAACTAAAAAGTAAAGACACAGTTTCTTACTCCACATATAAATAGGCAGGTTGCAAGGTTGCAACCTGCCTATTTTCTTTTCACATCGAAAGAAATGTTTAATTTTGTAACTGTAGTTCATATTTGTAAAATCAAACACAAAATAATGAGAAAAAAATTATTCATTAGCCGAATTTGTGCGGCAACCCTATCCATGTTCAGTCTGTCTGCATTCGCACAAGACTGCATGATCAATTTCACAAATTTCGATACCGATATCGAGCTCTGCAATCCTGCGTTAGATAACAGTTTTGATGGTTGGTATTCCGACAGCATTCGTAACGGAGTCTGCTCGCAAAGGGAAACTACCGTAGATCATGCCATACAAGGCGGCATCTATAGTGCGCAAATTACGACCTATGGGAATATTGACTTCGAGACATACGCCAATAGCTCAAACATGACAAGTGACAATGGATACGTAGGTTTGGTAGCCAACCCCCGTATGCTCTCACCTTTCTTCATGGAGACCGATAGCAAAAACCTAATTGTTGCTGCCGGAAAATTTGACAAGCAGCCTTTCATGCGTTACACCGTGAAGAATCTGGTTCCAGGCTCTTCAGTAATGCTTACTTGCGATGCCTATAGCTTGCTGTCAATAGAGGAAATGGAAAACTACCTTATTACACTGAACGAAAATGCCACAACAGATCTAGTAACCTCGTTGAGACTTCCTGGCATGCAATTTATGATGCAAACCATGGCTGCAAAACTTTGGCCAGGTTCAGGAAGGATTTATGGAAACAGAGCCACGTTAGCAGTCGGCTTGAATAGTAACCCTATGTACGAAAAAGGCCTTGGAATAAACACATTTGATAACTTTGGAGAAAGAAAGACAATAACCTACAAAGGTATAGCTGACGATAGGGGCGAAATTAGTTTTTATTTTTCTCTCGGCACGGGGGCTACTGCACCAATCGGCATTGACAACATTAAGATTGAGGGCCAGATTCAGCCTACCATTAGCTGTAACAAGCGAATGCCTGTTTGCCCCGCATTCCCCGTCACCTTTAACGTTAACGATGCTATTGATGTGTTAGAGTACAATTGGAAGTCTGGTAATACCACTTCAACCAATCAAAATTTCACAACCATATTCGAAGGTATTGGTACAAACACAATTGAATGCACAATTAAGTCACAAGACGGCTGTTCGGCAACTGCTACAATTGAAGTTCCTACAAAGGAATGTTGCAAAACTATTGGAGGCATGACATTAGACGAGAAAACCATTTTCTTTGACGATTTTGGCGAATTCACTACCGACGGCAACGAATACACTTATACCGATGCAAATGGTACTAAACACACAATTCCTGTTACTAACAGGTTATGGGGGGCCCATCCTTTCGTAACAGTTCTCCAAGAAGGCGCATCCACACCCGATTTTTCACCTGCCAAACTTGGGTTAGATGATGGTTGGATGATAACCAATGTTAATCCGTACACCCCAGGCATAGCCAACAGTGCCGACAAAAACCCTAATGGTGGCATGTTCATTATGGACATGAAAGATCTTGGACTAGCCGGTAAAGTTATTTATAGACGCAAGGTAGAGAACGATTTGGCAGGTAAGGAAATCAATATAGGTTGCAAATTGGGAGCTATCAACAATAAAAACCCACAAGCAGAACTCGCAGTAAACGTGAAGGATGACGAAGACAACGTTCTTTTTTCTGATACTGTAACACTGACAGGCAATCTTAATTGGGTACTTGTTGAACAGAAATTTGTTTCCCCTTCTAATAACTTGATTTTTGAAATTGTAAATGTTCCGTATGGCTATCAGGATATGGAAGGCGACATTGCTATCGACGACATCTTTATGACTTGTTGCTATTTGCCAGAGTATGAGGAAGACACTATTTCTAGCAACAAGATCCATTGTTACAGCAAAGATGGTCTACCGGTTTCTGAAACATATTTGTATTACGAAGACTTCGGAAAATTCAGTGACGATGGCAAGCTCTATACGTTCACCAATGAAAACGGTAAAGCATATACCCAACCTGTTACTGCCCACATCTATGGCAACATAAAAGACCCATTCGTCACCATATTGTCAGACGGAACCGCTATGCCAGACTTTAATGCTGCAGAATCTCCTATAGGTATGCTAAATGACCACTTCGCTGTTACATGTACAAATCCTTATGCTTCAAGCATCAAAAAAGATGCGTCTGATGATGAATTTGGAGGTATGTTACTTGTTGACATCGCAAACCAGGGATTCGATAAAATTATTTATAAAAAATACATCAGTGGAATTTCTCCTAATTTAGAGTACAGATGCGGTTTCTCAATTGGAACATTCAGCATTAGCAACAAGCCTAACATTGTTAGGGCTTATGTACGCGATGCAGTAACCAATGAAATAATTGACTCAACCGCAAACATTTCATTGTATGGCACCGAAGGTTGGATGAAATATGAAATTGAATTCGTATCACCCAATAAAGACGTTATTTTTGAAATCGTTAATAAGACAGAAAGTTCCGGTGCTAGCCGCGGCGACTATGCCATCGATAATTTCTATGTAAGCTATTGCGCAATGCCCGAAATCGATTTAGAAACGTCAACCACAATGGCTGAAGCATTGGAATTGTGTCAAGATGATACACTCAATCTTGCAGTTCTTATGTCAAAATCTGCGGAGAAAGAGTTTGGCGATGGAATTATGTACGCATTCCAGTACACAACCAGCGAACCAACTAACGGACACGACAAAACCGTTGAATGGCAGAACATAACAACTCCTTCTCCAGAGTCTACTATCACATTGAACAAAAACAATTTACAGCTATTCGAAAATCACGATCAGCTCTACTACTTTAGAGCTATTGCAGGTACAGCTGAAGGCCTTGAGGAATTTATGAGCAATGGAACAATCTCACAGGTTTCAATATCTTTCATTCCTGTTGTCGCCATGTCAATTGACTGTTCATTAACCGGAATTGAATCATATACAGCTAGCGCTGCCAACGTTGTTAAGACCGAATACTACAACCTAGCAGGTCAGAAACTCAACAGCAACGTTAAGGGACTTGTTATTGAACGCCAAACATTAGAAGATGGCAACGTCATCTTCCGCAAGGTAAACAAGGAGTAATTCCCAACTCCTAACATACAAACAGCCGGCATTTGCAGTCTAGCAGATGCCGGCTGTTTTGTTCTAAACCCGTTTAACAGCAACCAATAAAAATGGGGGCCTTCACAGGTCCCCATCTCGTTATTGTTAATGTAATGTTATTATAAAAGGGATGTTATCCCAAACTTTTTTGGCATGTTAAACAGGGCATAACCCCGAATTCATATACAAAGATAATAAAATTTTCAGTTTTTCCAGTTTTCAAATAATCATTAAATAAAAATAGGGAGGCGCCAGTTGCGCCTCCCTATTCCATTATCAGTTAAGAATTCGTCTCTTACTTTTGTGCAGCAAAGCGTTTAGCCTGTTCTGCAATGAGTTCCTTGTCGTCGAAATAGTCAATACGCATTGCGTGGCGTACTTCTGCAATGGTCTTTGCAGCCACTTCGCGAGCAGCTTCGGTACCACGCTTCAAAATTTCGTACACGGCAGGAATGTCCTTTTCCAACTCCTTACGGCGGTTGCGAATAGGCTCCAAGCGGTCGTTCAACACGTTCAACAAGAACTTCTTGCAAGTACCGTCGCCCAAGCCACCACGGGTGTAGTGGTCTTTCAACTCTTGCAAGTTCTTGTAGTCTGGCAAGAACTTGGCAAAGTCTTCGTCGGTAGCAAAGGCATCGAGGTAAGTGAATACGGTATTACCCTCAAGGTGGCCTGGTTGTTCAATGTGAATGTGTTCAGGGTCGGTATACATCGAGTTCACCTTTGTCTTCAACTCCTTTGCCGAATCAGACAAGAAGATGCAGTTGCCAAGCGACTTCGACATCTTTGCCTTACCGTCGGTACCAGGCAAGCGCAAGCAAGCAGCCGACTGTGGAAGGAGAATCTGACATTCGTCGAGGGTTTCGCCATAAATGTTGTTGAAACGGCGTACAATTTCGTTGGTCAACTCAATCATAGGCTTCTGGTCTTCACCTGCAGGCACGGTGGTGCCGTGGAAGAGGGTGATGTCTGCAGCCTGCGAAATTGGGTAGCAGAAGAAACCGGTTGGAATGTTAGCCTCGAAATTGCGCATCTGAATCTCGGTCTTAACGGTTGGGTTGCGCTGCACGCGTGAAACGGTAACCAAGTTCATATAGTAGAATGCCAATTCGGTCAATTCAGGAACAGCACTCTGAATGAAGATGTTGCACTTGCTAGGGTCGATGCCGGCCGACAAGTAGTCGAGCGCCACCTCAATAACGTTTTGGCGAATCTTTTCCGGGTTATCGGCATTGTCGGTCAATGCTTGTGCATCGGCAATCATGATGAAGATCTTGTCGAACTCGCCAGAGTTCTGCAACTCGACACGACGGCGAAGCGAGCCAACGTAGTGGCCTATGTGGAGTTTGCCGGTCGGACGGTCACCGGTCAATATTACTTTTTCTTTTGCCATTGTATTTTCTTTCAGCTAAATTCAATTCAAAACAAAAAAGGATGTATCAAAATTTCTTTTGACACACCCCTTTGTGCGAATTACAAGCACACTATTAACGGTGAGCGTGCAAGCGAACTGCGATTTCATCGCTAACGGTCAACTTCTTGCGGCCATGAGCACGACGAGAAGCCAAAACGCGACGACCATTTGCAGTCGCCATTCTTTCACGGAAACCGTGCTTGTTCTTTCTCTTCTTGATAGAGGGTTGGAATGTTCTTTTCATTTTATTTAAAGCTTTAAATTTTCTACAATTTAGTCGGGTTGAAACCTTACATCTCGGGCGGTGCAAAGTTTCGGGATGCAAATTTAGGTGTTTTTTAGAATAAAGCAAAATTGTTAATAACTTTTTTCTATGTATTGTGACTATTGAACGGTTTAAGCCCCCTACTTTTGCACAAAATCTTTCACGAACGATGAACTTTCAGCATCCACTCCACTATTTCGGTTATTGCCCACACTGCGGCTCGCCACTCTTTAGCGAAGACGGTCCACGTTCTAAACGTTGCGGCAACTGTGGCTTCACCTTTTACCTTAACCCGGCCGCTGCGGCTGCGGCCCTCATCACCAACGGCAAGGGGCAGCTGTTGCTCACCCGCCGCGCCTTCGAACCGAAAAAGGGGACGCTTGACCTTCCGGGCGGATTTGCCGAACTCGACGAAACGCTGGAAGAGGCCATCCGTCGCGAAATAAGGGAGGAACTGAATGCCGAACTTGTCAACCTTCAATTCTTCTGTTCGGCCCCCAACCGCTATCCGTTCAGCGGCCTTATCGTGCACACACTCGACTGTTTCTTCACCGCACAGCTTGCCGATGGCACAACTCTAGTGTCGGGCGACGACGTCGACAGCTATGTCTGGCTGGCGCCAGAAGAGATTGACGTGGAACAGATTGGGCTCGACTCCATTCGCAACACTGTGGCAAAATGGAAGGCACAGATGTTGGGTTAATTGCCAGAACAAAACCAAAAAACGCGTTTCTTTCCTTTTTTTTAGTAAATTTGTAAATTCTGTATTTAGTTTCACTATAACAAGGTATATAATGAACGCAATTGAACGCTTGGGAGACTTCGCAAAACTAATGAAGTTAACCTTGTCTATTCCCGACCGTTGGTCGATGTTTGGTCGCCAATACACACGCGAGATGATGAATTTGGGTATCGATTCCATTCTCATCGACATCATCATTTCCCTCTTCATAGGCATGGCCATCACCATCCAGATGAAGCTTAACATGAGTAACCCTATTTTGCCAGGCTACCTAACAGGTTTGGCAGTGCGCGATACGCTTTTGCTCGAGTTTTCACCAACCATCCTCTGTCTTATTCTTGCAGGTAAGGTTGGTTCGAACATTGCTTCAGAAATTGGAACCATGCGCATTACCGAACAGATAGATGCACTCGACATTATGGGTGTCAATTCGGCTAACTACCTCATCTTGCCTAAAATTGTGGCATTCGTCAGCGTCATTCCTTGCCTGGTCATCATCAGTATTGCGGCAGGTATTCTTGGCGGCTTGGGTGTGGCCGAGTTTACCGACACCATCACCGTACAGGAATATACAACTGGTATTCAGTTCTCATTCGTTCCGTTCTACATTACCTACGCCATCATTAAAAGTATGGTGTTTGCGTTCATCATCAGCTCGGTTGCCAGCTACTATGGCTACACGGTTAAGGGTGGTGCTCTCGAGGTCGGACGTAACAGTACGCAGGCTGTTGTAAACAGCAGCATCATCATTCTAGGTACTAACTTTATGCTAACCAAACTATTACTGACATGATTGAAGTCAAAAACGTATCGAAGTCGTTCCAAGACGGCGTAAAGGTCCTCGACGACATCAACACGGTTTTCGAAACAGGAAAAACCAATCTCATCATTGGTCAGAGTGGTTCTGGTAAAACCGTATTAATGAAAAGTACTGTGGGTATTCATAGGGTCGACACTGGTCACATCCTTTACGATGGACGCGACATTACCCTCATGAACGACAAGCAGATGAAGATGATGCACCGCGAAATAGGCATGCTCTTCCAGGGCTCTGCCCTCTTCGACTCAATGACTGTGCTCGAGAATGTGATGTTCCCACTCGACATGTTCAGCGACATGGACGAAGAGCAGAAACGCCAACGTGCCATAGAATGTCTGGAACGTGTAGACCTGAAACGTGCCATCGACCTTTTCCCTTCCGAAATTTCTGGTGGTATGCAGAAGCGTGCAGCCATTGCCCGCGCCATTGTGCTGAACCCTAAATACTTGTTCTGCGACGAGCCAAACTCGGGTCTTGACCCAAAGACCTCACTCATGATTGACCGCCTCATTCAAGAAATTACCCACGAATATAACATAACCACCATCATCAACACCCACGACATGAACTCGGTGTTGGAAATTGGCGAAAACATTGTGTTCATCTACAAGGGCCAAAAGGGTTGGCAAGGCAACAAGGACCAGGTTTACGATACCGGCTGCCAGCCGTTGGAAGACCTCATCTTCGCCAGCGAACTTTACAAGAAAATCAAAAAGGCACACTTCACACTGAAGTAAGCCTACATTTACAATACAAAACTCAATCAGCATGTTCTTCAATTTTTTCAAGACACCTTCTGTCCGCAAGTTCGAACATATTCCCATCTATTGGAATCAGGAAAAGGAAGAGCGTGAAGAACGCCGCGAACGCATAAGGCAAGAAATAGAAAACGAACATGGTAACCCAAACATGCCTGCTAGGCCCACACTTCGACGCGGATTCCTTTCCGAGCAACGCAAGGGTAAGGTTCAAAGCAGCCAAAGTGGCACCATCAGGCTTGCCATCATCATTGTCCTTGTCGTAGGCGCATTGGCTTACATGTTCCGCTAACAACGTTTTAGGCCAAACAAGCAAGGCCCTAAAGAAACTAAATCTAGTAGCACAGAAAATAGATATGGACATTATACACCTCTTACCCGATAACGTAGCCAACCAAATTGCTGCCGGCGAAGTTGTACAACGCCCAGCCTCTGCTGTTAAGGAATTGGTTGAAAACGCTATTGATGCGGGTGCCAAGCACATTCAACTCATTGTAAAGGAGGCCGGAAGAACCCTCGTGCAGATTATTGACGACGGCAAGGGTATGAGTCCGACCGATGCCCGCATGGCTTTCGAGCGCCATGCCACCAGCAAGATTAAGAAAGCCGAAGACCTCTTCACCCTGGTTACCATGGGTTTCCGTGGCGAGGCGTTGGCATCTATTGCTGCGGTTTCGCAAGTAGAACTGGTTACCAGGCAAGCCGACCAGGAAATGGGTACCCGCATCTGCATTAGCGGCGGCAAGGTCGAGAGCCAAGAGCCCTGCACTTGTCCGGTGGGCACCAACATCAGCATGAAGAACCTCTTCTTCAACATTCCAGCCCGCCGTGCCTTCCTTAAGAGCAACGCCACCGAGTTTGGTGCCATCGACACCAGCTTCAAGTGCATTGCCTTGGTCTATCCGCACATTGCTTTCGAACTCATCCACAACGACCAAAAGGTTTACGTTCTGCCCGAAGCTAACCTTCGCGAACGCATAACCCATATTTTCGGAAAGAGCATCAACAACCAGCTCTACTCCATCTCTGCCGAATCGGACTTGGTGAAGATTCACGGTTTCATAGGGAGCCCCGAAACGGCCAAACAACGCAACGACAAGCAGTACTTCTTCGTGAACGGCCGTTTCATGAAGCACCCCTACTTCCAGAAGGCGGTTACCAATGCCTACGAACGGTTAATTCCGGCAGGCTCAAAGCCTTCTTTCTTCATTTACCTCGATGTAGACCCGCGCTCAATCGATGTGAACGTACACCCTACAAAAACAGAAATCAAGTTCGAGAACGAACAGGAAATATTCCCCATTATCCTTTCTTGCACCCGCGCCGGCCTGGGTCGGTGCAATGGTTTAGGCACCATCGATTTCGACAACGAAGACATGGTCGACATTCCATCGTACATTGGCAAGCAAAAGTCTGTTGCGCCTGAACCGAAGATTCATGCCGACAACTCGTTTAATCCGTTCAACAGCGGAGCCGGTGGCAGCGCAGGTCCGGCAAACGAACGCAACCTTCGCAACTGGGAGAGCCTTTACGAGGGTTTTGAAGCGGCCAGAACTACCACAACACCTGCCAACGAGGTCACCTTCTCGGTACCCGATGCGACCGACAACAGCGACGAGGATGATGAAGATTTTTCCAACTTCGTCTCACAGGCAAGTTCCCTACCCGACGAAACCGACGACGTTCTACTTGGCCAAGAAACATACCGACAAGCCGATATGGGTTTAAACCAGGGTTCAATGGCACAGCCACAAGAACTTACCGGTACCGAATTCCTACAATACCAGAACAAGTACATCATGACGCAGGTTAGGTCGGGACTCATGTGCATCGACCAGCACCGTGCCCACTTCCGTGTGCTTTACGACCATTACCTGTTCAACCTCACACAACACAAGTGTGCATGCCAACGGCTACTTTACGCCGAGCAGTTCGACCTTACCCCTGCCGATGCCCTGGTACTCGACGACATTATGGACGACCTTTCGGAAATTGGCTACGACATCTCTTCGTTGGGCAACAACACCTACATGGTAAACGGTGTGCCAGCCAACAACGGCGACCGCGAGGCTATTGGCTTCATTACCAGCATTATTAATGCCGTTAAGGACCAAGACCGTAGCCTGAAGACCGAGCTACTACATACCGTGGCTATGGCGCAAGCACGCAGTGCAGCCATTCGTAGCGGACAGAAGATGCAGTCGGCCGAGATTAACCAACTCATCAAGGACTTGTTCTCATGTTTAGACCACACCTTTACACCCGACAATAAACCCATCATCACCATTATTGGCGACGATGACATAAGCAAGCGTTTTAAATAACACTAAAAATTCCATTCACATGGCAGAAAAGAAAGAAACTGAAATATACGACGAGAACGCGATTCTCATTGGCCTTATCACACCACAGCAGAACGAACAGAAAGAAAACGAGTACATAAACGAGTTGGCTTTCTTGTGCGAGACTGCCGGTGCCTATCCACAGAAGAAATTCTTCCAGAAGGTCGACTATCCGCACCCTTCTACGTTCGTAGGCCAGGGCAAACTGCAAGAGATTAAGGACTACATTAAGGAAATGAGCGAAGACCCTGAACGCAGAATCGGTCTTGCCGTTTTCGACGATGAGCTTTCGCCAAAACAGTTGCAGATTATTGAAAAGGAACTCGAGGTAAAGATTCTCGACCGTACGAGCCTTATTCTCGACATCTTTGCAAAAAGGGCACAAACCGCACATGCCAAGACACAGGTGGCACTTGCCCAGTACAAGTACCTATTGCCACGCCTAACACGAATGTGGACGCACTTGGAACGCCAGCGAGGTGGTATTGGTATGCGTGGTCCGGGTGAAACCCAGATTGAAACCGACCGCCGTATCATTCTCGACCGCATTTCCCTACTGAAAGAACAGCTGGTCGACATCGACAAACAGAAGGCCGTTCAGCGCAAAAACCGTGGTAAGATGACGCGTGTTGCACTTGTAGGTTACACTAACGTCGGAAAATCGACTTTGATGAATTTGATGAGTAAAAGCGACGTTTTTGCCGAGAATAAGCTATTCGCAACTCTAGACACTACCGTTCGCAAGGTTACCATTAGCAATTTGCCATTTTTATTGTCCGACACTGTCGGCTTCATCCGCAAGTTGCCACACGATTTGATTGAGTCGTTCAAGTCTACACTCGACGAGGTTCGCGAAGCCGATTTGCTCCTTCACGTGGTCGACATTTCACACCCGGGCTTCGAAGACCAGATTGAAGTGGTAGAGAAAACCCTTGCCGAAATTGACAAGACCGAAAAGCCTGTCATTTACGTCTTCAACAAGATTGACGCCTTTACCTACGTGCAAAAAGATGAAGACGACCTCACCCCTAAAAAGCGCGAGAACTACAGCCTCGACGAACTGAAAAAGATGTGGATGGCCAAACAAAACAACAATTGCGTCTTCATTTCGGCACATGAAAAGACCAACCTCGAAGAGCTGAAGGAAATGCTGTACCAGAAGGTAAAGGAAATTCATGTTCAGCGCTTCCCTTACAACGACTTCCTCTTCCAAATCTACGACGAAGACAGCAATGTAGTAGAATAACGCGAATAAACGCATTTTTAAAGCCATAAACGCCCGCTAACACTAGCGGGCGTTACTTTTATCACCTGACGCAGATAGTGACCTTAAAACAAAAGAATAGAGTTAGGCGTCCAATACGAGATATTCATCTTATGCTTACGCCATAATCTATACTTTCAGTGTTTTCAGATGCAGTTACATTGATTTTTGCCTAAAACGATGCAAAGTTGTGGTTAAGCACTAAAAAATACCACTTATCCACAAGATTGCTCAATATTTAATTTTCAGATACAACTTATATGTTTTTCAGATGGTTGTAGGATTGGAATAATGTTGTTAAGAAGCTTAACGTATTAACTAAAACAGGAAATCGGCAATGCGACGTGTGTCGCATTGCCGATTTCCTTGTTATGGTTACTAGCCTTTCAGCCAAGAAGCACATTATTCGTGCATGAGGGTGAAGTGGCCGGTGTAGTACTTGTAAAGTTCTGGGATGTAGATTTCGTACCAGTAGTCGGTTGCCGGCATCTTGTTGCCGTTGTAGGTGCCGTCCCAGCTGCCTTCCGATGCCTTGTACTCGGCTATCTGCTTACCCCAACGGTCGAAGATCTTCACCTTCGCGTCTGGGTACGCCTCTGCCATGCCTGGCACCTCGAACGCGTCGTTCACGCCGTCGCCGTTGGAGGTCACTACCTGCGGCACCTTAATCTCTGGTGCCTTCAGCGTGTCGGTAGCGCTCGCCTCACAGCCGTTAAGGTCTACCACGTAGTAGGTGTGCACGCCATACTTGGCCAGGGTGAACTCGCTCTCGTCCTGGAGCTCGTTGCTGTCGACCTTGTACTTGTACGATGGCTGGCCGCCCTCTACCAGTACCTCTACCTTCTTGACCGTGCGGTGCTCTACGCTGGTGATGACTGGCTTGTCGGCTACGGTCACGGTCGCGGTCGCGCCCACGCTGTCGCAGTAGCCGTTGCTCACGTAAACGGTGTACTCGGTGGTCTGTGCAGGGCTCACCCTCAAGCCTGACATGGTGCCTACGAGCTCGCCGTCGGCATACCAGTGGTAGTATTTAGGGGTGCCGGTCGACAAGGCCGCTATCTTGGCGCTGCCGCCTTCGCATATGGTGGTGTCGCCACTCTCCACGTCTATCTGCGCTATGGCCTCGATGGCTGCGCTGAACGTCTCGCGGCACTTGCCTTCGTTCTGCTCGATGCTGTAGCCGAAGATGTGGCTACCCTCCTCGCCGAGTACGGCGGTGGCGGTGGTGCCGTTGCCGGTCAGGCCTTCCTGGCTGTCCCATACCACCTGGGCGTCGCGTGGCATGAGGTTGTTGATGGCTATCTCTACCTCGCTGCCTACGCAGGCCTTCTCCTTGAACACGTCCTTAAACTTGGCTGGGGCGAAGTACTCGATGGTCACTGCATCGCTCTCGGCCTTCTGGCTGCCGTAGGTGACTACCGCCTTGTAGGTGGTCTTCTTCTCTAGGGCTACCATGTGGTCGACTACGTTCGAAGCCATGGCGGTGTAGGTCTCGCCGCCGTCGGTGCTGGCCATTATCTCTATCTTATACTTGTCTGGGAAGCGGACCTTGCCGGTGCCGGCGGTGTCTACTGTCAGGCGGTTGCTGACGTCTTTCAGGCAGTTGTAGAGGCTGTCGGCTGACAGGCTCACCATCGCCTTGGCGTCGGCCAGGATGCTTACCTGCATCTTGTCGGTGCAGTAGCCTGGGGCTGACACTTCAACTACCAGCTGGTAGTCGCGGTCTACGCCTTCTATCGTCAACGGTGTGCCGCTGCCCACGTTGCGGTGGTCGCCTTCGGTGTTGTCGTACCACTTGATGTCGGCGTCGGCGGCATCTACGGTCAACTCTACGGTGCCGTCCTCGCCCCTAGGCACGATTATCTCGGTTGAGGCTACGGTCATGCCTACGCGCTTCTGTACGCTGATGCTGCCGCCTACGGCGTCGGTGCGGGTGCACAGGCCGTTGCCTACCTCGTAGGTGTAGGTGCCGCTGTCTTCGGCCTTAAGGTCGGTAAGGCTCAACTCGGTCTTGCCGCGGCCCTTCACTACCTCTTCGCCGTCGCGGTACCACTTGATGCTGGTGGCTTCGCCGGTCAGCTCTATGGTGGCGCTGGTGCTCTCGCCCTCACAGAAGACGCCGCCGTTCTCGCCCTTGAACTGGGCCCAGTCTACGCTGGCCGACAGCGGGGTCACTTCTATGTTGACGGTATCGGTTACAGGGCAGCCGCTCACGCTGGTGTAGCTGAGCACGTACTGCTCGGTGTGCTTGCTCTCGGCACTTGGGGTGAGTTCCACCTCCTTGCCGGTCTTGGCTACCACGCCCTCAAGAAGCCAGTTGTAGTCGGTGCCGTTGTGGGTGGTCGAGATGGTGAACGGCTCGCCGCAGGTCTTGTGGGTCTTCATGCCCCTGCTGTCTTCGGATATGCCTTCTCCGTCTACCCTGATCACGCCGTCGGGCCTTGGGATGTCGATGACTACCTTCTGGGTGGCGGTCTTCTCGCAGACGCCGTCGCTGACGGTCACCTGGAACTCGGTCGCCTCGGTGAGCGAGTTGCTGATTGCCTGGTCGCCGCTGCCTTCCATGGCCTTGAACACGCTGTTGCTGCCGGCTGGGCGGCTCGCATAGCTGTAGGCGAGGGTTGCGCCGGCGTTGCTAGACTGGGCTGTCGCGTTCAGCGTTGCCGGTGCGCCGTAGCAGACGCTCTCGTCGGCGGTGAGCTTCACGCCGAGGGTGTCGATGGCTATGGCCAGGGTCGTCTCGGCTGGGCAGTAGCCCTCGGCTTCGGCCGTCACGGTCACGCTGCCGCTCGCGCTTGGGAAGTCGTCAAGCTTGGCGGTGAACTTCTTGCCCTCGCTGGTGCTGGTGCCGTAGGTCCACCTGTAGGTCGGCTTCGTGTTGCTGAACTCTATGCTGGTCTCGCCGCAGAGTGCCTTCACGGTCGGCTCTATGGCTACCTTTTCCGGTATCTTTATGAACAGGGTGTCGTACGCGTCGCACTGGTTCTGGAACTTGAGCGCGATGGCCATGTCTTTCACCGGCGTCACGCTGGCGCTGCCGGTGTAGGTCTCGCTGGTGGCGTTGCCGCTGGCGTCGAGGACGGTCCACTCGTAGTCGCTGCCGCTGTCCTTCTTGTAGTTCGACGACACGGTCACGGCGTCGCTGCCGCAGTAGTAGTAGGTGCGGTTCTTCACGCCTTCGCCGCCTACCTCTATGCCGGGTTCGCCGCCTTCGGTCTCGAGGGCGCCGGTGCCTTCGACTATCACGTGCTTGATGGTGGTGTCGCAGCCTATCTCGTCGAGCTTGACGGTCACGTAGAAGGTGCCGGCGCCTGCCTTATAGGTTGGGGAGGTGGCCGAGGCGATGGCCTCGCCGTCCTTGTCCTTCCACTGGTAGCTGTACTTCGCGTTGTTGAGTTCCGACTCGGCCTCGACGGCGAGTTCGGTAGTCAGGCCTGGGCACACAGTCTTGCTGCCGCTGAGCTCGGCCTTCATGCCCACCACGCTGAAGTCCTTCGTCTGTGTCTCTGACTGGCACGCGTCGCTTGCGGTGGCGTACACCTCGGCGGTGCCGCTCTTGTAGTCGCTGCCGCTGATGACGATGCTTGCATCGGTGCCGGCCATCTCCTCGCCGTCAACGCTCCAGTGGTACACAGGGCTCTCGCTGCCGGTGGCGGTGGCGGTGAGCTTGACTGCGTTACACTGCAGGCTGATGACTGGGCGGCTGAGCTCCATAGGCTCCTTCACGTCTACCACGAAGCTGTCCATCGCCTCGCAGTCCATCATGAAGCTCACGTAGTAGGTGGTCTTCTTGTCTGGCTTGATGCTCACGCTCGCGCCGTCGGCCACCATGCTCTCGTCGTATGGCTTGCTGCTCCAAGTGAAGTCGCCTTCCTTTGGCGTGTAGTTCACGCCCAGGGTCGATGCCTCGCCTGGGCAGATGCTGCCGCTGTTGCCCTCGCTGCGTGGGTAGTCCGTGCCGTTCAGGGTGAAGATGCCGCCCTTGAGCGGTGCCTTGCCGACCTTCACCACGAAGCTGTCGGTGGCTACGCACTTGGCGCCCATCAGGCTCACGTAGTAGGTGGTGAGGCCTTCGGGGTTGATGGTCACCTGCTTGGCTTCGGCGTCGCCGCTGATGAAGCCAGACGGCTTGCTGCTCCACTTGTAGGTGCCGTCGCCGGATGTCTTGTTTATGGTGAGGGTAGCCTCGGTGTTAGGGCACACGTTGCCGGTGTCGCCTGCCATGTACTTAACGCCGTTGAGCTCGTATATCACGTCGGTCAGGGTCTCGCTGCCGAAGGTCACCTTGGCGGTGTCCTTGGCTACGCACGTGCCGTTGGTCACTACCACGCTGTACTCGCCGGCCTCGCCTACCTCGAGGGTCGCGTCGCTCGAGCGGTCGCTCCACTTGTAGACGTAGGTGTCTTCGGCCAACTTCACGGCCTTCAGCTCTACGGTCGAGCCCTCGCACGCGCTGGTGTCGCCCAACGCGGTCTCTGGCATGGCGTCGGTGGTGAGGACGAGTTCCTTACTCTTAACGGCATCGCAGGTCGCGTCGTCGGCTACGCTGACTTCTACCCAGTAGCTGCCGGCTTCCCTGACAACCAGGCTGTCCTGGTTCTCGGTGGCCTTGCCTACCTTATCCTCGCCGTTGTACCACTGGTACATGTAGGTGCCCTTGGCTGTGGCGGTGGCCTTGATGACCATGCTGTCGGCCGAACAGAACACGTCGGACGCCGACTTCAGGGTCACTTTCTCGAGTGGACAAGGAACAGCACCGCAGGCCGATTCTGCAAAATCTACAATTTCATTGTCTTTATGGCCTAGCAATTTAGCATAAGCAACATTGATGATACTTTCTGAACACTCGTCAACCGTACCATTCCAAGATACCTTGTACTTTGTTCCAAAAGGTATTGGATTATCTACTCCATGTTCAAATTCCCAAACAATAGAATCGCCTTTTAACACACCTCCATTATCGGCTTCCAAGAACTTCACTTCAGCAGGCTTACGGTCAACGAAAGTTAAGTCATATGCATAGTCGGTATGTAAGTAGATGTTCGAGAACGTTCCTTTTTCTAGACTAAAGAATCCAGACTTTGATGATTTGAGCTCTCGGTTAATAACTGGCAAATCTATAGTGTCACTATCAAACCATATTCTAATTAAGTTGCCTGTCAAGTCTACTTTCAAATTAGACTTATTAGCATTAGTAGTAATAGGCTCTTCTTCGCCTAGCATCTCACCACCTTCATAAATAGAGAAAAAGTAGAATGCCCAATCCTTTCTAACCGAAATCTTAACATCATCTCGCAAATAGAACAAAAGGCCATCATAACCTTCACAATCCATTTCCAAGTAGATATTTGAAGCATAAGAATAATTATGCTTTGCCTTACCACCAGAAGCCATTACACTTCCATTAGAAACAGAAGCTCCGCCAGAAAGGGTCCAATCTGAAGCCTTAGCAGCCGCATCAGTAGTAACATATCCATGTGTCTGCTCGTATTCAATTTCATAGGTAATTGGGTCACCTAGTTCATAGGCTTCCTTGTCTGCAGACTTTGTTATTGTAGTAGGCACAACCGGATCTGGAACTTTTGCACATGTTACAACAACTTCAGCAGTGTCAGACAATGGAGACTCATTCTTAGCTGACAACCATGCTATATTAAATGTCTCCTCATCTGGGGTTGGACACTTATTACCAGAAGGCATTGAAGCCTGTGCATAGTATGAAATAACACCTTTCTGTTCACGTTGTAAAAATGGTATTTCCCATTTAACAACCCATCGTCCATCGGCAATCTGATAGCTATCCCAAGAAGCATCGAAAGCCTCCAACGGACATTTACCATCAAAACCTACAAAGTCCATACCTTCGGGCAAAGTATCGAGAATTACGACATCTTCGTATTCACGACCTGCCATTGGGCCATTACCTAAAATTTTGCGCCATACATAACCATCATACTCCTCAACAAGTACATTATTTACAGTATGAGGTGGTACCTGACACACATTTGGCAAATATTCATTAACCTCTTCTTCTATAGCCTTACCAGTTACTGGATCAATTTTTTGCACCGATGGTGTTATAGGATAATAACTACCAGCCAAATCATCTTCAGCAGCAGGGTCCCAAGACCAATCGTCTGCATAATTCACATCACCTTGTGGATTTGGTTGTATTTGACTGACAATTCTTAATGGAACGGTAACACCCTTGTGAATACGTAACTTCTGACCATTTTGGTTAAGAAGATGAGCTGTGGTTGTTACCAACGCATTTGGGAACCGAACGATTAATCGCTGATTCCATTTTTTTCCATTATCAGGGTCTTGACCATTAACAATCTTCTCTACCGAGACATCCAAAGCATTGCCAGAATCACCGTTGCCGCCAAACTCCAAAGTTTCGGTCATATAACTCCAACCAACGGGACAATCAGAATTGTTCTTCAGACACTTCATACTAGGGTCATACATAAAATAAGAAACACGGTAGTTTCCATAATTTATATATGGTTCAATAGCATCGCTATACAATCTGAAACCAAATTTCTCTTGTTGCTTATTCAAACCATTATTACAGAAAGCAACATTAACACGAGGACGTCCACCTTCCAACCATCCTTCCTTTGAAGAATTTTCGAAGTTAATGGTATACTTAACCTTATTACCAGGATTAACTTTTTCAAGGTTAGCCTTCTTAGTCATCTTTAACGAGCGGTTAATCACATCCACACAGTTACGTTGCATAGTAGCTGTTATGTGATTAGGGTATTCATTCGAAATCCAGCCCGTACCATTTGAACAAGTAATTTCTGCGGTCGTACAGTATCTTTTCGTTTCTTTAGTTCCTGCATTAGGGCCAACCTTCGCAATATAAGATACCTGCCCCATTGTTTTTGACAAGTTAGATGCAGTAACATCAAGAGCAGCACCTTCAACATCATCACTCTTCACACCAGCAACGGTTCCTATTTTCCACGTTACTGTATGTGTTGCCGCATCGTATTCACCACCATCTGTAGCACTTACGAATATAAAATCTTCAGGTACATTTTCTACAATTTTAACATCCTTTGCATCTACCGATCCAAAGTTTCTATAGTCTAAATAATACTTAACATTGTCGCCAACATAAGCCAACGACATACTATCTTTTAGAGATCTATATACTTTCATATTTGCCTTAGCAGTTGCCATCTGGCCAGGTGCTATATGGTTACCAGTCGCAACCAACATACCTAACAAACGGAACCAACCATGGAAATAATGAGGGACACTAGTCAAATAACGGTCGCCCTGTTCGTCCACGTCCCATTCAATATTACAATGGCGATACAAAATAGCAGCCAAATCTAAATCTTGAGCAGAAATAGCTGAAGGCAAACCACAGGAAGGCGTCCAGTTCAATGCAAATTTACTATACGGATAACTACCATCGGGTTGAAGGTCCCAGTGCAAAGTTGCAGGTCCCTTATAAGACAACGGATTTGTTCCATAAACCAAACAGTCTGAATTACCCGATGTTTGCGGGTCATTCATAAATTTTGAGAATCTGACACTTGCATCATATTCATAAGTATCTGAACCATCTACTGCCTCATGTGTAACCGGATCCCATGTATACGTCGGATTACCATGCCACATATAATTCATCGCTGTTCGCCACGATGAACGGAAACGACCACCTTGGTTACCAGCTTTCAAGGTGACTTTATTATTTTCTATAGTGGCTACCTCACCCACAAAAATATTTTTCTCGCCCTGGCCAATCCAGTTTCCAACAACCCAGTCACAAGAAGCAGCACACCTCTTAAACTGGTTCTTTTCAAACTCTGTAATCTCACTAGGCTTTAATTCATCTAAGAGATCGAAAAACTCATGGAAATAAGAAGGTGCCAAATAGTCGGTATGCATTTCCTGTGGCCCCCCATACTCAGGTATAATTGTTACACCATCTTCCACTATAGGATTTGTAGTTGCATAGTCTGTAATTTCGGTCCAAGTATCACCGTTTTTCAAATAACCATCAAAACCTATGTCTCCAGATAATGACCTTCTAGGGTTCTCAGTCATAAATCGGCTCTGCACCCCAACCATACCCTTCAAGAAATTCAAAAATTCCTTTTTATATGAAATTGGAGTACCCGAGAAATCATCAATACCCATTAAATCACCCCATTGGCGCCATGCAATATAAAGGGCTATTGCCATATCGACGTCACCATCGGTCGCAGAATTCTGATTATCCTTATTTGAAAAGTCTCCATACTCATAATCAGGTTCGAACACGACACCATCTATATATCTCTTTTGCTTTACACGCGCTTTGTCGTGTACACACATCCAAAGGCCATCGAAAGAAACTTTGTCACCCATAATTGCTGCTGCCAACAATGAGTAACCATCACCTTCACGGCAATCGTAAGGACAACCCAAATTACCACGAATATATTTAACGCCTCCCCACGACTCACCTGTATACTCCCACTCATTGGCAAAAATTTGGTATGCATCACGAATGTCTTGCTCCATCTCAACATGCACAACACCTTCTGGATTCTTTGTTCCCAAATTATCCAACTTGTGTTTCTCTCCATATTCATAATACGTGAATTGGGGGAAAGGAAACTTAGGATTGCCCGAATTTATATGGACAGTCACCTCGTTTGTGGCATAACCTCCCTGCGCGAACGACAACAGTCCACCCACGCACAGAGACACCTTTACTATATAATGTCTTATGTTCATAATAATATGTTTTTCAAACCCTACTTTTATAAACTATACCATAAAAATGAATTTGTAGTAGTTTATAAGCAAACAAATGTAATTGATTTTTAGCTGAAAGCCAAAAAAAGAACAAGTTTTGAACAAAAAAAAGAAATTGTTAACAACCTGCACAAAAAAGAGCCAGCTGGCGTTTCCACCAACTGGCTCTTAATTGAAAATATCTGTAATAGATTACTTGGTAACTACTTTCTTTTGGTTACCTACCACATAAACACCTCGCTTCAAACCATTGAGAGCCTGGTTGTTGCTCACTTGTTTCTTCAACAAAATGCCCTGTGGATTGTAAACGTCAACAAGTGCATCGGCATTGGCAGCGGCCTTGTCAACCGTTGTCTGGCTCATCACAACCATTTCATAAGGTTCCGATGTTACTTTCTCTACCTTGTCGGCTATTGAAGTCGACGACTTGATGCTTGCTGCAGTTGAGCCAACAAACCTACACACATAACTGAAATTACCCTTTTCGCCAATACCTAACTTGTCGGTGCTGTAAGTTACGGTACCAGCATAAGCAGCACCACTGGCTGCACGAGTGTACTTAACATTGCTACTATCGCCCGATAGGAATGCAAATTCGAAACCAAGCGGAATAGTATCGGTTACTACCACTTCTTCTGCCTCTATGCCATTGTATGGGGCATTACCCAAAATCTTACGCCAAGTGTGACCATCAAATTCCTCAACCAATACGGTTTCGGCTACCTTGTCTGTAACATCGCATTCGCTGTTAATAACCTTGTCAACAGTCATAACCACATTTGGGTTCTGGAACGAAGGGCTAACTGGATAATACAAATCTTCATCTGCTGCTTTTTCGAATTGACTCCACATTTTTGAGAAATCGTATTCAGAAATGGTATAACTACCATCACTCGGATTGAAGTTTAAGAAACCATTATACCAAAGTCTAAAAAGCATACGAACAGGAAAACCACCTTTTAGATCGTTCCTAATGTGTGGAGGTTCCCATGAAAGGAGTACCGAATTCGACGACAAGCCATTACCAAGCTGAAGTCTGTTAGCTCGAATTCCGCTTGGCAATTGAACTTCACTAAACCCATTATTTATGTCTTTCGAAACACCTTCAACATTCAAAGGAGTTATCTGCAAATCGACTGTATCTGTATAATAAGTAAAGCGATAATTGCCGGTATTAATAAATGGTTCTACAGCATCGTTATTCAGTCTGCACTTTATTTCATATTCATCCCTATCATGAGGCTCACCTGCAACCGAGAAGTTGACACCTGGTCTGCCACCAGTTAAGAACGGTAGACTATCGGTATTGGCAAAGGAAACGGTAAACTTTACCATATCGTTCATTGCTAACGAATCCTTATCTGCAGCCTTTACCACACTCAATGCATTAGGTAAAATGTCGATGGAGTTACGCTGCATGGTAGCTGTAACAAAATTAGGGTATTCGTCGGTTTGGCTTTCCTTGCCATTGTCTGACTTGATGGTAGCCACTGGCGAATACTTGCCACTTGCCCCAGGCAAAACAACACACTTGTAAGAAACAGTGCCCATGGTCTTTGCCAAATTTGGAGCAGTAAGGTCAAGAGCTGCACCTTCCGAACCGTCGCTCTTGAAACCAGGTACTTCGCCCAAAGCCCACTGAATGGTATGGGTTGAAGCGTCGTACACGCCCTTGTTGTCGGCACCAATAAAAGCAAAACCATTTGGAACATTCTCGGCAATTACAACACCGGTTGCAGCTTTTGAACCATAGTTACGGAACGACAACTGGTAAGTAATGGTGTCGCCAACACGGCAACTGCTTACACTGTCTTTTACCGAACGGTAAATCTTCAGATTTGAACCCGCTTCCATTTGTGAAGGAGCTGCATAGTTACCTGTCAACGCCATTAAACCCAACTGACGGAACCAACCATGAAAATACATAGGTACAGGTTCTCCTTCTGGGGTTGTACCACGAACATCGAAAAGCGAATAGACAATATTATAAAGTTCGCCCATCAGGTCGTAGTCTTGCTCACCAATAGCAGCAAATGTTGAAGTTGCTTTCGGTAGACCAATTGAGATGTATAATAAGTCATTTCCTGCATTTTGCTCACCTGTTAAAGAATTAACCTGCCACTGCATTGTTTTTGGTCCACTAACAGAATAACCACAGGAACCATATTCATAACATGAAGTTTCCAACGAATCGTTCCAATGCATCGGATCGTGTAAAAAGGCCGAAAGTCGGTGCGCAGCATCGTATTGGAAGGTGTTTCCGCCTTCATCTACTTTATGCGTAACCGGATTCCAGGTATAGCTAGGATTTCCATGCCAAACATAGTTACTAATGTTACGCCATGGGGTACGGAAATCTTCGCCCACATTAGAATTTGAGAATGTAGTTTCTGAACCATCTTCGTTAACCTCATACGTTCCTGCAATAGGTACCGCATATGGACTCTTACCAAGAAGCTGGCCAATCAACCAATCGGAAGAAGCCTCTGCACGACGAAACTGCTCTGCTTCCCATGCGTTGGTTGCACCCAATTCTTTTGACAGTGAGAGCAACAAATCGTGAAACTCACGGTAATAGGCCGGTGCATTATAGTCAATATGCTGCCTAAAAGAAGAAGAGAATTCAGGAACTAGCGGAACATCCTTAACATTTACAGTTCCTTCCTCCAAAGTATGAAATGGATAAGAAAATATGCTAGCTGAATCGGTAAGAACGGTAGGATTTTTTTCCGCCCAAACGGTTGCTTCAGTCCAAGTATCCCCTCCCTTAACATAACCATCTAGGCCAATCATACCCGTATTTACACGCATCAATTTTGTTTCTAGCGGGAATCTCGTATTCAAAGCCACAAGACCACGCAACACTTCTATCAGTTCTTGTTTGTAGCTAATGGGGTTACCACAAGCATCGAGCACCTTTTCGCCCTTTTCATCGAGCATAAATTCACCCCACTGTTTGTAGGCTACGTAAAGCGCCAAAGCAACGTCTTCATCACCATCGGTTGCTGAACCAGAATAATCGATTAACGAAAATGGCCCATATTCATAATCGGCATAAGTAGGTGTGCAATCGCTATACTTTTTTGAACGGGCACGGCGCTTGTCGTGCATGCACATCCAATAGCCGTCGAAGGTAGTCTTGTCTGCCATGTAGGCAGCCGCCAACAAGGCATAGCCATCGCCTTCTGTACAGTCGTAGGCCGACTTGAAAGGGGTTTCAATATATTTTATGCCAGCCCACTCATCACCTGTGTACTCAAACTCGTTGGCATGTAGCTGGTACGCATCACGTAACTGCTGTTCCATTTCGGCATGAGTCAAACCCGGTGCAAGTTTAGTACCCAAGTTGCCCAATTTATGACCATCGCCATAAGAATATTCCAAAAATTGAGGGAACGGATAAGCCGGATTACCCGAATTGATGTGGACCTTCACCGCACTTGCGTTGAACGTAAGTCCTAAAGAAAAGAGTACCGGCAATAATCTCTTTTCAACAAATTTTCTTCTTTTCATCGTATAATTTTTATCAATTTCTTTCAAAAACAGGCGTTAATACCGATAGATTCATCGTTCAAATGATGCGTAGCCAAACACTACCAAGTAAATTAACACACAAAATTATCTCAAAAACCGTGCCAAGATATAATTCACCAATCCTTATTTCTTCTTAGAAGCTGTTTAAAGATTTTACGAAAGGATTCTTATTGGACCTTTTATGCCACACCACCATATCTTTGACTAACATAGTTGTAGATGGTGTCGCGGTAGTAGTTGATACTTTCCTCGCTATAACTCTCTGGCAGTTCTTGCCACAGCACGTCACGGATTGTGATGCTGAGTGTTGCCCGAGTTGTTGGCTTGTCGAACGGATGATCCATACCTGCCAACTGTCCTTTTATCTTCGCAAGCAGCTCTATGGCCACATCCTTCAGTTTCTTGACCTCTGTCTTCGATAGATTATCTTTTATCAGAAGGTCATATAACGAAAGTTCTTCATCGCTCTTGAAGCCTTCCCGTATATACCGCTTTTCTTCTTCGCTGAGAGATTGTGACAGATGCATCAACTCCTCGAAGGTCTTTTCTATTGTAGCACGATTCTGTTCCTGGTTGTATGCCTGAATAATCTCCTGATACTTCTCGTAGAAGTTAATTCTGGATGGATTCTCTGCCAACAGCCGAGCCAGACGTTCATGAAGCAAGTCTTGAATGTCTCGTAGGACGAGGTTTTTGTCTTCGCATTTGGCAAATTCACGACGCAACAGGTCGAAGTCGATACCGCTAATGTCGAATCTGCGTCCTCCACCATCGGCAGCAACCATGTCCTGGGAATCTATTTCAAGATGCTCATTGACAATATCATTGATGGCCACACTCAGGTCGGTGATGTCTGCGTGCTTACGCTTTTTCTGCAATTCCTTGTAGATAGCTTCAAGTGCATCCTTCTTTTTACGCATTTCCTCGGTAATATCTTCACGATCGAGGTATTTCCAAAGTCGGAGCAATGTGGTGGCAAAGGTGCAGAACGACTTTCTTGTTTCTACCGTATCGCATAGCAGATTTGCTGCTTTCTTCAAGAGAGACAGTTTCTCGAATGACATTGCATCAATGAGTTCCTGCAGTTCAAAGCCTTTGTCGTGCAGGAATGCGACTGCCGTGGCTATGATTTCCCAAACATTCTTTATCAGTTCATCCTTGTTGACGGTAGGGTCGTTACCTCCCAGACTGCCATTTGGGTTTGCGGTATAGTCAGCCAGAGCCTGACGAAGAGCCTTCACAATGCCGATATAATCTATGACAAGACCGTTCGACTTGCCCTCTGCCACACGATTGGCACGTGCAATCGTCTGCATCAGGGTGTGCGCCTTCATCGGCTTGTCGATGTAGAGGCACGAGAGTGTCTTCACATCAAAGCCAGTTAGCCACATAGCACAAACGAACACCACACGAAGCTTGCCGTCGGCATCCTTGAACTCCTTGTCAAGTTCACGTTTCTCCATCTTCTCACGATGCGGAGTGATGTCGAGTCGCCATTTCTTGAATGTCTGTATCTCGTTCTGCTCCTGCGATACAACGACTGCCATTTCTGTTTCTTCCATCCATTGCAGCTTGCGCTTCATCTCCTGAACTTCCTGTTGCCAAGGATCCTGCTCAATACGCTTGCGCAGAGCCTTAACCTCCTTTTGCCAGTACTCTTGCACATAGTTATACATGCGGACGCAAGTCACCTTGTTGAAGCTCACCATCATGGCCTTGCCGCTTGTCCAGAGGTCGCTATAATGGCGCACGAAGTCCTGCGCCACAACCCTCAGTCGTTTCTCAGCCGTCAGCAGATGAACTTCCTGAGCGAACTCACGTTCCAGTTTGGCTTGTTGCGATGGGTCTAGATTCTCTTCATCTAGTCGGGCAGCAATCTCGGCATTGATCTCCGGGTTCTTCAGTTCCCGAAGCTTCTCACCCCGGTTCTCGTAGTAGAGAGGTACGGTTGCCTTATCTTCCACAGCACGTTTGAAGTCATACACCGAAACATACTGTCCGAAGGTACGAGCCGTGATGTTATCGTCTCGTAGCAAAGGAGTACCCGTGAAGCCGATTCGGTTTGCTGTTGGCAGCATGTGCATGAGGTTATCGGCAAACACACCATTCTGTGTACGGTGAGCCTCGTCACTCATCACAACGATGTCATGGTCAGGATAGACGGGTTCTGCATCTGCCTTGTTGAACTTCTGAATCAGTGAGAAGATGAACGAAGGGTTACCTGTCAGCTTCTGACGTAGGTCGTCACCACTATGGGCAATGAACTGCTTGGCTTTCAGTCCACCCAGCAAACCGCAGTTCTCGAAGGTGTCGCTTATCTGCTTGTTCAGTTCGTCACGGTCAGTAAGCACCACAATCGTTGGCGACCCTTCAAACTTACGTCTGATTTTCTGTGCCAGGAATACCATCGAATAACTCTTGCCAGAGCCCTGCGTGTGCCAGAACACGCCCAGTTTTCCTTTCATTACCTCACGATGGCGATACATCTCCACGGCTTGGTTCACACCAAGGTACTGGTGGTTGCGTGCTAATATCTTCACCGTAGAGCCACCGCTATGGTCAAAGAGAATGAAGTTTTCAAGCAAGTCGAGCAGATTCTCCTTCTTACAGATACCTCGCAGCATCGTTGGCAGTTCGATGTTGCCACGATCTAACTCTGTCAGTCGCTTCCACTCATGGAAGAACTCCCACTTGGCACCTACCGTACCCACACGGCTCTCCATGCCATTGCTCAGCATAATCATGGCATTGTGGTGGAACAGGTGAGGGATGGTATCTAAGTAGTCTCGGTAATTGTCTGTATAGGCATTCTGTATATCTTGGTCGTGGTTCTTCAGTTCTATGAAGATAAGCGGAATACCATTCACAAAGCACACCACATCTGCCCTGCGCTTGTGGATAGGTCCCTTTATCCACAGTTCCCTTACGGCAATAAACTCGTTGTTGTCAACATTGGCAAAGTCTAAGACACGAGCCCGCACCTGTTCCGTTTCACCATTGGGCTTCAAGCGAGTAACAGGCACACCATCGCGCAGATACTGGTACTTCTCTTCGTTTATCTGCATCAGCGTCTGGCTACTCATGTAGCTTGTCATGCGCTCTATGGCTTCCGTCAGCTGCTTGTCCGTCATCCACGAATTGAGCCGCTTCAATGCCATGCCGAAGTGTCGGGTAAGCACCACCTCGTTCTGTGTCTTACGGCCGAGTGTTCCTTGTTCGCCAAGTACCTCATTATCGAAGGCATAGACGCTCTTCCAACCGAGTTCTTTTTCCAAGAGCTCAGCAGTCGATTTCTGTATCAGAAGGTCTTCGCTAAAGTCTTTTGCCATTATGGTATCGTCGATTTAATCCAATAATCCTCGTATATGTTTGTCGAAGTCAGAGTCTATCTTCTGACCAAAGGCGGTCTTAGCCTGCTTCAATCGCTCGTCGTCCATGGCAAAACCTTTGCGGATGTATTCGTTGAGTATTTTTGTTGCCCACTGGCGGAAACGGGTGGCTTTGAGGCTGTTCACGCGATAACCTACGGCTATGATAGCGTCGAGGGAGTAGAACTGTGTTAGGTATTTTTTACCATCAGAGGCAGTAGCCGAGATTTTCTCGGTAACTGAATCTTTGTCCAGTTCTTCTGATGCAAAGATATTCTTCAAATGCAATCCTATATTGTCAGTACTGCAGTCAAAAAGTTGTGCCATCGCTTTCTGTGTGCACCATAGAGTCTCGTCTTTTATGACTACCTGCACCTTGCCATCGCCATCAGGCATACTATATAATAAAAACTGTATCTCGTTCATGTTTCGTTGCTTTTCGTTCTATACTTCTATCTCACCACTCATCAGTTTAGGAAGCAAGCGGTCACGGGCTTCGGTAAGGAGGTGGAGTTGGGATTGGAGGGATTGTATCCGATTGTAGAAAGTTGAAACAATATTCTCAAATTCTTTCCTTGTATTACTATTAGGAATAAGTAGTTTCATTCCCGAAAGGATATTAACCGTCATACTTGGAACTGCGGCACCTATGTTGAAAGAATACATGTCAACTCCTTTGAGAAAGAAATATACAATCTTTGCAACATTATCCTCCTTTGGTATAGAATAGAACATTGTATCTATTGTCCAAAACGTCCCGTTAACGAGTAGGATATTATTTAAAGAACCCTTACGAGGAATCAATACTGATTCCCCTGTATATAAGTTCTTCTCAACATAGCGCATAACACCTCCTGTGCCATAAACAGGAATAGTGCCATCTTTCAATAGTTTATGGTCTTTGCCATATTTTATTTCGAGGACATCGGTTACACTCTTCTTCTCCCATCCCTCTGGCACTCCATCGATGATGGTAGTGTTTTCGTGTCCTGGAAAGTGGAGGTCGATGAACCATTCCTTGTAGAGCCGCTGAGCTGCTTCCTCCAATAGCTTTATCTGCTTCTGATAATTCTCTATCAACGAGTCGTAGCGAGAAAGTATGGTGGCTATGCGGTGCTGGGTGGGGAGTGGGGGTAACGATAACTTGAGGTTTCTAATAGTTGGCATGTTCACATGAGCAACGGTCGCACCATTCGCAGTTGAGAGCAGTTTATATTGCTGTTCAGGAGCTAATAGATGATAAGTCAGGAATGCAGGATTAACCAAATTTGCATTAGGACGAATAAGTACAGTTCTTTGTCCTAAACAGACTTTTTCGCCTTCTTGTATAAGTGCAACATTACCTGCTGTAGCTTCACGTGCAAATATCAGGTCATTTGTTTGTGGTATAGCCCTTGCATTACGCTTATTATATACATCTTCGCATACACGATGCATACCTGAATATATCAAACGTCCTCTACCAATGTTAGGAGTACGAACAAGTGGATAGCCAGTTCCCTCGTCATAAGCTGTAGAATGAGGGCAATCAACTATCAAGTCGCAAATATCATTTAATACTACTTCACTCATTCCTCATCCTCCTTAACACAATTGTTCATATCAAATTGCTTCATCTCATCGGTGATAACCTTTTGCAGGTCATCCTTTGGAATAAGCAGCTGATAATCAGCAACACCTATCGGCTTCCCCATATCTTCGAGTGCAAGTTCTACCTCCACACGGTCTTTTTCTGCACATAGGATGATGCCAATAGAACGATTCTCATCTGGCTGACGCTCCAATCTGTCAAGGAGAGAGAGGTAGTAGTTCATCTTTCCTGCATATTCTGGTTTGAAAGCCCCTATCTTTAAGTCGATAGCTACGAGCGAACGTAAACCGCGATGATACAGCAGAAGGTCAACACGGCTTGTCTTGCCATTGTACTCCAATTCCCACTGGTTTCCGATGTATGTAAACCCCTTTCCTAATTCGAGTAGGAACTGCTTCACTTTATCCACGAGACGACGCTCCAGTTCAAGTTCAAGGATAGGCTGGGTGACGCCAAGGAATCCAAGGTTGTATGTGCTACGAAAAACTTCGTTGGCATATTCTGCTTGTACGGTAGGAAGGGTATTTGTGAAGTTGTTTTCAATTTCCGCTGCACTGCAGCGGATTTTCTTATGCATTTCCATCTTGATGGCATTAAGCAACAAGTCACGATTCCATCCCTTTGCTATGTCTTCTTCTGCGTAATACAACGAAGCTTTGTCGTCAAGTCCTTTGCCGATGATGAGCATATTATGTTTCCATGGCAAAAGTGCGACGCAGCGTCGCAGTTTTGCTTCTGAATCTTTGTACCGCTCATAAAATCTCTTCATATCCCAAAGGTTACGAGGAGATAGCCCTATATCTGGGAATTGTTCTTTAAGATCTATGGACAATCGTTTCACAACGCTGCTCCCATGCTTGCTGTCAAGTTTACGTTCATGCAATAGTTTGCCTATTTCCCAGTAAGTATTACTTGCTATTGACGCAACTTGCTGAGCCAACATTTTGCGTGCATTATTGATAACTGCTACGCATCGTAGCAGTATTTCATTGTATTCGCTATCGTGGATTTTGATTATTTCGTTTCCCATAACTTACTTCGTATTGAGGGTTTCCCATTCCTTCATTATCTCACTCATCAGTTCGTTTGCCTCTTTGTTGAGCGAAGCAAGTTCGGTGTGAATCTCGTTCATGCGCTGGTGGAAGTCAACGCCATCGTCCTCTACCTCTGCTACACCTACGTATGCACCTGGGGTGAGGCTGTAGTTCTTCTCGCTGATTTCGTCGATAGTAGCAATCTTGCAGAGACCCAATACGTCCTGATACTCGCCATCAAGTCCGAACTTGCTGACAAGCCACTCACGCTGACGTGCAGTCTCTAGTTTGTCCTCGCAGTTGGCTATCGTCACAGCCATCTCGCCCTCTACCTGTTTCTTATCCTTGCGTTGGGCATTCGCTATGGCATTCTTGGCATTCTGCTTAGCGGCACCTAACTGTGCCTCGGCTTCAGTTAGACCAATGCCAGCAAGCGCCTGGTCGTATTCGGCTAGTAGATTCTTGTATTTCTCGGTCTCACCACGGTAGAGGTGAACAATGGCTTGCAGGTTCTTCAACTGCCACTCCGTCCACTCATTAAGGGTGCGGTCTACAACAGTGTAGTAGTTGCGAGCATCGATGAAGAGCACACGATTCTTGTTCTCCAGACGCTTTGCCTTGTCGAAGAACCAGAGCGAGCAAGGGAGCGAGAGGGTGTAGAAGAAGTTGTTGCCCACACTCACCATCACGTCAACATCGCCCGTCAACACAAGCTTTTCGCGGATGTCGCGGTCTTTGTTTGCACTATCTGTTGCCGATGATGCCATAACGAAGCCTGCACGACCATGGTCGTTGAGGTAGGCATAGAAGTATGAAATCCAGAGGTAGTTGGCATTGCCTATTTCTTTTGTCTTGGCATTTACACCCGGCAAACCAAATGGCAAACGACCAGCAGCCGATGCTGATTCCGACTTCACCTTGTCTACATTAAATGGTGGATTTGCCATTACGTAGTCGCACTTGCCTGCAAGGTTGTGAGCATCATGATAGAAAGAGTTGGCTTCATCGCCACTGACAATGCGACCATTCAATCCATGGACAGCCATATTCATCAAACAGAGTTGAGCGTTGTACTCCACCTTTTCCTGACCGTAGAAGGTCATCTGGGTGTTGGCGTTCATGCCTCCTGCATTCACAAAGTCACCAGTCTGCACAAACATACCGCCTGAGCCACAAGCGGGGTCGAGCATAACACCCTGACGTGGCTCCAGTACATTGACAAGCATCTTAACCAATGATTTCGGAGTGAAGAACACACCATCGTCTGAAGCTACGGCTTTCGCAAACTTTGAGAGGAAATACTCATAGATACGACCAATCACATCACCACCTATCTCGTCTAGTGTCTTATTGTTGAATATGCGAAGGAGTTCACGCAAAAGTTCGTCGCTGAACATGGTGTACGACTTAGGCAGAATACCCGTCAGTTGTTCGCTTTGTTCTTCAACTAACGACATTGCACGGTTGACAGCCTCGCCCAATGGCTGATCATCTGAAAGATTTACCAAATAGTCAAACTGAGCCTCGCGAGGCAGATAGAGCGCACTCTTAGCAGCAAAGTCGCTCGCTTCCACGGGCATTACACGACCGCCACGGCTTGGACGATTCTGCAGCAATTCTGCTTCAACCATTTTGAAACGGCTGTATGCGTATCTTAGAAACAGCAATGCCAATACCGGCATACAGTATTGGCTCGAAGTTAGTTTACTACCTGCACGAAGCAAGTCTGCCGACTCCCATAGGTCAGCCTCCAATTTGCGGATATTTATCTTGTCAGTCATAATGTCTTATCTTTAAGTTGGTCGTTGTTTACAAGGTCACTCATCCTGACCTGTAGAAAGATTTAGGGAATTATATACCAATGGGTATATAAACACCAAGATTTATTCATTGCAAAAGTTCAGAATTTTCCGGAAATAATTGCAAGAAACGGCAAAATAGTAATAAAAAACTAGTCATTTTCTTTGCCTTTTAGTTCAATTGAAACCATTAAGAAGCTGTTTAAAAATTTTTCGAAAGGATTCTTATTGGGCATTTTATATGTCTTTTTTGTCTATTTTGAATGGTCTTTAAGTCACAATGGAGTTTCTTAAACAGCTTCTAAATCGCAAAAATTTTGGTCAATACTTTTAAATATCTGGCAAAATATTGTGAAAATGGCGTATTTAAACGGATAGATACGATTTTAAACCTAGTAGATACTATTTTAGTACAAGCAAAATAAACAGGCTGCATATCTTTGCAACGTGTAAAGCAAACTTAGAAACAACAGAACTACATTTTTAACCTTAACCTTGTGTGTGTTGAAAAAAGCGGCTCGTTAGAGTCGCTTTTTTGTTTTTATATAATTCTAGTGACAAACGAGCCAGGGCAAACACACGTAATAAATAGTTAGGTGCATATTATACCTACCATCATTCTACCCCATTAGCCATATTCGTAGCAGCTAACAAAAAAATTTAAACAGCTTCTTAAATGTTACGGTCAACCTGTAAACAAAAAACAGCGTGAAATTCAAGTATTTTCTACCAAATGCCCCATTTTATGGAGAATAAACAAAAATATTTTCATTTTTTTCAGAAGCTGTTTAAATTTTTCTAAAAAATTTTGTTAAGCATCAGAAAACAGAAGGC
>JAKSKR010000058.1 GCA_024401645.1 Paludibacteraceae bacterium | reverse complement strand
ATATATAAATTATGGAAGAAAAAGTTGATTTTGACGCTATACGTAAACAGGCAGATCTGTATTACGATGTAGATGAATACGGGAAAGCCCTCGAACTTTACCTAAAGTTGGCTGACCAAAACGATGCAGAGGTTTTAAGGCGTATAGGCTTTTGCTATAATTCTCAAAAAGATTACAAAAAAACAGTCGAATGGTGGCTTAAAGCCGCCAATATGGGAAATGCAAGGGCCCAACGCAATATGGGAAATTGTTATAATAATGGCGAAGGTGTACCACAAGATTACAAGAAAGCCGCAGAGTGGTATACCAAGGCGGCTGAACAAGGTGATGCACCAGCCCAACTTAACTTGGGAAATCGTTTTATAAATGGCGAAGGCGTAGAACAAGACTATAAGAAAGCGGTTGAGTGGTACACCAAGGCGGCTGAGCAGGGAAATAGGATTGCCATAAACAATTTAGGAGCTTGCTATATTGATGGCATTGGCGTAGAACGAGACGCTAAAAAGGCCGTTGAATTGTACACCAAATCCGCTGAATTAGGATGTGTTCTTGCCCAAAGGAACTTGGCTGGTTGCTATAAAAACGGAACTGGCGTTGAAAGAAATTACGATACAGCCGAGTATTGGTACAAAAAAGCAGCCGAGCAAGGTGACGAAGATGCCAAGAAGGCCTTGAACGACATGTACGAAAATGGACTAGTAATTCCTGCCGATGCTCCAAGGTGCCACGATGCCGACTTTGGCGAGCTTGCCTATGCCGGCAAAAAGGGGTGGAAGGGCAAAATTACTGCTAATTTCAGCGGCAAGGAAACGGAATTGGCCATTGAGTTGGAAGGAACAAAAGACGACAAGGTTACCGACGCCCAACGCAAGGCGTATGCCGAGTATAAGGTAAAGGAAAGCGATTTCTTCAAGGCAATGATTGCCAAGGCAAAGGAACTTTACAAAGATGTTGACGTCATTTATCCAAAAACCTTATTCATCGACCGACAGGGCAATTACGGATGGATGGGTCCAAAAACGGTCATCCTTTCCGATGGCGACGTGCAGTTTGCGGCATCGAATAATGTTTTATATAACTATGCCGATGTCATTGCCAACCGCACCAAGAAAGAATGGTACGAATGGGATACAATCTATTTGAATCTTCTTGGCGAGCTGGATGCGTATAGTGTTGAGCGAGATGATTATAGAGTTGATGAGTATGAAGACGAGGATATTCGCAACGGCAAGCTGACCGAGCAAGAAGTGGATCTGCTATTGTGGCTGACAAATGAATACGATACCTCACGTATCGCCGACAGGGTACTTAATTACTGCAACGCTCATTATGAAAGCGCTTGCTATTATGATAAAGAGAAAAAGGAATACGTGAACTTTGAGCTTATAGAAAAGACCGACCTCTTTAAAGAAGTGTCCCTTTCCTCTGTCCGCTTGATGACAAAGCTTGCGGAAGACACCTGCAGCCCAGACATGGCAATTGTAGGTGAGTGCGGATGCGACCCAGACCACGGTATTGCCATCTGTTTCTGCGAAAAGGCATTCGATGGCATCTGCTCTCATGCCGATGTGCTATAACCGAACTTATAACGGCAAAGGCTACCTACTCGGTAGCCTTTGCTGTTTCTTTACGTTCCCCATCCTTCCCATTCCAAATTTCTGAACGGGTCGAGAGTGCCTGTCCCCTTGACCCGCAAAAAAATTAATAAGAGAAATGTGCGACCCAAAAGGCGAAAATTCTCAAAATATCTTGTAACCTATTCTTAAACTTTGGCTCAATCGGCAGTCGAAGGTGTTGACGAGTTCGCCGTATAAATCTCTCGGCTCGCAATCGTCGCCAGGATAAATCTTCAGGTTGTAACCTATGTAAACACGGCTTATGAAGAGGTAAAGCTCGGTGTCGATGCCAGCCCTAAATTTATTGACGCCATATTTTCCGCCATAGCTGTCGTGTGTAAAGGTTCCAAAGTCAGCTTCTGGGTGTTCGTCGTCTCTGAAGTCGAATGTTTCCTTACACTTTCCACTTAAGCCGAAGCTGAAGGTAGGGCCAAGGCCTGCACCAATATACACATTGTTGGCCAAACCTAAACGGATGCCGAAGTGAAGTGGAACTTCCACCATCACTTTCTCGTTGGTCATGTAGTTGTAGGCATCAAAGTTGTTCTCGTATTTCTGTTTCGTATAGTCAACACCAATGCTCATATAAACAGGGTCGAGAAATTGAGGTCCGAAATCGTAACGCAGCCCACCTACATAACCGCCTCTAGCCACGTTGGACTCGTCGGTCAAAAAATCGCTGTAAATGTCGCGGCTGGTGATGCTGAAACCGAGTGAGACTGACAAAGAATGTGGATTGATGGCATATTCTTCGTCCGCTTCATCGTATGTGCTTGCCACGTATGGCGTGCTTTCTACATAAACAACGTCGGCAGGCGGTGGCGGAGGAACGGCACCAGAGTGGTAATGGCGTCTTCTGTGGTGCTCTGTTTCTCGGTGGGTGTTCGATGAAGATGGCGCGTGCCTGTGCTTTTCATGGCGATTTGCCGATGGGGTTGGCGCAGGTCGGGTAGGCCTGTCGCTATTTTTTGCAGAGGAGTTGCTGTTAGTCGATGGGGTAGGTGTGCTACGGTCTCGGCTATTGGTAGAACTTGGCGTAGAAGGAGCTGTGCCTCTAGAGGCAGACCCTCTGCTTGCACGTCCGTCGGCAACCAGTTGGCTTAAATCTACATCGTTTCCCGACGGTACCCCTGTTTGCAGGTTGTCGTCCCCCTGGGCTTGCGTGTTGAAGGCAAGGGCTAGAAATGCTGCACAAGTTATATGTTTAATAATGTCGTAGTTCATTGCGTTCTAATGTAACAGATTTTGATTTAAGATTTTTTTTCCCGAAAGACGCTGGCTTTACTTGTTCATGTCTTCCTCAAACTTTCGGAGGGCAGCCAAGTCGTGATAGATGCTGAAACGTGTGTCGGTCCAAATAAGGACGGCATCGTCCATGTCCATTTTCTTCCTCAACTCTTCAATGCAAGCCAAGGCCTTACTTTCTGAAAGGAAACAGGCACAAAGTTCAATGCTGTCGTTCCATTCAATCTTGTCGGTTTGAACCGAAAGGAACTTGTCGCCTTTCCTTATGCAAATGGCGTGCATGTCGTTGTCAACACAGCCGTTTATATCTATCTTCATTTCTTTATATCAAATCTTAATTGTGCAAATATAGCAACTAATATTTATTATGGAACAAAAAAAACATCAAATCAAACATTTTTTAAGGCTGTTTAACTCTCAATTAATTCGTGTAAATCAGTTACATAGTTGGCTTGTGGCTGAAATGTGGATGCCCAAACTGCGAAAAGATGCGGGTTGTAGGTGTCCAGTTGTAAGGAAGAAGGGGCATGGAGGCAAAAAAATGGAGGGACACCGAAAATCGATGCCCCTCCATTGCTTATAACGGTAAACGAACAGCCTTATTTTTCAACGTAAACCTTTGTCATCTTAACATCCTTTACAGGTCTGTCGCCAGGAGCAGTCTCAACGGCAGCAATCTTGTCGATGATGTCAAGACCTTCAATCACTTCGCCGAATACGGTATATTCGCCATCGAGGAATGGGGTACCACCCACTTCCTTGTAAATCTTCTTTACCTCGTCGCTCATCTTGCATTCTTCAGGGTGAGCGGCTACGTAATCTTCACATTCCTTAATCAACTTGTTCTGAAGTTCCTGAATGCCTTCTCGGTTTTGAGTCTGCATCAAGATGCGAATCTCGCCCATGTGGTCTTTCTTCAATTCGTTGAACTTGCGCATCATGGCCTGTTGCTTCATGTTGTCTTCCATGCGGGTAATTTCCTTGTCGCTGTAGGTCTTACCTTGTACAATGTAGAACTGGCAACCAGAACTCATCTTCTCTGGGTTCATCTGGTCGCCCATACGTGCTGCTGCAAGTGCACCTTTCTTGTGGATGAGCTGTGGATAGTGGAATTCGGCAGGGATGCGTTCGCCATGTTCGCCAGCGCCCAACTGCTTGCCGGCAGGTGCGCCCTTCGAGTCTGGGTCGCCGCCCTGAATCATAAATTCTTTAATGACACGGTGGAAGAGCAAATCGTTGTAGAAACCTTCGTTTGCCAATTTTAGGAAGTTATCGCGGTGTTTTGGGGTCTCGTTATATAACTTAACCTTCATGGTGCCAAGGTCGGTTTCAATGACCACTACTGGCTCTTTCGCATTGCATGACATAAGCGTAAATACTAAAGTTGTTATTGTGATTAATCTTTTAAACATGTTTGTTTCCTCCTTTGTTTTTCATTTTCTGCAAAAATAAGACCTTTTCCTTATCAATCGTAATCTATTGTTCATAATTTTTCTTTACTAATCCTTTTGTTTTGAACCAAATTTCAGTAATTTTGCACCGCTGTTGCGACCAGAATGGGCAGTGCGACCTTTTGGATTACAACGCAACTTATTTTTAGTAAACAATTTAAACGTATAATTCACAATGAAAAAAGACATTCAGCCGAGCAATTATCGTCCGGTGGCATTCAAGGATCTTTCTAATGGTGATGTGTTCATTTCTCGCTCTTGCGCTGATGCAAAGGACACCATCGAAATCGAAGGTGAAACTCTTCCACTCATCAAGCTTGAAATCTCTAGCACTTCTCACCCATTCTACACTGGTAAGCAGAAGCTTGTTGACACCGCTGGTATGGTCGACAAGTTCAACAGCCGTTATGGCCGCAAGAAGTAATCATTAATTCTTGATTGAATAGCATTGAAGAGGGTGTATCAAAATTGATATGCCCTCTTTTCGTATGCAAATAAATGTAAA
>JAKSKR010000057.1 GCA_024401645.1 Paludibacteraceae bacterium | reverse complement strand
TAGGGGTTTATTCCGAATCTGCAAATTATTTCGGGAATTATTTTCAATTATTTTTACTAATACCTGATTATCAGGCGGGTTGTTTTTTATTTTACTGTAAGGATGCCGCACTTTCAGCGCTCCCCTACGCCGTGGGACCTGACCGGGCGCTCACGCACCCGGCTGGAGGATGCCGCACCTTCAGCGCTTGCCTGTCGGGTGGCGGGACGGAGCCTCGCCGGTGAGGATTGCGGTGGGACGGGAGCCCCACCGCGACATTAGTCATGCTCCTGCGGGGCATACGCCATAATCTTTATCAGTGTTATCCGACATTGGACAACTCGACGCTGCACCCCGTTTTCATTAATGTGGCGAGACACAGCCCCGCCGTGACGCTACTTGCGTTTTTCTTTCTTGGTGATGATGATTAGGACTGCCACAAGCACCAACACCATGCCCATGCAGGTGCGCAATGTGACTTTCTCGTCGAAAACCAGAATGCCGACAAGAACGGCGGTTGCAGGCTCTAATGCCCCAAGAATGGAGGCAGGTGTTGAACCTATCTTCAAAACCGCAGTGGCCGTGCAAACAAAAGATATGACGGTTGGGAATAAGGCGATGCACAAAACCAGCAACGCCTGATTGACTGTTGTTACTGGAGTCAAGCGGAAACCGCACAACGTCATTGGCAAATAGATGACCAAACCAAACAGAAGGATATAGAATGTGACAACCACCATCGGCACCTTACGCAAACGGCTCTTGTTGATGCACACCATATATATGGCATAGGTCAATGCCGAGGCAAGCGCAAAGACCGTGCCTATGGCGTTGAGTTGCGTGCCTTCGTCGTTCACATAAAGCAATGCAATGCCCATCATGGCAAGGAAAATGCAGAAACCGGTCTGCAAGTTCATCCGCTCGTTGTAAAAAAGCGACAGAATGGCCGCCACCATTACAGGATATACATATAATATGGTCGAAGCTATGCCGACATCCATATAATTATAGCTGTGGAAGAGGGTTAATGAAGAGCCCACCACCATTATGCCAAGGCAAAAGGCTACCAAAAGCGACTTACGGTCGAGCTTAAGGCTGTGCCCCATCAGCCTTGCCAACAAGCCTACCAGCACCACGGCAGTGAGGTAGCGGAAGAAGACAACCGACGAGGCATCCATACCCGAACGGTAAAGTGGAACGGCAAACAACGGATTCAATCCGTAAGCCGCACCACCCACAGCACCCAATATGTAACCCTTTACCTTATTATTCATATTCCTTAAAATTCAACCACGGTTATGCCGGCGCCACCCAACTGCACATGCTCGTCGTGGTAGCTGCTCACGCCAGACACTGTAGCCAGATATTCGCGAATGAGTTGGCGCAAAGCTCCCGTACCTGTGCCGTGAAGGATGCGCACCTCGCTAACCCCAACCATGAGTGCATCGTCAATAAAGTACTGCACAGCAGCCAACGCCTCGTCGCCGCGCATGCCACGCAAGTCAATTTCGCGTTTGAAGTTAAGTGAGCGCTTACGCATCTGGTCGGCCACATTGCTTCGTTGGGCAACTTGCTGCTGGCGGTTTTCGCGTTTAAGTTGGCTGGTAGAAACCTTCTCGAGCGTGTCTGCCTTCACGTTCATCTTCATAGGTCCGAACTGCACCAAGGCGTTGTTGCCGTTCACAGAAATAAGGGTACCGGCATTCTGCTGGCCCTTTACGCGCACCGTGTCGCCAACCTCCACCTTTTTCACCTCCACTTTAGGCGCAGGGGCAGCCGTCTGGTTATTGCCATTTGCCTTGTTCTGCTTCTTGCGCTCCTCGCGTTCGCGCAGTTTGGCAATCTTGCGGTCAATGGCAGCGCTTTCCTCATCTTCGAGCTGTTCCTTAAACTCTTGCACCTGCTTTCGCGCCTCGCGTGTCTTTTCCTTCTCGGCCTGTGCCTCCTTAATTTGGCGCACCGTGTTTTCTATTACAGCATTGGCTTGCGAAAGAATCTGTTTGGCCTCTTCCTTGCTTTGCTTGATGAGCGACTTTCGTTGCGAAGAGAGTTCCTCAAGTTCGGCAGCATATTTGGCTTCCACCTCTTCAATACGTTTCGACTTGAGGCGGATGTTCTGACGCTTGTTTTCCCAGTAGCGTTTGTCGCGCACAATGTCTTGGAGGTACTTGTCCATGTTCACATAGTCGCTACCCACAATTTCCTCGGCCTCGCGAATGATAGATTCCGGCAGTCCCATCTTGCGCGCAATGTCAACGGCAAAAGAGCTACCCGGGTTGCCCACCTCTAGCTTGAAGAGCGGTTGCATAAGGTGTCGGTCGTAGAGCATGGCACCGTTTACAATACCGTCGGTTTCGGTTGCATAGTTCTTAAGGCTGTTATAGTGGGTGGTGATGACGCCAAACGATTTCTGGTCGTTGAAATTGTGGAGCAACGCCACCGCCAGGGCGCCACCTATCTGCGGTTCGGTACCGCTACCGAACTCGTCGATGAGGATGAGAGACCTGCCGCTGCAGTTGCGCACCACGTTCTTCATGTTCGCCATGTGCGAGCTGTAGGTACTCAAGTCGTTTTCAATGCTCTGTTCGTCACCAATGTCAATGAAAAGGTCGTTAAATATGCCCATGCGGCTGTTGTCGTTCATAGGTACAAGCATACCACACTGGAACATGTAGGTCAGCAGTCCAACCGTTTTCAGGCACACCGACTTGCCACCGGCATTAGGTCCCGAAATAAGCAAGATTCTGTCATCGCGGTTCAGCTGAATGGTTAGCGGCACCACGTCCTTCCCCTGCTTCTTATGCGAAAGGAAGAGCAGCGGGTGAATGGCATTGTACCACTCCACCTCCGACTGGTCGACCATCTGTGGTAAAACAGCGTTGGTTTCGGTTGCGAAACGCGCCTTTGCACGAATGAAATCTATTTCGGCCAAGAAAGCCAGCGAGAATTCCAATTCTGGAACCCTTGGGCGAATCTGGTTGGTAAGTTCCGTAAGAATGCGGATGATTTCGCGTTTTTCGTCGGCTTGCAGCTCGCGAATGCGATTGTTGGCTTCAACCACCGCCTCGGGTTCAATAAACACCGTCTTACCGGTGGCACTCTCGTCGTGCACAATGCCTCGAATGCGGCGTTTATAGGCGGGCGAGACCGGTATGACCAGACGGCCGTCGCGCACCGAAGGCGACACGTCGCTGTCGATGATGCCCTCGGCCTTTGCCTGGCGCAGAATGGCATTGAGGCTACGCGAAATGCCGTTGGCGGTAGTGGCAAGGTTGGCACGAATTTCGGCAAGGGCAGGCGAAGCACTGTCCTTTATCTGCCCCAGCGGGTCGACCACCCTATCGACAAGGCGAATAAGGTCAGGAAAGGTGAAGACGTCGGTAGCCAACTCCTTTAAGTAAGGATAGGCGTTCTCTTCTTTCTGCTTAAAGAAGGAAACCACCTGGCCAATGGTATCCAAGGTGCGGCGCAAGTCCCAAAGTTCCTTTTCCTCAAGGAATGTACCCACCACCCCAATGCGGTGAAGGGGTTGACGCAAGTCGAAATAATAACTAACCGGAAAATCGTCTTCGTCTTGAAGAATAGAGACGAACTCGCTCGTTTGGTGCACCAGCTGTGCCACAACCGAGAAGTCGGAAGTGAACTGCATATCGTCGACCAAACCTTGGCCGAGGGTCGACAAACAGTTGTCCTTGACGAATGTTCGAATCTTGTCAAAACCGAGTTTTGCTTCTATATTTTCCGGGAAAATCATTTTAACGCAGATTATGTCAATATAAATCTAATGACAAAGGTAGCGAAAAAAGGGCAAAAGTTATTTTATAAAGGTTTCTCTATAAAGGCAAAAAGTATTAATTTTGCACAGAATTTAATTACTAACAATAAAATGGCACCAAGTAACCGTCCTTTCAAGGTATTTTCAGGTACAGCTACAAAGTACTTGGCCGAAGAAATTTGCAGCTCACTCGGCTGTGAACTTGGCAAATTGAAAGTACAGAAATTTGCAGATGGCGAATTCGGAGTTTCTTACGAAGAGTCAATCCGCGGATGTTATGTATTCCTAGTTCAGTCTACATTCCCTAATGCAGACAACCTAATGGAACTCTTGTTGATGATCGACGCAGCAAAGCGCGCATCTGCTTACAAGATTTTCGCAGTTATCCCATATTTCGGTTGGGCCCGTCAGGACCGCAAAGACAAGCCACGTGTTGCCATTGGCGCAAAGTTGGTTGCCGATATGCTCAGCACAGCAGGCATTGACCGTTTGATTACAATGGACTTGCACGCAGACCAGATTCAGGGTTTCTTCAACGTGCCTGTTGACCACTTGTACTCTTCTACCGTGTTCTTGCCTTACATCCAGAACAACTTGAAGCTCGAGAACCTCACAGTCGCTTCTCCTGACGTTGGTGGTTCAAAACGTGCTAACTCATACGCTAAGTACTTGGGTTGCCCAATGGTACTTTGCCACAAGAGCCGCGAAAAGGCTAACGTTGTAAGCGAAATGACAGTTATTGGTGACGTTAAGGACCGCGATGTAATCATCCTCGACGACATGGTCGACACCGCAGGAACCTTGACCAAGGCTGCAGACTTGATGACCAATGCAGGTGCCAAGTCGGTTCGTGCAATCGTTACCCACCCAGTTATGAGCGACCCTGCTAGCCAGCGTGTTGAAGAGTCTAGCCTGAAGGAAATCTACTTCACTAACTCAATTCCTTTCGCTAAAAACTGTTCAAAGGCTCACGTTATCTCTGTTGCTGATCTCTTCGCCGACACCATCCGTCGCGTTTACGAAGACCTCTCAATCAGCGAGAACTACCTCATCTGATAATATAGACACAAATCAATACGAATCACCCCTAAGTTCCACAACGGACTTGGGGGTGATTTTTTATTACACATTAGTGTTACTCAAATTTTATGCATTTCCGCCCACTTATGGCGCTTATTTGCTATTTACTGATATTTAGGGTTAAACTAACTTTGCCACATCGAAAACAAAAAAATATACATTATGGGGGATATCGATGCTCTGCATCCCCGGCAAGGTTTTACATTCCCTTCTCTATCCAAATTTCGGGAAATGATGGCTTCGCCTTACCACACGTTCGCGAATCTCGGCACTCGACTCTCCCTTGCGTTGTTCCGACAATTTTTCAAAGGGGACAGGGGTGATTTCAACTTGGAGGTCGATGCTATCGGGGATTTTAGGGCCCGGTGGTATTACATAAATACTTATAGTATCCTATAGTTAGCATCTATCACATAAATATCCCCGTTTAAATCTTTTAACACATTGCGAGGATACAAATCCGACACCTCGATAATTTCGTTTGAGAAACAAGCTTCTGCTGTTTCAGAAAATCCCAAACTTGTCATATAAGCTCTTACATCATTCGGAGATGAAAATGTAACGTCCTTAATGTAATCTTGCATTAGAATAGGATAAACACTATTTCCACTGAAACCGGTAAATCCATATAGTTCGTAGCGGGTTTGAGGGAAAATGGAATTGTGTATAATCAATCTGTCTAACAAATCTAAAACAGAATGGCTCAACATAAGGTTATTAACTTTATATACTGTGTTACCATCTTCCGAAAGATAAACATCATTCTCCACCCCACTTGGAATGGGGATGCCTAATTTTACGACATCCTGAAAACTTAGCCACAAATGAGAGGGTGTATCATAATGAACATTTATGATATACCCTTTCTTGTGTCTGTGAGAA
>JAKSKR010000056.1 GCA_024401645.1 Paludibacteraceae bacterium | reverse complement strand
ACAGAGCCCCACCGCGACATTAGTCTTGCTCGTGCACGCATACACCATGAGGATATTCTGTGCATTCTGCGTTCAATCTATCGCAGACATCTTACTCGTGTGAGTTAGTTCGCGGCACGAAGTGGAGTCAAAAACAGGGCAATAGCACAAAAACAAAAGAGGCTGTATCAAAATGAATTATGATACAGCCTCACTTATCTTTGTATTTTAATTATTCTGCGATGGTCTTCTTTGAAGAAGAGAAGATGCCAGCCTCGTTATCGTCGGATTTAGAATTGTCCCAATTGAAGTCGGTAGTGAGACAACCTTCCTTAACTTCGACGGCATTGTCAGACTTGAAGCACCAAGCCTTACCCTTATAAGATTGGATGTCGACCTTTACCTTTGAGGTGCCGTGAATATAGATGGTACCGTCGGCAGCAATACCCCTAGCAGCAGAAGAAGCCACGTTTGCAGAAACATTGACTGTACCGCCGGTGATGTCGACATTGCCATCGGCCTTCAAAGCAGCCGGAGAAGAAGAATTTTCGGAATCGTTAGGATCGGTGTACTTGCCAGCGCCAACAATTTCGGCAGTTAGCGTACCACCCGAAACAAACATGTTACCAGCCCTTACCACCTGATTGTTGTCGTCGGTAACAGAGCCAACCTTAATACCCTTCGAGCCATTACCATTAACAACGACGGAAACATCGCCACCAGTCTGGATGTAAGCCGCATCGGAAGAAACAGCCTTAACGTCGGAACCAGAAGCAGTAGAAACAAGTTTACCGCCATTAACGAAGATGGTATCGTTAACGTCAACGCCATCGCCATTAGCAGAGACAGCCAAAGAGCCGCTATTGAGGACTAGGTTGTCCTTAACCCTGACACCCGTCTTCTTGGCACTTACCAAAATAGAAGCCTCGTTAATAACAAGGTCGTCTTTCACCTCAATACCATTCTTATAGTCGCCAGAAAGCGTCAAGTCGCCAAGACCTTCGATTGTTAGCTTATCGTTAACCACCAAAGCTGCGTTAGGAATGCTATCGATAGCATTTTTAACAGAAAGTATGTTAGAGCCAACCAACTTAATGCTAACGCCCTTGTCGCCAGTCATAGCAATAGGCGAACCCATTACCCCTGCAAGCTGAAGGTTGTCGAGCACCAAGTTTACGCGCTTTGACTGTTTCATGCGGAAACCGCCAGTTCCGTTGCCGGAAAGGACGAAGACAACATCCTTAAGATCGAAAACGCTGGTGTCGGGCAAAACCTGCACAATGCCTTCACCTTCAATAATGTTAAGGCCAGCAGAAGCTAGCGGATTGTTGACAACAACGTTACCGCCATCGTATTTAATATGAACAGTATCCTTAACGAAAACAAGGCTATCGATAGAACCAATTGCAAACGACTTATTGCCATCTTCGGAAGTCTGTACATAGTTCTTGTTAGCCAATGCAATTTTAGAGATGTTCTGCACCTTGGTTTGTGAAACCGGTTTTCCGTTTTGGAAAACTAAAGCCCTATAGTCGGCATGACACAAAGCTGCAGAGAGAGTTGCAGCAGTTAATAGCAAAAATTTCTTCATCTCTTTTGGAATTTAAAGTTAGCATTGCCAGCCTTCAAGATGTAAACACCAGGGACAAGACCAGAAATATTGATAGCATTGCCTGCGGAGAGGCTAACGGTAGCCACCTGCCTGCCAGCAGCGTCGACGATGGTAACCTCGTTCAGGTTATCGGCAGCATTAGCCAAGAAAACCTGAGTAGTAGCTACAGTTGGGTAAAGCACCATTTCGCCCTCGCCCAACACTTTAACAGCACTCTGCGAATCGCCAAAAAGCACCTTCTGGATTAAAGACAAGTCGTAAGTAACTGTCTTTGAATCGTCGGCTTTAGCAACCACATTCATAAAATTATCTTTAAAAAAGATAAAACCGTTTTCTGTAACACTGATTTCGTCTTCAGCTCCGTCGCGTGTAACAACAGTCATCTTCGTATCGGCAAAAGCAGAGCCCGAAAACAACGAAGCCGAAAGCAGTAAAGCACCATAAATGGAATTACGCTTCATAGTATTTATTATTAAAGTTTTCTGACACAAAGGTAGAGATAAATTTGGACGAAGTTGAAAAAAATCGACCAAAAGCTTAAAACACCTCGGCAAAAATACAAAAAAGCAACATAATAAAACATAATAACTTGCAATCTATTTGTTATCTTTGCTAAAATTAAAGTGTCCTTTTCGGAAGGACACCGCAAAAAAAGAAACAAAACCGAAAAAAGAAACTACCCTAATAATGGCAAAATTTGTAATAGAAGGCGGCCACCAATTGCACGGCGACATTGTGCCCCAAGGCGCAAAGAACGAGGCATTGGAGGTCATTAGCGCAACCGTGTTATCGAAAGAGGCAGTCACCATCAGCAACGTGCCTAACATTTTGGATGTAAACAACCTCATCCAACTATTGATGGACATGGGCATATATGTTCGAAAAGAGAATAACAACACCTATACCTTCAAGGCAGAGAACATTAACGAAGACTACCTACACAGCGACGAGTTTAAGGAACGCTGCACAGCCTTGCGTGGCTCCATCTTGCTGGTAGGTCCACTGCTCGCCCGCTTGGGTTACGCCATTATACCGAAGCCCGGAGGTGACAAGATTGGCCGTCGCCGCCTCGACACCCACTTTACCGGCATACAGCGCCTAGGAGCCGAGTTCAACTACGACAGCGAGAACCAGCTCTACAACGTAACGGCAAAGGAACTGAAGGGTTGCTACATGTTGCTCGACGAAGCGTCGGTAACCGGTACAGCCAACATTGTTATGACCGCCGTTACAGCCAAAGGCACCACCACCATCTACAATGCCGCATGCGAGCCCTACATTCAGCAACTGTGCAAGATGTTGAACAAGATGGGTGCCAACATTAAGGGCGTAGGCTCGAACCTGATTACCATTGAAGGCGTAGACGAGTTGCACGGCTGCAACCACGCCATTCTGCCCGACATGATTGAGATTGGCTCATTCATAGGCATGGCAGCCATGACCGAGAGTGAGCTTACCATAAAGAACGTTGCTTACGACGAACTTGGACTCATACCCGACAGCTTTAAGAAACTGGGCATACAACTTGAGCGCCGTGGCGACGACATCTACATTCCACAGCAGCATCTCTACACCATCGACACTTTCATTGACGGTTCCATCATGAACTTTGCCGATGCGCCATGGCCCGGACTAACGCCCGACCTTTTGAGTGTGTTCCTAGTGGTTGCCACCCAAGCACAAGGCAGCGTGCTCATTCACCAGAAGATGTTCGAAAGCCGTCTGTTCTTCGTGGATAAGCTGATAGACATGGGGGCACAAATTATTCTGTGCGACCCACACCGTGCTACCGTCATTGGCTTGGCAAGACAGAACGCACTGCGTGCATCGAAGATGAGTTCGCCAGACATTCGTGCAGGTATTGCCTTGCTAATTGCAGCTATGAGTGCAAACGGCACCAGCACCATTAGCAACATTGAACAGATTGACCGCGGCTACGAACGCATTGACGAACGCTTGAATGCACTTGGAGCCAAGATTACACGCGTGAACTAAGAAGCTGTTTAAAAATTTTACGAAAGAATTCTTATTGGGCATTTTATGGATCTTTTTTGTCTATTTTGATTGGTTTTTCAGTCACAATGGAATTCCCATTGCTCCTTTCAAAACCAGTCAAACTATCCTAAAAAATCTCTCATAAAATTCGCCAATAAAAAAAGGAAATTATATACCAATCGGTAGCAAAATAATAAAATGATAGTTTGTTAACAGAATTGCAAATCGGTGAAGCGTAGCGAGCCAAAACGGCCTTTTAGGACACAGTTCCCACTTGGAAAGGCCTGGAATTGTAAATCGGTGAGGCTTTATGCCGAACCAAAACAGCCATCAAAGATGTCTTTGAATTGAAAATCGACGATGCGCAGCGAGTCAAAACTGCCTAACGGAGAATTGGAAATCGGTGAAGCATAACGAGCCAAAACGTAACAACGTTCGTGGAGCGCAGCGGAACAAAACATCAGAAAACCTTAACTACCATTTGGTATATAAACACCTTAATAAATCTGAATGATACACAAAATGCTAATTTCAGAAGTGTTACATCTACAAGTTTAAATAGGTCGTCTCATTTGGTAAAAAATAAGGGAGAGATAGAGAGACAGGACCTCGGCATGACTATTATTCGCTTTTTGGTTGGGTGGAAGGTCAAAATTGAAAAGGTTGGCACGATATTTGTAATTGCATTAAATAAATACAACAAGATTGGTTATCTTTGCAGATGAAAAGAATTGTTTCTAAAGCAATAACAACCATTCAGAAATAAATAATAAAAATTAAATAATAAATGACACGTAAATTCAAGAACCTGTTTTGCTTACTGGGCATGGGCTTGTTTGCACAGCCAACCATGGCAGACGTCTGTGATGCATTGGTTTCGGAATGCCACTTCGAGACTGAAAACAACTTAATAAAAGAAGTGAAGAGCAGCGGATATGCGACCCCAAGAATTGGCGTCAACACCCAAATGTTTGTTCCACAAGACAAAGCTGGCGACTCGTTAGCCTACTACGGATTCACATCTAACCCAAAGCTGATTGACCCTACATTTATTGATGTAGACAAAAACATGTTGGTATTCCGTATGCCGGAAGAAGGAACGATTAGTTTCAAAAATCTGTTGACGTACGAGGTAGACCAATTAGTAGAAGGCTCGGATTACGAAGTTTCGTTCACCGTTTACTTGCTTAACCAACCAGATGACTTTGACTTTATAACGAAATTGTCAGACATAAGTGCATCTGTAAACCCAGACATGTATGGCAATAGAGGCACAACACCAGAATCGGGAACAAGACTAGACTTCGGCAAGAGCAACGAATTGCCAATAACCATAAAAGGCACATTAAAAGGAGAAGAGTCCATTAAGCTGCAAATATCAGCAGGAGCCCAAATGGCAAAGGGCATTACCATAGGCATTACCGACATAAAAGTAAAGGGCTGTTATGTTCCAAAGGTTGTATCGGCAAAAGGCTTGGAAATCTGCATAGGCGAAAAAGCATTCTTCACACTCGATAAGGAATATGATGCAACCTCATATAAATGGATGATGAAATCGCCAAACGCCAAAGACTATTCGGTAATAAGCACCACAAAGAACGTGTATGAAGAACTTGACGAGGATGGTGAATATTCCATTTATTGCGAAATGGATGGCATGGTAACAGACACTTTAGATGTAAGAGCAAAAGCTTGTTGTGTCGATGCCAGTGGCAACCCAATGTCGCAGCTGACCATCTTCAACGAAGACTTTGGTTACTTTATTGACCAGCACACATACGTCGATTCGAAGGGGAACGAGACCACAACACCAAGCACCTATGCACCAGAACGTGCTGATATCAGCTGGGACCTAACAGCATTGTCGGAAATGAAATTTGACTCAAATGGCCAAATTAACGACGGCAGCTATGGTGTTGTTGTGCCAAGGGAAAACGGATACTATGCGGATGTTTCTGGTCAAACAACGGCTGCCTGGATGAATGGCGTAACATCTGACCACAGTAGCTTGGAAACCGGCAAGAAAGGAGGCGCAGCATTGTTTATGAATCCTGTTATAGGATTCTCTGGGGTCATTTTCGAAAAGACATTCGAGAATATCTGCCCTAAACGCTATATGGCAGAAGTCTATATTGCAGCACTTTCAGAAGGAAAAGAAGAGCCATCGGTTGAGATTCGCTTCAAAGATGCCGAGACAGGTAAAATAATAAGCAAAAACAGGGCAACAGCAAAAGCTAATGGAGGTTGGATTCCAGTTAGGACAGAATCCTTTATAGATTCGCCATTCATTCTTGAAATAGTAAGTTTGGGAGGAGAGGGAGATCTCTTTTTCGGGCGACAAGGTGATGACTTGATTATCGACGATATTCGCCTAAAAACTTGCGCACCCCCAACTGTTGAACTATTTGCAAGCGAGTACCTGACACAAGACACAACCATTTCAGAAGATACCGACATAAAAATTACCGCAGGATACGGCAAGATATTGGAGAGTTACTACGGTAACGAACAACTATTTTTGTACCAGAAGAGTACCGATGGTAATAAATGGGACAACATTGGCAAAGCGACCACAGCAAACAACATTGTCCTCGAAACCGAGGCATTGGAAGATGGTGTTAACTACCTACGTGTAATTGTAGCATCGGAATATGCCATGGATATCATTAAAGATGATCCATACATCAGCTACGATGACCCATGCCGTAACTTCTCCGTTTCGAAAGCCATAAAGGTGACACGCAATGTACCTTGCATATTGCCAGCACCAGAGGTTAGAGAAGGATTTATTGAAGGTCCGACAGAGAGAACATCGAAAATTCACCCTGATTCAATTGCAAACGTATCTCCTGCTTTTTGGGTAACACGTTTTGACGAATTCGTTGATGAGCAAGAAGGTACCTTATTGTGGTCAGAAACCCCAGAAGGCCCTTGGAGCGAGGATGTGCCAGAAGTAGATTGCCGTGCATATGAACCAAACATAGAAATCGTATTCTACGCAAAACGTATTAAAGGTTCATGCGAAAGCCCTGTTGTTAAGGTGTCGGCAATAACCAGAGAAGTAACCAATACCGGAAATGTTACCAACATAGCAGCAACCTACTATGTAGAAGGTGGCAAGTTGGTAGTGAACGCAGCAGAAGACAGCAACGTGGCGCTCTATACCCCACTCGGCTTGACCATTGCAAGCGAGAAGGCAACCAGCAACAGCCTTACATTCAACACCAAGGGACAAGACATTGTTATTTTGGTAGTAGATGGCAAGGCATATAAGGTGGTGGTGAAATAACAGAACAATCACATATTTCAAAAAAAGCCAGCTGAAAAGGAGGGCACTGAAAAACCTGCTCGCAGATAATTATCGCACTTGTGTATTGCACA
>JAKSKR010000055.1 GCA_024401645.1 Paludibacteraceae bacterium | reverse complement strand
TTCCAACGTGCGGTATCTTCAGCAGTAATGCCAGCGGCCAACGATGCAGCAAAAACTGGGTCTGCTTCCTTGCTTTCAAGGGAATCAAAGGTTATAATGGGGTTACTCGTCGAAGCCTCGTCCTTTTCAGTCACAGCGATTGTTGGAAACAAATCATTTTCCAACTCACTCAACTTTGTCGGTATTTTCGGAGTTCCTGTAATTTCAGAATAGTCGTATGTTGGTTTCTCTGCGCTATTTACCCATTCAGGCAACGCACTTGGCGCTACTTTCTGGGCATAGAATGCAAAAGGTACACTTGTAAGCGGTGTGGTTTGTGTAACAGTGTAGGTTGTGCCACCATTTAAGTCCATTTCGCAACGAATAGCAAACGAACCATTCGACCAGTCGACATTTTCTATAGAATTTGCAGTAGTTGCATTACCGTCGCCAATAGCAAACGAAAGCAAACCCTGCGAATTGCTGGTTACGACACGTTCTTCTTCGTAAACAACCTCAATGTTATTACGTAAAATAATAACGTGAACGCCAACAGGAGTATCAGCAACTAATTGTCCGTAAGCATCACGAACAATGGCTTGAAATCCAATGCTCTGCGGCGAATTTGCAAATGCAGAAACTAGGGTAATGAAGCTTAATAGAAGCGCAAAAACAAACTTTTTCATTGACTAAAATATTACACTACTTATTCTTTAACTATTCTTACTGATGTTACAGCATCGGAAGAGGCTGTGTTAGATATGCTAAGCAGGTATATACCTTTAGGAAAGGTAGCTAGCGAAAAACGTGAATCGCCCTTAAACTTACCCTTTACCAACTGTTTTCCCAAAATGTTTGAGATGGTATAGTTATATTCTGCTTGCTTGTTGGGAACGATTACCGAACAGATATCGTGTGTAGGATTCGGCGAAACTGTTACTTTCAGTTTCTTGTCTGCACTTGCATATTCGGGACGTGCACTGGTTAATTCGCCATACTCTACTTTACTCGACTGAATGCCAGAAGCTAATAGCTCGTTAGCAGATACGTAATAGGTGTAACCGACCTGACCAACGGTAAAGGAAAATCCGCCTTCTACCGATTTGGCATCACCACCCGCAGAAACTACAGCATTTTGTGCATCCGCACAAATTGACATACATAATAGAACTACAGCTAAACAATACTTTTCAAACATCATTACTACATTGTGTATCAAACTCAATGCAAAAGTAATGAAAATATGCTAAAGAGCATACTTTTTCAGCATAAAAGTAGTAGATATAGCTAGAAAAATTCCAAATTTGGACAGGTTTTACGCATAGAGGTTTCCGTTCGTTGCAACGGTTATTTTTTATTATATTTGCGTAAAAAGATAGACCTTTATGAATTTCAAAGAAACAACACTTGGTTATATTGAGTGGAACGGCTGCTACCTAATGCTCTACCGAAATAAGAAAAACAACGATCCGAACGAGGGCAAATGGATTGGCATTGGCGGACACATTGAAAAGGATGAAACGCCCGACGATTGTTTTGTTAGGGAGGTTAGGGAAGAAACTGGCATTGAGCTTAACAGTTTCACAAAGAGGGGTGTGGTCGACTTTGTGAGCGACTCTGCCGAAAATGAACGAATGCACCTTTACACGGCTAGCATCAATTCTTCGAACTTTTCTGAATGTAACGAGGGAACCCTTAAATGGATACCCAAAGACGAGATACTTAAGCTCAACTTATGGGAAGGAGACAAGCATTTTCTTGTCCCTCTCATCAATGGCGAAACCAACATCAGTATGCGTTTGGTCTACGAAGGTTGGAACCTAGTTAGGGTTGAAAAATGACAAGAAACGGTTATATGAAGTTGGTTTTACCAATTCATATAACCGTTTTCTAGGTTTCTTACAGGGTAGGTTTCCCATGCACCATTTTCATGTACAATAACGGCAATGCCCGACAGGAAGTTTATCCATCCATCGGTACCATACTGGAAGGTAATCTTACCGTTAGATGCCCAGCGTGCAAGAATCACCATAAGGGCATCGTGCGAGGTAAACCATCCGAATGTCTTGCCTTCCGACATCTTACACAAGGTTTCAACCACATGCTTACACTTGAATTCGGCATCGTCGCGGTGCTTATCGTAGTAACTCGCAACGGTATTCCAATCGGTTGTACCTGCTATATAGAACTGGTTGAGAACCGAAATAGGTTGTTCCACCATTTCAATACCACTCCACTTGTTGTCGCCACGTCCTTCAGCAATATAGGCGCTAGTCTGTCGGCAGCGAAGATATTCGGTGGAACCATAAATGGCGTCATTCGTCTTTGCCAGACCACCAGTCATCTTCTTACCCACATTCAGTGCGTACGACTTTCCGTTTTCGGTCAACGACACCTCTACAGTCGTACCCGAAGGGCGTTCGGAATGGCGAACAATGAAGAAGACGCGATCGCCTTCGTGCATGTTCTGGTATATGTCTTCGGCCTTGTTCCAGCTATCGGTCTTAAACGGATAGGTAGGATCAATCTGTCGATAAATGATTTCCGAAGAAAGGATAGCCTTGTCGGAAATGGCAGCAACCACTGCCTGCAGTGAATCTGACTTTCGGTTTAGCGACTTGTTCTTGTCTTCCAAGTCCTTAAGTCTATTGTTAATCGTTTGCAAAAGATTTTCTAACTTGTTTTCCGATACGAAGTTAGAATCGTTTGTCAGCTGACTGACCTTGGTTGGGATGTCGCTTTTCTTTGCCTTGGCATTCCAATTAGCAACATCGTTCCTTGTGATGTTACTTGCCGGCGAGGCTGTAAACAGTGGTTCCCTAATAGCCTTGTTCCATCTAGCTGTGTCGTTTGCAGTTATACCAAATGCAATAGATGTTGCAAAGTCGTTCTTGTTCTGACTATTGTTGCCATGTGAACCTTCAACATCGAAATTCGTGTTCTGAAGGAACAAGTCATTTTCTAAATCGCTTAACTTGGTTGGTATTTTAGGAGCATCTTCAATTTCGGAATAGCTATAGGTAGGTTTCTTATTACCAATCCATTCAGGTAATGCACCCGGTGCCAACTTTTGGGCATATAGTGCAAACGGAACACTAGTCAATGGTGTGGTCTGCGAAATGGAGTAACAGCTACCACCCCTTATATCCATTTCGCAACGAATAGAAAATGAACCACTTGACCAATCTACATCGTCAATATTTTTTCTAGTCTTGCCTGTTCCATCGCCAATGGCGAACGACATTAGTCCATTTGAATTGGTGTGCAGCACACGTTCTTCCTCGTAAACCACCTCGTAACCGTTGCGTAAAATGCAGACACGTACGCCTACGGGTTTATCAGACATCAGTTGACCATTACCGTCGCGCACAACAGCCTGGAAACTTATGCCTTGCGAAGCTGCACTTATTTCTAGCGTATTTAATGTAAAGGCACTAGCCAACAGTGCCAAATATATTTTTCTCATATTTCTATATCTAATCCTATTCTTTAACAATACGTACTGTTTTAGCCATTTGTTTCTCTTCCGTGGCTTCAACTGTTAGCAAGTACACACCACTTGCCCAACCAGCCAACGACAATTGACTGCCATTGGTAAGCACACCGTTGTCCATTAACTTTCCTGCAAGGTTAGTTAACGTATAGCGGAATTGCGAACGTTTGTCATTAACATTCACAACAACATAATTGGTAGTAGGATTCGGATAAACAGCTACATTAACCAAATCGTACCCTTTAACCATGGCATTGCCTGTTAGCTCGCCATCTTCAACTTTTCCTAACTGAATGCCAGCCGAGAATTGTGTGCCCTGCATTGCATAATAAGTATAACCTGCCTCGCCAACGGTAAAAGCAAACGAAGCTTCGGTTGAAACAGCATCGCCACCCGCAGAAACTACAGCATTTTGGGCATTTACACAAACTGTTAAGGTGAATAGGAATGAAGTTAAACTATACTTGTGAAACAACATTTTCATAATGCCTTTTTCTTGGAAGGTGATTAGTAAAGAAACTAACATCTTCTTTGTTACAAAGATAAGAATAATAATGCTATTCAACACTATTCAGTAACATTTATTTTAATTGCAACATTTAAAAACATAAAACTTTAAGGTGAAAGGCTAAAGTGAAAAAATTGCGGAAAATTGCTATCTTTGCAACAGAAAAGAAAAATTGTTAGAAACAGATGAATCAGAATTCAGTTCGTTGGCGCCGCTTCACTGGCACATCTTACGGTGTTTTCTGCAGTCTGCACAAGGAGGTTACCGTTGGCGTACTCGGCTTGGCTATGCTTGGCAGTTTCGACGCAAAGGCTCAAACTTCCGAAACCAATACAATCGAGAATAAGATAGAATTGGCTGCAGACGACGATGACATTGCACTGATGGACAGTGTCGACATTTTGTGCAGCCAGGCACCGTTGCAACCAGGCATGGGTGTCCAAACCACCAGTACCAAAGTCTATGGTCATTTAACCGACGGTCAGAGTCGGTGCATCCATTATCATTCTGTTTTAGACGTTGTCGCCAATAAGTGCGCAATTTGTAGAAAATTCTATTCTTGTTTCAAGTGTCACGACGACATGGAAAACCACAAGTATGGTGCCATACCTCACACCGAGGCAGCATCGGTCATGTGTGGTGTTTGCGGTAATCAGTTCTCTTATGCCGAGTATGCGCAGATGGGCAGTTCGTGCCGTGTCTGCAAGGCTTCCTTTAACCCAAGGTGTGCCCTGCACAAAGACATCTACTCTACCCAAGGTAGCTGCTCCGCAAAATAGTATTACCCACAGCTCTTGCCCAAAAAACAGCCATGACGAATGGCTGAACTTATTTTTTATTTATTAACCAATCTCTATTTACTAATGGGACAGAAAACAGTTCGCTGGAGCCGTTTCACAAACACTCCTTATGGTACATTCTGTAGTCTTCACAAGCAAATCAGCATTGGTGTGCTTGGTTTGGCAATGCTCAACGCTTTCGATGCGAAGGCCAACATTGTCCCCGACACCCTTGTTGCGAAAGACAACACAGTAACCGACCTCGAGGAAGTGAGTGTTTCGACCAGCCGCGCGCCTATGTCTGAAAGACAATCGGCACGAATGGTAACTGTACTGACCGCACAAGACATTAAGCATGCGGCCGTACACAGTATTAACGACTTGTTAAAGTATGCAGTTGGTGCCGACGTTCGCCAACGTGGTGAAATGGGTATTCAAACCGATATTTCGCTTCGTGGTGGAACCTTTGCACAAATTACGCTGCTACTTAACGGCGTAGACATCTGTTCGCCGCAGAGTGGACACCTATCTGCCGACTTCCCGGTAACAATGGACGACGTTGAACGCATTGAGGTGCTAGAAGGTCCTGCTGCACGTCTGTTCGGTACATCTGCCTTCAGCGGTGCCGTTAACATCGTTACCAAAATGGCCGACCACAGCAACGTGCAGGCACACGTGTTTGGTGGTCAGTATGGTCTTGGTGGGGGCGACGTTCATTTGAACATAAGCAACGGAAAGGTTAGCCAGCAGTTGTCGGGTGGTTACGACCGTAGCGATGGTGCCGTAGAAAACAGCCAGTTTTACCAAGGTAAGGCTTTCTACCAGGGACGTTACCGTGGCGAAGAAGCCGACGTAGACTGGAACTTGGGCTACAGCCGCCAACAATATGGTGCTAACACCTTCTACAGTGCTGCATACCCTAACCAGTGGGAAGAAACCGAGCGCTGGATTGCCAGCGTTAGGGCCGAAAGCAAGGGAAAACTGCACTTAACCCCTACCCTTTACTGGAACCGCAACTACGACCATTTTCAGCTGACACGTGGTAGTAACATGGGCGAAAACTTCCACCGTAGCGACGTTTACGGCATTGGGCTCAACTCGTGGTGGAAATGGTCGCTTGGTAAAACTAGTATTGGTGCCGACATTCGCAACGAGGGCATCTTAAGTTCGAACCTTGGTAGACCTATTGCCGATGCTGCCGACTTTGTTCAGGCACATGGAACCGACGAGGCCGATTCCATCTTCTACAACAAGAAGGACAACCGAACCAATGTATCGTACTACCTGGAACACGACATTCTGTTCAATAAGGTTACTGTTTCGTTAGGTATGCTTGCCAACTTGAACACTGCCCTCGACGAGAAGCTTCGCCTTTATCCGGGCATCGATGTCAGCTACCGACCTGCCGACCAGTGGAAGCTAACTGCATCGTTCAATCAAGCCCTTCGTATGCCAAGTTTTACCGACCTTTACTACAAGAGTCCAACCCAAGAAGGCAACGTCGGACTTAAGCCCGAGAAGGTATCGGCCTTTAACCTCAATGCCCGCTACCGCATTCAACCGTTCGAGGCCCAAGTCAACGCCTTCTATACACACGGTACCGATATGATTGACTGGGTGATGTACAACGATTCCGACATCTACCACTCTGCCAATTTCGAGCTCAACAATATGGGCTTTGAAGTAAGCACCGGCATCTATTTCCGCCAATTGTTCGGCGAGTCTTGCCCGCTCAACAAGTTCACGGCTGCTTATGCCTTCATTCACCAAGAGCGTGAAGATGAGGTAAACATCTACAAGTCGAACTATGCACTCGAATACCTTCGTAACAAGGTGGTGCTGACACTCGATAGCCGTATCGTCAGCAACCTTAACGGTAGTGTTACTTACCGTTTCTGCGACCGTATGGGGGGGTACATCAAGTACGACGAGAACCACAAGAGCACTGGCGAACTGGTCAACTACAAGCCTTATGGCATTGTAGACCTTCGCCTATCGTGGGACGCAAAGAACTACACCATCTATGCCGAGGCCAGCAACCTCTTCGACCAGGAATACTACGACCTGGGCAACATTGCACAACCAGGCATTTGGGTGAAAGGTGGCGTAAAAGTAAACTTCGACCTGTTTAAGTAAGATTAAATTCTATTTTCTCCGATGAAGAGGGTGTATCATAATGCAACATTTATGATATACCCTCTTTTTATGTTCGTGA
>JAKSKR010000054.1 GCA_024401645.1 Paludibacteraceae bacterium | reverse complement strand
TTGTTGGGTAATTGTTCATTTTCTTTGTTTTTTGTCACTATAAAGATATGAAAAATCATCCACTTATCAAGCTGATAATCAATATTTTATCAAATAGTTAGACTCTTTTTTTTGAGTCTTATATAAAAAAAATTAAACTAAATTTAAACAATTTCTTAAGCTATGAAAAAGACATTCTGTGTTTTCCTTGGAATAATTGCAATGATATGCCTGTTTTCTTACAGGGTTGTGCTTTTGTCATTTCCATCACAGCCACTAAAAAACGACTTTGACATCTTTGATACTACCACAATATATTCTCCATTGCAAGACGTTGATATGCAAGGTTGTACGGCTTATTTGTTTATTAATCAATCAGATTTGAATGAAGTTCCTGATGAGTTACGAAATTCGCAATGCTGGAAAACAAATGACCCAACAAAATTAGAGACATTAAAGCATGTGTTTAAGTTCACTGGTACAGGGGGAGAATTGGGTACTTGTGATAGTAGATTTATTTTGAAAAGAGGCCTCACAACAATTTATGATACGAGAATTGTATTGACAAATGGCTATTTCGTTGTAGAAGGTGGAGGAGCTCTTTCTAAATATTTAGACGAAACAATAACTCTTTTTGAGTCGTTTGAACATAGTAACGAACTCTTTATATTTGATTTATAACCTTATAGTTAGTTCTATGTACGCACTAGTGGACTGCAACAGTTTCTAAACTTTGTGAGTGCTGATGCGATGATGGAATTCTGCATAACAAGTAGACTTAAAGTGGTTATCTACTTTTTTAAGCTGGGCCCTAATATGGAGAATAAAGTGACGCCTATTCCCAAAATTAGAAATATACAGAATTCTAGTAAAAATTTAAAATGGGGACGGCTAGGCACAACAAAGACACCCGGCTTTTCTTCGCAAGCGCGAATAGTCTCCGACTCTCCAATCGTAGTCTTTTCATGGGGTTGAGCTTGACATTTTTCTCCTTTGTAATCAAATTCAATATAATAGTAGTGTTTCCCACTGCGTAGGTTTGTTATCGTCACCTCAACATCATGGCCATGTTCATAAACATATAGTTCATTGTGGCTATTGTATGCGCCAAAATAAAGCATACATATACCCAAAAGAAACATGTAAAAACGGAAAAATATAATTTTCATATGATCTGTCTATTTAATTTAGTGTTCACCATAAATTTTATGCAAAGATAGATTTATTAGTTGAATGTGGAACAGATTGCAAGGTTGCACGTTCCTTGCGCAGTAAGTTACAGAATTTTTTAGGTATGTTCAGAATCAAGCTAGTTATAGTTCTTGATTAATCCTATATTATCGTTATATTTATAACATCAAACCAAGTGCAAATAAAATGGTAAAAGATATTAATCACGATTTAGAATTTCTGGCACAGAAGGCCGAACCGGCTACCGAAGATGACAAGCAGGTGGTTGTCGATTTGCTCGATACCTTGCGTGCCCACCTCGATGGTTGTGTGGGCATGGCGGCTAACATGATTGGTGTTAACAAGAACATCATTGTTTTCTGCAAGGGACAAAAGCAGATTGCAATGGTCAATCCTGTCATCGTGAAGAAGTTGGCGCCTTACCCGGCAGAGGAGACTTGCCTTTCCGTTCCGGGTTCGAAGAAGACCATTCGCTATAACGATATTGAGGTGGTTTACCTCGACGCCGATTTTAAACGCCAACGTACCAAGTTTACGGGCTTTACGGCACAGATTATTCAACATGAAATAGACCATACAAGGGGTATTTTAATATGATGGTAAAAGACAATGTTTTCTTTGGCGAAAGTGGACTTACTTCTACCAGTGCCAACCATATTGCCAATTTGGCAAAGGAATTTGTCAAGTCTGCCGAGGCCAAGCTTTCGTCCTTCAATTTCCTGACCGAAGAGGTTGCTCTCATAGGTTGCGACAAACAAACCAAGTTGGCGCAAGGTATGGATGCGTCCGTTTTGACCAGCATGCGTCAGTTACTCGACCAGGTGGTAGAAGCAAAGGCGCTTATCGCCTGGTTGCGCGAGGCCATAAAAACGAAAGACAAGTGGATTGTGAACCTGGAGGCAATTGACGACAATGAGTATGAAAGGCTAACCGGACTGAAGCTGGTTGTTAAGGAAAAGCCTGTTAAGGAGAGGGCTTTTGTAAACGATCCGACTTCTTTCTTGTCGGTTGAGGAACGTGCCGACAATTTGATTGCCACACAGCTCTCTACGCTTTATAGCGAGGCTCTTGCCGACGATGGCTGTCTTGCCAATGCCTTGAAGCAATTGCACGATGCGGAATTGAACCCTATTGTTGTGAACAATGCCGATAAGTTGATTACCGAAAGCAAGCCTTCCGTTAGTCCCGACGCGGTGCAATCGGCTTTCTCTGCTTTCAACGATACATTGGCTGATATGAACAAGAAGTGTGCAATGGGCAATCAGCAAATTACCGAATACCGTCAGCAGACACAAAGAACCGAGAGCGACGAGAATAGTGAATTCGAGAAGGACAATGCCGAAACTGTCAATGCTTTTTACAAGGCAAAGAAACAGTACATTCTGGCTGAAAAGTGGCGCATTGCCCATCTCAAGATAATTATTCCCAACGACTTGAAACCAATCTACGAAAAGGTTTCAAACCTTGGCAAACACTAATTTTTTATAGCCTATAATAATGATGAAATATAATTATTTGACCAATACGGGCATGACTTTTGCCGAAGCCGAGGCTCTTTTGGCAAAGGCTAACGCTTATGTGAAAGCCAAGACTAACGACTTGCAGTCTATTAGCTTTGTCGACAGCTTTGTGACGGGCGAAGATGGCAAGAAGTACCAAACCCAACGTGGTGCCAATCAAGATACTCTTTCTGCAGTTGGTCAGTTAATGGCTAATCTGGCCGAGGCTAAAGCTCTTATCGATTGGCTAAATGCTTCGTTAGGCGAAAAGAACGAGGCTGAAATCTACATCGATAGCCTTTCTGAATTCGTCGAAGACTATTGCATGGCTAGTGGCGACAAGCAGCCGGTACGTGAGGTGGCAGAGCCTGCTGTCGGCAGGGCGGCATGTTTGGCCGACTTTGACGTAAAGTTGCGTTGCCGTTACTATCAAGCCCAGGCGCGTAGTTCGGTCTATGGCAAGTTCATTCATCCCAATGGCGCTTTCGCAACTGCTCGCGACACCTTTTACGAAAAACAGAGTCTACCAATTGTTATGAAAGGTGAAGGACAGAATGCTCTTGTCTACACCTATACGCCTACAGTCAATGGCTCTGATATTGACAATGCTTACTTCGAACTGCAAAACGGGCATCGCGAAGCCCAGGCAGAATTTAATAGTTTCTGCGAACAGGTTAATGTGGCTATGCATAACGACGAGCAGCGCTTTGTAAACGAAGGTTCCGAAAAGGAATCGGCTTACAATCGGGCTTTAGACGACTTCAACAAACGTCGTTCTGCTTTTCAAACGCGTTTGGCCAATGAACTGAAAAACATGCGTGTTACAATTCCGACTCCTTTCAACCGCATTGTTGGCTTGTTGGGATAGATAAATGACATAAGTCTGCGGGTAAACAAGGACTGACCGGCTTGCCGAGAAACCTTGTCGCACCGAAAGCCGATTGGGTTATTTTCATGCGTTGTCAGACGAATGCGTTCATTGAACGTGTTCGATTATAGATTTTAAAACAATTTGGGTAAAATTGGTCTTTCTGCTCAACTTAAGGCTTTGCCTTTGAAAGGGGCTGGATGAATCCCCGGAGTTCTCGTTCTTGTCAATTTTACCGTTCTCGTTTTTGTTTTAGTTCTTGCGATACATACCCTTTCTTGCAATTGGGCTTGCAGACAGCTACCGTGGTCTGCTAGAAAAGACGACCTTTCACCTTTGGTGTAGGGTAGGTGGTGGTGCAAGTCCACCCGGTAGCGCTAATAGACTGTTTGGAATTTTTACTGTTTACATCTTGCTAGGTTCTTAATACATTCTTAATTTTGCCAACCGAAACCATTTTTGTTCTGTAATGAGTTGTGAATCTTCTAGTATCGATCCAAATAGGGAAAAGAGTATAGTTCGTGTCACCTTGTTGGGTGCTGCCATGAACTGTGTGCTGACGTTTGCAAAGATTGCTGCCGGTTTCTTGGGGAATAGTGCTGCTATGATTGCCGACGGTATTCACTCTCTTTCCGATCTTGTAAGCGATTTTATTGTCGTTTTCTTTGTGCGCGTTTCTTCTAAAAAGCACGACGATGATCACAACTATGGTCATGGCAAGTACGAGACGTTGGCAACCCTCATCGTTAGCCTCATGTTGCTCATTGTGGGCGTTAAGCTGCTGTTTAATGGCATCGATGCCGTTTCGCGCTACCTGGCTGGCGAACAGTTGGGCAAGCCTACAATGATAGCTCTTTACATGGCAGCTCTTTCTATTGCCGTTAAGGAGGGGCTCTTCCAAATTACGGCAAGGGTGGGGAAGAAGGTTAATAGCCAAGCGGTAGTGGCAAATGCGTGGCACCACCGCACCGATGCCATTTCTTCGGTCGGTTCGCTTTTAGGTATTGCCGGTGCCATTTTTTTAGGCGATAAGTGGGTGGTGCTCGATCCGTTGGCGGGCTGCCTCATCAGTGTCTTCATTTTCATTGTCGCTTTCAAGATGGCATCTGGTGCCATGAACGAACTAATGGAGGCGGCTTTGCCCGAAGCCGAACAACAGGAAATCAGTAGACTCATCATGTCGGTAAGCGGCATTCAAGACGTGCACAACCTTAAGACGCGTAAGAATGGACAGAGCGTCATCATCGACGTTCACATCGTGGTTGCACCATCCATCACCGTAGCCGTCAGTCACGAAATGACCATCCAAGCCGAAAGGTTATTGTACGATCGTTTTGGCGAAATGGCACAAATCTACATTCATGTCGAACCTTCAACTGCATCTCTGTAAATCTTTGGTATGAACGACGTTTTATTTATTCTTGTACTTTTATTTCCATTTGTATTTTTCCTTCACGAGATGGAGGAATTGAGCAGTCAACGCCGATGGATAAATACATATAAAGACAACCTTGGAGCCAATAATCCAAGGGTGAAGGCTATTTTCGACAAGATGGTTGGTTTCAATACCAAGGCATTTTCTGTTGCCATTGCCGAAGAGTTCTTGGTGGTGGCCTTTGTTACGGCCTATTTCTTGTTAAATGGCGCATTTGCCAAGTACCTTTGGTTGGCGGTTTTTATTGCCTATTCGGCCCATTTCTTTATGCATGTTGTTCAAGCCATGGCAGTTAGGGGCTATGTGCCTGGTTTGGTTACAGCTGTTGTCTGTTTGCCTTATGCCAATTTTGCTGTGTTATGTATGGCGGTTTCCGAACCCAAGGTGTCTATTTTGCCTTTGTTGCTATGTGCGGCTTTGGGCTATGTGTTTTGGTTTTACAATCATAGGTTTGCGCATGCTTTGGGTAGCAGGCTCTGCAAATAAGGGTTCTGCCCTTCTATAGAAATGTCATTTATAAATATACGGTTCAATGTATAAATTCTATTTTCTTGACCTATGTCAAGGAAATTTTATAAATGTCTAATTATCACATTGTTTTGTAATAAAAGTACAAGAAAAAGATGGGAAAATGCTTGCAGGTGATTTAAATATTGCCCATTTTTGTGTCAGAAAAAAGAATATAAAAAGGTAATATTATGAAGCAAATTTGTTTAGCTATTTTCTCTGTAATAGCAATGGCAAATGCCACAGCAAACAATGTTGTTAGCACTGAAGAGGTTTCAAGCAGTGCAGAACCTAAAGCCAATTGTCTTTCTTTTGAAGACAATCTGTTGAGTTTTTGTAAGCAGTCTAAATTAGTCATTTCTGATGCAAATGGCTGTGTGGTCTTTTATAATGAAAATGTTCAAACGCTCGATTTTTCAGCTTGGGAACATGGTTCTTATATTGCCCACATCAACGATAAGGAAACATTTATGTTCACTCTTTAGAGGCTGTTGTAAAATACTGAAACACCTTCTTAATTGAGCAATGTTTGTTGGCCTTACAAAAAAAGGCGTGTTAGACCTGAACCTTAAGTAATGCGGGGCAGTGGGCGTTGGCCTGTTGCCTCGCATTGTTTTAGGTCCATCATTTTTTTAGGGCGTTACAACTATCAAAACTCAATTTGTTTCGAATAAACCTATTATCTTTGCATAACTATTAGAAAAACTTATGACGAGAACTAAACTATTAATAGGCTCTGTTTGTTGCTTAATGGCTTTTAACTTGCCTTGTAATGCGCAGTTTGAGCAACAGAAGAATGATGCACATGCCTATGTCGATTTGCAGTTGCCAAGCGGTACGCTGTGGGCTACCGATAACCTGGGCGCCGATAGTGCTAATATTAATGGCAAATACTATGCTTGGGGCGAGGTGGCAGCCAAGGACACTTTTACTTGGGACTCATACCGCTATTGCGAGGGTAGCGCTATCTCTATCACCAAATACAATATTCACGAAACCTTTGGTAAGGTCGACAGCCTCTTGGTGCTTCTTCCTGAAGACGATGCGGCTACGGCCAGCTGGGGTGCCGATTGGTGCATTCCTACCATGGCGCAGTTCAACGAACTTATTAAGGGCTGTACGTGGGCTTGGACGCCAAACTACAACAATACGGGCGTTGCCGGACGTGTAGGAACCTCTAAACAAAACGGACAGACTATTTTCTTCCCAGCAGCCGGTTATAAGGGATCTGACCGTTTCTACAGTGTGGGTGACTATGGCGACTACTGGACGTCGAGTCTCGACCCCAATAGCTGCGAATCGGCTTTCGACTTCAGTTTCATTTCTGGCAACTTCAACAACTATGGCAATAGCCGCTACATTGGTCAAACCATTCGTGCTGTGATGAAGAAAAAGGCAATGAAAGAATAAGAAGCTGTTTAATTTTTTTATTGGCGAATTTTTTGAGAGTTTTTTAGGATAGTTTGAATGGTTTAGAAAGGAGCGATGGAAACTCCATTGTGACTGTAAAACCATATAAAATAGACAAAAAAAGATCCATACAAGGCCCAATAAGAAATCTTTCGTAAAATTATTAAGCGGCTTCATAATATGTTCGAATAATGGTTTTTGTAGATTATAATTCAAGTGATCAATTCGTAAGAAA
>JAKSKR010000053.1 GCA_024401645.1 Paludibacteraceae bacterium | reverse complement strand
AGATTTTTTTTCTCTCTCAAATTAGTTTTGAATTAAATTTAAACAGTTTCTTATATGACTTTATAACGAATAATGGAGGATGAATAATGTTGCCATTGTGTAAATTTTATCGATATTTGATCTATAGAGTGTATCATTTGTAATAACACCAATTTAGAAGCTGTTTTTTTATTAATGAATAAAGATGCATAGCCAAGGGTTTCCTTGGTATGTTCTTAAAATGTTTAAACTTCAAATGAATAGGCTAATTATACTAGGTTTGTTTTGTTTGATGGGTGCCAATGCGTTGGCTGAACCAATAGTAGCCAGTTCCGATATTGTGAACGTTACGGTTTACAAGAAAGGCGCTTTGGTAGAACGTAAGGCGCGTGTCAAACTTGCATCTGGCGTAACGGAAGTGAAGATACCGTTTGTCAGTCCCGAACTCGATCAACATTCATTGCAGGTTGGTGTGTCTAACCTCGACGTCTCGTTGGGTAGTGTGAACATTGATTTTGAGATGCCACAACGTTTAGTGTTGGCGGCAACCAGCGATTCGTTGGCTAAACGGTTGGAATTGCTGAACGATTCACTTGGCTTGTTGGCAGAATACAATGGCGTCTACGAACGCGAACGCAATGTTTTGGTGAAGAACAACAACATTGGGGGCGATAAGGGGTTCGATGCTGCTCGTTTGCAGGGCGTAGCTGAATTCTTACGCAAGGACCTGAACGAGATTGGCGACAAGCAGTACGGCATTAACAAGGCAACCAAAACTTACAACAAGGAACTGAAACAGGTGGCGCAAGAAATTGCGTTGCTCGACGAGCAGCTCTACAAGCAGAACGGCGTGGTAAGTGTTACGTTGGTGGCGCCTGCTGCTGCCGAAACCGAAATCAGCATTAAGTATCTGGTAAAGAATGCGGCTTGGAAACCTTTCTACGAAATTCGTCTCGACGATAACCAGCTTTCTTCTATGCAGCTGATGAGCAAGGTGCAGGTTAGGCAGACGTCGAAAGAAGACTGGAAGGACGTTCCTTTGACTGTTACTTTAACCAATCCAACCGAAAATAACACGTTGCCAAAGTTGCTGCGTTACACTTTGCCAGACGGACCAGAGGATTATTCTACCACAAAAAAGGAGAGTAAGGCCATGGTGAAGGTGATGGGCGTGGTGCGCGACGGCATTGGGGTGTTGAACGGGGCTTTGGTGTCGTGCAATAGGAATAAGAAAACCGTACAAACCGACAGTACCGGCTATTACGAGTTGTTGGCGCCAGAAGGTGCACGATTGCTGTATCATTTTTCCGGTTACAACGATGCCACCGAAGTGGTTTCAAAGGGCAATGTTATGGTCAAAAACGTTGTACTGGATAAAGATGCGTCAAAGAATTATGCAAAAATTACAGGACGTGCTGAAATCGTTTCTGGTTATGTGAAAGACCAGTCGGGAACACTTCCTGGTGCCTCTGTCTTTATTAAGGGCGCCAATGAAGGGGTGGAAACAGACGATAATGGTTTCTATAGTATTGAAGTGCGTCCCGGACAAACCCTTGTGTTTGAATTATTAGGCTATAAGACCAAGGAATACGTATTAAAAGGTGGTATGAGCAGACTCAATGTCGTGTTTGAAGAACAAGATGTTGAAGATTTAGAAGTGGTGACTGTTATAAAACAAAAATATGGAGTTCATCCACAGGCTTCTATCGATAAGGCGTTGAAGGGAAGGGTGCCTGGCGTGATGGCTAGTAATGCTTCCGATAATAAACGTCAAGGACGTCAGGCAACAATTAAAGTTCATGGTATGTCTTCCCTTAATGGGGCAAGTGAACCTCTTTACGTTATTGACGGTATGCCTGCGGGTGGTGGCTCAAATCCATTGGCATCTATTAATCCTGGCGATATTGTCAGCATGGAGGTCTTGAAGGACGCTTCTGCAACTGGCATTTATGGCAGTAGGGCGGCTAATGGTGTAATTATTATTTCCACAAGGAAGGGAAACGGTAATGCTTCTTTCCAAAATTCGGTAAGTGCCAAGTTGCAAGATTATACGGCCGAAACAAAGGACAAGGTCTCTATTCCTGCCGATGGGGCAGAACACGAGGCCTTCTTGGACGAAAAGCAGATACCGGTAACCTATACCTATTATGCGGCCCCTAAATTGGTGCCTGCGGTGTATATGCTGGCCACTATTCCAAATTGGTCCAAATACGAACTTCAAAGTGGTAAAGTGAAGGTTTTCAAGAATAACACATATATTGGCGAGTCTTATATTGAACAGAATAATTTTTTCGATACGCTGACTTTCTCGGTAGCTAGGGTCGACGATGTGGCTATTGAACGCCGTTTGGTCAATTCTAACCAAAAGGGACATTTGCTGAACCTGAAAGATAAGGTGACCAGAGAGTGGCAGATTGTGGTGAAAAACAACAAACAGACCTGTGTTGACCTCGAGGTGGAAGACCTTTACCCTGTTTCAAGGGAGAAGGGCATTAAGGTCGATTTGATAGATGCTGGTGGCGCACAGCATTATGAATCTTCGGGCAAGTTGAGGTGGAAGCTCAACCTGAAACCGGGCGAGAAGAAGGAACTGCGTTACACCTATCAGGTGACGGTTAAGAACGCTGAAGATTACGATATTGAAGAATTTTTAGAAGACGAGGATGAATATGAAAACGATTAACAATATATTGTTGTCTGCAGTTGTTGGCGCAACCCTGTTGCAGCCCGCAGAACTTATGGCAGTAACAGAAGCAACTTCGCAAATAAGCTCGGTTATGGTTTACCCCGAGGGGGCTATGGTCAGCCGTAAGGTGTCGGTAAGGTTGAAAAATGGCCTGAACGAAATAAAGGTGCCGTTACTGACGCCACAGCTCGACCAGAAATCGGTACAAGTGGGGGTGAAGAGTGGCAATGCAACGCTGGTTGGCGTAAAGTACGACGTGGAAGTGCCAAACCGCAAGGCTATTGGTTCCGAAATAAGAAAATTGTCGGATAGGAATATGCTCTTGCGCGATTCTATCGATATCTACCAGTACAAGCACGATGTGCTCGACAAGGAACGTAACCTGTTGTTGAAGAGTGACAATATTGGTGGAAACCAAGGCTTTACGGCTTCTACCTTGCAGGGCGTAACCTCTTATGTCAGGGCCGACCTGACCAATATTGTGACGTTGCAGTACGGCTACCGAAAACAGATTGACCGCTTGCAGGAAGAACTCAATATTGGTGAACAACAGATGAACTTGCAGACCGAAAAGCAGATAGAACCCAAGAGCTGTTTGCTTGTTTCGCTCGAGGCAGCTTCTGCTGGTAATTGCGAACTTGAAATACAGTACTTTGTGGAGGAAGCTTCGTGGATGCCTTTCTATGAAGCCCGAATCTTGCAGAAAAACAACTCCTTGCACTTGGTGAAGAAGGCGTATGTCAGCCAGGGCAGCAAAGAGGGGTGGAAGGATGTAGATTTGTTGCTCTCACAGAACAATCCGACCATTAGTAACAAGAAACCGGAGTTGTTGCGTTACGAGTTGCCCTACAATCGTTTAAAGCCTAACGTCCAAGAGAAACAGAAGACATTTGTCAAGGTGTTGGGTGTGGTACGCGACGACAAGGCTCCATTGAAAGGCGCATTGGTGACCAGTGGCGATTATAAGACCGAAACAGATGAAAACGGATTTTACGAATTGTTGGTTCCTTCGGGCTCAAATGTCGACTATTCCTATAAGAATACCCGTTCGGTCAGCAACCGTGTGATGGGTAAGAATGTGAAAATCTGTAACGTGGAGTTAAGTAGCCGCAAGTCGCAGGTGGCCGAGAAATCTGTTGGCTTGGGTTATTCCAACTACATTTCTCAAAACCGTTTGGCGGTCAATAATGTTTGGACCGACGAGTTGTTCAGCTCAAGCGGCAACAATAATGTTCCGCAAATGTTGTATCGTAATGTGGTAAGTCCCGTTCCAGGTAAGAATTCCGTTCCCGACGATGGCGCCGACCACGAAATGCTGGTCGAGGATATTAACATCAATGCCGAATACACCTATCATGCCGTTCCAAAGTTGTCGAAAGATGTTTATCTGGTAGCGTCAATTCCAAACTGGAAAGACTTGGATTTGCAAGATGGCGCAGTAAAGCTTTTCTTGAACAACATGTTCATGGGCGAAAGCTTCATCAACGCCCGCCAGACCGAGGATACGCTCTTGCTTTCGGTGGGTGTAGATAAGGAGTTGGCTGTTGAACGCAAGGATATGCGCACCTATTCTTCGAAGAACTTGCTGAAGACCTCGAACAAGGAAGAACGCGACTGGCAGATAACCATTAAGAACAACAAGCAGACCGCTGTCAGAATTTCGGTCGAAGACCAGTACCCAGTTTCTACCAACAGCGACGTGAAGGTGGAATTGGTGAATAACGGAGGGGCAAAGGTCAATGCCGAAGAAGGCAAGCTGACGTGGGTTCTCAATTTAAAGCCGGGCGAGAAGAAGGAACTCCGTTTCTCCTACACCGTGAAGTCGAAGGACAAACTTTACAATGTGGAATAGCACAGTTTCTATATAGCACGGAATATGCTACCGACACCATAGAAATTCACAAAGATGTCCTTTGATCCGACAACGTGCCCTTGATAAGTTTTTTTTATTACTTCGCCGGGGAAAAAGTTGTTTGTTTCTGTTTTTTTCTCTAATTTTGCACCGCTTTTCCGGGTTCGGCTCAGAAATTCGGAGAGTGTGATGGGAAATTAAGCCATTACTTAATTTTTAGTAACACATTAAATTTTTTCAAACAAATGAAATCATTTGCATTAAACGGTACTCTTAGAAAAGAGTTGGGTAAGAAGGCCACTAAGGCAGTTCGCGCTAACGGTAACATCCCTTGCATCCTTTACGGAAACGGCAAGACTATCGCTACTTTCGAAGTAACTTCAAACGATGTTCGTAAGCTCGTTTACACTCCTGAAATCTTCGTTGTAGAACTTACTATCGACGGCAAGTCTTACAAGGCAGTTATGCAGGAACTTCAGTTCCACCCAGTTAAGGATACCATTCTTCATATCGACTTCCTTGAAGTAACTGACAGCAAGCCAGTTGTTGTTAAGGTTCCAGTTGTGTCAGTTGGTCACGCTGAAGGTGTTAAGGCCGGTGGTAAGCTCATCCAGAACGTTCGCCGCTTGAAGGTTAAGGCTCTTTACACTAACATCCCTGAAACTCTTCAGATCAACGTTGAAACTTTGGGTCTTAACAAGTCTATCCAGGTTAAGGACTTGAGCTTCGATAACCTCGAATTGCTCGACAACCCTCAGAACGTTGTTATCACTGTTAAGCCTACTCGTGCTGCTGCTGCTGCTATGGCTGCTGCTAAGAACGGTAAGTAATCCCCTGATAATATTTTAGCTTTATAAGCATGAAATATCTGATTGTGGGTTTGGGTAACATTGGAGCTGAGTACCAAGACACCCGCCACAACACAGGTTTTAAACTATTGGACGCCTTTGCCAAGGCGTCCAATATTGTTTTTAACGAGGGCCGTTACGGTGCCACTGCCCAGTGCAGGGTTAAGAACGCAGAACTGGTGTTGCTGAAACCCAATACATACATGAATCTCAGCGGCAATGCCGTACGCTATTGGATGCAAGCGGAAAAAATTCCGGTTGAAAATCTCTTGGTTTTGGTCGACGATATTGCCATCCCATTCGGCACATTACGCCTAAAGGGTAGTGGTGGCGCCGGTGGACACAATGGCTTGAAAAACATCGAGGCCATGATTGGCACGGCAAAGTATGCACGTCTTCGTTTCGGCATTGGCGGCAACTACGCCAAGGGACAGCAGATTGACTACGTGCTTGGCAATTTCTCGGCCGAAGAGGCTGCGGCTTTCCCTGCCCGTGCCGACATTGCTATCGAAATCATTAAGAGCTTCTGTTTGGCTGGACTTGAGTTGACCATGACTCAGTTCAACAACAAGTAAAAACATACATTTATGAAAGAAGAACTACAGTCTGTCCGTATCGACAAGTGGCTATGGGCCGTTAGGCTTTTCAAGACGCGTAGCATGGCTGCCGATGCCTGCAAGAAGGGGCGCATTGCCCGTAATGGCAATAACCTTAAGCCTTCGCACGAAATTCGTGTTGGCGACACCATTCAGGTTAAACGTCCGCCTGTTACTTATTCTTTCAAGGTTTTGGCGTTGTCGGAAAACAGAATGGGGGCGAAACTCGTTCCCGGATTCATGGAGAACGTTACACCTGCCGAACAGCTCGAAATCTTGGAAATGACCAAGTTCAGCATCAACGGACGACGTGACCGTGGTACGGGACGTCCTACCAAACGCGAACGCCGACAGCTGATGGATTACATTGGCGACGACGATGTTCCTGTTTCTCCCGAAGATGTGGTTGTCGACGATCTGCTTGGTTTCGACTTTGGCTTCGACGGCGATGATGATGACGATGAGGAAGATTACGAAGGTTAATCTAACTAACGAGGAACAGTTTATAATGTGTTCGTAAGAATTTAAACAGCTTCTTAGAAGCTGTTTAAATTTCATTGAAATATTTTGTTAAGCATGAGAAAACAGAAGGCTAATTGAATCATTGACACTGCTGTTTCCGCGTGAAACTCATAGTCGATAGCCAGCCTTCTGAAGTTTTCCAACCAAGCGAATGACCGTTCGACAATCCACCGCTTGGGAACAACCTGAAATTTAGATGGACATTCATCTGGCCTAAGCACCACCTCCAAATCACATCCCAATGTGGCTTTTAATGTGTCAGATAATTGTTGTCCCCGATAGCCTCCGTCGGCGATGATTTTAGCAAGGCGAGGAAACTTAAACCTCATATCTTCAAATACTTGCAACGCACTGACACTGTCGTGAATATTAGCTTCGTGGACTACGACAGCAAGTGGAATTCCTAACGTGTCAACGACTAAGTGTTGTTTCCGGCCCTTGATTTTCTTGTTGCCGTCAATGCCTCTGCATCTATCAACGTGGTGGGATGTTTTGACGCTTCTGGAATCGATCAGACCCAAACTAGGACATTCCGCACGGCCCAATATGGTGCGTAACCAGATGTGCAATTTGATGAACAGATCCTCAAAAACACCTTCGTTCTTCCATTTGGAAAAATAGTAGTAAACGAGGTTATAAGGAGGGAAATCCTTGGGGAGCATCCTCCACTGGCAACCCGTTTTTAGGAGGTAATTGATTGCGTTTAGAATGTTCCTAAGAGGGTATTTTCGTTTTCGCTCTTACACATCTAAAAACTTTTCTATAACTTGTCACTGATTATCGGTGAGATTTGTTGGATAATTGTTCATTTCTTTATTTTTCATACATTTAAAGTTACGAATTTTTATTCACTTATCAAACTGATAATCAATATTTTAAGTGTATTTAGAGAGTTTTTTTAGGTCTCTCAAATTAGTTTTGAATTAAATTTAAACAATTTCTTAGATTATTCTATAGATGAAAAAGAAGAAACATAGATCTAATAAAGCTAAAATAGACCAAACTAACGTAGATAATACAAGATTTCAAGCCATCAAGGGCAATAATAGCATTGTATTTCTACTGCTAATGGGTGTGAA
>JAKSKR010000052.1 GCA_024401645.1 Paludibacteraceae bacterium | reverse complement strand
GCACCCGGCTGGAGGATGCCGCGCCTTCAGCGCTTGCCTGTCGGGTGGCGGGACGGAGCCCCGCCGGTGAGGATTGCGGTGGGACAGAGCCCACACCGCGACATTAGTTATGCTCCTGCGGGACACATTCCATAATCCTTATCTGTGTTTTCCGACATTGGACGACTCGGTGCTGCATTCCGTCCGCTTTTATGTAGCAGGACAGAGCCCACACCGCGACAGATAGTCATGCTCGTGCGGGACAAACGCCATGGGAAACCCTTGCTAGATTAGCGCAGATGGAACAGGAGCCCCGCGACATAAATAGTCATGCGCGTGCGCGAATACGCCATGAAGATTTACCCGAGGTTTTAACGTCGGACTGCACAGCAATATGAGAAACGAAAAAAGGCTGTCCGAACAATAAGGTTCAAACAGCCTATATACATTAAATATGTAACAACTTACAATTTAATAACAGTACCCGTACCAGCAGCAATGTCGCTAGCTTGGGTAATAACCACCTGTTTAACACCAGCTTTTACTGCAGCCAATGAATTTTCAATCTTCGGAATCATACCACCAGCAATGGTGCCGTTGTCTACATATTCTTTGAATAATTTTTCATCAACTACAGGGATAACACTATCGTCATCATCCGGATTGCTAAGCACGCCCTTCTTTTCGAAGCAGTACATCAATGTGACGTCAAAGTGTTTAGCCAACGCCTTTGCTGCCTCTCCAGCAATGGTGTCTGCATTTGTGTTGAGCAAGTGTCCCTGTTTGTCGTGGGTGATAGGAGCCAACACAGGCACCACTCCCTGGGCAATAAGACCAGCCAACAAATCGGAATTAACTTCCTTTGGGTCTCCAACAAAACCATAGTCAACTTCCTTAACAGGACGCTTATCGCTACGCATATAGTTCAAGTCGGCGCCAGTCAAGCCCAACGCATTTAGTCCAAGCGCTTGCAACTGTGCAACGATATTCTTGTTTACCAAACCGGCATATACCATGGTAACCACTTTCAAGGTTTCAGCATCGGTAACACGACGTCCGTTTACCATTTGGCTTTCTATGCCCAACTTTGTAGAAAGGGCAGTTGCCGAACGTCCACCGCCATGAACCAAGACCTTAAAGCCTTCAACTTTTGCAAATTCCTTCAGCAAGCTAGCCAACGAAGCTTCTTCTTCAACAATCTTGCCTCCAACCTTAATTAAAGTAAGTTTCTCCATTCTTTTTGTAATATATTATATGGTACAAAAATACAGAGACGAACCCGAAATACAAAATTTGAATGAATATTCACGCCAATACAAAAAAATATACCTTTTTTATTATGTTTATTCAACTTTTGAATTTAACTTTGCCATCCCCAAGCGAATAAATATGCCCAAAAAGGCAATATCCGCTGTATATTCATTTGATAAACAAATACGTTGAGTCAAAATTGAAAAACAAGATTAAGCGATTTGCAGCAATCAAGGAGATTATTTCTTCTACAACAGTCAGCTGCCAAGAGGACTTATTGAGACTGCTATCTGAACGTGGTTTCAATCTCACTCAAGCCACCTTGTCTAGAGACTTGAAACAAATGAAGGTTGCAAAAACGCCTGATGTTTCGGGCGAATATATATACAAGTTGCCTGCCGAGTTGAAAAGCAACGATGACCATAATGCATTTCTTGCCAACTCATTGACAACGATTGACTTTTCTGGCAACAACGTTGTACTGCACACACGTTCGGGCTACGCAAGTAGTTTAGCTTATGAAATTGACGAACGCATACCGAACGTCATCATCGGCACCGTTGCAGGTGAAGACACCATTATAGGTGTAATAAAGGAAGGGTTGAACAAGAATGACGTGTTTGAAGCGCTTTCAACCATCATCCCTGCACTCCGCAACCGCTAATTAGACTAAAACAACAACACGATACTGATAAAATAAATTCTTCAAGAGCAGGAAATGATTAAGGACAACATCAAATTAATGATTGCCGACGAGAGTCACATCCACTACATCGACGAGATTCTTGAAACCATTACCGCAGCCGCTAAGGTTAGAGGTACTGGTATTGCAAAGCGTAATCCCAAGTATGTTGAAAACCTTATGCGCAAAGGTAAAGCAGTAATTGCGCTCGATGGCGACAAATTCGCAGGATTCAGTTACATTGAAACTTGGGGTGGCAAACACTATGTGACCACTTCGGGTATGATTGTACCTGAAAGCTACCGTGGACACGGGTTGGCAAGACGCATTAAGCACGTCACCTTCTCACTAGCAAGAGCACGCTGGCCACAGGCAAAGATTTTCAGTTTGACATCTGGTGCCGCTGTCATGAAACTTAACACCGACTGCGGCTACACTCCTGTTACCTTCGCACAACTCACCGACGACGAGACATTCTGGCGCGGTTGCGAGGGCTGCATCAACCACGACGTCCTTGTTCGTACCGAACGCCGCTACTGCATCTGCACCGGCATGCTCTACGACCCTGAGAACAAGCGTAGCAAGATGATTGCTGACGAAGAAATGTCTACTGACCGCGACTTGGTTCAACAAATCATCAAAGATCGTTTCCCTAACGGTTTCCCACAGGAAGACCATGAGGAGAACGAATGTCACTAATTTGAATAAAGAACAGAATAAATAGAATAATATAATGGAAAAGAAAAAAGTTGTAGTCGCATTTAGCGGCGGCCTCGACACCTCGTTCACCGTGATGTACTTGGCAAAGGAAAAGGGTTATGAAGTGTACGCAGCATGCGCAAACACTGGCGGTTTCAGCGCTGAACAACTTAAGACCAACGAAGAAAACGCTTACAAGTTGGGTGCAAAGCAGTACGTTACTCTTGACGTTACCAAGGAATACTACGACAAGAGCTTGAAGTACATGGTTTATGGTAACGTTCTCCGCAACGGCACCTACCCAATCTCGGTTTCTTCTGAACGTATTTTCCAGGGTATGGCAATTGCACGCTATGCCAACGAAATTAAGGCTGACGCTATCGCACACGGTTCTACCGGTGCAGGTAACGACCAGATTCGTTTCGACATGACTTTCTTGGTTATGGCACCTGGTGTTGAAATCATCACCCTCACCCGCGACCAGAACCTTACCCGCGAATTTGAAGTTAACTACTTGAACGAACATGGTTTCCCTGCTGACTTCAAGAAGTTGAAATACTCTTACAACGTAGGCCTTTGGGGTACCTCAATCTGCGGTGGCGAAATCCTCGACTCTAAACAGGGCCTTCCAGAATCTGCTTACTTGAAGCAGGTTACCAAGACCGGTAGCGAAGTGCTTGCCATCGAATTCAAGAATGGTGAAATCTGCGGTGTTAACGGCGTTCACTACGACGACAAGATCGCTGCCATTCAGAAGGTAGAAGAAATAGGTGCTGCTTATGGCATTGGCCGCGACATGCACGTTGGCGACACCATCATCGGTATTAAGGGTCGTGTAGGTTTCGAAGCTGCAGCTCCTATGCTTATCATTGGCGCTCACAAGTTCCTCGAAAAGTACACCCTCAGCAAGTGGCAGCAGTACTGGAAAGACCAGGTTGCCAACTGGTATGGCATGTTCTTGCACGAAAGCCAGTACTTGGAACCTGTTATGCGCGACATTGAAGCTATGCTCGAAAGTTCACAGCGTAACGTTAACGGTACCGTAACCCTTGAACTCCGTCCGCTTTCTTTCAGCACCATCGGTGTTGATTCTAAGGACGACCTTGTTAAGACCAAGTTTGGTGAATACGGCGAAACTTCTAAGGGCTGGACTGCCGACGAAGCTAAGGGCTTCATCAAGTGCACATCTACTCCACTTCGTGTTTACTACACTAACCACAAGGACGAAAGCAAAGACATCTAAATTCGTAAAGTCTTTAACAATAGATAGACGGATGCGGAAATGTCTGCATCCGTTTTTTATTTTTCTTATCTTTGCACTAAGAATAACAATTTAAAGAAACTAACATGATAAGAGTTGGAATTATTGGTGGTGCTGGTTACACCGCTGGCGAGCTCTGCCGCATACTCATCAACCACCCAGAAGCTGAAATTACATTCATCCATAGCGAAAGTAACGCAGGTAACAAGATAACCGACGTACATGGCGGCCTTATTGGCGAAACCGACTTGGCTTTCACCGACCAGTTGCCATTCGACAAGGTCGATGTCGTTTTCTTCTGTTTCGGCCACGGCAAGAGTCGCGAGTTCCTTAGCGAGCACACCATTCCTGCCAATGTTAAGATTGTAGACTTGGCTCAAGATTTCCGTCTTGCGGCTCCAGAGCACGACTATGTTTACGGTTTGCCTGAAATTAACCGCGAAGCCATCAAGAAGGCACAGCACGTTGCGAACCCTGGTTGTTTTGCAACCTGCATTCAGTTAGGTCTTCTACCTTTGGCAAAGGCTGGCTTGTTGAAGGGCAACGACATCAACGTCAACGCCATTACCGGTAGCACAGGTGCAGGCTTCAAGCCACAGGCAACCAGCCACTTCAGTTGGCGCGACAACAACCTCAGCATCTACAAGCCATTCCAGCACCAACACATCCCTGAAATCAAGCAGAGCTTGAAACAGACTCAAGGTAGCTTCGACGTAGACATCGACTTCATTCCTTACCGTGGCAACTTCCCACGCGGCATTTTCGCGACCGAAGTGGTTAAGGTTTCGGAAGATGTTGACATCGATGCAATCGTTAAGGTTTACAAAGACTTCTATGCCGATGCCGCATTCACACACTACAGCGACAAGGCCATCGACATGAAGCAGGTAGTCAATACCAACAAGGCATTGGTTCACGTAGAAAAATACGGCAACAAGCTATTGGTGACAGCTACCATCGACAACCTTCTTAAAGGCGCCAGCGGCCAAGCTGTTCAGAACATGAACATCATGTTCGGCATCGACGAAATGGCGGGCCTCAAACTTAAAGCAAACGCATTCTAAACAAACACATAGAATAAAAAATGGAATTATTTGACGTTTATTCTCTTTTCAATGTGAACGTTGTTAGCGGCAAGGGTTGCCACGTTTACGACGAAAAAGGACAAGAATATCTCGACCTTTACGGTGGTCACGCTGTTATCTCTGTAGGCCATGCACATCCCGACTACGTAAAGGCTATCAGCGAACAGGTTGCAAAGTTGGGTTTCTACTCAAACTCTGTCATCAACACCCTTCAAGTTGAATTGGCTCACCTTTTGGGCAAGACTTGTGGTTACGACGACTACAGCCTTTTCCTCATTAACTCGGGTGCAGAAGCAAACGAAAACGCCATCAAGTTGGCCTCTTTCCACAACGGACGTAAGAAGGTGTTGGCATTCCACCACTCTTTCCACGGCCGCACAACCGCAGCCGCCCGCGTTACCGACAACCCTAAGTTCAGCCCTGCTGCCTACATGGGTTTCGAAGTTGAATTTGTTGACTTGAACGACATTGCTGCCGTTCGCGAGAAATTGGCAACCAAGGAATTCTCTAGCGTCATCATCGAGGGTATTCAGGGTGTTGGTGGCATTCAAATTCCTAACGACCAGTTCATGCGCGACCTTCGCCAAGCTTGCGACGACACCGAAACCGTTCTCATTCTCGACGAAATTCAGTCGGGATACGGCCGTAGTGGTAAGTTCTTTGCTCACCAGTATGCTGGCATCAAGGCCGACCTCATCAGTGTAGCAAAGGGCATCGGCAATGGTCTTCCAATGTCAGGTATGCTCATCTCGCCAAAGTTCAAGGCTGTTCCTGGCCAGTTGGGTACCACTTTCGGCGGCAACCACTTGGCTTGCGCAGCAGCCATCTCGGTGCTCAACATCATGAACAAGGAAAACCTGATTGAAAACGCTGCTAAGGTTGGTGCTCACCTTCTCGACGAGTTGAAGGGCTTCAAGGGCATTAAGGAAGTTCGTGGACGTGGTTTGATGATTGGCTTGGAATTCGAAGAACCAATCAAGGAAATCCGTTCAAACCTTCTTTACGAGCAGAAAGTGTTTACTGGCGTTGCTGGTCAGCACACCATCCGCTTGTTGCCACCACTCTGCTTGAGCATGGCACAGGCCGACGAATTCTTGACTCGTTTCGAAAAGGTGCTTAAGAAATAAGTAATCTCTCTAAAATACGGCAAAGAGGATGTATCACGCCATTAGGTTATGATATATCCTCTTTGCTTATAAAGAAACATCCACCACAGTGTGTTATCACTATGGTGGATGTTTTTTGTATTATACGACGCCGTTTACTTGTGGCGAGCCTTCAACTCTCGAGCAAGGTCTTCAATGCGTACGCCCTTATAGGTAAGCAGAACTATAAGGTGGTAAATAACGTCACTGCATTCGTAAATGAACTGTTCCTTTGTGCCGTTGGTAGCCTCAACAATAGCTTCTACGGTTTCTTCGCCAACCTTCTGGCACATCTTGTTCACGCCCTTTTTAAACAGCTTTGTAGTGTAGCTGCCTTCGGGCATTTCCTGGTAACGTTTTTCAATAAAGTCTTGCAACTCGGTCAAGAAAGCCAAGTCTTCAATATTCTTGCTGCCCAAGAAGGTATCGGCACCTGTGGTAGAGCCTTCAGGCAAAGCCGAAATAACGACGGCTGTGCCATCTTCGTTAGGAAGTATCTGGTCAACAGCAAGAGGTTTGAAATATTCGCCACCAGTCACCACTTCAACCGCATTGGTCTTCGTGTTGAACAGTTTAACCACCTTTTCAGCCTCCATCTGTGCATGGGCATCGGCATTGATGTAACCTACACGAAGTACTTTCAACGAACGTTTATCTTGTACCACCGCTTGCACCAAGCCATGGTGGTTTGCATTAAAATTTAGAGCCATAATGTAAAATCGTTTTCTATTAGTGCAAAATTAGCACTTTAAGCGTTTTGGTGCAAATGAATGCAGGCAAGACTTTCTTTTTCTACTGCTCACAAAAAAAGGGAAACCGTTTCCAGTTTCCCTCTCTATATCTAAACATTGCATAGCCAAGTTGCAAACATTAAACTGGCCACACAAAGCGTCTTAATTTGCGTATACGAAATAAGTCTCTGTTGAGTTCTTCTTTACTGTAGCAACGGTAGAAAGTTTACCAGACTGAAGCAAAGTTGAGAATGGCTTAAGTTGAAGAAGTACACCACGTGGCAATGCTTTAGCATCTTCTGCGGTCCAAGCTCTTACCGATGTGCTGACATATACATATCCGTCTTTTTGCGACAACTTGATTTCAGTACCATTAATATCGAGGTAAACCAAACCGTCTTTTGCCGACTTTACGATGATGGTATAAGCATTAATACCATTAATGGCATATATTTTAGCACCTTCTTTTGCTGGAATTTCTTCAACAACCTTCGACCAGTCGAAATCGTTAGGATTAATATCACCAGAATAATCGGTAAGATCTTCGTCGTTGTTGCATGAAGTAATAGCAATAGGCATGGTTAACATCGATAACAAAACCATAACAGACGCCAACAAGTGTAAGATTCTCTTCATAAGCATAATTTATTTTGAGTTTGAGTATTGAGTTCGATAGTTTATTATGGTTTCAAAAGTATAAAATTATTGATATAAATCAAAAAAAATCACCTGAAAATTACGATTTGTCGATTTCAGTTATAGCTACAATGCAAACCTTCTCATTATTAATATGTTTTTTAAACAACATCTTAAGCATAACTTCCGCTCCGCAACTAAAAAAGGCACCACTTCTGGATGGCACTGAAAAAGCCAACCCTTTTCGGCAAGGATGAAAAAATGAAGGGATT
>JAKSKR010000051.1 GCA_024401645.1 Paludibacteraceae bacterium | reverse complement strand
CACCACCCTTTACTGTATCGTAGAACAAACGGTAAACAGAGTCACCATCGTTCTGGTAGTTCTTTGCAGCGTTGATACCACCCTGTGCAGCGATTGAGTGTGCACGACGTGGAGAGTCCTGAATACAGAAGTTAAGAACGTTGAAACCCATTTCGCCAAGAGAAGCAGCAGCTGAAGCACCAGCCAAACCGGTACCAACAACGATAACGTCGAGCTTAAGCTTGTTCTTTGGGTTCACCAACTTCTGGTGAGCTTTATAATTGGTCCACTTTTCTGATATTGGGCCTTCTGGAATTTTTGAATCTATAGTAGCCATAATAAATATATTTCTCTAATAAAATAAGGAAAAATTATAAGGTTTGCTTACAAGCTATGCAAGTATTCTGCAACACATTCGCAACCGCTATTTGCTACGAAGCAGTAGTAAACAACAACAGAAGCAAACATCAAAACGATGATTGTTGCATAAATGTTAGCGATAGTCTTCCAACGGCACAACCAAGTGTTGTTGTTAGCACCAAGAGTGTGGAATGCTGACCATACACCGTGAGTGAGGTGGAACCAGATAGCAACCAACCACAAGAGGTAGCATACAACTACAACTGGGTTCTGGAACCAGTAAAGAAGGAATGCAGCACCCTTTGCAGGAGCAACTGTTACAGTTTCAGTACCGATAACGCAAGAAGCGTGATCGAGGCTGAACAATTCAACCAACTGCATCTTAGCCCAGAACATGCCCATGTGCACGCAAAGGATACCAAGGATGATAACACCAAGAACACCCATGTATCTTGAAGACCATTCGATGCCAGGAGCAGTACCGTTAATTTCGTAAGAATCGTTACCACGAGCTTTGTTGTTGCCATTTGTCAAGATAAGGGCAACTACCATGTGAATCAAGAATCCACCAGCAAGAACCAATGTACCAACCAATGCGTACCAGTTAGCACCCAAGAATTCACATACTGCATCATAAGCCTCAAAGCTGAAAAGAGACACCATGTTCATGCAGGCATGGAAAGTCAAGAAAAGGATAAGGAAGATACCAGAAACACTCATGAGCACCTTCTTACCAATTGAAGAATTAAATAACCACATAAGAGATGTAATTTGTTTTTAAATAATTTATTGTTTGTTAATTGTTTACAAATCTGCAAGTGTCACTTTAAGCTCTCGGTAAGCATAAAAAGATGGCACCACACCACCCAACAAGGCACAATAAGGACATTAAAGTACCCAGAAGTAGGCTAACAAAGATAGGAGAAAAAACCAAATTGTTCAAAAAAAACACACACTTCTTTGAGCATTTACGCCTATTCTTAACAAAAGTGACACATAGATGCCTTAAAAGCACACCCAAGCAGTTGCAGTGTGGCCTAGTCTTGTGCCAACATTATTCGTCCGTCGGTTTCGGTAAGTTTGCCCTGTTGCACCAAGACGGCATAAGCCTGCATCAGCAAATCGTCGAGATTTCCACCCACACGGGCAAAGCCCATCTGCGAAGAAGTTTGTTTCTTCAAATCGTCGAGTGGCAACGACACCTGCTGTGCCAGCACATAACGCATAGCACAAGCAAATTCTTCGACAGGGACATCAGAGCTGTCGCGTTCTGACGCTGTACGGAAAGTATTGTATTCGGCAACGTCAGCATCCACTTTCCAAACCACCAACTGGCGTGCATTCGGGTTCGCCTTACATGAAACACTGTTGAGCAAGTCGAGCATTCGTGCCTCGAGCTTTTGGGTGATTCGGTTTACCCCCCAGGCTGCCGTCACCTTGTGGAAAAGCAAGTCGGTTGTAATTGGGGCCTCGGATTTCAAAACCGTTTCAATTTGTTTGATAATCAAACGGTTTGAAGCAGGATTCATCAATTCATCCAACCCACGGTCGTTAGATTCGAGCACGGCAGGCTGGTAAGGCACCTTGCTAACACCACCTGCCACGTCGGCAGATGTGTTTTCAACAACCGCCTCAAGTTTGACCTCCTTTACGGTAGGCGCTTTTGCCATTGCATCTTTCAACTTACCTTTTTTTGCTGATTCAATTGCTGTAGCTATACGGTTAATGACCTTTTGCTTATCTTCCCACCAATCTATTGTCCAAACCTTCAACAAATTCCAGCCCAAGCCACTGAGGATGCCCGGTTGACAGATTTCGCGGTCGCGGGCAGTCTGCGAATTGTAATAGGAATCGCCATCGCACAAAATGCCCAACAAATAACGTCCCTTATCGTTAGGGTCAATAACAGCAACATCGATGCGGAAGCTTGAGCAACCCACTTGCGTATCGACCTGGTACCCCAAGTTCCTCAAGTTATTGGCAATAACGTCGGAAATGCTCTCGTAACCACGAATGGTTGCCATGTCGCCCTCGGTAAGGGTGCGCGTGCCGTTTTGGGCAAAAGAAAGGAATTCCTTCAAACCGCGAACACCTTCAGCGCCGGTGCGGTTAAGGGCAATCATGTCGGCAGTGAGTGTTGAGAATACCTTCATTTCGTAACGGGCGCGAGATACAGCAACATTCAGTCGGCGTTCGCCACCAACCTGGTTAAGCGGTCCGAAGTTCATGCTGACGTTTCCATTTGCATCTGGACCGTAGCCCACCGAGAAGAAAATGACGTCACGTTCGTCACCTTGCACATTTTCCAGGTTCTTAACAAACAAAGGTTCGCTACACTGGTTGGCAAAGGCATCGAGTTCGGGATTTTTAGCAAACACTTCGGTCAGCAAATCGTCGATAAGAGCTTGTTGAACAGCATTGAAGGTAACAATACCAATGCTACGCTTGCGCAATTCCTCATCGGAAAGACGGCGAACAACCTCTTCAACAACCGCTTGCGCCTCTGCCTTGTTCTGCCTACTCTTACCCTTGTCGTAATGGCCATCGACCTTTACGAAAGAGACCTTACTAACCCTATCGTCGGGCGAAGGGAAGGTAACCAACTTACTTTCGTAATATTGCGAATTGCTGAAAGCAATCAAACTTTCGTGCTTGCTTCGGTAGTGGTACTGCAAGTATTTAGACGGTATGCTGAGCGCCAAGCAATCGTCGAGGATGCTTTCCAAGTCGTTCAAGTCAACAGCCTCTTCGTCGACATTGTTTACCGAGAAGAAGCTGGTAGGCGGCATCTGTTTAGGGTCGCCCACCACAATAACGTTCTCGCCGCGAGCAATAGCGCCAACCGCCTCGCTGGTAGGCATTTGCGAAGCCTCGTCGAAGATGACCAAGTCGAATTTTGGCTGTTTCTTCACGTCGAGGTACTGGGCTATGCTTAACGGACTCATCAGCATACAAGGTGTGAGCCTTGACAGCATGTTCGGAATTTCGTCGAACAACGCGCGCAACGATGTGCCACGTCCCTTGTTGCGAAGGTTCTTCTGCAAGACACCCACTTCGGATGAGCCACTAGCCTCGATTGAGAAATCGGGATGCTTGGCAGCCAAACGGGCATAGAGCTCGGCTTTTACCAATTCCTGATATTGGGCATTCACGTTGCGGAAACGGTTGATGTTGGCCTCGAACATATCGCCCTTGAACAACGTCAATGTTTCGTCTTGGGTAAAGAGGTAATCGGCCAAAGCATGGTAGAAACTGCGTTCAAACAAGAGTTTCCATTCAGAAACCGGAACTTCGGGAGCCGTTTCAATCCTATCGAGAAGGAAATTCATTTGCGCCCCATCTAACTTGCGGCGAACCAACAGGTAATTGTAACGGTCCTTTAACAAGTTCAAGTTACTACCAACCTCAACGAGAGCCGCCTTACGTCCTTCTGCAAAAGGCAGGTTAGTATCTGCCACCGCAAAGGTGTACATGCCAGCAACCGACTGAAGTTTAGCATTCACCTCTTCGAGTTGGTTTGCCAATTCGGCCATCTTCTTGTAAACAGCTCCACCAAACGAACAGAACGAAGAGAAACCATCGGCCAACTGTGCAGCCAGTTTCTGCTTAAAGTCCATCATCTCGTTCATGTCGGCAGCCAAGACAACGAGGTCTTCCTGCATGTCGGCAATACCTTTCTGCATGGCCTGCATCTCCTCCCAATCGGCAACAGTAGCTGTTGGGTGAGCGCCAAACATAGCAAGAATGCCCTGCTGACCATCTATCTGTTTCTTTTCGTTTTGGTAGTCAATTATAAGTTGAAGGTCGTTAGGCGCATCGACACTAGGTGATTTTGCAAAGGCCTGCAATTTTTTGGAAACACCACGTTGACCAAGCCATTTTGACAAGAACCATTTTTGCTCTGCCGCTTCCCATTCGTGCTTTAAGGCTTCGGCAGGAAGTGCGAATACGCCATCTGTGTATTTATTTAGAACATCGTCGCAAATAGACTGTGCTCGTCTTCCACGTTCTAATACACTGATTATATGTTCGCTATTACTCTTAACATCGGTTTGAAGGACTAGAGAGCCACACATGTTAGGCATTTGCGAAATAGTCTTCGACAAATGCAACATGGCATCGAATTTAAATTTGGAAGAAACATTGAAAGGAACCGATTCCATCAATGGTTTCAGTTGTTCCAGTATATTTACCGCACGTTCGGTCAAGTCCTTCAAATCGGCAGAAAGATTTGGCGTGAAAGCACTAAAATGAAGATACCTTAACGGATGTGAAGCCGGATTGCCACAACTGCCACCAACCACCATCAGTTCTTCTATTAAAGTATTCCATTCGTTCAACTTTTCGGGTGTAACCGCAAGCAGTTTATCGAGCGGAATTGAAAGTAACTCGGCCTCGTTCGTTTCTACCTGACAATACCGGGTGATGGCCTCGTAGAGCGACACACCACAGAAAGAAGGCTTGTGAAGCGCATCGACATAAGCATTCAACTGTTGGCGAAGGTTAAATAGCTTTTCGGCCTCGGCTTCGAAGTTAGCAGGCGACTTCACCTTGGTTACTTCGGTAGAAGCCTGCAGCTGTGCCAAGACGTCGCTCTTCTTTGCCTTGTTGGAATGTATTTCGAGGCAGAAAGGTGCCAGACCGATTTTTGCCAGGCGTTCTTGCACAACGGAAAGAGCAGCCATCTTTTCGGCAGCAAACAAAACGCGCTTACCCTGGTAAAGGGCATTGGCAATAATGTTGGTAATGGTTTGGCTCTTACCAGTGCCAGGAGGGCCGTGCAAGATGAAGCTCTTGCCAGACGCCGCCGAGTAAACAGCCTCGAGCTGTGAAGAGTCGGCACCAACAGGCAAAGCCATCTCGCTAGGAGTAACGGTATGGTCGAGTTGGCGAGCGTCGGTAGTAATTGGGGAAATATCCCAGTCTAACCTACCATTGACCAAGCTACTAACAATCTTGTTCTGTTTAAGAGCATCGAGGTTAGAGTGAATATCGTTCCACAAAATGAACTTACTGAACGAGAAATTGCCCAAGACAGCCACGTTCAGAACATTCCACCCCTTCTGTTCCATAATGGCATTGCGGAAGATGGCGAAAACCATTTCCACGTCGACGCCACTTTCGTCGGTAGGAAGGGGATCGAGTCCACCAACAGTTATTTGGAAGTTTTGGCGGAGCATTTCCACCAAAGTCACATTCAAAAGAGTTTCCTCGTCACGTGCACGCAAGGCATAACCGGCACCACGGCGCACCAATTCCATTGGCACCAACAAAAGTGGCGCATAGTGCGGTTTCTCCACCTTCGGCTCGGTCCATTCAAGCATACCAAGCGCCAAGTAAAGCGAATTGGCACCATTTTCTTCAATACTTACCTTCGCCGCACGGTAAACAGCCTTCAAGGCCTCTTTGTTGTCCGCCTCGTCTAACATAGAGAAAAGGCGCTTGTGCTCTAACTGCAAGTTGAGGACCTGTCCAAGAGGCGAAGTCTCGTTAAACGGCAGGTAAAACGGCGTGTCGCCTTTAGGCACAGCCATGTCTTTCTGTAATGGCTGAATGTCGAAATCGCCACCCTTCCAAATGGCATCTTCCAACTTCGCCACATTTGAAGCCAGAAGGACAATAGACTTCTTGGTCACGCAATAGTTGAGCAAAGAGTTGCGAAGGCTGAGGTCGAGCAACTTGCGTTCCCATATATTCTGTTTAGTGGGTTCGGCAGCAACCGTTGTCTGAATTTCCCAACGGCTGATTTTTTGAGGTTCTACAACATCGTTCTTTTCGTCTGCCTTCACGTCAACAACCCACTGCGTACCATCGAGTATGCGGGTAGGCAACGGGCGAACACCAGCAAAACGACAACGATCGACGTCTATCACACAAGCAAAATCGTCTTTGTTTGCCGTGTTGTGAATACCAGCATCGCAAGCATCGTCGAAAGAAGCCTTGTGTCCATCGCAAACCAATGTAGTTTCAACAAGTGCTATATCGTTCAAACCAATGTGCTTTGACAGGAACGACAAGTCGTCGGTAACAGCATCGGGCATCGTATCGGCAACCAGCCATAAGCCGGCAAAGGCATGCCCCCTGGTCAAGACCAACAAAGGGTACAAGCCCACAGCTTCTAGGCAAGCCGCATAAAGGACAGCCGTATCGAGACAAGTAGCCAACCTTGAGGACATAATGTCTTCGGGCAAGCGAATGCGTTGACCTGTGGTCTCGAAACTAGCCAATGGTTCGCTATAAATAATATTGAGTTCACTAATCGCCTCGAAAATGGCACCCGCCATTTTCCTTACACGATTGGCATCTTTGGTTTGATAGCCATTTAAGGCACTATCTCCCGTCCAGTCTTTAAGGATAGCCGCTGCCCTATTCAATAAAGTGGCAATAGCCGGCGAATTGGGAGTGATGTAGGAAGCCAAAAGGCTTGGTGCAATAGACGCACCCGGCCATTCGTTAAAAGTTAAGACTGAAAGCGGATAATTTTCTTCGAACAAGACATCGTTAGCATTCGCTACCGAAAGATGCAAAGTCGTCTCTAAACGCTCGGTAAGCTGCAAAATGAAATTAGCGTTCGGCACTAATTCGTAAGACGACAGTTCGATGGTCTGTTTCTTTGGCAACACATCAATCAGTGTTGAGAAACTTTCGGCAAACAGGTCGGAAGGTTCAACCTTAACCACCAGATTGGTAATGTCGGCTTCAGTATTGTTAGTGATGGTAAACTTGTTCACCAACTTCACCCCATTCTGATGCATGGCATAGTTTAACTTTGGCAGACATTGGAAATCTACCGTAAGCAAAGCAACCTGTCCTCTTGACTTATCTACATTTTCCATATTAAGCCTTTAAATATCTTCATTAACATCGCCACGTAAATAAGCCCTAGTAGGACTCATGTAAATGGCATCGAGAATTTTTTTTGTTTCATCAACAGGGTTTTCGGCATTAAGGATGGTGCCACTCAAGGCAATGCCGTTAACACCTGTGTTGAGAATTTCGGGTATATCGTCACAAGTAATGCCACCAATAGCCACTATAGGCAAATTAATGCCTTCGCAACGCATCTGCCAAACAATATCGGTATAGCCCTTCAAGCCAAGCACTGGGGCCAAATTCTTTTTAGTGGTGGTATAGCGGAAAGGTCCACAACCTATATAGTCGACAGCATCTTTCACCCTTAACACATCATCGTAGGTATTGCAAGTGCCGCCGATAATGAAATCGGGGCCAAGAATCTGCCTAGCATCAGCCGGATGCATATCGTTCTTACCCAGATGAACCCCATCGGCACCCAGCTTCTTACACAATTCAACCCGGTCGTCGACCAAGAAAACGGCATCGTGCTGTCGGCAAAGCGGAAGGACCTCGTTGGCAACCGATTCAAACTCCTCGTCCGATGCGTCCTTCATGCGCAACTGCACCCATTTGCATCCCCCTTCCAGGGCAAGGCGGGCACTATCGAGATAAGAGTACTTGTCGTTAAAGTGTGTGATGAACTGCAAATTGAAGCAGTTGAGTTGTTCTATCTTCATACGATGAAATATATAGGGCAAAGATAAGAAAAAATCGGCAACGCGACGTGTGTCGCATTGCCGATTTCCTTGTTATGGTTACTAGCCTTTCAGCCAA
>JAKSKR010000050.1 GCA_024401645.1 Paludibacteraceae bacterium | reverse complement strand
TCTCACGAACATAAAAAGAGGGTATATCATAAATGTTGCATTATGATACACCCTCCTCGCTAAATTTATTTGAAAAATCTATTTAAGACACAATTAAGGACGACGACGACGGCGTAAGCCGTTCATTAACATATCGATGATAAGTTCGCGTTTACGCAAGCTAATGCGGTCGAACTCGCCACGGATATAAGGCAACTCAAAACCCTTTAAACAGTAGTGCATACAAACTGCCGCAAATTCAGGGTCGCGACGTTCGAACATTCCTTTGTCCATACCCTCGATGAGGATTTCCTTCAGGATATTCTTTTCGTGGAAATCGAGACGACGGCGAACCTTTTCAACGTGCTGCATGTTCAAGAAGAATTCAGCCTTCAATTCACCATTACGGACCACAACGTCCTTAACAGCATCCATGCGTACATTGATGTACTGCACCAACTTTTCGTCAGGATCGAGGTCCTTTCTTGCCACAACCGTCTTCAAGTTGTCGGAAAGAAGATTCAGTTCGGTCTTAATAACGGCCGTGTAAATTTCATCCTTACTCTTGAAATAGGTGTATAGGGTACGACGTCCCTTTTCCGACTTTAAGGCGATGTCGTTCATAGTAGTTGCACCAAACCCCTTTTCAGCAAAGAGCTGGCGAGCTACATCTACTAACAAAGCTTTTGTTCTTAATTGGGACTCTATCATATGATTCTAGTTACTATAAAAAATTCCAATTGCCAAATAAAGCAATTGGAATTTAAGTGCCCAAAACAGGACTCGAACCTGCAAGACCGTAAAGCCACTAGTACCTGAAACTAGCGCGTCTACCAATTCCGCCATTTGGGCAAACCTCGTTTTGCAGTGCAAAAGTAGGAAAAAAATTGAAAAGGTTACCTATTTTTACAATAAAAAATAAAAACAGTTTCGTTCCACCAAGACATTATTTAGAAGAACGCACCAGATTAATTGTTTGCTTTTCGTTGAACTCCTTACCATCGGCACCCTTCGCCTTAATCACACAGAAATAAGCACCCGTAGGCAGCTCGTCGTCCTTGTAGGTGCCATCCCATCCCTCGGTGATGTCGGTAGACTCGTACACCTTTCTACCCCACTGGTTGTAGATGCGACAGTCGAACTCGGTGATTGACTTATACGACACCATGAACTTGTCGTTAGTGCCATCGCCATTAGGAGTGAAGGTATTAGGCACATACAATTCCGAGCCCTTAATTTCGAAGTGAGCCACACTAGAATGATCGCACTCTGATTTAGAGTTCTTTACAACGAGCTTAATCCAATGCTTACCGGTGCTGTTCAACTCATTAAAGTTGTAGATGTTCTGCAACGACTTTTGAGAATAGATTTTAGCCCCCCTGAAAGAACTATCGGCAGCAAAGTGCCACTGGAATTCGGTAACGGTAGGGCTCATATTGCTGGTAATCTGCAAGGTTAAAGGAGCAGAGCTACGGAAAGAAGAACCTGAATTGAAATACAAGACGGCGTTGCCATTCTCGTCTTTCTCTAAATTCTTTTCGTCTATTTCGTTCAAAGCCTTCTCGTCGGTAACAATTTTAGGGAATGCGTTTACCACATAAGACTGGAAAGTATCGGTAACGAAAATGGTATTGAAATCGGCATTTGTCAACTTGAAACTCGTGTTCATAGTAGGCACGTCGGCCACATAGAACATAGAGTCAGCAACCACCAATTCGGTTTTATTTTCAATGCGTTTACCCGACTGGAACTCGAAAACGTTGTATGTAAGTTCCTCTTCACGCTTAATGGTTGTGGCATAGCCCGACAAAGGGATATAGGTCATTACCGGTGAAATCTTTATTGGCAGATAGCTGCAATAGTATTGGTCGGTTAACCATTTGGCAGAGCTGATTGGTAAAAATTTAGTCAACCAAACATAATACATCTCTTCCCCACCCTCTGGTTTAGTGTATTGAATAGCATACCCCTTATCGAGAGCCGGATTCATTAGTTTAGAAGTTCCTGCCTTTACCGAAACGTTAGCAGTCAATTCCGTCAAGTTTTCAGCCGATTCGTCAAAAGAGAACCATTTGCATTCGTATAACGAATCTTGGTCAGAAACAAATTCAAGGCTAGCATCGCTTTCAAGTGCATTTACCAAGTAGACGGACAAAGCGCCATCGGTACTCTTAATGTAACTATCGGTGTAAGGAACGGCATCGGCAGAAGTCAATGAGAAAGAACCGGTAGCAAAGCCCGGCATTGCCAATGCTGTTTGCAGAAACAAATATGCGAAAAACTTCTTCATTTACGAGTTGTAATAAACTAATTATGCGAAATTACGAAAAAGAAAGCGTACAAACTCTACAAAATGAAAAAAAAGGAGCAAGTCGTGTTCTCGACTTGCTCCTTTAACTTATTTCGTATTGAACGTATGTGGATTAGAAGCTATATACAAAGCCAATGCTCAAAGCATCCATCCACTGTACCTTTGCATTTCTAGTACGAATCACGTCGCCTTCCTTGTTGTATTCAACACAAGGAATTGCGTCGTCGTACAACATTTGCCAACGGAAAGAGGTATTGATGTACTTGGTAACCTTCATTGTAAGCAAGCCATCCCAAGTAGCAACCATGTGGTCGAACACATGTGCATCGTGTCTTGCAGAAGCATAAGGGCTAAATACGTCGAACTTGCTAGTGAAGTGAATATTCTTAACAATATCGAAATCGTTAATCACTCTCAAATAAGCACCCGCTTCAATCTTACGTCTGTCAGCCAAACCCCATTCGTCGGCAGGAAGACCATAAGCAGCACCCAACGATCTGGTTCTGCAGAAAGTGAAACGGCCAGTCAGAGGTGCAATATAAACAGAAACATACTTGTTAGGAACATAGTCCATACCAAGTGATGCAATCATATTAGCAGGAGCAAGGAAACCAGAGTTTCTTACCAAAGAATCGCGACCGTCCTGACCTTCGAAATAATCGTAGCTATTAGAAAGTTGAGACTTGAAATCGAAGAGCGCAGAATAGTACCAGTGCTGTGTTGCGCGGTAGCCATAGTGTGAAGTGAACTTCAAATTATCAAGATTCTTTCTTGTTTTTTCATCATTAAATTCACCAGAGTGAAGCAAGCCATATTCAGCGAACAATTCGTTGTTCCACATGCTCTTACCCTTCTTATAGTTAGCCTGCAAATCAGCATAGCCACTGAAAGTCATTGTGCTATGAGGAGCACCAACCCAAGCGTAGTTATAACCAGTCTGAACAAAATTCAAGCCAACCTTACAAGGGAATTTCCAATGAACAGAATCAGCATCAGCGTCTGCAACAGTTTTTTCCTTAGCAGTAACATCGGCACCAGAAAGTGCAGTAGCACGCAAATCGTCGTCAGCAAATGCCATTGAAGACACTCCTGCAAAAGCAGAAATAAGGAGTAATTGTTTTAGCATAAGAAATTAGTCTTATTAGAATTTTGTGCAAAGTTAGTAAAAAAGACGTATATAAGTACCAAAAGAATGGTCTACAAGCTAAAAAGAGCATCTATTTTTTGTTATTTTTGCATTATAATAAAATAATTTACACAAAATGGCACCTAGGAAAAAGAACCTTCCGTTGTTGGAGGGTATTGAAATAACCGGCATTGCCGGTGAAGGTAAGGCGCTTGCCAAGGTTGACAACATGGTGGTGTTTACCCAGTATGCAGTACCTGGCGACATTGTCGACCTACAAATCACCAAGAAAAAGAACAGCTACATGGAAGGCCGTGTAGTTAAGTTTGTAAAATATTCAGAACGACGCGCCACCCCATTCTGTTCGCACTACGGCGTTTGTGGTGGTTGCAAATGGCAGATTTTGCCATACGAAGACCAGATTAAGCAGAAGCAGCAGCAGGTTACCGACTGCCTTACCCGCATTGGCAAGGTAGAACTACCCGAAATTTCACCCATCATGGGTTCGGCAAAGACCATGTACTACCGCAACAAGCTGGAGTTCTCGTTCTCGAACAAGCGTTGGCTGACCAACGAGCAGGTAGCAAGCGGTGCCGTTTTCGACGACATGAACGCCCTTGGTTTCCACATTCCGGGCAAGTTCGACAAGGTGCTCGACATTGAGCACTGCTACCTTCAGACTGAATTGTCGGACCAGATTCGCCTCGAGATAAGAAAATTCGGTGTTGAACATGGTTACGAGTTCTACGATTTCCGCGAACAGAGCGGTTTCCTCCGCAACATCATCATCAGAACCACTCACGACGGCAAGGTAATGCTCATCGTTGTCTTCTTTAAGGAAGATAAGGAAGCAAGAGAGGCTCTTTTGAACCACCTTGTTGAGAAGTTCCCACAGATAACTTCGCTTATCTATTACATCAACAGCAAGTGCAACGATACACTGACCGACCAGGAGCCACACCTCTTCCACGGCCAGGATTTCATTGAAGAAGAAATGGAAGGCCTTCACTTCAAGATTGGCCCAAAGTCTTTCTACCAAACCAACACCACCCAGGCTTACGAGCTTTACAAGGTTGCCCGTTCGTTGGCAAAACTAACCGGCAACGAGTTGGTTTACGACCTTTATACCGGCACCGGCACCATTGCCTGCTTCGTTGCAAAACAAGCCAAGAAGGTGATTGGTATTGAATATGTGCCAGAAGCTATTGAGGACGCAAAAATCAACGCAAAGAACAACCAGCTAGACAACACCTTATTCTACGCTGGCGACATGAAGGACATTCTCACCAACGACTTCATTGGCAAGCACGGCCGCCCAGACGTCATCATTACCGACCCACCTCGCGACGGCATGCACCCCGATGTTGTTGACGTCATCTTGAATGCAGAACCACAGCGCATCGTCTACGTCAGCTGCAACCCTGCCACCCAAGCACGCGACCTGAACCTCCTTGACGTGAAGTATGCCGTTAAGGCTGTTCAGCCGGTGGATATGTTCCCACACACCCACCACGTTGAGAACGTCGTCCTCCTTGAAAAGAAGTGAGAACACATGACTACCGTTAGAGACATAGCCAAGAAACTGGAAGCCTTTGCACCGCTTCGCTACCAAGAGAGCTACGACAACAGCGGCTTGCTAGTGGGCGATGCCAATGCCGAGGTTAAAGGCATCCTTATTTCCATAGATTGCACAGAAGACGTGCTGAAAGAAGCGAAAGAGAAAGGTTGCAACATGCTGGTATGCCACCACCCTCTCATCTTCCGTGGACTGAAACGCCTAACCGGCAGCAACTACGTACAGCGCTGCGCAATGTACGCCATAAAGAACGACATTGCCATCTACGCCTGCCACACCAACCTCGACAAGATGCCGACTGGCGTCAGCTTCAAGCTTGCCGAGAAGATTGGCCTTAAAAACATAGAGCCACTTGCCGGCGAAGAGGAAACCGTCTACAAGCTAGTAACCTTTGTCCCTAGCGAGTACACCGAAACGGTAGCACAAACCCTTTTCGATGCCGGAGCAGGCACCATTGGCGCCTATGACGAATGCAGCTACCGTAGTTCAGGGAACGGCACCTTCAAGGCAGGAAACGACTGCAATCCGTTCTGTGGGGAAATAGGCAAACGCCACACCGAACCCGAAGAAAGGCTCGAGGTCATCGTCAAGTCAGCCGACAAGGGCAAGGTCATAAAGGCATTGCTTTCTAGCCACCCATACGAGACGCCGGCTTTCGACCTGTTCGAGACCCACATTGGCTACACTTATGCCGGATTGGGTTGCATAGGCGAATTGGAAGCGGAAGAAGACGAACTAGAGTTCCTGAAACGCGTCAAAGCCCTTATTGGCATTGGTTGCATTAGGCATACGCCTCTGAAAGGTAAAAAAATTAAGAAAGTAGCGCTTTGTGGTGGTGCTGGCCACGAATTCCTAGGCTTGGCAGAGTTGAAGGGAGCCGACATATACATGACGTCGGACATCAAATACCACGAGTTTTTTGATGCCGAAAACAATACCGTTTTGGCAGACATAGGCCATTTCGAAAGCGAGCAATTTACAAAAGAGTTATTTTTTGATGTTATTTACGAAAAAAATAGTAAATTTGTAATTCAATATTCAGAAATTAAAACAAATCCGATAAAATACTTATAAGTATGGCAGAGAAAAAGGAGAAAGAGATTTCCGTAGAAGCCAAACTAAGAGCTTTATTTGACCTTCAGTTGGTCAAGTCTGAAATCGACAAAATCAAGACTCTTCGTGGTGAACTTCCACTTGAAGTTCAGGACCTAGAAGATGAAATCGAAGGCCTTCGCACCCGCGTCAGCAACTTGGAAAGAGAAATTGCTGAAGCAAACAGCAATGTAGAAAGCCGCAAGCTTGAAATTGAAGAAAACAAGAGCGCCATCGGCAAATATAGCGAACAGCAGAACAACGTAAAGAACAACCGCGAATACGAAAACCTTGCAAAGGAAATTGAATACCAGCAGTTGAATGTTCAGTTGTGCGAAAAGAAGATAAAGGAATTCCAGCAGGTTGCAAAAGACAAGCGCGAAGACCTTGAAAGAACAAAGCAGTTGATTGAAGGCCGCACAATGGACCTCAATCAGAAGAAAGAGGAATTGGAAGCTATCGTTTCTGAAACCAAGCAGCAGGAAGAAAAGCTTCGCGAAGAGGCAAAGAACCACGAAGCCCTCATTGAACCACGCTACTTGAACGCATTCGACAAGATTAGAAAGAATGCTCGCAACGGTTTGGCTGTTGTTCGTGTGTTGAGAAACGCTTGTGGCGGTTGCTTCAACCAGATTCCGCCTCAACGCCGTATCGATATCGCACAGCGCAACAAGGTTATCGTTTGCGAATACTGCGGTAGAATCATGGTCGACCTCGACCTTGGTAACGAAGAAGTAAAGAAGACTGGTTACGGCACTTTTGCAGAATGTGCAGAAGAAAAGGCACCAGTAACAAAGGGCAAGAAGAAAGCTGCAAGCAAGGAATAAGCCGAAGCTTAACCCGATAATACAAAAGGCACACCTAAATGGCGTGCCTTTTTTACTTGTTATCTGTTTGAAAAGAACTGTCTACGTTTGTTTTAATAGCTACAGAATCGCTCGTGTTTTCTTGCAATTCCTTCTTTTTCATTGAATCTAGGTATTTATGACTAACAAATCCTTCTAAATTAGGGATTACAAACGGAATTGACGGCGGCGGTGGAGGTGGTGGCGGCATTGAATCGTCGTCCACGATTCCCTCCATATTATCATTCCCAACCGTATCTCTAAAATCCGCACAAATGGTATCGCCCATAAGAGCCTGTTCAAGCCTAGGCTGGGAAGACACTGCCTCCGCTCCTTCACTTGATCCACTCGAAGAACATGATGCCATGGCTATTAGAGAAGACGCTAGTCCGACTATTTTAATACTTTGGCCTGCCAGACGTCGCACATTGAGTTCCTTCTCTATGAAACGTACTTCGGCTTCACAAGCAGGACAAGTTCCCTTACAATCGCCTTTATGCGTGCATTCCAGCGGTTCGTATGGAATGCCATTGGCGTCCGCTATTTTCTTTCTGACCGTTTTCAAGGTCTTGCAACATTCTTTGCCATTCATAAGCGTCATGTTTAGGATACGAATATAATGATATTTTGTTTTAGGATGATTGTTTCCCTTGCATATTTTACGGCACAGAGCTAGCAGTAGCGTGTTTGGTCTATCTTCAACTCTTCGATGTTGGCTTTTAATTTTTTCTTTTGACTATTACCAGTGGACGCCGCGAAGGCTACAATTACAATTGTGGCTGCTATGTATGTGATGATTTCTGTTGTCTTTCTTTTGATAGATTTTGTGTCGGTTACTTGTTTTTGGCTTTGCTATCTTCTACTTTAGCATAAAATTTAAAAATCGTTTACGTATGGATTTCGAAACTACGAACTTGGCCATTAAAAATAAAACTAAAGAGATTGTTTCTCTTCTCGATGAAATAAAGGCAAAGCTCGAAGCTGAAGAATACGAGGAGGCTGGTGAACTTTACCTTAAGTTGCAAAGGAAATCAGCTATTATGAATTCTTTAGTTTTCGACCTCGCTCAATATGTTCTTTAATCCATTTTTTTGACTTTCCTTGTCTTACTCTTTCATTGGTTCTGCCTCGTCTAAATTTTCAAGCATATAAACTACGTTGTCAAGTTGTTTTTTTTATATCGTCGAGGTATGTTCTTATACTGACATTCTGGTATCTTTGTTCTATCACGTTTCTTGTGATATCTTTTGTTCCCAATTGTGATAATTGGTTTGTAATTTTTTCAATTTAATTTTTTACGGCTCATACACTTTGGTTCCACGTGTTTTCGAGCTGTGGATCTTCCTGTATGCTTATAAATCTTGTGTTCATGTTGATAGAATTTTCATTTTCATAAATGTATTAATTTCTGGTAGATTATGGAAAATCTAAACAAAAAAACATCTTTGTTGCGGTATCAATCTAAATGTGGTCAAGCACGAAATAATCATCGTTCCAACTAGGTCTTGCTAGCCGTTATTAATCACCAACTCTGTAGCCGCGGGAAACGAGCGTGGTGAGTCTGATGCTGACGTAAGGATGCAACTGGCGAACCAAGCGAGTTCGGCGTAGCCAATGTGCCCAGCTTATCTATTTGGCGGGACGGAGCCCAGCCGGTTAACATTGCAGTGGGACAGAGCCCCACCGCGACAGATAGTCATGCCCCTGCGGGACATACGCCGTGGTTTGCGAGAGATGGTAATGAACGGGGCCGACTGCAACACTGCAAGCGCTGAAGGCGCGACGCATGCGTAGCCCGGGGTTTTAACCTCGGGCCATGGAAGCGGGACAGAGCCCCGCCGGTTTGCATTGCGGTGGGACAGAGCCCCACCGCGACA
>JAKSKR010000005.1 GCA_024401645.1 Paludibacteraceae bacterium | reverse complement strand
TTACATTTATTTGCATACGAAAAGAGGGCATATCAATTTTGATACACCCTCTTTTCGTGAGACCGATTATTTTTTCTATCTTTGCAAAGATAGTTATATAAGCGTTTGCCGATGAAATTCCCAATAGGTATACAGACATTTGAAAAGATCATTGAAGGAGGTTATGTTTACGTAGACAAAACCGAATTGGTGTATAAATTAGTTTCTTCGGGAGAGTACTATTTCTTGAGCCGCCCGCGCCGTTTCGGCAAAAGTCTGCTTACCACAACATTGGAGTCCTATTTCCTTGGTCAAAAGGAACTTTTCAAAGGTCTTGCTATAGATTCTCTCGAAAAAGATTGGATTGAATATCCTGTTTTTCACCTTGATTTTTCAGGGGAAACTTACAATTCTCCAGAATATCTTAATGCACGATTGAATTATTACTTTTCTCAATGGAAATCAAAATATGGAGAAGTCGACAGTGAAAATGGTTTTGGGAACGGTTTTCTTGAATTGATTCAACGTGCTTATGAGAAAACGGGGAAAAAAGTTGTCATACTCGTCGATGAATATGATAAGCCATTGACTGATACCATCGGGAATACAGAAATACAAGATGTTAACCGTTCTATTTTGCAAGGACTGTATGGCGTTTTCAAGAATGCCGACAGATACATCAAATTCACATTCCTGACAGGCGTCACGCGTTATGGCAAATTGGGAATCTTCAGCGCCGCAAATAATCTGAACGACATCTCAAAAGATGACAACTATTCCGCCATTTGTGGAATTTCCGAAAGGGAGTTGCATAAATATTTTGACGGGGAGGTTGAATCTTTCGCAAATAAAAAAGGCGTCTCTAAAGATGAAATATACGAAAGCCTAAAAAAGAAATACGATGGCTATCATTTTTCAGAGGAGTCAGAAGATATTTATAATCCATTCAGTTTGCTGAACTCAATGTCGAAACAGAAATTCGACAATTATTGGTTTGCGACTGGCACGCCGACATATTTGGCGAAGATCTTAAAAAAGAAAAGTTATGATTTAACTACTTTCAATAAAGAGATAGTATCGACTGCAGAAGGTATGGCTTCGTTTGGCAATGGAGAGGATAATATTGTCGCTGCCCTATACCAAAGTGGCTACATAACTATTAAGGACTACGAAGATGGCATCTATAAGTTAGGATTTCCAAACGACGAGGTTGCCGATGGTTTTGTCAGCTATTTGGCGGTAGAGTTTGCAGAAAAGTCCATGAACGAATGGGATACCGACATCTATAATTTGAAGCAACTTCTTCGTAGCGACGACGTGGATGCGTTCATGGCTCAAATACAACTTATAATGAGCCAGATTCCATTCGAAAGCAATGAGGTTAAACTGATAGAAGCCAACTTCCGCAACCTGCTTTATTTGATGATCCGAGCAACCGGTCATAAAGTAACAGTAGAGCATCCGGTGTTGGGTGGCCGCATCGACGTCTTTTTTGAGACCAATAAATACGCATACATCATTGAATGCAAGCGTGATGAGTCGGCAGAAACCGCATTGTCGCAAATAGACGAAAAGAAATATGCGAAAAAGATTTCTGCCCCAGAAAAGGCTGTGGTGAAGATTGGTACAAACTTCAGTACAAAGGAGAAAAACCTTACAGAGTGGATGATAATGAAATAATAAATGCAGCAACTCTGTGCGAATTAGACGTTTGTAGTTGATGGATGTGCGCAGTTTGCTGAATTGATAGATGATAGGCAGTCTCGTTGTCAGATACCTTGGTGTGGTGCCGCAAAAGGCTAACTAATTCCCCTCACACCAACCCGTTTATCATGGCATAGGCTGTGAAACCCGACGTGGTGCGAATGCCTAGTTTGGCAGAAATGTGTTTGCGGTGCGATAGGACTGTTTGCAGACTGATGTTCATGCGTTCGGCTATTTCTTTATTGATGAGTCCCGATGCCACTAATTTTAGGACCTCTAGCTCGCGTTTCGAAAGTACAGATGCCTCTTCCTTCGGTGGGGCTGATGCAATGCTTGGCTTTTCCTTAATGTGACTGAATGCCTGGCTGACGGCTTGGTGGAGCTGCTCCTTGCTGGCTTTACTGTCTATTACAATGCTTTTAATGCCTGCTACGGGCAGGAAACTGAAGACGACCGAAAACTCGTCTTGACGCTTGCTGAACTCGACAACCGAGTCGAACATGGCAATGGTGCATGGCGTGTTGTTGCGCAACATTTCCTTCAAACCGTAGGCGGCTAGGTAACCGTCGTTTGCAATGATGGCAATGGCGGTGTCCTTCATGGCTGTTCGTTCTTTGTGGTTGCTGTGCAACGGCGGCGTATGGTTCGCACCATGTCGCTAACCATGGGGTGTAGCAACTTTGTGCGAATTTGGCGTATGTAGTTAATGGATGCGCGCAGTTGGTTGAGCTGATAGATGGCTGCACAGTAGGCTGTCTCGTTGTCAGATACCTTGGTATGGCGCAGCAAAAGACTAACAATGTCGTCTAGCTCGTCGGCAAACAGGTTGCCTTGCCCTTTGCTGATTATTGTTTGTGCATCGGTTAGGATGTGTTCGTCTTCTGCCGTGAAGACGGGGCTATAAAACAACTCGTACAAGCGGTTGAGTACGTTGGGTACGAACTCGGCTTGTTCGGCGATGTGGTCTTCTAGATTCTTTGTGAAATTTGTGCAGAGGGTGATGACGGGTTGACTGTCGGCACTTTCGGTAAAGTGCTGCAAGTGGTGCTTCAAGACGTTCAACCACGGACGCAACCCTTGCTGTAGCTTGCAGTAGTAACCTGTTAATGGCAATAGGTTATAGCGGACTTGGGCCTTGGGCTGATAGTCGGGATTGACCAAGATCTCGAGCAAGTCGGTGCAGAGCTCCACGCCTATGCTGCGGCCTTGGCAGTGGTCGTTAAGCGTGCTGTTGCCTAGTGCGGGCTTTATGCCCATGACCATAAGGGGAGACAACAATTGCGGATAGCGGACGATGAGGTCGGCTATGGGCTGATTGGCGTCGATGGCTAAACTAACAGGTTTAGTTCTCATTCTGCAATTTCTGCTGTCTGCGCTTGTCCTTGTGGTTCTTCCACTTGGTGTTGATGTTTAGGATGATGATGGCAAGGAACGCTGGCCAGCTGGCTAGTGGCGCAAGCATGTAGAGCTTGCCAATGTGTTCGGTGTCCATTTCCAAGAACTTCAAAACTGGGATGAGAAGCGCAAGGATGACCGCAAGGATGATAATAATCTTTAGCGATTTTGAGTCGAAATGGCGGTCGGCTGTCATGGCTCTGATGACAATGTAGCCAAGGAAACCGATGCCGGCATAGAGGCCAATAACCACTAGGCAGGCTAGCATTTGAATTAGGAATCCGAGGTTCTCTTTGAAAAGGATGCCCAAAATGAAAAGAATGGCTATTACCAGGTAGCTAACTACCAAGTAGTGGTTGACTATGAATGTCTTAATTTTGCTTATCATGCTAATTATGTATGTAGGTTTTTTTTGAGTCTTGTCTGTTATTCCTCTTCTTCAACGTCTTTGTAAGTGGCATAGACACGCCATTTCTCTATGAGGTTGGTCATGTCGGCTGGCAACTCTGAATTGAAGTACATTTCTTCGCCGGTACGTGGATGTACGAATCCGAGTGTCTTGGCGTGCAGGGCTTGCCTAGGGCAGGTGCTAAAGCAGTTGTTGATGAACTGCTTGTACTTGGTTGTGCGTTCGCCACGCAGAATTTCGCTGCCGCCGTAGCGCTCGTCGTTGAATAGGGTGTGACCAATGTGCTTCATGTGCACCCTAATCTGGTGTGTACGTCCGGTTTCTAGTCGGCATTCCACCAGGGTGACGTGTGCAAGGCGTTCTAGTACGCGGTAGTGGGTAACGGCATGCTTGGCGTTCGGATTTTCGCCATTAGGGAATACGGTGAACAGCATGCGGTCGCGAGGGTCGCGTCCCAAGTCGCCGTCAATGGTGCCTTCGTCTTCCTTTATAACGCCCCAAACAATGGCATTGTAGAGGCGTTTGGTGGTCTTGTTGAAGAATTGCTTGCCCAAGTGTGTCTTGGCGTTCTCGTTCTTGGCAACCACCAGCAGTCCCGACGTGTCTTTGTCGATGCGGTGTACCAATCCGAGGCGCGGGTCGTCGACCTTGAAGTTAGGGTCGTCTTTCAAGTGCCAGGCAACGGCATTGAGAAGGGTTCCTTGCCAGTTGCCGAAACCAGGGTGGACCACCATGCCCGGATTCTTGTTTACGACGATGAGGTCTTCGTCTTCGTAAACAATGTTCAGAGGTATGTCTTGTGGTTCAATGGTGAACTCGGTAGGTGGGTACGAAAGGACGATGGAAATCTCGTCTAACGGCTTCACCTTATAGTTCGATTTGACGGCCTTCCCGTTAACAAGAATGCTGCCGGCGTCGGCTGCCAATTGTATGCGGTTGCGAGAAATTTGGTGCATGCAGTTCACCAGGTACTTGTCTATGCGGACCATGCTGTGGCCTTTCTCCACGGTAATGTGGAAGTGCTCGTGCATCTGTCCGTCGCTACCCAGCTGTGCTTCTTGTCCTTCTTCCGACTCGTCTTGCAGCAAATCTTCGTCTTCTGTATATTCGTTTTGCATGTCCAGTCTATTTGTTTGGCTGACGCTTGTTATGGCAATTTTGATTGGGTGGTGGTAGCGTAAAGGGTCACGGTCTCGTTGCCGGCAATCTTGGCCTGTGCTTCCGGCTTCTGTGCGTAGACCTTGTAGAAGCGCTTGTTGGCTTCGCTGCTTGGCGTAACGTCGAACACCACATTCACGTTCAAAGCCATAGCCTGAACCCTGTTGGTGGCATCGACAACCCCCATGCCCAAAACCGATGGCATTTCGCTGAAATCGTTGGTGTCGCCTTTACCTGCCTTAATGACTACTTGGCTACCTTCGGTCAACCTCTTGCCTGCGGGAATGGCAACGCCGTTATATTCTACGCCAATAACCGTGTTGAACTTTGATGGCACGAAGCGGACGTCCTTAACCTTTAGGCCTGCCGACTCCAATTCGCCTTGGAATTGGCGGAGAGACTTGTCCTTAAACTCGGGAACTGTGACCTGGCGTGCATTGCGTGCACGTATGTAAAGGTAGATTTGTCGGCCTTCCTTTACCTTCGAACCGGCAGATGGCACTTGGTCGATGACACACCCCGGTGCTACCGATGTTGAGTACATTGAGTCGATGACGGTGCCGTAGAGCCCCTGTGCTTGCAAGGTGGCTTCTGCTTCTTCTACCTTCATGCCTGCCAATTTCGTCAGCTCAACTTCGTGTCCGTGGTCGGTATATTTGTCCAACCATTTGCTCAAACCGAAAAGAAGCCCGATGAAGATGGCGATGGCTAGGAAAAAACTGATGATTATTGGGTGAAGTAGCCAGTGCTTGAAAGTGGCCCCCCATGTTTCTTTCTTGAATGACATTGCGGTATTAAAATTTTCTTTTTGAAGGAACTAAACTTCTAATCTGCAAATATACCAAAAAAGACCATTGGCACTTGTTAAAGAGTTCTAAACTATGCCGTTTCTGTTCCATTTTGTTGCACAAAAAGCGTGTTTTGGGCTAAAATCGTAACTTTTGTAATCCTGATGCGCGGTATATTTAATTGACAGGCATATAAAAGATGGGGTAGGGTGTTCGCAATTGCCCAAAATGTTTGTATATTTGTAGGGAAATTGGTTAATTATACCTTTTACTTTGCCTTGGCTGCTTGTTGTATGGGGCGTTGGGGCGTGAAGGGTGACAAGAAAGAATTATTATCCGAATGGAAAAATCGGCTAAATATAAACTTTTCAATTCGAAGCTTACGGCAGTCATTAGCGTTGCCATGGTGCTTGTGTTGTTGGGCATCACAACCATGGTTCTGCTCATGAGCAAGAATTTGACCGACCATGTGCGTGAGAACTTTATCTTTAAACTCACGTTGAAAGAGGGACTTTCTGACAAGAAAATCAGCGATTTGGGCGACTTGCTGAACGAGAAAAGCTACATTAAGGCTGCAACGTTCGTCAGCAAGGACGATGCGGTGAAGGCTTTTGCCGAACAGCTGGGCGAGGACCCCATGGAGTCGTTGAACGTCAACCCATTGCCTAATACCTTCGACGTTAGCCTAAAGGCAGCACATTTGGCGAAAGACAGCTTGGAAAAGATTGAAGCGGACTTGAAGGCGTTGCCTGAAATTAGTGAGGTGGACTATCCGCACGATTTGGTTGACGAATTTACGAACAATGTGAAAAAAGTGACGGCCGTATTCCTTTTGCTGGCTGTTGTCCTGTTAGTTATATCTTTTGCACTCATAAACAATACGATAAGGTTGCTCATCTATTCCGATAGATTCTTGATTCACACCATGAAGCAAGTGGGGGCAACACGCAGTTTCATTCGTAAGCCTTACATGAAGCAAGGTTTTGTTATTGGCGTGGTTTCTTCGCTGATAGCTATTGCGGCGTTGTTCGTCATCTTGTTCTGCATGGGCGATATGAGTGAAGAACTCGAATTGTACCTCGATACCCACAACACCAGCCTTTGCGCTGTAACCTTTGGCGTGGTTTTGGCTGCGGGCATCATCATCACCGAATTGTCGACCTACTTTGCCGTAAACAAGTATTTGGGTCGTTCACTCAATTCGTTATACCTCATTTGAAAAAATAAAAACAAGATAGAAAAATGGAAAACAAAGACGGTTTGGCTCTGCCAAAAGGCAATCTAAAGCTTATTGCTGTAGGTTTCGTTATTATTATTATCGGTTTCATTTGCATGATTGGCGGTGGTGCTGAAGGCACCGAGTTCAATCCCGAGGTTTATAGCGCACGTCGCATCACATTAGGCCCGGTTATTGCCGTGTTTGGTTTCTTTTTCGAAATTTATGCCATCTTGCGTAAGCCAAAGGCAGAGAAAACTACCGATGTTGTTGTGTCTGGTAGTAACGAAGTTGTAAAGGAAGATTAATTAAAGACGAAAGTAGATGACAGAAATACAGGCTATTATAATTGCCATTGTAGAAGGCTTGACCGAGTTTTTGCCTGTGTCAAGTACCGGACACATGATTATTACCGAAAACTTGCTTGGTATGGATTTATCTGATGCAAATCCGGAAAGTGAGTTTATCAAGGCATTTACCGTTATCATTCAGTTTGGAGCTATCCTTTCGGTGGTTGTTCTTTATTGGAAGCGTTTCTTCGTTTTGAACAACGAACCGCTAGCCAATGCCGAGACTGCGCCTGCGTGGAAGAAGCTTTTGCATAAGTTCGACTTCTACTGGAAGCTGTTTGTCGCATTCATTCCTGCAGCTGTGTTAGGCCTAGTGTTTAGCGACAAGATTGACGAATTGCTGGGCGATGTTCGCGTCGTTGCCGTAATGTTGGTAATTGGCGGTATCTTCATGCTATTCTGTGATAAGATTTTCAATCATGGTAACGAAGAAACTAAAATAGATGAGCCTCGTGCATTGAAAATTGGTTTCTTCCAGTGTATTGCCATGATTCCGGGCGTCAGCCGCTCTATGGCGACCATCGTAGGTGGTATGCAACAAGGCTTGACCCGTAAGCGTGCGGCAGAGTTCTCTTTCTTCTTGGCTGTGCCTACCATGTTTGCGGCTACTGCCTATAAGGTTTTGAAGCTGTTCTTGAACGGTGGCGTGGAAATGCTTACCAGCCACATTTCAGTTCTTTTGGTTGGTAATGTGGTGGCATTTGTGGTGGCTATGGCTGCAATTAAGGGCTTTATCTCATTCCTTACCAAATACGGCTTCAAGGCATTTGGTTGGTATCGTATAGTTGTTGGTGGTCTTATCTTGGTATTGCCACTTTTGGGCGTTTCCCTTCAAATGGTTGATTGATGCAAGACGGATCGCAAATGCTAGATTTTGAAACGGGCGAAGTGCTCTATTTCGACAAGCCGTTGGAATGGACCTCGTTCGACTTGGTGAACAAGTTACGCAACAACATTAAGCGCGAGTTAGGCATCAAGAAGTTGAAGATTGGACACGCAGGTACGCTAGATCCCTTGGCTACGGGTGTGCTTATTGTCTGCACCGGCAAGAAGACCAAGATGATTGAAAACCTGCAGTACCAGACGAAGGAATATGTGGCAACCATTAAGTTGGGCGAAACCACACCTTCTTTCGACTTGGAAACCGAGGTAGACGCTACCTATCCTACCGAACACATCACCAAGGAATTGGTTGAGGAAACCCTTAAGAAGTTTTTAGGTGAAATTCAGCAGATTCCGCCAGCCTACAGTGCTGTTAAGGTCGATGGCAAAAGAGCTTACGAGTATGCCCGCAAGGGTAAGGACGTAGAGCTAAAGCCAAAGACGCTGGTTATTGACGAGATTGAGTTGTTGGAGTATAGCATGCCAATCGTCAAGATTAGGGTGGTCTGCAGCAAGGGCACTTACATCAGAGCCTTGGCTCGCGATATTGGCGAAGCGCTTAACAGTGGTGGTCACTTGACCGCCTTGCGCCGTACACGCATTGGCGACGTAACGGTAGACAAGTGTATTTCGCTTGAGCAGTTTGACGTACTTGTTAAGTCGATGCTCGCATTAAACAATATGAATAATCAAGAAAATAGATAAAGATGAAACTGTCAAAATTCGATTTTAAGCTTCCAGAAGAACTTATCGCTCAAGATCCGTATGAAGATCGTGACACCTGTAGATTGATGATTGTTGATCGAAAGACCGGCAAAATCGAGCATAAGACTTTCAAGGATATTATTGAATATTTCGGCGACGGCGACGTCCTCATTTTCAACGATACAAAGGTTTTCCCTGCTCGCCTTTATGGTAACAAGGAAAAGACCAATGCAAAGATTGAGGTGTTCTTGCTTCGTGAACTTGACCACGACATGAAGTTCTGGGACGTTTTGGTAGACCCTGCCCGCAAGATAAGAATTGGTAACAAACTTTATTTTGGCGACGACGATTCGTTGGTGGCAGAAGTAATTGACAACACCACCTCGCGTGGCCGAACCCTTCGCTTCTTGTTCGACGGCACTTACGACGAGTTCAAGAAAACCCTTTACGGCTTGGGCGAAACTCCACTTCCAAAGGAAATCTTCACCCGCGACGTTCGTCCTGAAGATGCCGAGTACTACCAGTGCATCTTTGCAAAGAACGAAGGTGCTGTTGTTGCACCAACTGCCGGTATGCACTTCAGCCGCCAGTTGATGAAGCGCCTCGAAATTAACGACGTTAACTTTGCATACATCACCTTGCACGCTGGTTTGGGTAACTTCCGTAAGATTGACGTGGAAGACTTGACCAAGTACAAGATGGACTCTGAACAGATGATCATCACCGAAGAGAACGCCAACATCATTAACAAGGGCCGCGAAAAGCACCGCAGAATTTGTGCCGTTGGTACCACCGTTATGCGTACCATTGAAAGTAGCGTAGATACCGAAGGCTTCGTTAAGCCTGTTGATGGTTGGACCAACAAGTTCATCTTCCCTCCTTACGACTTTAGCGTTGCTAACTGCATGATTTCAAACTTCCACCTCAACCTCTCAACCTTGTTGATGATGGTGGCTGCCTTTGGTGGCTACGACTTGGTGATGAAGGCTTACGAAACAGCTATTGCCGAAAAGTACAAGTTTGGTACTTATGGCGACGCAATGCTCATCCTCTAACAGAATATAAAAACTAAAACATAAAGAAATAAAATGGCAATTATTAAACCTTTCAAGGGTATCCGCCCTCCTAAAGACCTTGTAGAACAGGTTGAAAGCCGTCCATACGACGTCCTCGATTCTGAAGAAGCACGTGCCGAGGCAGGTGACAACGAAAAGTCACTTTACCACATCATTAAGCCTGAAATCGATTTCCCAGTTGGTACTAGTGAATACGATCCAAAGGTATACGAAAAGGCAGCAGAAAACTTCCAGAAGTTCCAGGATAAGGGTTGGTTGAAGCAAGACGCAAAGGAACAGTACTACATCTACGCTCAAACAATGAACGGCAAGACACAGTACGGCCTAGTTGTAGCAGCTTACGTTAACGACTACATGACTGGCGTCATCAAGAAGCACGAGTTGACCCGTCGCGATAAGGAAGAAGACCGTATGAAGCACGTTCGTGTTAACAACGCTAACATTGAACCTGTGTTCTTCGCTTACCCAGACGACGAAAAGCTTAACGCCATAATTGCACGTTATGCCGCAACAACTCCAGAATACGACTTCATTGCGCCTATCGATGGTTTCGGTCACAAGTTCTGGATTATTTCCGACGAAGAAGATATGAAGGTCATCACCGAACAGTTCGCCAAGATGCCTTCTCTCTACATTGCCGATGGTCACCACCGTTCAGCTGCAGCTGCTTTGGTTGGCGACGAAAAGGCTAAACAGAACCCTAACCACAAGGGCGACGAAGAGTACAACTACTTCATGGCAGTCTGCTTCCCTGCAAGCCAGCTTACCATCCTCGACTACAACCGCGTTGTTAAGGACTTGAACGGTAAGACTGCTGACGAATTCTTGAAGGCATTGGAAGCTGACTTCGTTGTAGAAAAGAAGGGTGCTGAAATCTACAAGCCAAACGCATTGCACAACTTCTCTCTTTACTTGGAAGGTATTTGGTACAGCTTGACTGCAAAGGCTGGTACTTTCGACAACAACGACCCTATTGGTGTTCTTGACGTCGACATCTCATCTCGCCTCATCCTCGACAAGCAGCTCGGCATTACCGACTTGCGTAGCTCAAAGCGCATCGACTTCGTTGGTGGCTTGCGTGGCTTGAAGGAATTGAAGCGTCGTGTAGACAATGGTGAAATGAAGGCTGCATTGGCACTTTACCCTGTAACCATGAAGCAGATTATGGACATTGCCGACAGCGGTAAGATTATGCCGCCAAAGGCTACTTGGTTCGAACCTAAACTCCGCTCTGGTTTGGTTATCCACAAGCTTTCATAATCGAGAGAAAAAATAAATTTCAAGAGGTGTCCACCGAAAGGCGGATGCCTCTTTTTTTATTGCCGTTATCTCCGATGGAATGGGCTTTTTTGTCGTACGATTTTAGACGATAATGAACTATTTGAGCCAAATATCCTATTATTTGAGAAGAATTTAATGTTGTGTGTTATAACTATATCTTATATTTGCTACAACTCAAAAACACGTTAAACTATAATTTATTACTGCCATGAAACACGTATTTCGTTCAGCATGTGCAACGCTGATGTTACTTGCTATTAATAGCATTGGTGGTTCTGCTGCAACCAAACAGATGGAAAAACTAGACCGAGGTGTGGTTGCTGTTAAAACTGCGAATGGTGTGTTTGTTAGTTGGCGTTTCCTTGGGAATGAATCTGCTAGCACTGCATTTAATGTTTATCGCGACGGCGTTAAGGTAAACGATGCTCCCATCACAACAAAAACAAATTTGGTCGATGCCGGTGGCTCGACTTCTTCTAAATATGTGGTCAAGTCGGTTGTCAATAGCAAGGAGGTAGATGCCTCTGCTGCTGCTCCTGTGTGGGCACAACAGTACAAGACCCTAACCCTAAAGCAACCTACGGCTAGTGGTTGCACATACACACCTAACGACATGAGTGTGGGCGATGTTGATGGCGACGGTCAATACGAGCTATTTGTCAAGTGGGACCCTAGCAACTCAAAAGATAATTCACAGTCGGGTGTGACCGATAAGGTTTACATCGATTGCTACAAGCTCGATGGAACATTCTTGTGGCGAATTGACCTTGGTGTCAACATTCGTGCAGGTGCGCACTATACCCAGTTCCAGGTTTATGACTACGATGGTGACGGTAAGGCCGAAATGGTATGTAAGACTGCTCCAGGTACCATAGACGGAAAGGGAAAATATGTGATAATGGGTAACGACGACCCAAAGGCAAACAATCGTAACTCTAGCGGCTACATTCTTAGTGGACCGGAATACCTAACCATTTTTGAAGGCTTGACCGGTGCTGAAATCAACACTATTGCTTTCAATCCGCTTCGTGGCAACGTCAGCAACAAAGGCACATGGGGAGATAACTACGGCAACCGATGCGACCGTTTCCTGGCGTGCACGGCATACCTCGATGGCGTTCATCCAAGCGTGGTAATGTGCCGTGGCTATTATACCCAGTCGAACTTGGTGGCCTACGACTTTAAGGAAGGCAAGTTGGTGCAGCGTTGGGAACACCATTCAACCACGGCAGGACAGGGCGCTTATGGCGAAGGTTTCCATAACTTGACTAGTGCCGATGTTGATGGCGATGGTTACGACGAAATTATATATGGTTCGGCATGTATTGACCACGACGGTAAACTTTACTACCGCACAGGTTTTGGTCATGGCGATGCTATGCACGTTTCGCAGATGGACCCTTCTTCCGACGACCTGTTAGGTTGGTTCGTTCACGAAGAGACATCAAGCGCTTATGGATACGAGTTGCGAAATTTGCGCACGGGTAAGGTTATTTTCGGTGAGAAGACAGGTACCGACGTTGGTCGTGGCTTGGCTGCCGATATAGATGCTTCGCACCCAGGTTTTGAATGTTGGAGCACAGGTAGTAGTAACGTATATGACATAAATGGCAAGGTTATTTCCACCAAACGTCCTTCGGTCAACTTCCGTATCTATTGGGATGGTGACTTGCAGGACGAGTTGCTCGATGGTACTACCATCTCAAAATGGAACGGCAATGGAACTAACAATCTCATTACTCTACAAGGTTCTTCCATCAATAGCACAAAGGCAAACCCTTGCTTGTCTGCCGACATTTTTGGCGACTGGCGCGAAGAGGTGATAACCTACAACACCAATAACCCAAGTCAGATTTTCATTTACACTACAACCATAGAAAGTAAGTATCGCTTGTTCACCCCAATGCACGATGCCGTTTACCGTTGCGGCGTTGCTTGGCAGAATACAGCCTACAATCAGCCTCCTCATCTCAGTTTCTATATTGGCGGTGGTGTCGATAAGGTTAAGCAACCAGACATTATGGTGGTTGGTGGCGAAGCTGTGGTTCGCGACACTGCTACCATTGGCCGTAAGGGGTCGGGTGGTGCTCGCAACCAGGTTATAGTTGCAGGTCGACCTATGACAGCAACCATCTACACCTACACCAATGCCGATAAGTTGGCTGTTATAGGAGCCTTGCCTTATGGCGTAACTGCAGTAGACAATAACGGCACGCTCACTATTTCGGGCACACCAACATTGGTGGGCAACTATATGTACACGTTGCAGACCGAAGGCCCTAATGTGAATGTTGATGGCCCTGGTGGTACATTGACCGTAATACCCGACACTACCGTTGCGTTGAAGAAGGTGGCTTATGTTACCGACCCTACCGTTGCCACTTATGCTAACGACACAAAGTTGTTGCCAGCATTGAAGGCAAACGACGACTTCTATGTGGTTGAGGTAGATGCCCAGCAGACCAGTGTCGACTACTCGCAGTTCGATATGATTGTCATTTGTGAGGTGGCGGCATCAAACTCGCCAATTATGGCAAGCCTGAAGGGCGTTAAAGCACCGGTGCTGAACATGAAGGTGCATGCCTATAAGACGAGCGACGCTACTTGGAGTTGGGCAACTGCCGGTTTTGGCGACGATGCAACCGCTACAGCCTTGACCATTGCCGAAGGTCAGGCTTCTCACCCAATTTTCAAGAACCTAGATGTTCAGGAAGGCGAATTGGAAGTTTTGAGTGCGGTAAATGCTAAGGGATTTACTTTCATGAATCCGGAAAACTTTACCTCTGTTAATGGAAACGTGAACACTTTGGCTTCCATTAAGGGTACCGATAATGTCTGCATTCTTGAAGCCGATTCTGGTGCTGTTATTTCTGGAACTACTCTTGGTGGCAAATATCTGCAGATTGGCATTAACGGCAATTCGTTGGGCAATGTAACCGATGCGGCTGTTGGCTTGGTAGAAAATGCTTGCCGTTATTTGTTAGGCATGACCGACAATGGTGACATGACCGGTGTTGCTCTTGCTGCATCGGTTAAGGGCTTACAAGCTTATCCTAATCCGGTAGACGATGGTTGCACAGTCCTTTTCAATGCCGATGGCGAAGGCGAACTTGCTGTTGAAATGGTTTCCCTTATGGGTGAAGTCGTGCTCAGCGAGAGCGTTAAGGTTTCGAATGGTCAGAATTCTATATACGTGAATAGGAAGGGCATCCCTGCCGGATGTTACTTGCTAAGAATAGGAAATGACAGAGTAAAACTCTTACTTAGATGATTTCCTAGAAATACTACTTATTTATAAAACTACACTAAGGCGTACCGGCTGTTTGCACACGGTACGCCTTTTATTTTATGCTGTTGGTAATTAAACTTGTGTGTTGTTTGTCTTGCTCTAAAAATCGGTTATCTTTACATATACTAATTAGCAGGGTATGCAGAAACATTGGGGGGTTATATTAAATCCGAAAGCCGGAGATAAGAAAATATCGGGGAAACAGACCATAAGCGAGGCCTTAAAGTCGGGTGGTATCGATGGCGATTTCCGTTATTCGGAATATGCCGGTCACGCAACCATTTTGGCGCGTGAACTGGTTGCCGCCGGTTACCGACATGTCTTGGTGGTGGGTGGCGACGGCACCATCAGCGAGGTGGTCGATGGATTGATGACCTCGGGTGTCGATTCTAGGGAATTGACCTTTGCCATTCTGCCTTCGGGTACCGGTAACGACTGGTGCCGCTTCTGGAACATAGGCAAGCGGGTAGACGAGTGCTTGGCGCATTTAGAGAAGGGGCGCACCAAACGGGTAGACGTTGGTTGCCTTACCTACAACAAGGCGCAAGACGTGGTTACCAAATATTTCATCAACTCGGTAGGCCTGGGTTTCGATGCTGAAATTGTTAGCCGTGCCGAACAATTCGGAAACTTTGCCAAAGGCATATCGTTGAACTATTTGTTTGCCCTCATCGTCTGTGCAGTTACCCATAAGTCGAAGCCTATTCTGTTCGAAGCCGATAACGATACTTTCAATGGCGACTTCTTCACCATGAGTATTGCCAACGGCCCCTATACGGGCGGTGGCATTAAGCAGACACCCGATGCCGACCCTACCGACGGACAGTTTGACGTGCTGTTGGCTAGCCGGCCAACCGTCTATCAAACCATTCGCGACATTTCGCGCGTTCTTTTCCGTCGAGGCTTTGGAGGGGTACTTCACCTTTACCGCACAAGCAAGGTAAGGCTGACCAGCCAGGAACGACACAAGGTAGAGGCCGACGGCATAATTCAAGACGGTGCCGAAGCGCCATTCAACATTTCCATTGTACCCAGTGCACTGAATATGATTGTGCGAGACGAAGGCTGAACACACCTTCTATTAGAAACGGATTTTGTATCTTTGTAACAAAGAAAAAAGTAAAATAACTTATGTATAAGATTGACAAACTAAAACATACCGACAGCGGCAACTTCTTCTTGTTGGCTGGCCCTTGCGTTATTGAAGGCGAAGAAATGGCAATGTCTATTGCCGAACATTTGGTGAAGACTTGCGACCGTTTGCAGATTCCACTTATCTTCAAAGGCTCATACCGTAAGGCTAACCGTTCGCGTCTTGACTCTTTCATGGGCATTGGCGACGAAAAGGCGTTGAAGGTGTTGCGCAAGGTGAGCGAAACGTTCGACGTTCCTACCGTTACCGACATTCATGCGGCTAGCGAGGCTGCTTTGGCTGCAGAGTATGTAGACGTGTTGCAGATTCCGGCATTCCTTTGCCGACAGACCGACTTGCTAGAAGCGGCTGCACACACCGGCAAGGTTGTCAACATTAAGAAAGGTCAGTTCCTGGCGCCTGCTTCAATGAAGTTTGCTGCCGACAAGGTGACCCAAAGCGGAAATCCGCGCGTTATGTTAACCGACCGTGGTACCGGTTTCGGTTACCAAGATTTGATGGTCGACTACCGTGGTATTCCTATCATGCAGGAAACAGGCCTCCCAGTGGTGCTAGATATTACCCATTCGTTGCAACAGCCAAACCAGTCGAGTGGTGTGAGTGGCGGTAATCCGCAGCTCATCGAAACCATTGCCCGTGCTGGTATTGCAGTTGGTGTCGATGGTATCTTTTTGGAAACCCATCCCGACCCTAAAAATGCCAAGAGCGATGGTGCCAACATGCTTCACCTCGACCTCTTCGACGGCCTGATGGAAAAGTTGGTTAAGATACGTAAGGTGGTTAACGCCCTCTAATGCTAACAAACACCCCTAAAGAAAGATGATTGAAGTAGGAAAGGCTATTGTCAGTTTCGATGTCCTCTCTCGCGAGTTTGTTTGCGACCTCGACACTTGCAAGGGTTGCTGTTGCATTGAAGGCGATGCCGGTGCTCCGGTGGCTCCCAATGAAATTGAGAAGCTGAAAGCCGTTGTGCCTATTGTTTGGGACGATTTGGAACCAGAGGCAAAGGCGGTTATTGAAAAGGAAGGTGTGGTATGCAAGGATCCCGATGGCGACGATGTGACGACCATCGTCAATGGTCGCGAATGTGTGTTCACCTATACAGCCCCCGACGGCACTTGCATGTGTGCCATAGAGAAAGCTTACCGCGAGGGCAGAACCGATTTCTATAAGCCCATTTCGTGCCACCTTTATCCCATCCGCCTCACCGAGACCGATGAGTTTACATTGGTAAACTATCACCGTTGGAGCATTTGCCACTGTGCATGCAAGTTGGGCAAAAAGTTGAAGGTGCCTGTCTACAAATTCTTGAAGGAACCGCTTATCCGCCGTTTCGGTCAAGAGTGGTACGACGAGTTGGAAATGACAGTTGAAGAACTGAAAAAGCAAAACTATATATGATAGCAGAAGACGCCATATTCTACTATACCTTGCCAAACGGCATTCGGGTGGTTCACATTCAGAACGATTCGCCCGTGGCTTACTGTGGTATGGGCATTCACATCGGTACCCGTAACGAGGAACCCGAAGAGAGTGGTATGGCCCATTTCATAGAACACTGCATGTTTAAGGGTACCACTCACCGCAATGCGTGGCACATCTTGAACCGGTTGGAAGACGTAGGTGGCGACATAAATGCCTATACCGAGAAGGAAGAAACCTTTGTCTATGCCACGGTGCTCGACGAGTATTACGAACGTGCCATGGAGTTGGTGACCGACTTGGTGTTCTATCCAACATTCCCACAGAATGAATTGGACAAGGAGAAGGACGTCATCATTGACGAGATTAATGCCTATAACGATTCGCCTTCCGAACTCATTTACGACGATTTTGAGGGCCTATTGTTCAATGGTTGTCCGCTGGGTAGAAGTGTGTTGGGCGAAGAGACTATCTTGGAAAAATACACTACGGCCGATGCCATGCGCTTTCACCAGCGCTGTTATGGTACCGACCGACTCATCTTCTTCTCAATGGGCCGCATGCCTTTGAAGAAGTTGCAAGCACTCGACGATAAGTATCTGCGCATCATTCCTAAACGCGATAGCCAACTGAAATTGGGATTCTTGTCGGAGTACAAGGTGCAGCATGTTGTGGCCGATAAAGACTTGCACCAGGTAAACTACATTGCCGGCACCCGCGCCTATGGCATTAGCGACGAACGCCGCTTCCCCTTGGTGTTGTTGAATAACATTTTGGGTGGCCCTGGGCAGAACAGCCGACTGAATGTGGCTATTCGTGAGCGCGGTGGTATGTCTTATTCCGTCGAATCGGGTTACACGGCCTATTCCGATACGGGCATCCTCTCGGTCTATTTCAGTACCGACCATAAGCATAAGGACAAGTGCATAGGCTTGCTGATGAACGAACTCCGCCGCTTGCGTGAGGAAAAGCTCAGCTCGGCACAATTGCACCGTGCACAAATGCAGCTGAAGGGACAGATAGCTATTGCCGAAGAGAACAACGAAAGCGTTGCTCTTGGCATTGCAAAGAACTTTCTTTATTTTGGCGAATACTCGCCTCTTGAGGCCCGCATTGCTCGCATTGACCAAATCACTGCCGAGCAGTTGCAAGAGGTTGCCAACGACTTGCTAACAGAAGATAAACTGTCGACATTATTGTTTAAGTAATCTGGTTATTAATTAAGGATATTATGAGGTTAAAGACTTTATTGGTTTCAATTTTGGCATTGTTAAGTTCGTGTGTAGCGCAAGCAGAAGGTAAGAAAAGCCTAGTGGCTTACTTCTCGGCAACCGGTACCACGCGTGCGGTTGCAGAACAGTTGGCCGAAGTTTCTAATTCCGATATTTTCGAGATTGTTCCCGAACAGCCTTACACAACTGCCGACCTAGACTGGACCGACAAGAGTAGCCGTTCTACCATTGAAATGAAGGACAAGAACTCACGGCCTAAAATTGCCAAGAAGTTGACAAACATGGCGCAGTACGACACGCTTTTTGTAGGTTTCCCTATCTGGTGGTACGTTGCGCCTACCATCATCAACACCTTCCTAGAGAGTTACGACCTTAAAGGTAAGACCATCGTCCTATTCGCAACATCGGGCGGTAGCCAATGGGGTAAGACGGTTGAGAACCTAAAGGGCAGTGTGTCGCCTGCAACGGTTATTAGGGAAGGACGTGTCCTTAACCATGTTACCAAGGAAGATATTGCAAACTGGGTGAAAACGTTGAAGAAGTAAAGGCACTTTAGATAGAAATAACCGAACGCACCTCTGTAGGGGGTGCGTTTGTTTTCTTATGAGTTTGAAAATGATGAATTGGTTATTATTGCTTGTGGCCGTTTGTTTTGAAATAGGTTGGCCATTAGGTTTCAAAATGTCTACCGTTCAGCCCGAACGCTCGTTGTTGTGGATGCTTTTGGGTATGTTGAGTTACGTGTTCAGTGGTTTCTTCCTTTATTTGGCACAACGCACCATACCCATCAGCACGGCATACGTTGTTTGGACGGGGGCAGGGGCTGTTACCACATTCTTGATGGGCGTGTTCCTGTTTGGCGATGCGGCTTCTATTTCAAGAATATTTTTCGCATTCCTGATAATTGTGGGTATAGTAGGACTGGAACTGACAACAAGGTCGTAGACGGTTCGTTGTACGGCATTCAGTAGTAAGTGATTTCGTAGATGATGGAACTACCGGTTTTTGTCTTGTAATTGAAAGAGCTTTCGCTGGTTTTGTTGCCGTTTTGGTCGTAGGTGAACTTCTGTTTGTCTCTATATAGTTTGTCTAAATCGCCCCAATTAACTTGGCTTATTTGACATTCGATGGCCTTTATTGGGTAACGCATTGTGGTTGTATCGTCGAGAACATAGTGGTAAATGTTCGTCTTGTTACCCTTAATGTCGCAAGTGTAGTGGTAGAGTTCCCTAACAAAGCCGCCAACGCTAACCTCCTTCCATTTCAGGTGGTGCTGCACGTCGTAAAACCAGCGTGTTAGGGTGGTGTCGGTCTTGCAGGAGTCGGGCGTTATTTTTTTAGTCTCGTATTTTGTCCATTCCGCAATGTCGCCTTGCTTGTTGTAGACGTAAGATTCAGCTAGCCGATTCTTGTCGTTTTCTATGATTCTTTCTGTTATGTCGCCTTGCCTGTTGTAGGTGTAGGTCATTTTTGCAGGCGGATTTGTTTGCCAACGCGTTTTGCCTGTTTTTCGCTTTTTCTTGTCGTAGATGATGGAATCGACAGCTACAGTCTGTCCACTTCTGTCGGTTGTGATGGTTTTAATAAGAAGGCCTTTCTTGTCGTAGACATTCTCCTTTTTCTGTGAGGCGTTACCGTTTTTGTCTAGCGTCTTCTCGTTAGTGATTTTACCCTTCTTGTCTATGTCCGATTCTTCGCGCTTGATGATGTGCCCGTGTGGCGTGTAGACGACGTGCAAGGTCATGTTCCCATTTTTGTCGAAATGGTATTCTTCGGTCTTGAAGTCGTTGACCAATCCTTCGTCTGTTTCCTTCGCATTGTAGATGGTATAGCTCTTGACGTTACCCGCCAAACCGAGTTTCTCAACACTGGTCAGCTCTTTTGAAAGGCTGACTGGCGTGCCGAGGATGTTTAGGACTAATGCTGTAAGTAGTGCGGTTGTTCTTGTCATGAGTTACTGCTTTTTTTCTTTACCTAGAATCCACGGTATGTGGTTCACTATGAAGTGGACTAGCGGATAGAGGAGGATGATGACCAAAATGCCAACAGGCACCTTCAGAATGGCGTTGTTCTCGAGGAAACCTTGTGTGTGTAGCACGTGGTCGAGGGTTATTTTAAGAACGCCAATCACGTAGTTCTGTGCTGCTAGCAAAATGATGGTGTTGCCGCCAACTAGGTTCATCCATTTGTAGTGGGGCAGGGTATGGTCGTACCACTGCGTAATGCACATAAGCACCTTGGCAAATGTGAAGGTGAAAACCATGATGAATGGGCAAAGTGCCAACAGGTATGGGGTGGAGTCGTATTCGCAATAGCAGAAGGTAGCTATGCCAATGGCACAACCCAACAGTAACACCACGAATGGTATTTGCTGTATTGTTTCGTCTTTACGGAACCTAGCCCCTAACGCATATACCGGCATGAAGAGCAACACTTGGTCTATCTGCCAAAACTTTGGAACTGGTAAGATGGAAGACACGCAACCGACAACTAGGCTGATGGGCAGAATGTACTTCTCGGGAATGAACTTCGTTAAGAGGAAATAGATGGGTTGCATTACAACGAGGGCAATGACGTACCACATGGGCGCTGTAATGGTAAACGGACGGCCTATGGCCATTTCCATCAGCGGTTTGTACCATTCTACCTGCTCGTCGTGTGCAAGCATCTTGCCGCCAAGCAACCACAGTAGGTAGAAGAAAAAGAAGAATACAAGTGTAGGGCGCAGTAACGTCTTACATTTCTTCTTAAAGTAGTTCCAGAAAGTTTTTGTGGCACCGCTGTTGAAGCAATAGCCCGAAAGGAAAAACGAAGGGGTAATGACCAAATAGTGGTTCCAATCGTGGAAAACATCAGCCATTCTGGGTGGTACATGGTTAATGGTTACCAGTAGAATAACCAGTATGCGGTAGAGGTCAATCCAAAATATCCTTTCTTTCTTTTCTGGCATGGCGTTCCCTTATTTTATGATTATCTGCCTCTTGTAGGTCTTGTTGCAGGTCATAACCTGAAGCATGTAGATGCCAGGAGTAAGACCAGCAATTGACAGGATTTCTGCGGCTTCCGCGTTCCTAACCTTTTGTCCGCAACTGTTGGTCAGGGTGTAGGTGCATTTCTCGGCACCTTCAGGTAGCTTTATGTGAAGGACGTCGGTTGCAGGGTTGGGGTACACTTGCAAGCCATCGGCAAATGTGTTCTCAACCGAGAAATAGCTAGGCGGTGGGGTAATGCCAATAAGTGCCTCTTGGCTATGGTTGAAGTCGAAACCGGGTACGGGTGTCATGGCATCGATTGAGAAATAGCCGTTTGCCGAACCGTTCCAACCCCAGTTGAAGTGGAAGAGGCCGTCGGCATCGTAACCATCGCACACAAAGCAGTGTCCGCCCAAGCCGTCGCCTGTGGAAGCGCCGTCGTAAATAATAGGTCTACCCTCGTTCAGTTCATTTTTTAGGTATAGCTTCCAGGTGTTGTCGAAGAAGTTGTTCCTAACCATGCTTTTAATCTTGCTGCCATCGTAACCAAAAAAGGTTTTAAGGGCATATTCCGCTGTTTCTTGATCGTTAGGTTCAGCGCAGATGAGGGTGGCTGCGGTACCTTCCTTCGTGTCGCCAAATTCCGAATGGATGGAGAACGCACAGTCAGCCAATAGGGTTGCAACCGCGTCAACTTCGGCAGGGGTGCTGTTCTCGTCTAGGGTTTCTGGCATGTTGTCCCAATCGTAGTAAGACTGGCTGAAATCGGCATCAATAGGGCCATAGTTGCTGTCGGTATAGCTAATGCTGCCTTTACCGCAGGCTGGGTAGTTCCAATACTTCATAATGATGCCCATAGCCGTTGCCACGCAACCGGTTACGGCTTGATCCTTGCCTTTTGCCGTAGGGCATTTGGCATTGTAGTAGTCTAGCTGGTACCAGTTTGCCTTGCATAAGGGCTCGACCGCAGGTGCAAATGCTTTTGGTTGATTGGTGCTTTTACCTTCCAACAGGTTGTTCCACGCATTCGTGGCTGTGCTTTCTGCGTCTTCGGTTATTGCCCCCTTTCTGTAGCCTTGCATCCAGTTTTTGGCGTTAAAGGGTAGTTCTTCCCACTCGAAGTGTCCGGTGGTAGAATAGCCGATGATGGGGCTTACGCTGTTGTCGCTTGCTATGAGGACGAATCCGTTTTCACCTCCAACGTTAAAGGCATAGAAACCCAAAGAGTCGGGTAGCTGTACAGACTGAAGGCTAGTTGCGCTAACCCTGTGCTTGTTAAGGAACTTGGTTGCAGCATCTTTAGCCGTAGATGGGCCGACAGGTGCTGCCGATGCCCATAGGCTGGAAGCCAAGCAGATGAAGGTGGTGAAGATTTTTCGCCTCATAACTGGAGTTTTTTGTTTCTATTTCTCAAAGATAAGTAGAATATTGAAAAGGTGAAAAAATAGAAAGGCGGAGTGTTGAGCTCCGCCTTCTTATTTTATACGGTCTTTGTTCTTTTGTCGATGAACTTGATTGGCTTGCGGCTCATTTGTGGGAACTGCATGGCTTGCATTTCGGCTGGCGTCTTGAAGATGATGCGTGGTGCTACCCTGACCTTTGCCCTAAACTGGTCTTTGAGGAATTTCTCGAACTGGTCGGTGGCATTGGTTGTGCCAACGTAAATGGCAACGTCGTCGGTGCCAAGTTCGTTGGTAGAAACTTCAATGATGTAGCCGGCAAGACCTTGAATGTCGTCGAGCACGTCAGACATTGAGCTTGGGAATAGGGTGGTACCCTTGAACTTTATCATCTGACCTTTTCTGCCCAAAATGGAACTTAAGCGCATAGTGTTACGGCCACATTTGCAAGGCTCGGTGTGGTGGTAGCAAACGTCGCCCGTCTTGAAACGAACCAACGGGAAGCCTTCAATGCCAAGGGTGGTGATGGTAACCTCGCCCGGTTGGTCGTCGGCAACAGGCTGGTTGTTTTCGTCGAGGAACTCCACCACGATGAGCTCGGGTTGGTGGTGACCGCCGCAACCGCATTGGCATTCCGAGAAACCGGTCTGCATTTCGGTAGATGCGTAGGTGGTGAACAGCTGAAGCTCTGGCCAACGGTCGTGAATCTTCTGGCTAAGCACGGTGAACGAGAAGTCGGGGTTGCGAAGCGACTCGCCAATGCAAACGGCCTTCTTCAACGAGCAGTTGTGGTAGTCAATGCCATGTGCTTCGGCATAGTCAATAAGTTTCATTAAGAACGAAGGCACCACCATGCATACGGTTGGGTGAATGCGGTTAATGGTGTCCCATTGCAATTCGGGTATGCCGTTTCCAACACGCACAACACCTGCCCCCAACTTAACTGCACCCAAGAAGTAGGCCAAACCAGCCATGAATCGGCGGTCAATAGTGGTCATTTCCTGAATGATGTCGCTTTTGGTAAGCTGTGCTGCACTGAAGGTGAGGTATTCGTTATAGGCCAGGCGGTCGAGGTCGTTCTTGGTCAAACCCACAATAACGGGGTCGCCCATAGTGCCGCTGGTGGTTACGATGTCGGTAATTTCTTCCATTGGTACACAGAAGAACTCCTTGTTGTGCTCTTGTAGGTCCTTCTTTGTAGTGACTGGCAGTTTCTGCAAGTCGGCAACAGTCTTAATGTCGGAAACATTTATGTGGTTGTCGGCAAACATTTTCTTGTAGAAAGGAGAATACTTTCCTACATATTCAATGGCTTGTTTCAAGCGCTCGTCTTGAAAGGCTGCAATTTCTTCCTTCGACTTGAACTGAATTTCTGGGTTTTGCTCGAACATGGTTTATCTTATTTCTAATTTCGTAATCTTGTATTCTATTTTTTCCTTTTCCCCCTGTTTCGGGATGCGGCATTCAAGCGCTTGCTTCCAGTAGTTTAGGCGCTGCTGAACGTCGGCCGAAGCGTCGCCTGCAATTTCGTAGGCCTTGAAATTTTTAGGGTTAGAGGCTATGATTTCTTCAATTTCTTCCGGTGTAAGCGCTTTCTCCTTACGGAATTTTGCAGAAAGCTCGCGGAAGCGGAGGTAACCCTTGAAGTCTTGGCTATTGGTGAAGCTGGTGTCGGCGGCAATGGTAAGTTCTTCTACCATAGCCTTCCCGCAGTGTGTAGCCGGCTCGGCAAACAGCTTTCCAAGGTCGTAGCAAACGAAGGCTCCCTCTTGCCAAGGACTTGTTGACACCCACATCTGCAACTTGGTGGGGTTGAAGACGACCGAGTGGTGGGCTTGCAGTTGGTTAAGTGCCATTTCGTTGCCGTAGCCAATGTTGGTGCTGTCGGTACCTAGCTTGTCGCGCAAAATGGTGACTGCCTTGGCTGGGGTTAGTGGCGAGAGTTGGCAAACAAGGTCGCTTGCACGTTTTAGGCGTGCGGGACTGTCGCTCGTCTTTATGTTCTCTACATTGTTTTCGTCGTTGGCAAAGTCGGCGCCTTGGTAGTGGTTGGAACAAGCCAACCAGTCTTGCCCTTGTGGTGCATTGTAAAGCGCACAATGCTCAACACTCTTTTCAATGATGGCTGCCTTGCCGTCGGTAGCCGAACCGATGAGAAGCGATTCTGAAACAAACGTATGCGTGCTGTCGGCAATGGCTTTTGCCTCTTTTATGTTGCTGGCATATTGCAATATGCGTCTTGCCAAAATGGAGATTGGGGTTGCCGACCCTGTTGGCATGGTGCTTTTTGCCGCATTGATGGTAACGGTTAAGCCTTTCTCGTTCATGCCCGAGCAAACGCCAGTCATACCTGGCCAGGTAACAAAGGCGAACTTGAATCCGGTTGTCGGATTAAAGAAAGCCACTTCCTTGTTCTTGGCAAAGTCGTCGCCCATGTAGAAGTCGAAGTTGCGGCCAATAATCAGGTCGCCGTTTTCGCTGTTCTTTCCCCAAGTGGCAAATGAGGTGCACCCCACCAGCATGTAGTCTTGCATGGCGTGGCCAAGGTCGTGTGCCGCATGGAAGTTGAGCTGACGGTCGTAAGGCTCGCCCACATAGTCGAAACTGTGCGAACAGGCTTTCGACATGGCATATATTTCCTCTAGGTTTTCTTCGGGAACAAAGTCTGTAAGGTTGCGGTTGTAGGTCTTAATGAAATATTTCAGCAGATGTTGGTAACTGCGGTTAGGCACCAGTTGGTCTATTTGGTCCATGAAAACCTTTTCTTGGTAATAGAGCAAGTCCTTGTTCAGCATGCCGAAGGCCAATCCGCGTTCCAAGGCGTTGCCTTCCACATAAAGGTCCCAAATGCCGTAGTTATTTTCGTATATCCAGTTCTTGCCAAGGGCTTGTTGGTTCTTGGCAAGCATCTTCTGGTCTTGGTCGGTTGAAGCCGACTGCTCTTGCTGAAGGGTTACATCTGTATTTTTGGGCAACCGAATGTCGACCGCAACGTTGTAATACACAACAAAGGCAACCACCAATAACAAAAGGAAGGCAATGAGCCCTCCTAATAGTTTGATGATGAATTTGATTGCCTTACCCCTGAAAATGATGATAAGGAATCCGACTATGGCTATACAAATGTATGTGACCATTTGCTTATACAATTCGCATAGGAATGTTTTCCTTTGCCAAGTAGTTCTTCAAATCGGGAATTGCAATTTCGTGGAAGTGGAAGATGCTGGCAGCTAGAGCCGCATCGGCCTTACCTGCGGTAAACACGTCTTTGAAGTGTTCCATGGCACCTGCACCGCCTGAAGCAATAACAGGGATGGAAAGGTCTTCGCTGAGGCGGGCAAGAGCATCGTTGGCGAAACCTTGCTTAACGCCGTCGTGGTTCATGCTGGTGAAGAGAATTTCGCCTGCTCCACGTTCTTGAGCTTCGTGTGCCCATTCGAAAAGCTTACGTTCTGTAGCTATGCGACCGCCGTTTAGGTAGCAGGTCCATTCGCCAGATTCGTCGAGCTTTGCGTCAATGGCAACGGTGCAAACCTGTGAACCGAATTGTTTAGCCACTTCGCTAATGAGGTCGGGGTTCTTAATGGCTGCCGAGTTGATGGAAACCTTGTCGGCACCAGCGGCCAAAAGGGTATCGACGTCTTTCAACTCGTGAATGCCGCCACCAACGGTGAACGGAATAGATATGTTTTGGGCAATGCGTGTTACCAGTTCCGAAAAGGTCTTGCGACCTTCGTGCGAAGCGGTAATGTCTAGGAAAACCAACTCGTCGGCACCTTGGCGGCTATATTCTGCACCAAGTTCAACGGGGTCGCCTACATTGCGGATGTTTTCAAAATTTACGCCTTTTACGGTCTGGCCGTTCTTAATATCGAGGCAAGGTATGATTCGTTTTGCAAGCATGCGTGTCTGTTTTTAGAGGTCGAGGAAGTTTTTTAGTACGGTTTCGCCAACGCTTCCGCTCTTTTCAGGGTGGAACTGAACGGCATAGAAGTTGTCGCGGTGCAAGGCTGCGCTGTAGTCGTTTATGTAGTTGGTGGTAGCAATGGTGTTAGCGCCAACCGTAGCGTAGTAGCTGTGTACATAGTAGAAATAAGGGTCGTTCTTCAACCCCTTAAACAAAGGGCAACCCTCGGCAGGGGTGATGGTGTTCCAACCCATGTGGGGCACCTTGTTTATTTGTGCGTTTGGTTCGAACTTTTGTACGGTCTCGTTAAAGATGCCAAGACATTCAACCAATCCGTTGTCGGCTTCAGTGCTGCTCTTGCACATGAGCTGCATGCCAATGCAAATGCCAAGGACCGGCTGCTTTAGGTCTACAATCAACTCGTCGAGCTTGTGCTCGCGCAAGTATTTCATGGTGGTTTCGGCTTCGCCTACGCCAGGGAAGATGACCTTGTCGGCCGACTTGATGATTTCTGGGTCGCCAGTGATTTCAGCTTCTGCGCCAATACGCTTCATGGCGTTGTCGACCGAGCGGATGTTACCGGCATTGTATTTTATGATGGCTACTTTCATATTATATTGAATTTCTTTACAAAGATACGCTTTTTTGGTGGTTTAAAGGGTTATTTCTCCGCTACCGTAACATAAACGGTGGTCGGCATCGTAAAGGACACCGAACTGGCCTGGTGCAATGCCTTGAATAGGAGCGTCGGCCTTAATGTGGTACACGTCCTCTTTCTTGGTGATGATGCCGGTCAGGTATTCTGGTGAGTGGCGAATCTTAAAGCAGATGCGTATGCCTTCTGCCGGAATGTCGCCCCAAGGGTCTTCGGTGATGAAGTGAACGTTGCGCAAGCAGAGCTCGTCGCTTTCGTAGTTCATGAGGTCTATCTTGTTCGAAATGTAGACAATGTTGTACTTAATGTCCTTCTTAACAACGTACCATGGACCACCGCCAAAACCGAGTCCGTGGCGTTGACCAATGGTGTAGAACCAGTAGCCCTTGTGCTTGCCCATCTTCTTGTTGGTGTCGGCATTGACCACATAACCTTCCCTTTCGCCAAGGAAGCGGCGAACATAGTCGTTGTAGTTAATCTTGCCTAGGAAACAGATGCCTTGGCTGTCCTTGCGTTTAGCGGTGACAAGGTGTTCGCGTTCGGCAATTTCGCGCACCTCGTGCTTGTAGAGGTCGCCAATAGGGAAGATGGCTTTCTTCAGTTGGAAAGTATCTAGCTGTGCTAGGAAGTCGGTTTGGTCTTTTACCGGGTCGGGACTCGTAGCAAGCCACTTCTTGCCGTCAACAACCGCAGTGGTGGCGTAGTGGCCGGTGGCGATAAGGTCGTAGGTATGACCAGCCTTCTCTTCGAAACAACCGAATTTTATGAGCTTGTTGCACATAACGTCGGGGTTCGGTGTCAGTCCCGCCTTAACTTTATCCATGGTATAGGCAACCACCTTGTCCCAATATTCGTGGTGAAGGTCAACCACTTCGAGTTTGCATCCAAAACGTCGGCAAACGGCGGTGGCCATTTCTAGGTCTTCTTCCGAGGTGCAGTTCCATTCGGTGTCTTCTTCTGGCCCAATCTTAATGTAGAAGCAGTCGGGCGTATAGCCTTGTTCCTTTAGGCGGTAGAGGGCAACACTGCTGTCGACGCCTCCCGAAAGGAGTAATGCAATTTTCTTATTATCCATGGATTCCTTCATCTATACGAATGCAAATATAAGCTTGGAGTTTTTAGCGGGAAAACTCCTTTTTTATCATTTACAAAGTTACATAAAACGGATGATGTGTTTGGTTTCTGTGCAACAAAAAAGGACTTTACTGAACGAAAAACGCGTTATTGTTGATTCTTTCTTATTGAGAAGCTGTTTATTCCTGTTTGCTATTCCTTGCTTAAGGTAGGGCGAAAATGACTAATGTTGATAGGAATGAGTTGGCTTTTAAGCAGACCTCTATTTAGGGTAACTTCAAGCATTGCTGCTTTTTGTGTCACCTTGCGGTTCTGGTCAAACACAAAGTTGCCGAGGCTATAGAAAACATTGGAGCCTCTTATGGATTCGGAATTTTGCATGACGTGTGGATGATGTCCCACCACAAGGTCGGCTCCGGCATTTACTAGGGTTTCGGCTTGCTGGTGTTGCATGGCGCTGGCAAGTGTGTCGTATTCAATGCCCCAATGTGGCATAACTACAATTTTGGCTTGCTGATGCTTCTGCTTGAAAAGCCTAATGGTCGAGGCTAGTTGGGAGGCTGTGGTAATGTTTATGCCCATTGCACCTTCCTTGTTATCCCAATTGCATGGCATAAGGAAGGAAATGCTAAACAATGCAAGAGTGTCGCGACCATTAACGATGAGTTTAGGGCGCAGTCTTTCTGTTGACGTTTTGCCGACTCCAATAGGTTCAATCCCTGCTTTACTTAAATAGTGTTTTGTGTCGGCCACACCGTTGGTGCCTTGGTCGTAGGTGTGATTGTTGGCCATGCACGCATGCGTTACCCCCATCTTACGTAAACTGTCGGCGTAACAAGGTTTTGCCTGAAAGACGAAAGGTTTGCGCGTGGGGTTGTTTTCGTTGGTTAGCGGACATTCGAGATTGATGACTACCGCATCGGTTTGCCTAAAGGCAGACGACACATCTGAAAACAAGTATGTGAAACCTTTACGTTCAATCACTTTTTCTATGCCGCGGTCTAGCATAACGTCGCCAACTATTATAACACGTAACCCTTCTTGCTTGCGTGTGTTGCAAGCAAGAAGGGTTATGGCAGTTGCAATGAATGCACTCTTTGTTATGATTTTGTTAACTAGCGTAGTATTTCCCTGTTTAGTCGTTATAGGTGTCGTCTGGGGCCATTATGTCGGAAGGGTCTAGCAGTTCTTCTCCTGGTTGATAATTATGATAATCGAGTAACCATGCTGGGTAAGAGTATCGCGTGCCCGATTTTCTGTTTGTTTTCACTTCATTTTCCGTCATGAGTGAAGACATCCACGAAGGGCGTCCTTGCTGTTTGTTTTCCGCAAGGCGAATTTGCCATTCTTCGTCGGTTAACCTGTTGCCTTTTTCCACAAACTCGTAGTAGTCGAACACGGCACCACGGGTTATGTAGACTTTACCTTGGCGTTCGACCACAACAAATATTTCGTTGGCCTTGCCTGTTGCAACGTGTAAAATGCCATTCTTTCCGCAGTTTGGAATGTTACGTGTAAACACATCGGCAACTTGGGCAATGCAGGTATCTGGTCCCTTAACCTCGAACCATTCGTAAAGTTCCTTTATGGGGTCTATAACGCTTAATGTGAAATTTTCCATACTGCCTCCAATATTTTGCAAGTAAAGATTTTCTGTAATGCTCAAAGGTTTGTCTTTCAGTTCCTTTTCGGTAATGACGATGTTGTCTTCTATCATATGCAAAAGACTTTTTGTGTTCTTTTTAATCCATTCGTCTTCATAATAACCTGCATTTTTCAGGATGTTGGTGTTCAGAATGAGCATTTCCTTTAATTTTTTCCAGAACGGAAGATTTGGCTCCAAATAATTTTGTACGAACACGGGGTCTGGAAGGGAAATATAATCATCTCCTCCATCTCCCATTTCGGCACCCATAGGTTGTTCGGCGTAAAGAATGGCATCGTGTTTTAGTTCTGCCCACGAAGCCAGGGCTGTGTTTACGTTCTTCTTCTGCCAAGCGCTGGTTTTTGTGTAGCTAGGCGCGTTCTTGTCGTTATTCTGTAGCACGACGAGCGACTCTAGCCACTTGTTGTACATGGTTTTGTCGTATTCGGTGAATTGGCGGAACTTTTTACGTGCTAGGGTGCGATATTTACCATAGTCTTTCCATTTTTTTGCAGCATGGTCTGTACTGTCGAGGATGTTAGCTGCGGCAGTTGATCCAAAAGCGTCCATAACGTCAAGTCCGCAAGGGAAGGCACGGTCGCTGTTTGCTTTTTCATCGTACATCAAAGCCAAAACTTCGTTGTCGGGAACATAGCGTTGTGGCATTAAGTTAATCTTGTTTTTGCAAGCCATAAGTTCTTCGCTCTTTGGCTTAATCTTGTTGCCTGCACCGAATGTCTTGCTGTTGATTATTTCCCTAAAGTTGGCGAGTTTGCTTCTGTCGAGTAGGTCGCTGGTTTGGTTGATGCCAAGCTCTTCGGTAAGCTTTGCCAATTCAATGATGGCAATGTTGTCGGGCTGGCCCATAAGGAACTCGAGCGGGGCGTATACCTTGTTGCAGAGGTCGCGTGTCTTTTGGCTGGCTTTGTTGTATGCAAGTGCCAAATAGAGGGCGCGTTGCAGGCCTTGGTCGGTTTCGAGGCACAACCATGCGCTTTGCATCCACATCATAGAGCGGAAGTAACGTTTAGTGGTGTCGTTTCTGCTATAATTGCCACGCGGCTTGAATAAACTGTAAGGGAAGATGTTTTCGTCTTCAATGCCAATGTTGAGAAGGGGCGAAGAACCGTCAGCCTCTGCATAACAGTTCTTGGCTTCAGATTTGTAAGTGTCGGAAAGGTTGTCAGGTAATCCTTCTACCTCCTTGTCGGTTGCCAAATGGCTGGCAACTGCAAAATAGGAAGTGGCAAATTCGGCAAGCGCCTTCTCGTCCTCGGTCTTTGCAGTGTCAACGCCAACAAGGCATTGCTTAAACATGTCGTTGCTAAACGCTTCAATTGCAGGTAAGAAGTATACCAACTCTAACCTTTTAAGCAACCAACTGAAATACATGTGGTAGGCTTGAAGGTAGAGGTCGGTGGTAACGTAACTTGGAGTGTAGTCGTAGCACCACTTTTCGTAGCTGTTGAACAATTGCTGATATTTCGCTTCCGAGATGGCGAAGTTGTAGGTCCTCAACTTTTCCATCAGTTCGGGTGTCATGTTTTCAATGTAGCTCTGGTTGATGAGGAGGTCGACATTGCAGAGCTTGAGCCCTTCGGTGGTGACGAATTTGGTTTTCCTTATTTCTGCAATGCGGGCATCTACACGCTTAACAAAGGCGGTTTCTTCGGCATTGAGTTTTATCATGCCGTAGGTTTGGGGGTAGTTGTTTTCCCAAGCTTTCCAGTATTTTGACTTGCGATGGCAGAGTGAGTCTTGTGCATAAGCCTTGACTACTGTTTTCAAGTCAATCTTATATTGTCTGATGGCATTGAACTTCTCGTTAATTTCACCTTCCTTGAACCAGTGTCCGTTTCGGGCATAAGGCACGCTACGAAGAATAACGAGTTCTTCGTAAGTGTAGTTGCTGATGTCGATGGTGTAGTCGGGATATTCGTAAAAACTGGGTAAGTCAAACGATAAACCGTAGGTTGAATGTTTTGTGGAACTTTCTTTGTTCTCTGATACTTGACCAGTCACCGAGTCGGTTGAACTAGACGTGTTGTTACCCGTGCATGATGGTTGTGTGAAGCACAAGGCTAATAGAGATGATAAGCCTAGGGCTAATGCTAGTTTTCTCATTTTCTGCTGTAATATTGTTTGGGAGAAGATTCCTTCTTTAAGTATTTGATGAATCGTAAACCGAAAGAGCCTAATACGTATTCGGCCTCGTAGTGGCTACTGTCGGCCCTTTGCTCAAGCGTATGCACCTTTGCGGGCTGTGTTGAACTGTCGATGGTGAAGTCAATCAGTTTCGAAGCCACATGCGAGCCTCGCCACTCCGGATAGAAGTCTCTGCCCTTGTAAAGCCCATAAATGAAGAGTCTTCGGTCTACTTGTTGCCAGTAAGGAGTCTTCTTAATCACGCCCACAGCAATTTCGGGAATGCTGTCGCCGTTGAGGTCGCCAAACGTAAACCGATAGACCGGCCATGGTAGGGGTTGGACGGAAACGTCTTCTCCGTTTTTGGTGAAACGTATGCAGTTCTTGTCGTGACTGATGCGGTCTAGCCACACCTTCCCGCCGTTCCACTCAAAAGACTCTGTGTCGGGTTTTGACTCGCTGCACGAGTTGAATGTGAGTGTGAATGGTAGTAGGGCTAGGACGAGAGTCTTCATTATTGGTTACAATCGGTCAATTCCGAAACTTCGGAAATGTAATAGTCTTCGTTTTTGGCAATGCGTGCACATGCGAAACGCGCATCGTGTGGGAAGATGAGCCATTGCTTGTTGGCAATGGCAATGTCGAGGAGTTCCTTCTTGGTGGCAAGCGCCTTCAAAGGGTCAATGTCGTGTGCATCTAGCCAGTCGAGGTGGACGTTTACGCCAGTTGGAATGCTGTCGCCAGTGTAGACGTAGGTGTCGTCACCGTCGAAAATGTAGACGAGAAGCAAACCTTCGGTATGGCCGTTAACCAGTTTCAGCTCCACTTCGGGGCAAATCTGTTCGTCTTCCTTTACAACATGCAGTTTGTCTTGCTTAAGCACTTCCATCACGTCAACGGGAATCATTATATAGCGTTCTCTCTCGTTGGGGGCGAGTAGGGTTTTCCATTGGCTTTCAGCAACGTGCACGGTGGCGTTCGGAAAATTGAGTTCAACCTTGTCGCCTGCGCCAATGGCAGTGGTGCCGCCACAGTGCTCAAAGTGTAGGCTGGTAAGCACAATGTCGGTAATGTCTTCAGGTTTGCAACCGCATTTCTCTAATTCAACCGTGATGTCTTTCATGTTGAAGAATCCGAATTCTTCCATCACATCGGCATTCTTAAGGCCTACGCCCGTGTCGACCAATATGTTGCGTGTGCCTGTCTGTATGAGGAGCGAACGCATTACTAGGTTGCAGCGGTTGTCGGCATCGGCAGGGTAGTATTCTTTCCATGCCAATTTAGGGGCTACGCCGAAGAGTGCACCTCCGTCGTATAAAAAATTTCCGGTTTTTATGCTATTGAGCATCATTTTATTGTAATTTTGTACAAAATTAATAATATGGCGTAAAATGCCAAAATTCAAGTAAGATACGTATTGATGGAATACTTATTGTTAATTGTTGGTTTAGCGATATTGGTAGTGTCGGGCGATGCTTTGGTCGATTCTTCAACCGGTATTGCACGTTTCTTTAAATTACCGACCTTAATTATTGGTTTGACTATTGTGGCGTTTGGAACATCTGCACCCGAATTGTTTGTCAGTGTAATGTCTGGTCTTAACGGCCATTCGTCAATGGCGGTGGGAAATGTTATCGGCTCCAATTGCATAAATGTATCGGTCATAGTGGGCATAACGGCATTGATTTGTCCGTTTGTTGTTTCAAAACAGAGCATCACGGTCGACACCATGTTCATGCTGTTCCTAACGTTGGTGTTGTTGGGCTTTGGCGTTTGGGGCAATGGCATTTCGCGTTTTGAGGGTATGTGCATGTTCCTTATGCTGTTGGCTTTTGTGGTTTGGTCAATAAAGAAGGCGAAAGCCGAAGTGGCGGCCCAACCACAGCCCGAAACTGAAAAGGCCGATGACGAGGAAAAGAAAGAAAAGCCTTTGTGGCTGAATTGCGTTATATTGGTGGCTTCTATAGCCGGCTTGGCTGTTGGTGCGCACCTAATGGTGGGCGCAGCTTCGAACATTGCACGTTCTTTCGAAGTTTCAGAACGCATCATTGCCGTAACAGTGGTGGCTTTAGGCACTAGCTTGCCAGAGTTGACAGCATCGGTAATGGGGGCCTTGAAAGGTGAAAGTGACTTGACGGTGGGTAACATCGTTGGTTCTAACATATTCAACATTGGTAGCGTGTTGGCGTTGTCTTCAACCACCACACCTATCAATTTCGTTGAACCTGCGGCTTTGGCTGCTATGGGGGCTGCGGCTGCCAACGAGTTTACGACAACGGCCCAGTTTACCAACGACATGCTTTGGATGTTTGCATTTGAAGTGATGCTGTTGATTGGTATGATTAACGTCACCAATAATTTCAGCTTGTTCAAGAAAACCGGCGAGGTGAGGAACCTGTTCTCTGCCGAAGATGGTCTTGTGGGCCGCATTTGGGGCGCTTGCGCCTTGGCAATGTATGCCTATTACGTTTACTTGCTTTTGAACAAGGCTGTATAATTTTTTAGATTATGGGAGAAAACAACGATAAGCAGGCACAACTTGGCGATATGGCCAGCAAAGGCTATCGCCTTGACTGTCGATATATGCGTATGGCCCAAATTTGGGCTGAAAACTCCTATTGCGAAAGACGCAAGGTGGGCGCCTTATTGGTGAAGAACAACCGCATTATTAGCGACGGATATAACGGAACGCCTTCTGGCTTCGAGAATGTGTGTGAAGACGAGAATAACCGTACGAAGCCTTACGTGCTTCATGCCGAGGCTAACGCCATAACAAAGGTGGCGCGTTCTAGCAATAGCAGCGAAGGTGCAACCCTTTATGTAACGGCTTCGCCTTGCATTGAATGCGCAAAGCTCATCATTCAAGCCGGCATTACCCGTGTGGTCTTTGGTGAATATTACCGCGACACCGAGGGCATTGAACTTCTTCATAGGGCAGGTATCTTTACAGAACTGCTCGACGTGCAAAAGGAATAATAAATAGATATAAACCTGATTGATGAATAAAATACTTCTACCCATTTGGATTGCAATTGCAGTTGTTTTGGGCATATTTTTGGGAATAAGGATTTCGCCGCAAGGGTGTTCGAGAAGGTTTCCGAATGCTTTTGCAAAATCGGCTTCGTCTTCCGACAAGTTGAGCGAGATTATGCGCATTGTCTCAACCAATTATGTTGACACGGTTAATGTCGACAGCATCGTTGAGGCTTCAATTCCTTCAATCTTGTCGAATCTTGATCCGCATACCGTTTACCTGTCAAACTCGGAGAGGCAGATTGCCAATGACGATTTGGAAGGCAAGTTCAGCGGCATTGGTGTGCAGTTCTCTATTGAAGATGACACTGTGATGGTTTCGAATGTCATTAGTGGCGGACCTTGCGCAAAGAAGGGTGTGAGAGCTGGCGACCGCATTGTAAAGGTTGATGACGCAGAGTTTACGGGCAAGCAGATTAACAATAATATGGTTGTTAAAACCTTGCGTGGTAAGAAGGGCTCGCATGTTAAGTTAAGCATTAAGCGCACAAACTGTGACGATTTGATTGACTTCGATATTGTTCGTGACGACATTTCGGTAAGCAGCATCGATATTGCTTATATGATTAAACCCGAAGTTGGATTCATTCGCGTAAATAAGTTCGGTGAAAATACCTATCACGAATTTGTAACTGCATTGGTCGACTTGCAGCAAAAGGGCGCAAAACGCTTCATTGTTGACCTTCGTGAAAATTCAGGCGGTTATTTGGGCGCTGCCATTCAAATGATTAACGAGTTCTTGAACAAAGACCAGCTGATTGTCTACACGCAAGGCCGAAGTGGTCGTGAAGATTCGCGCGCAAATGGCAGGGGACACTTCCAAGATGTTCCGGTTACCGTGCTCATTAACGAATGGTCGGCGTCGGCAAGCGAAATTTTCGCTGGCGCTATTCAAGACAACGACCGTGGTACCATTATTGGCCGCCGTTCATTCGGTAAAGGCTTGGTTCAGCAGTCATACTCGCTCGACGAGAACTCTGAAGTCCGTTTGACCATAGCCCGCTATTATACGCCATCGGGCCGTTGCATTCAGAAGCCTTATAAGAACAGCAAGGACTATTCGGGCGAGATTATGGACCGTTTCGACAACGGTGAACTTGACGATTCTTCGAAATATACCCATTCGGAAGGCGAAGTACAGTACAAGACCTTGTCGGGCCGTGTGGTTTATGGTGGCGGTGGCATTACCCCAGACATATTTGTACCGATTAGCAAGAAGGGCTCCAACTCTTACTTCCGTTCGCTTAACGACAAGTCGTTGTACGATTTCTCGTTCTTCTACACCGATAAGAACCGAGAACTCCTGTCGCAATTCAAGACGCAAGCCGACCTGATTCAGTATCTCGACTTGCAAGGCTTGGATATGCAGTTGGCAGAGTATGCCAATAAGAAATCGGACATTAAGTTGAATCCGACCATGTTGGCAGAATCGAGATCGTTGTTGCGTAACCGATTGAATGCTTGCATTGTGCGAAACTTCTTTGGCGACGAAGGATTCTTCAGCGTTTTGAATGAAATGGATCCTATTGTTAAAAAAGCCGTCGAGTTCAATTTGGAAAAGTAAAAAAATAGCTCTACCTTTGTGGTACTCTAAAAAATAGAGAAAAAGAGTTCCGGCCTCGGTCGGAATTCTTTTTGTTATGTTAGGAATCAATTAAAAATAAAACAAATACAAAAATGGCTGGATCTTATGTGTCCCAAGCGGGACTTGACAAGATGGTAGAGGAACTCAGACACCTAGAGTCTGTAGAACGTCCTGCTATCTCAAGAGCAATTGCAGAAGCAAGAGACAAGGGCGACCTTTCGGAAAATGCAGAATACGATGCTGCAAAGGAAGCTCAAGGTTTGTTGGAATCTCGCATATCACTTCTAAAGGAGAAGATTGCGGGTGCTATTGTTATTGACGAATCTAAACTAACTACCGATAAGGTGCAGATTTTGACAAAGGTGCAGTTGAAGAACACCAAGAACGGTGCTATGATGACTTACACCATCGTGTCAGAATCGGAAGCAAACCTTAAGGAAGGTAAGATTTCTATTAAGACTCCTATTGCACAGGCATTGCTTGGCAAGAAGGTTGGCGACACTGCAGAAGTTAAGGTTCCTGCCGGTGTTATTCCGTTCGAAATCATTAACATTTCGTTGTCATAAACATTTGGGTGCGTCTTTTGTATGCACCCTTTTTTGTATTCGCTTACATTTCATCCATTTTTGTTTAATCATATACATCACTTACCATGCCTACTATTTTCACACGCATCGTTAACGGCGAAATTCCTTCATATAAGATTGCAGAAGACGACAAGTACTATGCATTCCTCGACATCAATCCTTTGAAGAAGGGCCACACATTGGTCATCCCTAAAGTAGAAGAAGATTACATCTTCAACCTCGACGACGACACATTGGCTGGCTTGACGGTTTTTGCAAAGAAGGTTGGTAAGGCTATTAAGGCTGCCATTCCTTGCCAGCGTGTTGGCTTGGCCGTTCTTGGTATGGAGGTCCCTCATGTTCACATTCATTTGGTGCCTCTCGACAAGGAGAATGATTTGAATTTTCGTAACGAGAAACTTCAGTTGAGTGCCGAAGAAATGGCTGACATTGCAGCTAAAATCAGTGCTCAATTTGGCAAGTAATATAACCACCCACTAAATTCTGAGATTGCAAGATGCCAGAAGCTGACATCGAGATTAGGTCAACCGATTCGGTAGCCCCAGTTATTGAGGCCGCCAGCGACGTCGTGTTCGATACGACGCACCTCGATGTTGCCAGTATTGACTCTATCATCCCAGATTTTAGGCCTATTCGCCGCTTTAGGGTAGATACGTTCAATCTGACGGCATCCGACTATCCTTACTCGGCAATGGATACCACTTACCTCGACAGCTGTCTGTCAGAGGAAGCTATCGCTGTACCTGACGATTTAAGGGAACTTCCACATATGCCGGTGTCGGCCGAAGAATTGGCCTACGACAGCATGTATGCAAGGCTGACCAATGTTGGCGACACGGTTATGGTATGGAACGATAAGAAGTTCGTTTCAATAAAAGAGCAGTATAAGGGGTTCGAGGGTAAAGCCTTGCCCAATGTGTTGCATGGTCAGTTTTGGTTTGCGCCCTTGTTGTTCGCCGTTTTTTTCTGCTATGGGTTGGTGTATGCTTTGCGCTCAAAGTCGTTGAGCCGCGACACGAAGGAATTTTTCACACAGAGCCATGTCAACTCATCATCGAACCAGGTAGGTGACCAGAAAACACAATATAGGTTCGCATTGGTGCTTTTGGGTGCTGTGTGCATGTCTGTATTCGTGGTTCAAGCCTTCCATTTCACGTGGCCTTCAACGGGGCCTAAATCGTATCTGATGGCATCGGTCAATAGTTTGTTGCTTACGTTAGGATATTTGGGATTCAAGTATCTGTCGTCGGCCTATGTGGGCTATGTGTTTGTGGGCACGCAAGCTCGGCGCGAGTGGCAAATATCGTTCCGTTTCTTATTTGGGGCTGCTGGAATTGTCTTGTTTCCGGTAGTTGCGTGCATGGCTTATGCGCCAATGTTGTTAACGCCAATTTTCTATTATATTGGCATTGGAGCGCTCATTTTGGCAGAAATACTGCTAGTTTCCTACATTATACGACGATTTTTCAAATACAAGTTTTCCATTCTCTATTTGTTTTTGTATCTTTGCACGCTTGAATTTTTACCCTTGGCAGCTTTGCTGTTTGGGTATTATAAAGCGATAGCTACTGTTTAAATTTTTACCAGAAAATAGAGATGCAAAAAGTAAAGAGAATCTTGGTTTCCCAACCGAAGCCTACATCAGATAAGTCTCCTTATTTTGAAATTGAAAAGAAGTACGGTGTAACACTCGACTTTAGACCATTTATCCGCGTTGAACCTGTAGTTGCAAAGGAATTCCGTACACAGAAGGTCAATATCCTAGACCATACTGCTATCTTGTTTACAGCAAAGGTAGGTATTGATCACTTCTTCCGTCTTTGCGAAGAAATGCGCATTACGGTGCCCGACACTATGAAGTATTTCTGCATTACCGAACAGGTTTCACTTTATTTGCAGAAGTATATCCAATACCGCAAACGTAAGATGTTCTACGGAACGACCGGTAAGTTGGAAGACTTGGTAACCGTAGTTGCAAAGCATACCGACGAGAAGTACTTGGTTGTTATGTCTGACGTTCACGATGTGAACAAGACCGTAGACCAGAAAAAGGACATCATTGACCACTTGACCGACATTAACGCCAACTTTACGAAGGCTGTAATGTACAAGACAGTGAGCACCGATTTCTCAAAGGATCCTGATTTCAAGTACGACATGTTCTTGTTCTTCAGCCCTTCGGGTATTACATCCTTGTTCTCAAATTTCCCTAATTTTGAACAGGGTGATGTGAAGATTGGTTGTTTCGGTCCTACTACCGTAAAGGCTGCTAAAGATAAGGGCCTTGAGGTGAATGTGGAAGCGCCAACACCAGAGAATCCTTCAATGCCAGCTGCTCTCGACGATTTCTTGAAGAATCAGAAATAAGACGTTGCCAGCCAAGCATTGGTAATAAGAAAGAATATAAAGGGGGCGGGTTTCCTGCCCCTTTTTACTTAAAATAAGAATAACACCATCATGGAAGAAAGAAGGAATACATTTCCAAAGGAGGAACACCTTTATGGCGATTCGGCAGTAGATATGCTGTTTCGCAAGGGAAAGTCTTTCTTGGCATTTCCCGTTAAGGTTACCTATCTGGTTACTACCGACAGCGTGCCTGTGCGTTGCATGGTTGTTGCTCCTAAAAAGAAGTTTAAGCATGCGGTAGACCGCAACCGTGTAAAGCGTCAGTTGCGTGAAGCTTACCGCAAGAACAAGCATGGCTTGTTCGATTGGGCAGAACAGCACCAACAGCAACTTCACTTCAGCATGGTGTTTGTTTCCGACAAGCTGATACCTAGTCATGTCGTAGAACGCAAGATTAAGGTCGCCCTAGAAAAGTTACAAGAAAAGCTAGGCTAGAGGTATGACTTTGAAAGAATGTATAAGAAAGGCATTCTTGTTGCCAGTCTTCTTTTATAAGAAGTGTATTTCGCCTTTATTTCCCTCTGTTTGCCGCTATACGCCTACGTGTTCTCAATATATGGTCGATGCTGTCATGAAGCATGGCGTCTTTAAGGGCTTTTGGTTAGGCGTAAAACGCATTTGCCGTTGCAATCCGTGGGGAGGCCACGGACACGATCCCGTTCCCGACGAATTTCATTGGTTCTAAAACAAGTAGACAGTTTAGTCTATCTGTAATGTCTTTGAGAATAGAAAAAAGGTACCCTCGATTATTCTCATCGAAGATACCTTTATGGTTATAATATTAAATAACTTTCCAAAGAAACTCTCGTTTCTGTCGAGCAATAAGAACTGCTTGTCATATTATGTTACCAGCAACTGCCAACACAACCATTAAAATGGCATATACTATCAGGTATATTTTCAATGCGGTAGGTTTTACATAGAGTATGCTAATTATACCTATAGTGTATAGAATAGCACCTCCAATGGCAATAAAAAACTTGTATAAGAAGCTATAGTCGGTGAAGAAAGGACAAACAATGGCAAAGATAAGTACTAAAGTGATGAAAAGCTTGTTCTTTAAAAGTTGTGAAATGATGCCTACATCTGACTTAAGTTTTTCTTGTGGCTTTTCGGTGTTCGTTTCCTTTCTTTCTTTTGAAACTTCAGCAGCGGTTGGCGTTGCTTCTTCTTTTGTGTTTCCAATTTTTACCTTTATGGCTGCAATTATTTGAGCTAGTTTACTTTGGTCGATACCTGCGTCGGCAGCTTGCAATTTCAAAACATCAATTTTACTATCGAAATTGCCATTCTTTAAACTGGTTGCAATCGTTTCGATAAGAGTTCTAATGCTTTGAATTTCACTAACTCCACTATCAACTGCTTTCATTTTTATGAGACTCCATTTGCTGTCGATGGTGCCATCGCAAATGGCTTTTATGAGTTCTTCTATTAAAGCTGCATTTTCGTTCATAATGTTACTGTTTGTTAGATAGTAATTTTAGTCTAATTTCGTCGGTGTCTAAACCTAGGGTTTGTGCTCTTTCTAAAATGAAGCTTTCTTCTTCTTTAGTAATAACCCCATCTTCAAGTGCAATCTCAATAAGAGTGTTTACCTTGTTTAAAGCCTCATTGTTAATGTTTGTACTGCTTGTGCATACCCCGTAAAGTTGGTCTGCATTAGTAAGCATTTTATCTGCAGTTGGTTGAAACTTTTTTGCGAACTTCAAAATTTTAATAATCCAAACACAAATGGTTCCAATTGCAGGTATTAGGGCTGCAAATTCTGCTATTTCTATCAGAGTGTCGAAGTCAATGGTTTTGATGAACTCATTGATTGACGCTATAGCTGATTTTCCGTTAGTTGCCATATCAGTTCTTTTTATCTAAATATTGTTTTTTCCCTTCAAGTGCGAAAGCTTGCAAGTTTTCCAAGAATCCAATGAGAGGAGACAAGTCTTTCTTTTCCTTTTCTTGCGCTTCTTTCATTTTTTTTATGGAATCTGCGTAATCATATTGGTTAATAAGATTGTAGAACTTGATAGCAGCAAATTCTTGAATGTCGTCAAGCGCTTCATTCCTCTTTTTTACTATAGAGTCGTAAGCTTCATTAGCTGTTGTACTGACAGCATCGGCTATTTGTCCTGCACCATAACTGATGGCATCAACGGCTTGACCGGCTATTGTTGACGCAGAAGCAGCTGCTTCTTCTGCTGTTTTTTGTATTTCTGCTGCTTTTTGGGCGGCAGCGTCTGCCACTTCTGAGGCTGCTTTTTGTATTTCTGCAGCCTTTTGGGCAATAGAATCGAAGAATCCCATGCTTATGTTTTTTTCAATAAAAAATTAATAGGAACAAGGAAGGGATGGGTTTGTTGGAACTCTTATCCTTTCATTGTAATCTCATTGAGTTGTTGCAAATATGTCGAATTCTAATTAAAAATTAATTATCATTTTTAGTCCTTGTTAGTCCATAACCGAAAAAGATTTTCTTTATATGTTCTCTAACATTTAAAAGTGCTTTTTGGGGCATCCTTTTTAGTTGGTTATACAATAAAAAGCAGGGCTCTGATTTCAGAATCCAGCTTATACTATTTTAATTTTATTGAAGAAAGCTTCCGTTGGTGATTTTATGCCATCCCAATTATTTTCCCTATCTTTGCCACCAATAGCTCAATAAGCATTTGATTATGAGAGATGATGTGGATGGATTTATGACACAAATTCAGTTGATAATGAGCCAAATGCCATTTAAAAACAACGAAATCAAATTGATTGAGGCGAACTTCTGCAATATGCTTTATCTAATGCTACGCTTTACGGGGCACAAGGTAAAGGTTGAGCTTCCCGTCTTGGGCGGTCGCGTAGACGTATTCTTCGAAACAAAGAATTACGCAAACATCATTGAGTGCAAGTGAGACGAGTCTGCAGAGATTGCCTTGTCGCAGATAGACGAAAAGAGATATGCGAAAAAGATTTCCGCTCCAGGAAAGACGGTGGTTAAAATTGGGGCTAATTTTAGCTCAAAAGAGAGAAATTTGGTGGAGTGGATGGTGGTGAATTCGTAAGGGTTCTTTTACCCCATCAACTGGTTTAACCCATAAGTAAGGAAACCCATTAAGAATCCGAGGCCAGCGCCTAGTCTGACAATCGATTTCAGTTCCTTGTCCATTATGCCAAAGATGAGGTCTTCCATCTCCTTAACCTCCATGGCTTTAATCTTGTTCTCGACCATTAGCTGAATGTTGACGCCTTCAATGATTTGTGGCAACCGTTCGTTAATGGTGTTTTTGTAAAGCCTGATAATGCCATTCTTTAGCGACTCAATCTGTTCTTCCTTGTTCTCGAGCAGAATGCTGATAGGGGCATTGAGGATGTCTTTAACGCCTTTCTTAATGAAGTCGCCTGCTATTGGTTTTGCATTTTCCTTAATAAGGGTGTTGATGTCTTTGGGTAGGTTTGGGGCGAAGATGTCTATGCCAATTTCACCAATCATACCAAATTTCTGCTTGATGTGGTTTTTGGCAAGAACTGCCAGTTTGTAGCCAAGGTCCGATTCTGTAATCTTTTCGCTGACAAGGTCGGTAAGCCCAGATGCAGTCTTGTTTTCGAACTCGGTTACGTTCTCTTCGCCAAACAGTTCACTGCCTTTTTCGCGTAGCGATTTTTGCTCGGCTTGCAGATTCTTGGCAAATTCGGTGATGAAACGCTCAATTTTGGAAATGACTTCGTCGGAAAGTAGGTTTTCGCGAAGAACGTCTTCTGTCATAAGCTTTTCGCTAATCATCTGTGAAATAGACGCTGCCATACGATCCTTTTCTCTAGGTATCAAGCCCGGAGTGAATGGAATCTTGTGGCCGAAAAGATATACGGGTTCGTAAGGGTGGAACAGCATCCATATAGCAAAATCGTTGGTGATGTAGCCAATGAGAGCGCCAACTAGAGGCGAAACGATGAGCGGAATGTTGATCATGATGTGTTTATTTCCTTAATTTGAAACCAAGTTAAGAAAAAATGTAATACAACATCGGAAAATAGCACACATTAAATGCTGAATATTACAACTTTGTGCAATAAATGTGTCTGGGAACGATGTTATGTCAAATAAAACTTGTAAATTAGCGCATAAACTAATTCAAACTACATTTATATATATTTTATATGGGAAATGGAAATGTGACTGTATCGCCAGAGCAGATTGCATTGTGGCGACAGCAGTTCAGAGAGGAAATTACCAACTTGGCATCTTCTGAAATTGCTGACTCTGAAGAACGTGACATTTTAGATGCTTTGGTTGCGTCTTATGTCCAGCACGGAATTAGTCCGTTGACTATTGCGTATAAGGTATTGCCTAGTGCGTGTTACGATTAGGCTCGAAAACTATTAACCGTTGGTTGTAAAAGACCAACGGTTTTTCTTTTTATCTTTGGTATTATGAAAGGAAAAAATCTTGAACAAATACTGAAAAGGGTAGCCCTAACCCTCGGTTGGTTTATGCTGACGTGTGGTGCATCTGCCGAAATGCTGATGTCGACCAACTTCGAGAATGCAGAAGATGGAACCGCCTATTCGCGTCCACAGTGGCAGGCCGATGGCTTTGTGACGGGAACATGGGATAATGGCTTGGAAAAAAGAACCGAGCTGACGAATAGCTGTTCTGTTTCTGGAACGAAATCGCTTAAGGTGATGTATCCGAAGGGCGAATTCGGCCCAGCTAATTCGGGTTGTCAGGTGCCATTGCTTATGGAACCAAGGCCAGAAGCCTATATGAGCTATTCGGTACGCTTTTCAGAAAACTTTACGTGGGGAACTTCCAATTACGGTGGTAAGTTGCCGGGCTTGGCTGGCGGTGACAACTGTTCGGGACTGCGAAAGTGCGATGGTACCAATGGTTGGACAACCCGTTACATGTGGCGAACGGGAGGACGCATAGGCCTTTACCTGTACGATATGGCCCATTCGGGTGTCGATTTCCAACTCTACCACAAAGATGGAACTCCGGTGCGTGTGCGTCCTGGTGAGTGGATACACCTTGCCCAACGTGTTAAGATGAATTCTGCCCCAACCGTAGCCGATGGCGAGGTGCAGGTGTGGGCCAATGGAGAAGAGGTCCTCTTTTTGGAAGGCTGCCAGTTCACTACGAATGGCGATAAGATAGACAAACTCTATATTTCGACTTTCCATGGTGGCGACGATGAAACATGGTGCCCAATAGATACCTGTTATACCTACTTTGACGATTTTTGTGTCGGTACCACTTATGTCGATGTCTGCCAGCAAAAGTGTAGGAAACCGTCGTTGGGAAACGATGTGGCCTTGTGCCATGCTAATGGTCCTGTAGTGTTAAAGGCAAACCTGCCCAAGGAATATGGCTTACGTTGGTACTTCAACGGAAAAATGCTGAACGACAATTCAGATGAACTGGAGGTGAAAAACACTGGTACGTATGTGGTGGTTGCCGATAGTGGACGCTGTGTGACTTCTGATACGGTGGAAGTGACCACTCAACCTAATTTGTCTTTGCCAGAAACGGTAAACTTATGCAGTCAATCGTTCGTAACCCTTGACTGTGGGGCGGATGCTACGGCCGACTGCCAATGGACAAAGGATGGTGTGGTGATGGCAGGTGAAAACAATTCCACTCTGCTGGTGAATGCACCGGGTGTTTACACGGTGTTGGTAAGTGCTGGCGAATGTATGCCGGCAGAAGCTACAACAAAAGTGACTTCGGGGCTTATCTCTATTGCCGATGTGGAAGGCAAGGTTGGTGATGAGGTGGTTCTAACGCCTGAAAATGAGGGAACTTACGATTGGTATAAGTCTCTTGACGATGCTCCTGTAAATGCGGAAACGTATGCCGTAAAGGTAGACGAAGGTGTAAATTATGTTTATGTGAAAGATGGCAACGGCGTAAATGGATTGGTGGGTAAGAAGGCTTTGAGCGAGAACATGTATCACCGCACCGCTACCGAAGATGAAAACGTGCAGTTTGTGGTTAAGCGCGACTTGACACTCGATTCGCTTTCGGTTTACCCAAGTGAGCCGATGGATGTAGTTATCCGCATCACTAACGAAGACAACGGCTTACTGGTTTTCTGCAAGACTTACTACGATTTGCGCGGGGGAATGGAAGAACGCTTGCCAATAGAGTTGAATCTGCCCAAGGGACATTACCATATAGATGCCGCAGGCTCGACCGGCCAGTTCTTCCATTCGCATACCGATGCCGATATTTCATACCCATACAGCATTGATGGGGTTATTGACATAACGGGCTGTGGTAAGGCTTGGATGAACAAGTGGTACCTCTATTTCTACAATTGGAGGGTGACTAGTGGCAACTACTGTGCGGCTAAGGCAATTAAGGTGAGTGGCGTGCAGGAAACTGCCCATAATTTGGTGCAAGCAGATGACTTCGACATAAAGGTGACAGGCGACGAGCTGACGATTGATGGCACAAAAGTTGTGTCGATGGCTAGGTTGTTCAATGCTAACGGACACGCCGTAGCCGTATATGGAAAAATGCACAACAAGAAGATGACAATCAATCTGAAAAAGTTCCGACCTGGCGTTTATATGCTCGAGGTGAATGGCGATAGAACTACCACTCGAAAGATTGTGATACGTTAACCTAGGTTGTAGAAGGCTTTAATGGCGTTGAGTTTTTCTTCGCCTACTTTTCTGCCCATGTTATAAACGTTGCGCATCTTGTCGGCATTCATTTCAATGCGTCCAATAGGCAACTCAATGTCGGGATAGATAAGCATGGTGTTGCCAATTTTTGCCTGTTCGGCAATGTAGTCGAGTTCCTTGTTATACATGATATGTCTTTTAGCTAAAGCATCGGCAACAACCGGAGTCTTGCGCAGCAGGAACTTCATAATTGGCATTATGCTCGGCTTCTTCTTCCTGAAACCGAGAGGTTGGGTTAAGATGACGATGTTTCGTTCGTAACCTTTCCCCTGAAAATAGGCTAGAGGGATGGAATCGGCCATGCCCCCATCAAGTAGGGTATAGCCATCAATCTTTACGGGACGCGATAAGGCAGGAAGTGAGGCCGATGCCCTTAACCAGTCTAGGTTGTGGTCGTCCATCGTGTCAATCTTTTTGTAAACCGCTTCGCCCGTTTCAACATTGGTGCACACCACGTAAAACTCCATAGGGTTGTTGGTGTAGGTCTCGTTGTCGAAGACGTCGAGTTCGCGTGGCAGAATGTGGTAACTGAATTCGTTGCTGACAAGGTCGCCCGTTTTCAGCAAGGTTCTAAAACCCATGAAACGCGGATCGTCTTTAAAGTCGATGTTGTAGCGTAGTGCACGACCAGGTTGATTCGACTTGTAGTTGCAGCCAAAGGTTGCTCCTGCCGAAACTCCAATAATGCCGTCGGGTTTAATGCCGTTTTCCATCATGACGTCCATGACGCCAGAAGAGAAAAGACCACGTAAACCACCACCTTCTAACACTAGTCCGTTTTTCATGTAATTTATCTTTCTGTTTGTTCTGTTTACAAATGTAGTGAATTTAACAGCCTAATAAGTTTTCAATTGAAAAAAATGCCCTATATGGCATACTTTTCAACGTGTTCGGCACGTTGTTTAAAACGGTAAAGATATAAATCTATACAAAGCATAAAGAACAAAAGTGCTATTTATTCATTAAATTTGCGCATTAAATCATAGACGATGAAAATTTTATTAAGCTTACTCTTTCCATTCTTCACGGTATTGGCAAATGCGGCTACCATAAAAGGTAGGGTTGTGTCGGTTGAAGATGGATTGCCTTTGCCTGGTGCAAGCGTAACTGTTAAGGGCCAGAATTATGGCACAGAAGTCTTGAACGATGGAACCTACTCGTTGGAGTTGCCAGAGGGCGTTTATACGCTAGAATGTGAAATGTATGGTTTTGAAACCGCAACGAAGACGGTTAACCTAAAGAAAAGTACTACTATCAATTTCAAACTGGAAGAACAGGAAGCACAGGCTCTAGATGGAATTGAGGTGTCGACCAAGGTGATGCACAATGCGGTTGAACAGACGCAGATGGGCGTTACTTACCTAGAGGTTAGTGAACTGAAGCGAATGCCTGCCATGTTTGGCGAGCAAGACATCATTAAGTCGTTGCAGCTGATGCCTGGTGTTAAGGCAGAAAGTGAGGCCTCTAGCGGTTTTCAGGTGCGTGGTGGCGAAAGTAGCCAGAACCTGGTTCTGCTTGACGGTTCTACCATTAACAACGCCGGCCACCTTATGGGGCTTTTCTCTACCTTCAATAGCGACGTGTTGCGCGACGTAACCCTCTATAAAGGTCAAATGCCGGCACAGTATGGTGGCCGCATTGCCAGTGTGCTTGATGTTAATACAATTAACGGCGACAACCAACAGTTCCGTGCCGATGGCGCCCTTGGCTTGTTGGCAAGTAAACTGACCTTACAGGGGCCTATTCAGAAGGGTAAGTCTTCGTGGCTGATTGCTGGCCGACGCACTTACGCCGACTTGTTCTTGAAAGCAACTGACGACTATAAGGATACGAAGTTGAACTTCTATGACTTGAATGCCAAGCTTAACTTTAAATTGACCAATAGAGATAACCTCGACCTGAATTTCTTTAATGGCAACGACAACCTTGGTATTAAGAAACTTATGAATATGAGGTGGGGTAGTACCATTGGCTCGGTTAAGTGGCGCCACGCCTTCCACGACAGTCTTGCTTTAGTTAGTGACGTTTTTGTCAGCCATTATAAAACAGCTTGTTGGATGGACTTGATGGAAAGCAGCTACGAATATAAGGGTAAGAATGTGCAAGCGGCTTGGAACGAGAATCTGGTGTGGAACATAGGCAAGTCTCATACGCTTAATGCCGGTTTCCAATCGTCTTACTTCGATGTGATTACTGCCGATTGGGGGTATGGCTTAATTCGACAGAAAGAAGAACGTTATGCTTGGGAAAACCACTTCTGGGTTAATGACGAATGGAACATAAACAAGCGTTTAAGTGTTTTGGCCGGCGTCCGCCTTTCGGTCTTCAGTTTGTTGGGTTCTGGCCCATATTACACCGTCGACGAATTGGGTAACATTTCTTCAACTACCGAGTATGGCAAGGGCGATTTCGTGAAGACTTACGTAAACCCAGAACCACGAATCTCTGCAAACTATAAGTTGACACAAAACCAAAGCTTGAAGGCTGCCTACAGCCATACGACACAGAACCTGCACACTATTAAGAACGGTATAACTTCTATGCCAATTGACCGTTATACGCTTTCTACCAACCTGTTTGGACCAGAGGTGGCCGACCAGGTAAGTGCGGGCTACGCTATTTCTATCGACAACGAGGCTCACAAGAATGCCTATGAAATTAGTGCAGAATTGTATTACAAGCATACCGACGACATTGTTGACTACCGCGATGGCTCTGGTCCTTTCGACTATGTTGAAATAGACCGATTGCTGATGGCAGGGCAAGGGCGTTCGTATGGCTTGGAATTGAACATTAAGAAGAACTTCGGAAAGTTTATGGGATGGATTAGCTACACCTTGTGTAACACCGAAACCCAAATTGACGGTATTAACAACAATAAGTGGTACCGTGCCAACAACGACCGCCGTCACGATGTGAACATTGTGGCTATGTATTCTCCAAACAAGAAGTGGGACTTGTCGGCTTCGTGGAAGTTCTATAGCGGTCAGGCTATGAGCTTGCCGGTTGGTAAGTACGAGGTTGAGGGTGAAACCATTTACTACTATGTGGGCCGTAACAACTACAGCGCACCTAGTTACCACCGTTTAGACTTGGGCGCAACCCGTCACTGCCGACCTCACAAACATTGGGAGAGCGAATGGGCGTTTGGCTTGTATAATGCCTACGGACGTTACAACCCATTCTATATAGAGGTGGTGGAAGATGAGGAATCGATTACCGGTTCGAGGGTCGAGCAGACGTCGCTTTACTGCTTCTTGCCTTCTGTAACCTACCGTTTTAAGTTCAAATAAAAGTAGGAGGATTTGAAGATGAAAAAACAGATAATTTCGCTTTTTGCTGCAACTGCTTCTCTTTTGTTTGCAGCTTCTTGTACCAAGACGCTCGATTTAGATTACGATGAAATTGAACCGTTGTTGGTGGTGCAGGGTAACGTCAGCAACTATGGCATGAAGGTGTTTGTTGGTCACCATAGCAATATGAGGGATACCATCAATAAGGATTGTTACACCGATGCAGAGGTGTCTATTGCGGGCGACGACGGTTTCTCGGAAAAACTAGAGTATGCCGATGGGTACTATGTGTCGCCTTCCAACGCAAAAGGTGTTGAAGGTGTTACCTATACCTTACACGTTAAACGTGGCAATAAGGAATGCTATGCCGAGTCGACCATGCCGACTACTGTTGCTATTGACTCTTTCAAGTGGGATTGGTTGCCTATTATTAACGATATTGAAATCCGTGTCCTAAACATTTACTTGAACGACGACCCGGACGTCGATAACTATTACTTCCTTGAAATGTTGCGCGATGGTGATATTATGAAAAACGCCGTCGCATCGGACTTTGGTTTGGAACCTCCGTACAACTATTTCAACTGGGGTATTAGTAGTCGTAATCATTTGGAAGATGAGGAAAAGGAACGTCAGAAGACCGGCAAGCGAAAGAAGGACATCCTATATGTGGGCGATGGCATTTCCATCCGTTTAAGGTCTATTGACTGGAATGCCTTCCATTATCTGACTACTGCAGAGGAAAACGAAAAGGGTATAAATCCGGAAACCAATTTGAAGGGAGAAAACTGTGTGGGCTATTTCTCGGCTTACGGCGAATATAGAATAAATACCACATTCCCTTCGCTCGATGAATGATATATAGAAATATCTCATGATTAAAGAATTGGGGCAGGTCTGCTAAATGTAGACCTGCCCCAATTCTTGTTTTGCGGTTTGTATTCTATCCCAATAAGTTGGCTCCGAAGAAGTAGTAGGCAATGCCGGCAATAATGGCAAAGAGTATTACAAACTTAATGATGCCGCTTAAAATCTTGAAGATGATGGTAAGTGCCACAATGGCCACTATTACGAGTATTATACTATTTAATTCCATAAGCTTTTTTAATTGAACTGTGTCTGCAAATTTATATTATTTTGTTAGCATACGCATTAAAAAGTCAGCTTAACTTCGCCCATAAAGTTGCGTCCCGGCATAGCCTTGTAGGGTACGGTCTGGTAGTCGGTGTCGAAAATGTTGTTTATGCCGAACTGCAAGTGCAGTTTTGTGTGGTCGCAAAGGTTGAAGCTGTGCCCCAATGCTGTGTTCCAAAGCCAGTAGGACTGCATGACGTCGAAAACGTCGCTAGTAGAACGTTCGCCTGTATAGGCACCGCTAAACACAAGTTTCCAACTTTTCCATTTTCCTGTGTATGAAGTTGAAAATGCCGATTCGGGCAGTAGGGCAATTTGTCGACCTTTGAAAGGACGCATTTCAGAGAACCCTTCAATCACCTCGGTGTGGCTATTCGTGTAGGCGGCTTGTAAGGAGTGTCGTTTCCAATCGGCACGTAAGGTTAGTTCTGTGCCATTCACCTCTACTTTGTCCACATTAATAGGTTTCCATACGTTTCCCCTAGGCATCCACAGAATCCAGTTGTCCACATCGTTGTGGAAGCGGTTGCCAGTTAGGCAGATGGTAAGGTTATTGTGCCGGAAACTGCATTCGGCACCGCCATCGTAATTCGTGGCATCTTCCGCTTTCAGGTATTTATTGTCGAGGTTGCCCCAATAACGGTCGTTAAGGGTGGGCACCCTATAGTTGCGCGAAATGTTTCCTTTTGCACTCAATTGAAGTTGTGGAATGTTGACAAGGTAGACCTTGGCTCCGCCCGATGGCGACAGGGGGGCCTCTTCGCGACTAACCCATTGTTGCCTAATGCCTGCATTTAGCAGAATATGTTTACCAAATTGTGCGCTTGCTACAGCAAAAAGGTCGTTGCGCCACTCGTCAATGTCGCTATTGTAGGCATAGACTTCGGGAACGATGTATTGTGCTTGACCGCCTATTTTCAGTTGTAGACTTGCTGTTTGACTGCTGTTTGTCCATTCGTGTTCCCCCTCGCAGTTGGCTAGTAGGTTGTGTGTGGCAATAATGTCGCCCTTGTAAGTCTGGTGGTCGTTTATGTAAGCCGATTTTGAACTGAATGTCAGCCAATTCCTGTTAAGGTAATGCAACAAGATGCGGGTGTTCCGGTCGCTTATGTCTTCATATTTGTCCGGATTCTTATTATTCTGAATGGCGGGTTGAATGTCTCTGTCGTAAGCCGTGTGCCAAACGTAAAGGGCTAGTTGTTGGCGTTTGTTGATGTGCCATCCTAACTCTTGCAGCAAACCATAGCTATGGTAAGCAGCGTTGTGTTGCAACTGTTGTTGTGTGCCGCTATAGTCTTTTATGTTAAAGTGAAAATCGTTCTTGGCCCTGTCGAAGAATAGAGTCGTCTTCTCCCAAAACTTCGCATTGGCACCTCGCAGTTTCAGACCGCTGAACGTGTGTCCGTAGCTGCCTACACTTTGCATGGCAGTTCCACCAAAACGACACGAGTCTAACGCACTGTTACGTAAGTCTATGCTGCCGCCAATGGCACCATTTCCGTATAACGAGCTTTCGCCGCCAGGGGCAATTTCTGCATGGTCGAAAAAGAAGATGGGTATCTGACTGAAATCGGTTTGCCCCATGGTGAGTGAGTTGATGGCTATGCCGTTCCAACAAACAGCCGTTTGCGATGCGGCAGTTCCCCTCATCGACACCGTGCTTAACATACCCTTCCCGCTCTCTTTTACAAATATAGCGCTGTGCTGGTTAAGGTATTCCGAGAGGGGAGCGGCTTGCAAGGTGGCCAATAGGGCAGTGTCGGCCATGGTTGCATTGCTACCTGTGTAAGCATTTGTCTTGCTGGATTTGTCGATGCGTTTTGCCCTTACTTCCACCTCGTCGATGTTGGTCACCTCGTCGGCTACCAAAGGTAATATTGGCAGCAGAAAACAAAGCGTAGTCAACAAGGTGGTCAACTTCATCACTCAAAATATACGTTACAGTTTTTCTATTTCTTCTATTTTAAGTCCTGTGATTTCTGCAATATCTTGTAAAGAAATACCTTTTGCCTTCATTTTCATTGCATGCTCCATGCTTTTTGCGTATTCACCTTCTGCACGTCCTTCTGCACGTCCTTCCTCACGTCCCACTTCCTTTCCCTTGCGTTCTGCTGTTTCAAGGCAGTTGTTCAAGTCCCAGAGGTTTTTCAAGCTCTCTTCGTAAACCGAGCGTTCGTTAGTCGAATACGATGCAATTTCTGCCACCTCGAAAAGCTTGCGGAATATGCCCTCGGTGAGGGCTGCGGGACAATTTTCAAGCTTGTAAAGGTTCTTTAAGACAAAGAGCCACTTGTCGCAGAACGTATCTAGTTCGTTTTCGGTCTTGTTGAATTTTGGCATTTCCAGGAAAACGAAATTCAGGTTTTCCGAAAACACCTGATTGTCATCGTCCTTGAGTTTCACATGGGTGATGTAGCGGTCGGGATTACTACCCTGCATCTCGAAGTTGAGTACGCCCACCACATACACAGGCGCCAAACGGTAGTCCCACGGACGTGACCTTGAGCCCTTCACGCCCTGATCGCGAACAGCGAAAGAGGAGTAATAGAGTGCACGGTCGCGGAAGCTGTCTTGCAGCGCCTTCTGCATCTCCACAATAAAGCGCTCACCCTTGCCGGTCTTGCAATACACGTCGTATATGGCACGCCTGTCGAACGCATTCTCGCCCAGCTGCTCGGTGTTGAGGTAGGTGACGTCTTCAATAGCCTCGTCGCCTTCCAGGTTGAACAGACCGTTCAGGAAGCTGATGAGCAAATCCTTGTTTGCCTCTGTACCGAAAATCTTCTTAAAGGCGAAGTCGGTATAGAAGTTGATATAGCGAGATAATGCTGTTCCGGGTATACACATAGGACCAAGTTTTTGATTTTTAGCAAAGATAGTAAATTTTAGGCTTATTACTTTGCTAAACTCCCAAAACATAAGTTTGCTTATAAAGCATAAAGAACCTATTGTTGTAATGTGAAGAGAAAAGATGATAAAATGTGTAAGTAAATGAAAATGCCATGATTATTTGGCAGAAGCGTGGACTGTTTCACTTTGAATAAAGACGTAAAATCCGTATCTTTGCGTATTTTTATAAAAAGCTGTGCCATTGTGCTCGGCAATAAGGTCCCTTAAGAATAAAAATAGAATAAATATATGGCAATAGAAGAAGAGATTTTGCAAGCCACATTGGCTGCTTCTGAAAAATTGTATGGTCAGGCTCCCGATGTGAAGTCTTTGCAAATTAGTGCTACCCGTAAGGAGTTTGAGGGCGACCTCACATTGGTCGTATTCCCACTTTTGAAGCTCTCACACAAGAAACCGGAAGAGACTGCCGAAGACCTTGGTAAGGAATTGCAGGCTAGTGTACCTGCTATTTCTGGTTACAATGTTATTAAGGGTTTCTTGAACCTTTGCATCAGCAAGAGCAACTGGATTGATACCGTTAACAACATTGCGGCTGACCCTCACTTCGGTATTGTTGAGGCTACCGACAATTCTCCGCTCTACATGGTAGAGTACTCTTCTCCTAACACCAACAAGCCACTTCACCTTGGCCACGTGCGTAACAACCTACTTGGACATAGCGTGTGCCAAATTTTGAAGGCTAACGGCATAAAGGTAGTTAAGACCAACATCGTTAACGACCGTGGTATTCACATCTGTAAGTCAATGTTGGCTTGGAAGCTGTTCGGCAATGGCGAGACTCCTGAATCTACCGGTAAGAAGGGCGACCACTTGGTAGGTGACTACTACGTGCGTTTCGACAAGGAATACCGTGCACAGGTTAAGGCCCTTATGGAAAAAGGCATGACCGAAGACGATGCAAAGAAGGAAGCTCCGCTTATTAAAGAAGCTCAACAGATGTTGGAAAAATGGGAAGCTGGCGACCCTGAAGTTCGTGCCCTTTGGGAAAAGATGAACAATTGGGTGTACGAAGGCTTTGACAAAACCTACAAGCGCCTTGGCATTTCGTTCGATAAGATCTATTACGAAAGCCAGACTTACCTCGACGGTAAGGCAAAGGTAAACGAAGGCCTTGAAAAGGGTTGCTTCTATCGCCGACCTGATGGCTCGGTTTGGGCTGATCTTAGCAAGGATGGTCTTGACGAAAAGCTTTTGCTTCGTGCCGATGGTACTTCTGTGTACATGACACAAGACATTGGTACTGCACAGCAGCGTTTCCGCGACTTCAACATCAACAAGATGATTTATGTGGTTGGTAACGAACAGAACTACCACTTCCAGGTACTTTCTATCCTTCTTGACCGTCTTGGCTTTGAATGGGGTAAGGACCTTGTTCACTTCAGCTACGGTATGGTGGAATTGCCAGAAGGTAAGATGAAGAGCCGTGAGGGTACTGTGGTTGATGCCGACGACTTGATGGACGAAATGATTAGCACTGCAAAGGAAACTAGCGGTGACAAACTTAAGGAATATAGCGAGGAAGAGGTGAACAACATTGCACGCATTTGCGGCTTGGGTGCCCTTAAGTACTTCATTTTGAAGGTAGACCCTCGCAAGAACATGATGTTCAACCCTAAAGAGAGTATCGACTTTAACGGTAACACCGGTCCGTTCATTCAGTACACTTATGCCCGCATCCGTTCGGTTATCCGTAAGGCTGCCGATGCAGGTTTGCAGGTTCCTGCAAAGCTTGAGGCTAAATATGAATTGTCGGAACGCGAAACCCAGTTGGTACAGAACTTGGCATCGTTCCCACAAGCTGTAAAACAGGCAGGCAAGGACTACAGCCCTGCATTTATTGCAAACTACTGCTACGATTTGGCAAAGGCTTACAACCAGTTCTACCACGATTTCTCTATCTTGAAGGAAGAGAATGCCGATGCACAGCAGTTCCGCTTGATGCTTTCAAGCCTTATTGCCAATACCATTAAGACTGGTATGGACTTGTTGGGTATTGAGGTTCCTGAACGCATGTAATTGATTAATTCTTGATGAAACACTTCTTAATATATCTGCTCGCTTTGTTTGTTATGCTGCCTATGGGTGGTGTAACCGACGTTTGCGCACAGACACAAAAGAAGGCTACCGTCAAGAAATCAACAAAAAAGTCGAGTGCCAAGAAGAAGGCTGGCGCCAAGAAGAAACCTTCGGCTCCAAAGCCAGTAGAATCGTTCAACTATGGCAGTGGCGAGAAGGTTGTCTTGAATGTCAAGTCGCAGGTTCAGCGTGTGGTTACCCGTAAGAAGGGACGCCGTATAGTGACCTACAAGCGTGTAAGTCAACCGTTAATTAGCTTGACTTATCACGGATTGGATGTTTCGCACCACCAGCACGACATCGATTGGCCTTCGGTTGCGCAACATGACATTCAGTTCATCTACATAAAGGCGACAGAGGGCGAAGTCTTCCGCGACGACATGTACGAGACTAATGTTAGCCGAGCAAGGGCTGCAGGCCTTAAGGTGGGCAGTTACCTATATTTTCACCCTGAAGCATCGGCAAAACGTCAGTTCGAGAATTTCCGCGACGTTGTAAGGGAAGAGTACCAAGACTTGATTCCGATGGTCGATGTGGAGGAAACCGACGGCTTGAATCGCCGTCTGGTGCAGAACCGCTTGCACGAGTTGCTCGACATTATGACCGACTATTATGGTCAGCGTCCGCTCATCTACACGGCAACCAGCTTCTACAATACGTATTTGCAGAATGCCATTAATGAGTATCCGCTTATGATGGGGGGCTATACGCGTAAACCGGTGTTGCTCGATGGCAAGGATTACTGCATTTGGCAGTTCTCGTCGCATGGCCATGTTAATGGCATTGAGGGAAATGTGGACCTCGATGTGTTCAATACGGGTCATACCATAGACGACATCTTGTTCGACCAAAAGAAGGTGAGGGGTGTGAAGTTACACCGCATACCAATGAAGATGCCCGATGCTCCAACGCTTCCTTTCACAGTACCGCAACCAATTCATCCGAATCAGTTGAAGCCACGTCCGGCAGAATCGAAGTTTAAGATGAGGGCAAAGGCTTTATCTGCAAACAAGAAGAATGTGAAAACGTCGGTTAAGAATTCGGGACAGGCAAAGCCAATTGTAAAACCTAGCCCGGTTAAACCTACAATTCCGGAAGAATCAGAACGACCGAATATTAATCCGGTAGAAGAATAATGGCATTATTGGTAAAGACGATGTCGACAAATGGATGAAAAGGGATTCATGCAAGTGGATCCCTTTTTTGTTGTCCTTCTACCTGAAGAATGTTTTAGGAATAGGGGGTGGAAAGAATGTAGATTTCTCACTTATTCAAAATCTATGCTAATTGTTATTGTTGTTACATTTATCTTGCCAATTTCTTTTTTGGGCATTAATTTTGCATTATAAGTTCTGGTGATTTGAAAATATCTGTGAAACAATATATGAAAAAAAGAATTTTATCACTTTTTGTTACGTTGCTGGCGTGTATTATGTCAGCCAATGCAACTTTAAGCACCACCGATTATGCCAATAACGACTATGTTGGCGAGTGGGGCCGCTTGAAGTTGGTAGGCAACCAACTTTGTGCTGAAAATGGCGACACCATTCAGTTGAGGGGTGTCAGCACGTTTTCGGTACAGTATCATGAAGTTCTGCCATGCTTGACCCTCGACGGCTTTAAGGCGTTGAAGAAGTGGGGCTGCTCTGTGGTGCGTTTGTCGCAATATCCGGTGAGCGAAGTAGGCCGTTACGATTCAATATCGTTAAAGCGAATACTGCAACTCATAGACTATTGTGCAGACCTGAACATGTACGTCATTGCCGATTGGAATGTGTTCGATGTTTTCCCTATGGATGGAAATCCGTTGAAGTTACAAAAAGAGGCTATTACATTCTTTACCGACATTACTTCTTATGTAAAGGAAAAGGGTTACAAACACGTCCTCTATGAAATTTGTGGCGAACCAACAATTGAATGGTATGGCATTTTGAACTATTCGAGAGCCATCTTGCCAATAATAGAGGCAAACGATCCGGGTGCAATTGTCATAGTAGGCACACCAGATAAAAGCCGTGACCTAACCGATGTACTAGACGAGCCAATAGAAGGCTATGATTTGGGCATTATGTACGCCTACCACCATTCTGCTTGTGATGGAGGTTCGTATTTGCCAGGCGTAAAGAAGGCAGCCGAAGAATTGCCGCTAATCGTTTCAGAGTGGTGGGTGACAGACTATGAAGGCAGCAACGGTGGTTGCTTCGATAAGAGTGACGAGTTCATTGACTTCTTGGCCGACAGCACCGCTCAAAAGATAAGTTGGATTTATTGGGCTTTTGGACAGAAGAATGAGGCTTCTAATATGATGAAGCAATGCATCTTCGATGAGAACGACACTTATGTAAGTAACTCTGGCAAGTACATCATTCCAAAGTTCGGATTCATGCAGATTCCGACTGTTCCGGTTGTTGCACCAGTTGCTCCACAAGTCGATTGTGATGTGGTGTTCCCTCACCTTGTACATCAATTGGAAGCGTACAAGTGCGATGCGTCTTTATCTGAAGTTTTATTGCATACTAATTATGTTCCTGTCAATTCTGTGACTGGCGAGGTCGCAGTTCTAGACAGTGCCCGTGCTGAAGGCTACGAGATGGAAGATCCTTTCTTTGTTGGCGATAACATCGTTAAGTGGACATTTACCTATCCATCTTCGGGATTAAGCACTACATGTGAACAGGTTATTACGGTGAAAGATGTGACTCCACCGTCATTCGATTGTGATGTAATTAATAACGTTAGAATCGTTGCCGAAGAAGGTGACAAGCTCGTCTCTGCTGCTAAACTCAATTTTACATTGCTAAAGCCCGTCGATCCATGTGGCGAGGTTGCGGTGACTGCTATCCGTTCAGATGAAAAGAATATTAACGATCCTTATCCTATTGGTAAAACAATCATTGAATACCGTTTTGCCGATGTGCATGGTAACGTGTTGTCTTGTCAGCAAGATGTTGAAGTCGTAGCAAATTATAAGGTGGTCGATTGCGATAAGTCATATCCAATTGCTCGTCTTAAAACAGATTCTTGTAAGGTCGATTTCAATTCAACAGAAAGAGCTATGACTCCGCCTGTTGATTTGTATTTTGATGACGTTGCTGTTGTTGATACATTCCGTGTAAGTGGCGCTTCTTTCGACGAGCCATTTATGGTAGGAACCGATACTGTTGTATGGAAATTCAAGTTCCCTAAAACCGGAAAGGAAGAAACTTGTGAGCAGATGGTGGTTGTAGAAGATGCAACTCCGTTAAATGAATTCATTGACTGTGAGCAATTCGCCGATGTCAAAATTAAACTTATGCAAGGTGGCAGTGCTTTGTATGACACTCCTCTGAATATCTCGTCATGTGCTGAACATCCATGCACAGGAGCCCTCATCTGTCCTGAAATAAGCCGTAGCGATAGCATGCCTATGAATGCACCGGTACCTGTTGGTAAAACTATTCTTCACTATAAGTTTACGAGCAAAACGGGCGAAGTGTTGGTTTGTAACCAGGTTTTGGAGGTTGAGATTGAAGATCCACTTAATACAGAAGGGGTTGATGCCGACAATGTGGTAGCTGTGGTTCCAAATCCGACCAACGGTCAGTTCTCGGTTGTGGTAGCCGAACCTTCAACCATCAGCATTTACAATGCAGTGGGTGTTAAGGTGTACGAATGTAAGTCCGAAACAACCCTTACTATTACCAACAAGTTTGAGCCTGGCATCTACTCGGTTGTAGTTGAAGGGGCAAATTCTGTTAAGACCGTCAAATTGATTGTTTCGGTAAATTAAGGCCGAGATAACTCTGAATAAAACCGCCTCCAAATGGGTGCAATCCATTTGGAGGCGGTTTTTGTGTTCCCCCCAAAATAGTGAGGACCTATTGTTTTGTACAACAAACTTAGACAAGTTCCCAAAATCGGCACCGAAAATATTGAAAATTCTCCCAAAATCGGTACCGAAAGCCATAATCAAGTGACCCGTATATAGAACTTTTTGAAACCATCATCTATGTAATTGTTGCGTTAGGTTTGTTACGAATGAAAGGGTAGAGCTCTATAACGGCGGCACCTACGACATGCAGATGACCGTTACCGACGGACAGTGTTCGGCTTCAGTCGGTGACTCTGCGATGTATATCGACATGAAAATGTTACGGACGTTCAGAATGGCGGCTTCGTTTGATGATGAGTTGGAAGATGAAAATATAGAGGAACTTATGAATAACCGAATATTTGTGGACGTCTATCCAACCTATTTCCAAGAGTATTACGTAATCACCACTGATAATCTGTGGCGCCCTATTTTGTGAAAGCCGGGGTGTTTATTTTTTGCTTGCATTTTGTAGCCAATTACGGAATGTGATACACTCCTGTTCGTCCGTCTTGTAATGCTCATGCTTTATACCGACACGAAGAAAATTGGTTGTGCAAATAAACATATTAGGATTTGAGTGCTTTTTAGACCGAAATTGCAGAAAAATAGCGGTTTTATCGCATTTTTTTTGAATTATATTTTGTTATGTAGTGTTTTTTTTGAAGTTTTGAATAATAGTTTATCTTAAAACATCAACAAGAATTAGAACCTTGAAATACGTTAAAGTATCAATGATGACTGATAAATCTTCTTATTTAAAACTCAATAAATAATGAATACATTAGTTGATTATAAGCTTGCAACATCTGACAATTTTCAAATTGAATATGATATTGTATCCCCAGTTACTCAAACAGGAGATTATAGAGAATACTTAAAAAAGCAAATAGAAGAAGGTCTTAACAATGTAGAATCACAAATAGAAGCTAATCAAAGGATCATCGATGAAATGTCATCAGAAATTGATCGATTAACAAATCATGCTGATGGAATTGACTATACTATTGCAGTTACATCAGGAGTTTTATGTGGTTTGATTGACTCGTTTTTTGTTGGAGAGTTTTCTTTTGATAAAGGAACTGAGTGGGGTACAGAAAAGACCAATAATTTTGTAAAATGGATTGCAGAAAAAAATGGTTATGATGGAGATTCCCTTGAAGGCTCTGTAAGATTTCTTGAACAAAAATTTCCATTTGCAGGAGATAGTGTTACAAATTCTTTTGGCGGAGGAAGCCAACATCATTTTAGAGATTTCTCACATCATGCATCACCAATTGGACTTCTCTTCTCACTTATTACGCAATTTACAGGGAAAATCTATGGTATTGACACTAGAGGAGGATGGATTAACGCAGATGCAGATCCAGAACTTATAGGCAAGGACATACCTAGAAAACTATTTTTAGGATTCGTACAGTGGTTTTTCCATTTAGTAAGTGATGTGGCAGGTTCTAGCGGATCAATTCGAGATGGAGAGTATGGAACAGGATTACCTGGTCCGTTCCTTTCTTTATTGACCGCAGTTTCAGCGTTACCTTGTTTTAATCATACCAGTAATGCTGAATCCTTCTCGCATTGGCTGTCTCACCTTTTCAATGGAACGCTCCTAGCAGATAAAACACCGAATGGTGCAGTTGATAGAGATGCACTTAGAAAGTTTGATTTAAGAGCAGAGATGGGTGTCTTACATGAATTAGGAAGGCAAGCTATACCTGTTATTATTAATGAAGTTATCGTTCGCTTCTTCTATTTTGCACGCAGATTATATTGGGAATTCAAAGAGAAAGATATCCGTTCTTTTGATGATTTTATTCATAAGATAGAATGGAAAAAAACATTGCCTTGCAATAATAGAACCATTAATAGAATGTTGACTATTGCAAGTGGAACTTTTGTTGCAGTTGATTTGGCTGACGCTGCTATAAGGTCAGGTTTGAAATCAGGAGGAGAACCAACTGCATTCTTGACAAATATGGTATTGCGTGTAAATTTCGTTGGTATAGGACGTTTCGCAATTGCTGTATATACAGATTTAAAAATGGGTTATCAAAGAAGACAACTACAAAAAGAAAGATGGTATAAAAATTCCGAGCAAATCTTTTTGTATAATGCCAAAGTATTCTATAAGCAAGGACAAATGTGGATTGCGGCAGAAGATGCTACAAAGGCCGTACTTGAAATGGAAAAAACAGCCGAAAAATCAGTTGTTTTCTTTTGTGAATCCTTAGCGAGCATTTCCGATGACTTGATGAAAATATCACGATCAATGGATGCTGTAGAATTTAAAAATCCTGGACTTTTAGACGAATTATCAAACGCTTTAAAATATTAAGATTATGTATGATGATGAATATAATAACTATTCAACAAGTTTAAATAGTTATGTAAACTCAAATGTTTCTATACAATTGAGCCAAATACCCTCTCTCATTACTAACACCTTTCAGAATATAGAATCATGTGATTCAAAAATCACTTCTGCGTTAGAAGATGCGAAAGATGCTCAAGACGATGCAAGATATGCTTACAATAAGGATCATGGACTTTTTAGTGGGAAAGGTGATACTCTTGATGCGTTGCAAACAGCGGCTAAAACCCTTGCAAAAGCGCAAAGCACGACTGTAGATGGATTAAAAATGTGCTTTGATAATCAAAAGGCAATGGCACAGTCTATACAATATCTATTTGCTTTAGGTTGTGTGAACATGGCAGCTAACCGTACTGTGGTTAGGGAAATTCAAATGAAACTTCAAAATGCTTCTAGAGAACAACTCAGTGAATTGGCAAAACAAGAATTGCAGAATGTAATTCTTCAATTGAAGGCTCAAGAGAATCTTTATAATCGCATAGAAAAGCACAGTGAGGCACTTCGTTCACATGATAATTTGATCAGTTCAATTAAATCGGATTTAAATTCTGGTTTGTCTGGTGTAAACAGCAAGTTAACTGCTATGAGTTCAAGGCTTGAAACCGATAATCGTAGTATTAATGAACTTCAAAATCAGATTAATATACTGAACAATAGTTGTGAAAACCTTAATACTGTTATCAAACAGATAGAAGCGAAAATTCAATCTTTAAACGAATTTATTCAAACGACGAAGAGTGACAATAAAAAAGAGATTGAAAAGTTAGGAAATAGCTTGAAATCTGACTTTGAAAAGTATATAAGTACCATAAAAGGACAGATAAACGCTTTTGAAAAAGCAATAAATGACACAGAAACACGACTCAGAAAATTAATGAATGAGCAAGAGGCTAAAGCAAAAGATTTGGAGAAGAAGACAACAGAGAGCATAGATAACATCACGCAAAACCAAGAGAAAAAAATAAAAGAAGTAGAATCCACTTTTCAGCAAAAAATGAATGATCTTGCTAACAATAATCAAATCCTTGCAAGATTAAATAAAATTGAATCACGATTGGAAAAAAATGAAAAAACAGGACATCTTCAAATCTGCACGTTTATTATAAGTCTCTTGGCATTAATTAGTTCTTGCTTTATAATGGTGAAGATGTTTTTACAATAAACAATTTATGTGATATTTGAAAACACAGAATATTGTTGATTAGTAAAATCGGTTACTAAAGAATTTGATCAGTTCAGACTTGCTGTTGAATTTAAAGCAATGGATCAAGGCATTGTCAAAGGAAAGAAGATAATAAGTTGCAACGAAAGTGAATGGGAAGAAAGAAAACACTCATTATTTAGTATATTAACTTCGGGCTTGTCTGCTTTTGTAAAAGGATTATTATAATATATATACGGCACTTCAATAACAGAGAACTCATTATGTACAAAATAAAAGAAACTACATTAACACCGACGTATCGTTTTGATAGGTCGTTCACACATAGATGGTATAAGAAAATCCTTTGGCTGATACTTGTTGTTGCCATAACGTTTGTTTTTTTCTATGGTGTGAGTTTGTACTTGTTCCCAAATCCAGAAGACTTTGAGTCAGGAACTGGAGATGGTGACGGACAAGGACGTTTATTACTTTTGTTCCGTCTATTGTATGACCCAAGCACAGTTGACAAGCTAACACCTGGAGCTCGATTATTTGGTGTGATAGTAGTCATTGTGGGTATGATAATCTTCATGGGCATGTTGATCTCAGTCGCAAGCAACATTCTAAACTCACACATCGACAAATATGAGAAGGGTAACTTTGACTATAAGTTTGATTTCCATTATATTATATTGGGCTTTAATCATTCCGTACCGGCATTGATTAAGAAAATCCGATCTGATGAAAAAAGGAAGAAAAACGCCATTCTGATTTTCAGTGATATGCCGTCTAATGAGATTCGCCAGATTCTTCATAACGAGCTTCCTGAGGACGACCTTGATATGGTCATCATTAAAAACGGACAACGTACCAATCGCGAAGCCCTTGAATCGTTGAATCTACACAAAGCTGTTGAAATATGGGTTATGGGAGAAGTCAACGAGTTTGGACATGATCCATTGAATATCAAATGTACAGAAATGATTGCTGACATCTGTGGTAACAATAAGGAATATAAGAAGAGAATTGGTAGCACGGGAAAGGAAAACGCCATTGCACAAACTGAGGCTGAGTATGAAGCAAGGATTTTGGTGAATGTGCAGTTTGAAGAACAGAGCACGATGACCGCATTCCAAACAGTAGATGTGGACAAGAACTGGAGACATAGCATTCGATTCAAGGTTTGCAACTATTGTGATGATTGGGCACGTAAATTGATAGTGGAGAGACAGTACGATGGACCTAAGGGGAAGGGAAACAATAAAGGACTGTATCCAGCAATAGACGCTCCCAGCGGAGTGCCTACGGATTTTGACAGCAATAAACATGTGCATCTTGTAATATTCGGAATGACGCAGATGGGACTTGCCCTTGCAAAGAGGGCTGCACACCATATTCATTTGCCTAATTTTGTGAGAGACAGTAATTTGAAAACGGTCATAACATTCATCGATGCCGACGCGGACAAGAACATGAACCTGTTCAAAAACCGGTATGCACAAATCTTTGAAATCCAGTCATCTGTTTACTATGATTTCACGCAGAAAGAAGTTGAAAAACATAAATTTGCACCGACCAAATTTACAGGTGCACATACTGATTTCTTGGATGTAAATTACGAGTTTATCAAGGCTGACGTAGAGAGCCAGAACGTAAGAAATTATCTTTCTAAGTTGGCTGATGATTCCGATACTTTATTGAGCATTGCTGTTTGCTATGACGATCCAAGCTCCAATCTCAATATAGCCTTAAATTTGCCATTCCAGGTTTATTATCCTAAAGACGAGTCAAAAGTAATTCCAGTGTTTGTTAGACAGTTTACCTGTGGAAACCTTGTGGATATATTGGTGGATGGGCGATACCGAAATTTCTATCCATTTGGAATGTGGGACGGATGTAATTTTGAAGGCGAAAAAGAATTTGAACTGGCGAAAAAAGTGAATTTCACCTATGCGAAAGGTGAAAATGTAAGGTTCCCTCAAAAGTCAGGTGATAATTACAAAACTGAGGAAGACAGAAAATTAGCAGAAAATATGATAAAGGAGTGGCAGATTGATTATAAAGGTCGTGAGAAGACTTATACTGACAGATGGTCGAGCCGTTATTCAGCTGATAGTGTAAGCATCAAGATGCGCTCTATAGGACATGAAGGGGAAAAGAACTTCACATTAACAGATAATGAAATAGAGATATTAGCCCGTGTTGAACACAACCGTTGGAATATGGCCCAACTCCTAATGGGTTTTTATTTTGATGAGACCCTCGCTGCAGACGATAAAGATAAGGAAAAACTCTTGCATAATTGCATAAAACCATTTGATGAACTGAAAAAAGAAACACAGAATTATGATAGGTTTATTGTAAAAATGATGCCGAAGATGGTGTAATAACTAAAATTATAAATTATGGAGCATATCGTATTCATTTCATATAAAAGCGAAGAATTTACAATAGCAGAAGAAATTTGTAGCCTCCTTGAAAACAATGGAGTTAAGTGTTGGATTGCACCTAGAGATATACCTTCTGGAGTAGATTATGATGACACTATTGAAGAGGCCATTAAACATGCTAATGCTGTTGTGGTTTGCTTTTCCGAGCGATCTTCAACATCAAAGTGGGTAAAACGTGAAATCTCAGCTGCAGATGATGCAAATAAAATTATTATACCGATAAGGTTGGATAATACCATTCCGGAAGGAGGCCTGAAAATGCGTCTAAGTGAACGACAGTGGATTAATTACAATAATGCTGGAGATAAAGAAAAACTTATTAGAGATTTGAAGAGGTTGAGTAAAGATGAAATCGAATCAAATAGTAGTTATGTAGGAGTTATTAATGAACATCAATATATAGATCTCGGATTACCAAGTGGATGCCTATGGGCAACCTGCAATATTGGTTCAAGTTCACCCGATGATGATGGAATGTTTTACTCATGGGGTGAAACTGAAACTAATTGCTTTTATTTTTGGGATTCTTATAAATTTTGCAATGGTGCTGTTGACACGATGACAAAATATTGCCTTAATCCTGAAAATGGTAACGTTGATAATATCTCAAGTCTTCTGCCTGAGGATGACGTTGCTACGTCAATTTGGGGTAAAGATTGGCGAATGCCATATGTTGATGAAGTTGAAGAGTTAGTTAACCATTGTGTGTGGAAAAAGACTGTTATAAAGGATAATAAATCCTATATGGTCGGAATTTCGAAAATCAACGGGAAAAGAATTATTATGCCTATTTCGGGTCGTTATTTCCGCGGTGACCTTGTTGGAGAAGGTGTTTTTTGTTCATATTGGTCTAAGACGCTACTTAATGACTATTCGGGCAGTGCGTATGTTCTCGATATAGCCCGTGAAGATGTAAATACTATGTATATGGCACGTTGTTGTGGGTTACAAGTCAGACCCGTAGTAAACAGATAATTTTCCCCTTAATGGGATCTGGATAAAGAATTTGTTAATAGATAATTATTATGTCAAAAATATTTATAAGTTACGCCCGCAAGGACAAAGATGAGGTTTATCCGATAGTGGATGAACTAGAACGTAATGGGTTTGATTGCTGGATTGACAAAAATGGTATTGAAAGTGGTGATCAATTTAAAAATGTCATTCTTGATGCAATTGATGGATGTGAAATTTTCATATATATGCTTTCTGCAAATACCTTGGCTTCCGATTGGTGTCAAAAAGAGTTCAATTATGCAAATGGCTTCAAGAAAATCATTCCAGTCCTTTTAAAAGGTGCAAAGGAAAATAGAAGACTAATGTTTGATTTTTCAACTCTGGATTGTATTGATATATACGATTCAATGCAAAAAGAAAAGTTCATTAGAGATTTGAAGAAGTGGACGGGAGGTGACGTTCATTCATATAATGCTGGTGTGAAAGAAAAATCATCTGTATCCAAAGAAAACGACAATTCATCAATAATATTTGATGACGAGATTGATCCTATCTTTGGAAATAAGTCAAATGTAAAATATTCGAAAAAAAACTATCCAGAATATAATCCACCTACTATGGTATATGAAGAAGATGAATATGACCCTGTTTTCGGAAAACATTTGAATGAAATGAAAAAAAATAAAGTGGAATCCGACGGTGACGAAATAGACCCTATATTTGGAAATGGGAAAAATAGGGTTCATTTTTAGCTTATAGAAAAGAATTTTGGAATGAGAATAAGAAAATTAACTTCATATTATGTCAAAGATATTTATAAGTTACGCCCGTAAGGACAAAGATGAGGTTTATCCTATTGTGGATGAAATAGAACGCAACGGATTTGATTGTTGGATTGACAAAAATGGTATTGAAAGTGGTGATCAATTTAAAAATGTCATTCTTGATGCAATTGATGGATGTGAAATTTTCATATATATGCTTTCTGCAAATACCTTGGCTTCCGATTGGTGTCAAAAAGAGTTCAATTATGCAAATGGCTTCAAGAAAATCATTCCAGTCCTTTTAAAAGGTGCAAAGGAAAACAGAAGACTAATGTTTGATTTTTCAACTTTGGATTGTATTGATATATACGATTCAGTGCAAAAAGAAAAGTTCATTAGAGATTTGAAGAGGTTGGTAGGCAATACGGGGAAAAATGTAATAGTTTCAAATCAAGAAACTCCACAGAAGCAAAACTCAGAGTCTTTTCCTTCATGTCAAGATAATGTTACGTCAGATGATGTGGATGTGAAAGCCAGAACTTCTTCAGATCTGTTCCTTATGAATGTGACAAGTGTTAGTGGCTATGTTGTAGATGGTATTATTAGGCAAGGCTGTGTTGCAGTGGGCGACAAAGTTATGGTGCGTGACAATAATGGCGATATTTATTATACAGAAGTTAAGTACATCTATAGTGATAAGAATCAATTAAAAGATTCTGCGTCTTCGGGTAAATATGGTTTGTGGTTATCTGATGTTAGAGGAAATCTTGAATCAGCGATAGTATGTAACAAAGATTTTGATTTAGAGAAATTGTCTAATCCTGAACCTGTACTAAAAATTAAATCAATAGTAACAAAGTCAAGAATAAAAACGAAATTTATAGCAGAGGTCTATTCTCCAATTTTTATTGGCGATAAAATTAAATTTATTGGTCTTAACAGTGGAAGTGAATATGGACCTTATTCAATTACTGCTTATAATCTTACTTCTGACAAGAACCTCTATTCTGTAGAAATTGATGGAAATTGTGCTATTTTGGTTCCTGGAATGTTGAGTTATTTATAAATTTAATTCGGTTATGTCAAAAATATTTATAAGTTACGCCCGCAAGGACAAAGATGAGGTTTATCCGATAGTGGATGAACTAGAACGCAACGGATTTGATTGCTGGATTGACAAAGATGGTATTGAAAGCGGGGACCAGTTTAAATTGTAAAAAATGAATTACGATATTTTTATAAGTTACAGACGTGCAAATATTTCTTATGCACGAAATATATACTATGCATTAAAAGATAAAGGTTATACAAGTATATTCTTTGACATGGATTCCGTTCGTGAGGGACTTTTTCCTGATCAGATAAGAGAAGCAGTGAAGGGATGTACAAACTTTATTTTGGTATTGTCGCCAGGATCAATGGACAGGTGTTCTAATCCTGGTGATTGGGTGGCAGAGGAAATATCATTGGCTATAGAACATAACAAGAATATTTTACCAGTTGTTATAGGTGCTAGTTTTACTTGGCCAGCATCTGTCCCTAACAGAATAAAAAAATAAAATTATATCAAGACATAAAACTGATTGATGATTACTTTGATGAAGGGATAGCTAGATTAGTTGGCAGATTTGCAAAAGTAGGTAAAGAAGATTGTACTAATGAATTAAGCAATATTGAAAAATTGACCCTTTTGGCAGTACAGGGTAATGCAGATGCACAGTGTAAACTTGGACACTATTTCGCTAACGGAGATTGTTTAGATTTTAGTTGGGAGCGAGCAGTTGAGTGGTATAAAAAGGCAGCTGAACAAGGACATGCAGAAGCGCAAGAGAAACTTGGGGATTTATATTATGTCGACGGAGTTCCACAGAATTATGAGCAAGCCGTAGAGTGGTATAGAAAAGCCGCTGAGCAGGGATCTTCATGTGCACAATATATGCTTGGATTGTGTTACCAAGAAGGCAACGGTGTCCCACAGAGTTATGCTCAAGCCGTAAAGTGGTATAAAAAGTCCGCTGAGCAGGGAGACGCTGATGCACAAGAGATACTTGGGAATTTATATTATAATGGCGACGGAGTTCCACAGAATTATGAGCAAGCCGTAGAGTGGTATAGAAAAGCCGCTGAGCAGGGATCTTCATGTGCACAATATATGCTTGGAGAGTGTTATTATGAAGGCGAAGGAGTGCCACAGAGTTATAAGCAGGCCATAGAGTGGTATCGGAAGTCCGTTGAGCAGGGATTTTCACATGCACAATTTAAGATTGGAGAGTGTTATTATAATGGCGACGGAGGAGTACCACAGAGTTATGAGCAAGCCGTAGAGTGGTATAGAAAAGCCGCTGAGGATGAAGATTCATGTGCACAATATAAGCTTGGAGAGTGTTATTATAATGGCGACGGAGTGCCACAGAGTTATGAGCAAGCCGTAGAGTGGTATAGAAAAGCCGCTGAGGATGAAGATTCATGTGCACAATATAAGCTTGGAGAGTGTTATTATAATGGCGACGGAGTGCCACAGAGTTATGAGCAAGCCGTAGAGTGGTATAGAAAAGCCGCAGAGCAAGGACATTTGGATGCACAGAATACACTTGGATATTGTTTCCATGACGGTGAAGGAGTACCACAGAGTTATGAAAAATCCGTAGAATGGTTTAGAAAGTCCGCAGAACAAGGATATCCACCTGCGCAATATAACCTTGGATGTTGTTATTTATACGGCAAAGGGGTTCCCAAAAGTGTCGATCGTGCCCTTTATTGGATTGCAAAGTCCGCAGAACAAGGTTATGAACAAGCGGTTATTGCGTTGAATGAAAAAAAGAACTAACTGTAATTTAACCACTCCGGCGTTAGCCGGTCGCACCGATAGGCACCCTGTTTCCCAACAGAGTGCCTATCTTCTTTCTGAAATGATATGGAATATCTTAATCTAAACGAAAATATCACATTCATTTACGGACTTCTCCTCCCAATACTCGTCAAGTTCAATTTGTGCGAGATTGGCCGCATGAAACTGAATTATAGGGTATAGGCATGAATACTTTGTCAACTATAAAAAAGTGCTTAACTTTGTGTTGAATAATAAATTGGGATAAGTATGGGCATATACCTCAATCCGAATGCAGAAGCATTCAAAGAAGATAAGAACACGGACATATACGTAGACAAGTCACTTGTGTTGATAGAGTTGAACAAACTGCTTGGGTCAAGGGAGAAGTTTGTCTGCATGTCTCGTGCCCGTCGTTTTGGTAAGAGTATGGCCGGTAATATGATTTCCGCTTATTATTCCAAGGGGTGCGACACAAAGGAAATCTTCTCGAAGATGAAGATTGGCGGTGTGCCCGGCTATGAGGAAAATTTGAACAAATTCAACGTGATCAAGTTGGATTTGAATGGATGGTATCAAAGAAGTTTGATTGAGGAAAACAGAACGGACGTCATAAAATACATACAAGAAGAAGTTCTGGAAGAATTTCGTGAGGCATTTCCATCTATTGAGTTTAAACAAGGCACATCAATTGCTACGAACATTCAGAAAGTTTACGGGAAGACTGGTGAAAAGTTCATCATCATTATCGACGAATACGATGTCCTAGTTCGTGAACGTGTGGCAGAAAATGTGTTTGATAGCTATCTCCAATTTTTAAATAGCCTGTTTAAGGACACAACTCTTCGCCCTGCCATCGCTTTGGCCTACATCACAGGTATTCTGCCAATTGTAAGAGATAAGGTGCAATCTAAGCTAAACGAGTTTAGAGAATACACCATGCTGAGACCTCGCCAGTTTGCCGATGCCGTAGGCTTCACGCATGAAGAGGTTGAGGACCTCTGCAACGAACATGGTATTGACGTAAACGAATGTGCCCGCTGGTACGACGGCTATAAGATGTCTGAAACGGTGAACATATACAATCCGCTGTCGGTAGTAACAGCCATACAGGATAAGAATTTCGGCAGTTACTGGTCTGCAACTAGCACATTTGAAGTTCTTAAAGACTATATAGTGTTAGATTTTGAAGGAATACGCAAGGATATAACCGATATGATTTCGGGTAATTCTGTACCTGTTGAAGTGTTGGAATTCCGCAATACGATGGACAACATCAACACTAAGGATAACGTTTTCACATATCTGCTACATTTGGGTTACCTTACGTACAACGCGAACGACAAGACTTGTAGAATTCCTAACGAGGAAGTTCGCCAAGAATGGGTTTCTGCAATCAAATACGATGCCAATTATAGCAAGTTGATGTCAATCATCAACACCTCTAAGAAACTCCTCGACGACACCATCAATGGTAATGAGGAAGCCGTAGCCAATGCTCTTGATGCTGCCCACACCGAGGTAACCAACAACTTGACTTACAACGACGAACACTGTTTTCAGAGTGCCATCTGTCTGGCTTATTTCTATGCCAACACACGCTATACGCTGGTAAAGGAACTGCCAACTGGCAAGGGGTATGCTGATTTGGCATTGATACCTTTCTTGCCGAATATTCCAGCGATGGTTATTGAACTGAAACATAACAAGAGTTCGGAAACTGCCCTGCAGCAGATAAAGGACAAGAAATATGATGATGCCCTCAAACATTACCGTGGCGACCTACTTTTTGTAGGCATCAACTACGATGAAAAGACTAAAAAGCACGAATGCAAGATAGAAAAGCTTGTGTTGTGAACGTGATTTTCATAAATCTACGGACTTCTCCTCCCAATACTCGTCACGTTCGATTTGAACGGGGAGGGACTGGCTATTTGTTACGGCCAGGATATGAATTCTTATTACATTAATTTGTGCTTTTTTCAACTTTAAAGTCGAATATTTGCTAATATTCGACTTTTTTATTTATTTTGCCATCATAAAATAAAGAATGAAATGGCAACTAGAAATGATGTGGAACAATTTTTATATCAGTTCAAGGTTAAACTTGATATTTGGGGTATAGTGTTCCTTGAACGTGATAAGAATATACAGGCACTGGCTGACCTCAATATTTCTCGTTTTGAACGACTTGATGTAATTCGGTCTATTCTGGTGGAAGATTATTCGGAAGGTCCTATCCCAAATGAATTAAATTCAATGGGGGAGATGTGGGTGTTTGGCAAAGATGTTAATGGTATTGAAACTTATATTAAGATTACGATGGGGCAGCCTAATTTAAAGACTATTTGTATTTCTTTTCATCGGGCTGAACATCCAATGAGTTATCCATTAAAGAAATAGAAGGAGATAGCGAAATGTTACTAGACGAAAGAAATAGAATAAGTCCAATTACAGGTGGTAAGGCTTCGTTACATTGGGAGTTGCGAGAAATTGAATTCCGTAAAGAACTGTATAAGGTAATGGTTCCTTACTATGTTTGTGAGGATACTGGGGAGCGTTTCACTACTACTGAATCGGATGGAGTGTGGATGGCTCAATTACGTAGCCAATATTGTGGGAAATATGGCATTCCTTTTACTGACGAAATTGTAGGTGTTCGTGAAAAATATGGTATTTCTGCTCTGAAAATGTCATTGATTCTTGGTTTCGGTGAAAACCAGTGGCGAAAGTATGAACAGGAAGAAATTCCAAGCCTGTCGAATGGAAAGATGATTCGTTCGATAATGAATCCGAACGTGTTTCTTGATTATGTAGAGAGCTCAAAAGAGGTCCTTTCGGAAAAAGAATATGCTAAAATTAGCGCAAGGGTAAAGGAGGTAATAGCGTCGGAGGCAGATCAACGCGTAGATGCATATGAAAAACAACGAATATTTGGACATGCTAGGTCTCTTGAAAATGGTTATGCTCCAATCTCGTTAGCTCGATTGAAGAACATCTTGCTCTACGTCTTGCAGTATTGCGGAGATACATTTTGTACAAAGATGAATAAAATTCTATTTTATATAGATTTCCTTTCGTACCGTGAACGTGGAATGGCAATGACCGGCTTGTCGTATAGGGCTATTGACCATGGACCTGTTCCGGAACGGTGGGATAGAGTTTATAGCCAGTTTGACGAAGTGTGCCAGGAATCGCGTACTATTGGTAATTATGAAGGGAATGTGCTTTCTGCAAATGCAGATGTTGATTCAAACTTGTTCTCTGCAGAGGAAATGCAAATTCTAGAATGTGTTTGCTCCCGTTTTAAACATAGTTCTTCAAAGGAAATATCGACTTTAAGCCACGGAGAGGATGCTTGGATTGATTGCATAGATAACAAGGAGAAAATACCCTTCTCAAAAGCATTTACATTGAAGACGATTTAAACGTTCCCCCATAAAAATTGTTGCGGGCTTGCCGGTTTTCCCGGCAAGCCCGCTTGGTTTAATATGTAAGTTTGAGTTTTAGAGCTTATTTGTATTCTGGTATTGTAGTTTCTTTCATAAAAATTGTGTTGTATTAATTTTGATGTGTACATGTTATAATGTGCAAATGGCGTGCCAAACTTGGCAGGAGCAAGGGTAAAATATAAGAAAAAAGTTATTTTACTGACTTTAAATTGCATATGAATGATTATTTCTAATTTGTAATTTTCAGTCAGAAGGTAAAATACATCTGTTTGAATGAAAAACGCCGTTAGTGAATACAACAACCATTATACTTTTGTGCAGTTGAAAACACGAACATTGCTGGTTTTCAAAAACAACATCTAGTAAACTCGTAAATTTCTAATAGCATGAATTACAACAAACATTCCTTTATTGCATCGCTCGTTTTTGCATGGATGGGTATTGCTTCTATTAATACTTATGCTGCCGATGCGACGCTTACGGTGAACTTGTCAGACAGTATACGCCCTGTTACCCATGTGGCTACCGGTTCGCTTTATGGCCTTACCGAATCGCTGCCTAGCGACATCGATAACAATGTGGCTCCACTAAAGCCAAACGTATTCTTGTGTCCTGCCCGTAGCGGTAGAGGCTACCAGCAAGGTATTGGTGGCGCGTTTAAGGTTTCGCCCCGCATTGCAAATACAACCGGTAAAGTGCAGATAAGGTTGGCAGACATTTTGCCGGGTTGGCCTTACCAGTTTAAGAATATGGATGCATGGAAAGACAGTGTAAGGGCTGTGGTGCGCGATAAGAAGAATGCTAAAATACAGAATTTCGATGGTTATGAAATCTGGAATGAGCCAGACGGTACTTGGAAAAACACAAGCATCGACTTTAATGCAGGCTTGTGGAAACAGACTTACGACCTTCTCCGTCAGCTCGATCCCGGTGCTAAAATCATAGGACCTTCTTATTCTTGGTACAATTCTAGCAGAATGGATGCATTCCTGAAGTACTGTTCGCAAAATAACTGTTTGCCCGACGTTATTAGCTGGCACCAATGGGGTTCTGGCGGATTTGTTGGCGCCATTGAGAACTTAAGGAGCTTGGAAAGGAAGTACAATATCAGCCCTCGTGCCATTTCTATTAACGAATATTCGTCAGACACCCACACCCTAGAGGGTTGCCCTGGTGTTTCGGTGCCTTTCATTGCAAAGTTTGAGCGCCATGGCGTTGAAAGTGCCATGATTTCGTGGTGGTTCACTAACTTGCCTGGCCGTTTGGGTAGCTTGCTTACTGCCAACAACGAACGTGGCGGTGGCTGGTACCTCTATAAGTGGTATGGCGACATGAGTGGCTACATGGCAAAGGTTACACCGCCGAACGACAAGAGTGATGGCGTTGACGGTTTCGCTGCCGTAAATTTGCAGAAGAAGGTAGCTAGCATCGTCTTGGGTGGAAACACCGTCGGCACCACTACCGTTAAGATTAGCGGCATTCCTGCAAGGTTTGGCAACAAGGTTATGGCAACCGTTGAACAGGTGACTTGGGCCGACAAGGACAAGGCTGTTAATGGCACTACCGTTGTTTCTAGCAATGTCTACAACATCAACAACGGCTATCTGCAGATTCCTGTTAATGTTGCCAATGCCTACTACGCTTACCGCATTTCGTTGAAACCGGTTATTGAACAGGCTCCTTACAATGGTGTGGCACAAACATTGCCCGGAGTAATTGAAATGGAAAAGTACGACGTGGGTGGCGAAGGTGTGGCATACCACGACGAGGATGACTTGAATTCGGGTAAGGTTTTTCGTGGCGACGAAGGTGTGGACCTTGACGGTAACGATGAAGATGGTTATGTGCTTGGTTGGACCAAGAAGGGCGAATGGTTGGCTTATACGATTGATGTAAAGGAGTCGGACAACTACACTTTCGAGGCGAGGGTGGCTTCTGGCCTTGATGGATCTGCCTTCTCGTTGTCTGTTGACGGCAAGCCCCTTACTGGCATCGTTGAAGTGCCTAACACGGGCAGTTGGACTGCTTATGAAACCGTTTCGGGTGAGTCTGTTGAGTTGACAGAGGGAAAACATGTCTTAAAACTTAACGTGGAAGGTGCTTTCTGCAATATCGACTATATTGAGTTTAAGCCGGTACAAAAGGAAACAACCTTTTCGGCTAACGCAACATCGTTGAAGACTTCCATTCCCAGTTTAGTGAATAGCCGCCTTTTCGTGTCGGGCGAACCGGTGAGGAGAATGGAACTTTATTCTACCGATGGCAGATTGGTCCAAACGTCGGAAGACAATAGCATGGACGTGGCGGGCCTAGAGAATGGCGTGTATGTGCTTCGTGCTAAAACCGATGTTGAGGTTGCTTCGGTGAAGGTGATTGTAAGACACTAATTGGGTGTTGTCCTGAAAATAAGAAAGAGGTAAGTTCCCGTATGGAGCTTACCTCTTTTTGCGTAATGTTGTGTCTATAATTAATGGAAGAAATCGAATGGGCTGGTAAAATTTTCGGGCTTGACCACTTCACCCATGAATAAGATGACCCCTGTGTTTTGTTCACGGATGGCAAATAGGAACGGACGGTCTACGTTGAATTTCTTTGGTTCTTCAAGTCTCTCGTTAAAACCATCCTTCGCAAGCGCAGTGGTAACGGCAGCAGCCTTTGTTCCTTCACGGTCAACTTCAATAAATGTGTTTTGCTGAATGTCGCTTAAAATCAGGTCGTCCGAAATTTTGTCTAAAGCTGCACGCTTAAGGCTAGGCATACCCACATCCTTCAGCTTGTTAAGCATTTTGTGTATGTTCTCGGCCTTGAACTTGACCATTGAGAACTCTACTAGGTTGTTGTCTTTCAGCCCTAGGTTGTTCCAGTCGAGTTTTGTCAAAAGGTCTGCGGTGCTTGTGCCGTTTGCTGGTAACACAATGTCCATGCAGAAAGTGCCATTGCCATAAGGTAACCTAACAGCCTGGTAAGAGCCGTTTTCTGCGTATGTCATAGTTCTTTCAGAACCATAACTTATGCCGTGTGCTTCTTTTATGGTGTTGCCGTTACCATCGGTAAACGTTATCGGATAGTCAACAAGCATCTTTTCCGCCCAGTCGGCTTTAAAGTAGCAAGAGTTGGCCAGAATAGCCTTCGTGTTTTTGAGTTCGAGGTTCAGTTTCGGAATTAGGCCATGCGTGGCTTCGTTAGCCCAGGCATCTATCGTGTCGTTAGCATTCGGATTCGTGAAATCGAGATTTGCAACCGATGCCTTGTATTGGTCAGTAATCACATCCACGAAGTTTTTGCGCAGCTTTAGCCCGTATTGTGCCCAGAATGAATTTTGACTTTCGAATATAGATGTGGTGTCGGTAGTGGAATTTAGGCTTTCCGCAATTTTGGTGTAGAAAGCGTTTATTTCCTCCATACTGAAGTCTTGCATGCCTAGTGCAGTCTTCACCTCCTTCTGCACGGGGCTGTAAAGTCCATTGTCTAACATCGCCAACGCAATTTCTAAACTGATAGGCGAGAACATGGTGTTTTCGTCATTCGAACGTAGTTGCGCTAGTACCTTGTTGGCAAATAGGTTGTTGTTTGCAACCGCCTTCATTTCCTTGCCAGACAGGTTGAGTGGAACGGCTGAAATGTTGCGTGCCTTCACCTTCCAACTCAAGTTCTCGTAGAACTCGTTACTTAACTCGCCATCGATGTCTTCTACCAGAATGTTATCATTACCATTGTTGTCGTCGTCGGTACAAGAGTAAAACGACAATGGAGCCAAAAGTGCTCCCCAAAAAAGAATGTTCCTCATGTGCAGTTAAATATTTAAATTGTAATATATATCAAATTTAATATTTAACTTTTTAAGTTTAAAATCTATATTCATAAATTCATGTCCTTTTTGTCTTCTGATGGTAAATGAACACTGCAATATTGGCAAAGAAGTGCTTGCGTTTGTCACCATTTGACAACAAACTGTTGTATATTTGTAGTAGTATTCATTATAACTAGTTTAAACGATATGGCAAAAGCAATCTTGTTTGTTCCCCTTCTTCGCCAGTTGGAAGGTGGTTGGAGTAACCACAAAGCCGACCGTGGCGGTGCCACCATGCGTGGCGTAACCTACCGCACGTTTTGCTACTGGCGGCAGCTGAAGAAGCAACCGCAACCGTCGCTCGACGACCTACTGAACATTACCGATGAAGAATGGATGCAGATTTTCACCACCATGTATTGGAATAAGTGGAAGGCCGACCTCATAGTGAACCAAAGCATTGCGAACCTTTTGGTCGACTTCGCGTGGGGTAGTGGCGTTTCTACTTCCATTCGTTACATTCAGCGCCATGTGTTGCAGGTAACTGCCGATGGCATTGTGGGCCCCGTAACCTTGGGTGCTATTAATGGTCATCCGCACCTTAGCGAACTCTTTAACCAAATTAAGGCTGCACGTTTGCAGTTTATTGATGGCTTGGTGGAACGCTGTCCCGAACAGAATGTGTTCAAGAAAGGTTGGTATAACCGAATTAATAGGATTGTTTTTAAGGAAGAAGAGAAATAAGATTTACTATTTCACGACATCGTTGCCAGAGGCAGGTTCCTTTTGGGTCTCCTTTGCAGTCTCATCTTCTGTTTCTTCGTCTTTGAAGAAGTAGCTAACGCCTTTGGCAAGAAGCGAAGCCGGAACGATAGCCCATAGGCAGAAACCGCCCTTCAGGGCAAAACCAATAAATAAACCAACGATGAAAGCAATGCTACATGCTACGATTTTTGTTGTACTCATAATGTTGTAATTTTTTTTGATGTGTAAGAAGCAGAATAAAAATTAGACTGCTTCAAGCTTGTTGTTAATTTTTCTTGATGTATCTGTTATCTTAATTGCAAAACCCGTGCCAAGATGTTTCTTGGCTTTCCTGAAATATTTTTTTACAAGCTCTCATCCCTTATTCCGTAAGGGATGAGAATGTTTTATGTTATACAAAAGTGTTAAATAAATATGTTTTATAACACTATTTTGTAACATAATTCAAAAACTATTACTAACTTTGCATCGAAAATAATGAGGTAAAAGAAGATTAGTTATTTGTGTTATGAGATTTTTAACGATGTTGTTTATGGCTTGCTTGTTGTTTGCTCCGGTTTTTGCAGAAGTAAGCGAGAGTGTTGCTGAAGAACACGCCGAAGTGTTCAAGTTCAATACTGTTAGGTCTGTCTACAAATACCTCGAAGAAGGTACTTATGTAGGAAATGGTTTGGTTGTAAACATTAAGCACGACGGTGTGTATGCTAACGGCAGATGTTTGACTGGTGCCGTGTTTGTTGAACGTTATACCGACGACGTGGTGCTCATCAGCATGACCCCTCCGGGCTACGACCGTGTTTACTTTAGAATTGAAGTGAACAACAATTGCTTAATCGACAATCAGGGTTATCTTTACATTAGGGAAAAGTAAGCCCAGGACCTTTTAAGTATGAATTAATTAATGAGTCGAATCACATAAGTGATCCGATTTTTTTTGTTTATAGGGGGTGTCAAATTTTTATGAATACCCCTTCGGCATTCCATTAGCTATGTGCCTTCTTTTTCTTGTCTATCCAATATCTCTTGATTCATATTAAATCTCCATAATCAGCGCAAGTGGTGCCAAAAATGGTAGTTTGCGCAGATTATAATGAAGCGTGTGACGGGGTCTGTTGTTGGTTGCTCCCAAAAGGACGAATGCAAAATGTAAGGTTAATGTAAATATTTACGTGATGTAAGCAGTTTACTCTTTTCTATGAAAAAATCGCATTTCCGTTTAGTGCAAGGCTACGAGTTTCTGTGTAACGTTGCAGAAATTTTCAAAGTAGTAGCGTCTATTTATGATAAGATATGCAAAAAAGAATTTTCAGTTAGGATTATCATCTCGAGACGATTCTGCTAAACCATCTCGCAAACGTGCGGTTATTGGTAGTGCAATGGGTTTTATTGGAACTTCAAAATCTACAATTCCAATTAGCAAGTCAACTGAACTGTGTGTCGTCAATCTCATTAAGGATGAGTTTAATTGTCAAGGTGTCGATTTGGGTAGCAGCATAGGTCTTATTGGCATAGATAGTTCATATCAGCTCTCAAAATTGGCAAGTGCCATAAGTAAAGAGTTTGGTCTTGTAGTTTCAGAAGCAGAACTGAAAGGTTGTGCAACTGTTGGCGGAATTGTTAAGCTGATTAACGAAAGAAATCTGTAATAAACTTCCATAAAGATGATATTTTTTTGACTTGAAATTTGGAAGTCTGTTTTTTTTTTTTGCTTTGTGCGTCAGTTTCTAAAGGAATTAACAAGCTTTCCAAACAGCAGTTGGTAGATTATTCTGCCTATTGTTTGCCTAAAACTCAAATAACAAAATGCTGCCAAAATGTATCATTCTACATTATGTAAGCAGTTTGTGTTTTTTACGAGAAAATCGTGTTTCCCAATTTCGCATAAAGTAAGGTTTATGTGTAAAATTGTCGAAAATTAAAAACGAATAATAACAGATAAAAGCCTTATATAAAAACAAAATAATTATGAGAAGTAAAAAGAGAGAAAAAATAGAATGTAGATTTTCTAAAGTAGAGGAATCGATGAAGAATATTAATTATAAAAATATGGAGGAATATTTCCCCATTGCAGAAGAATTAGAAGCTCTTCTAAATGAGTTCAGATGGATAGATACGATTTTAGGCAATAAAGAAGTTAATGAGTTAGAAGATCGTATTTATAATGCCTTTCATACGCTTAATAATAAGTTTGAAGAGGAGAATAAAGAATTTTACGAATCGGCCAATATATAGTCGAAACTTTAATTAAACTTATACACTTGGGGTAATCAGGATACGCAAGTCTAAAGTGTATAATTCCGATAAAAAAAACTAATAAGATATGCCATTATTTCAAATAACTACAAAGAACCGTAAACAGTGCAATGGTATCCGCATCGAGCCGGGTATGAGTGTGCAAGTAGTAAGCCAAAGTGTGGGTAACCCAGTTACCACCAATGGCGGCCAGCCGGTGGTTGACGCCTTCATGCGTATGTATGGTATCGACATTAAGAAAGCTGGTTGCTTGAATACGGTGGATTTGAATGTGGAAAGGATTGGGTGAAAACAGATATATTAGTAAAAGTCTTACTGTCTCTAAATAATATTAATTCAGTTTGCTATAAAAGTATAAATATATGAATAAGAAAATTGAATTGCTTGAAGAAATCGCTGATTATACAGGAATGAAAGATTGTATATCTGCTATTTCAAACATTAAAAAAAGATTGAATGAGTCTGAAACCTCATTAATCTTGCCAATTGTCGGAGAATTTAGTTCGGGTAAAACAACCCTGATTAATGCATTGACAGATAGTAAAATGTTAGAAACTGCAACAAAACCTACAACAGCTACAATATATGCTATTAATTTTGGACGCGAAGAAGTAAAAGCGGAAGGTGTCGATAATAACGGAATTCTAATACCTTTGGATATTAATTCTTTGAAAAACGAGGAGTTGGTTCAATTTAAACAGGTAAATATATATGATACTAATAAAAAGCTGTCTAAATATACAATCCTTGTTGACACTCCTGGTTTGGCATCTAATGAAAAATCGCATAAAGAAGCTTTAATGTCTTTTCTACCGCAAGCTGATGCCGTTATTATGTCGGTAGATGTTAACAAGCAGTTTACATCTGTGAATAGGGAATTTGTCAATAGTTGTAAATTGGCAAATCGTGAGGTTTTTGTGATGCTTACAATGTGTGATTCAAAAACAGATTCTGCGGTGGCAGATACTGTGAAACTGATAAATAAACAGGAAAACATTCCGTTAGAGAATATCATTTGTATATCTGCCTCGACAAATAAATTAGATGAGTTTTATGAACTCCTAAACAAAATTGAAAGAAATAAGCGTGTTTATATTAAAAATGCTACGCAAGGCAGAATGAAAGTTTGTGCAAAGCAGTTGCTTTCTGTTGTTATTGAGATGCTAAATGCTGGTCGTGATGATTCTGAATTGTCGAAAAAGATTAAGCAGCTTGAATTAGAAAAGTCGCGCGTGTCAACTTATTTGGATGGAATGGTGATGGATATCAAAGGAGATATTGACTTGAAAGAAAAAGACTGCATTCGCATATTTGGAGATACAGTTTTCGATAAATTGGATGAATTAATAGCAGGCTCAAGTACAGATATTGACGGTGAGGCAAGAACTTATATAAATGGAACGGCAAAATTACTTCTTGGTGATTTTAAGACAAAAGTTAGCAATATCTTACAAGAGTATTCTATGAAGAAAATTGCTAAACAAGAAGATATTGAAAATTTGATAGGAAACATAGATGTCATGAAGTACTCTATAGAAGGCTTGAGCTATGACATTGATTTGAAAAATGCTGGACATGAGTATGATAGTGCAATTGTGAAGACTATTAAGTATGGAAGTAAAGCGGTAAAATTAGCTATGACAGCTGGTACTTCTGCAGCTGAGGATGTGGCTGAAACCGTTGTTGAAGAGGGCGCTGATGCATTAACTGAGGACTTTATAGAAGATAAAGCTGGAGATGTATTGATTAATGCATTAGGAAACGAGTCTATTCTTAATGTCGCAGTTGCTTTTATGACAGAGCATACTATGGCAAAGCCTCAAAGAAGAAGAGTTATTCACAATTATCTTGATGAACAGGTGATACCTCAATTTAAAGAAAAACTTATGACGGTAAAGAATGCAATAATAGATGATGTGAAACTTAATGTCAAAGAATCAGCAAACAGTAATATTGAGAATAGGAATACTATGTTGAAACAATTACAAACTGAATATAAAGAAAAGCATGATGCTTATTTGAGCAAAATGAAATCTTTGAATAAGTATAAATTAGATTTGGAAAACTTTTAATAAACTAAAAATATGATTGTAGGTATAGTATTAGGACTAATTCTAGGTTATTTTGCATTCTCTTATATGGGTTCTTCTATGGGTAATTCCTTGAATTCCTCGGGGAAAGAATTTGACGATATGTCAGAGGAAAATGAAAAACTTTTGAAACGCACAAAAGAGATGCAACAGGAAATAGATGAACTTGTTAACAAAAACTCAAAATTGGCAAGAGAATTGAACGAAATTAAAGACGATAATGAGGATGGTAATGATGAGTTGATTAGTGCAAAAAAGAAAATACAAAGGCTGGAAACTCGAATTTCAGATTTGGAAAAAGACAACAAAGAATGGGAGAATGTATGTAATGACTTAAAGTCAAAATTAAACATGTAAAATGGATAAATTTATGATATTTGATAATTTTACACCAACCACATGGGCTGTTGTTGGTGTGGCATTTATTCTAGGTGTAATTTTAAAAAGTTTTTTTTGTTCTTCTTCAAAAACTCATAGTGGAGAGGAATTGAAAAAGTTACAAGATGAATTGAACTCTGCAAATAAGACTATCTCCTCATTGAAGTCTTCTGTTGATTCGGGTGATTCAAAGGAGTCTCAAAAACTCGCTGCAGAACTAAAAGAGGCCACTGAAAAGATAAAGAGTCTTGAGAAGTGTATTGCGTCTTCGGCTGATGGAGATGACTTTAAGGTCAAATTACTAGAAGAGAAGAAAACAATTGAAGATAAAGTAAAAAAACTAAATGAAGAATTGTCAAAGAAGGGTATTGAGGTTGATGATTTGCAAAAAAAAGTAGCTTCAAAAGAGACTGAAAATGCTAAAATAGAGAATGATCTTCGTTCATCTCTCAACAACTTGAAGGAAGCAAATGAAAAGAATACACAACTAGAAGAACAAAAGAAAGCAGTCGAAAAGAATGTCAAGAAATTAAAGGATGAATTGGATGATAAAGAAGAAGAAATAGATGATTTGAAGAAAAAAGTAAAGTCAAAGGAAACAGAACGTGTAAGATTGGAGGATGAACTTCATTCTTCTCAAAAGAACTTGAAAGAAGCGAATGAAAAGAACCAAGATTTGGAACAAAAAAATACTGCGGCTAAGAAAGAAATTGAAGAATATAAAGAGAGTAATTCTTTTGTCTCAACATTATTGAGTGCCCCTGCGATTAACGCTGAAGATACCAAGAAAATTGAGCATTCAATAAATACTATTGAAAGATTTGTAGAAAATGAACTTAAACCGTTTTATTATTCACATTTCCAATTGGGCGATTCTGCAGTTCGAATGCTTGGAGGTAAGGATGGGGAATGTACAATGCTTAAAACTTGGGTAGCTCAATCAAAGAAAACATGGTTGACAAATAAAAAGGTGATTAGTTTTATAGGCGAGTTTTCTGCCGGAAAAACTACAATTGTGAATCGAATTCTGAAACAAGACAATAAAGATGCTATAGAATTGCCAACTTCAAGTAAGGCAACAACTGCTATTCCAACATATATCTCTGGAGGTAAATTGACGAAATACACGTTTGTTTCACCTGATGATAGTCGCAAGGATATTGCTAAACAAAAATTCGAAAATGTAAAAAAAGAGACGCTCGCAAAGTTTGAAGGCATAAATAGACTCATTAAGTATTTTGTGATGGAGTATGACAATAAAAACCTTCAAAACCTTTCGATTTTGGATACTCCAGGATTCCAATCAAATGATCCAGAAGACGAAAGAAGAACAATGGATGTTGTTAATGAAAGTGATGCTTTGTTTTGGGTTGTTGATGTAAATAAGGGAGAGTTAAATAAGAAATCTGTAGGGATTTTAAGGAATTTTAAAAAACCGTTGTATATTATTTTAAATCAATGTGATAGTAAGTCGCCGGCCGAGGTGGAGAATGCTAGAGAAAAAATTAAGCAGACGGCAAAAAATGAAGGACTACATGCCATTGATGTTATTCCTTTCGGATTTGAACGTTATCAATTGTCAGCTATTATGGATGTGATTGAAAAAATTCCAATGGCTAATACAAATCATTATATAGATGAGTTGATAGCAATGGTAAAAAATGACGAACCTGTATATAAAAATTTATTATCTGAAAGTATAAAGGGTGTCAATGAGTGGGACGAACGTCTTGAGAACTGGACAAATACATTTAATAACAATGTAAGAAACCTAATTGCCAATGCTCGTAATGCAGAAAGTCGTCCTCATTTTGAAGAACATTTGTTTAGGAAAGATAATTACGAGATGAGTCAATATGAATTCCAACAACTTAAAAATGATTTGAGTGGTTGTGTTAGTTGTAGTAATGCTATTAAACAGAATTACGAGGATCAAATGGAGAATGTTCGGAATAGGACAATAGCCCAAAACAATAAGTTTGAAGTTGAAGATCTCAACAAGGAATTTTTAAGATTATCAGCCACATTGACTAAACTAGTTAAAGAGTATAAGAATGCTAAAGGTTTGTAATTATGGAGTCAAATAATATATTCAAGAATTTTGGTGATAATAAAGCCGAACTCATCGATTTGATAGAAAAAGCAAATAGCTTTGGCTGGTGGAATGCAGAGAACGAAGATGAGAAAAAGAAGACAGGGAAAACTGTTGTAGAACAAATAAAAGCAAACATAGAAAGTGATACATTAACCATTGGTGTTATTGGTCAAATGAAGTGTGGTAAAAGCACATTCTTGAATGCTTTTGTATTTGGAAAAGAAGTTTTACCAGCAGCAACTACGCCAATGACAGCCTCTCTTACGGTGATTACTTACGGAACTAAAGAAAAGTTGGTGGCTGAGTTTTACACTACAGATGAATGGGAGGAACAAAAACATATATCAGAACTTAATATTGAAGAATTCCAGGGGGATCCTGTACAACAGTCAAAGATTAAAGCTGCGAAAGAACTTGTTGAACAGTCGAAGAAACTAGGCTCTAGCATACAAACATTATTGGGCAAAACTCAGGAAGATGTTCTAGCTAATTTGGAGCAATATGTTGGAGCTGAGGGGAAGTTCATTTCTATCACTAAGTCTGTTCAAATTGAATATCCAGCAGAATACCTTAAAGGTGTGGAAATTGTTGATACTCCAGGTTTTAACGATCCTATTGTGTCTCGTGAAGAAAGGACAAAAGATTTTCTGAAGCGAGCTGATGCTGTACTAATGATGTTATATGCAAATCAACCATTTTCTAAAGAGGATAATGAAATCTTATTTGAAAATGTCAGGAAATGTGGTGTAGGAAAAGTTATTGTTGCAGTTAACAAATACGATATTCCGGCTGCGAAGAAGGGTGAATCTGTTGAAGAAATGACCAGTTATGTAAAAGAACAATTGGAAGCAGCCATCATACAAAGTAGGGACGAAACCATAAAAAAAGCTTTAGGAGATGTAATAGAACCGGTATGTATATCTGCTCAAATGGAGTTGCTTTCATTATTGCCGATGAGCTACATTGGTGGAAAGGAAGATTTGAGATTTCATATAGATAGATATTATACTGATTTTGCTATTTCTTCTCAGCCTCAATTGCACGATTTGTCAAGATTTGATTTGATTACAGAAAAAATCAAAAAAATGCTAACTGATGATAAGGCGAATATCCTTTTTAGAAAACCAATTGCAAGAGTGTTACAGGCAGGGGAAACTATTAAAGCTTCGGTTTCTAATAAATTGGTTAATGAAGAAGAAACTCTAAAGGCTTGTAGTATGCCTGATGATGAATTGGCTGAAAAGAAAGATTCACTTGATAGAGTTATCAAAAAAGCAAATAGAAAGATTGACAACTTAGGCGAAACGATTGATGAAGAATTGCAGTCCATCTGTAAAAAAGGTGTCAGAGACATGGAGGATATGCTTGATGCGGCTGTGAAAAAAATGAATAGAAGAATAGATGATTGGGGAGCATTCGTTAACTCTAGTAAGGACAAGTTGGAGCGTGATTTAAAGTCAATTCAGGAGCAATTGGTAGAACGTGATGTTAAGTACAAACTTGATGAAATTATGGATGAAACGAAAAGTAAACTTTCTCGTGTGAGTCGTGAATTCATCAACGATATGTCTGAAATGATTGCTGATCGCTTGGAAGATACTGATACGGATGAAATCATTGCAAACATGAAAAAGGCTTTCAATTTCAATGATTCTACTCAAGCAAGTACGCAAATGAGTTTCGTTCAGGATGAACTTATGTCAAAAGGATTAGCCAATGGCCTTGTCGTGTTTGGCGGAGGTTTGATAGGTTTGGGTCTTAAAGCGGGATTTGATTATTTTAGACACGAAGGGAAACAACAAAAATACAGAGAACTTGTTGATGAATTCAAGCATTCTTTTGATGCGTCTTCAATGGTTAAAGTAATATCCGGAAATAAAGATGCCATTATTGAAAAAGCCAAAAAGGTCGCATTGGATGATTGCTTAGTACCATTGCAAAATAAGCTGCAAGAAATAATTGATGACAAGGGAAATAGAGAAAAAATGAAGAAAACTGCTGAAAATAATGTAGAGCAACTCAAAAAAGAATTGCAAACAATCAATTCACAAATTGAAGAAATCTCTAAATTCAACATTGTCAAACAATACGGCATGAATTAAAGAACTCTACAAATGTTTACAGTTCTTGTTATTATCGCAATTATCTGTACAATTTATGCTTATAAGAAGAGTGTCAACCCAGATATTGATGAGTCTGGTTTGCGTTTCAAAGATTCTAAAAAGATAGAAGAGTATAAAAATCTATATTATGCAAACCTCCACTCTCCCTTTCCCTTATTCCGCCCGCACCACTTACACTGCCGTTAAGAACTTGTTTCGTAAGCAGGATAAGTTTACGTCGGTGGAGTGCGACGACAATCTTTTTGTTGTTGAGGCGCGTCGTGGAGCTTGGCTTTCGCCTTTTACCGAGAATATTAAGGTGAAGGTGGTGGCAACCGGGTGCGAGACGTGCAAGGTGGTTGTTGAATCATCGTCGAGGTCGGTTCTCAATTTGCTGAACTTTGGAGCAAATTCTGAAAATGTAAGCGATTTGGGCGACTACATCTGCAACGAAGTTTACCGGCTGCAAAATGCAGAATCTCGTCCCAATGCCAATAATGCCGACGACCATTCAACTATTCGGTTTAAAACTCCCGACATTAAATTCAAGTAAGTGTCTATATGTAAATCAATATGTAAAAAAGTCGATCACTTTGTGTGGTCGACTTTTTTGTTATAAGCATCTGTTGTGTTGTTTTTTATATTCAACTTTGGGGGTACTACAATTTTATTAAGATTTATTTTGTGGTAAAACAACCGACACCACTTTTGGCTCCATTATAATAAGCTTGGTAATAGTATTTTGTCTTCGGCTGTAAGCCATATAATTTTATGGTGTATTGATAATCTCTAGCCATGCCATCTTTGTATTCGCACTCAGAACCTGTAATCTTTTCAGAGACACTATAGTATACGTCAACTGACCCTCCGAAGGTGCTGATGTTGCCGGAAATTACAGCAGAGTTGGACGTGATACTATAGGCATCAGAGGTTACAAAACAGTCATCATCACTGTAGGTTTCTTCCAACTCACCACAAGATGAAAAAAGAAATGATATGCCTACAATTGGTAAATATTTAAGAATACTCGTCAACATGTTGAATTCTAATTTTTTTTCATGAGTTTATTTGTCTTTACTAAAGATATAGATTTCAGAGTTCCCTTCAAAGATATATCTCAATTTTTTATAATAACCTCGTCTGCAGAGACTACATTGTTGGTTTCGAGAAAACTTGCTTCGAAATTTGGGACTGAAAACGAAAAATACTGCCGATAGTGTGCGAAAAGGATAAAATTTTTGCCCTTTTCGCACACTATCGGCACTTTTTATTCTACACTATCTACCAACTTGATGCCGTGTTTTTGCAGCTCGCCTTTGGTGGTTGGTAGGTAGAGCAGTAGCTCGTCGAAGGCAAGGAAGTACTTGCCATTCATTTTCATCAGTCCCACGTTGTCGTCAATCTGTATTTGGTCTAGGCCCTCAATCTCGCTTTTGGGCACTTGGTACAGTTGCTTGTTGTCTTCGGTGGGTATGTAGATGTAGTTTGGCGTAATGGCGTAGAGGTTGGGATAGAACTCGTACTCGTAACAGCTGAAAGGCTTCACAATGTTGCAAGTGCTCAACCATTTCTGGTAGATGGACCACAGGTTCTGGTCGGTCACCCTGGTCAGGTTCAAGCTTTTCTGCCAGCACTGCGAAGCCATGTAGCGGTTAAACGGCAGCTTGTTGGGCGCGTCGTCGGTTGGCATGTCGGTCTTGTACCAAACGTGGTCGTGGTCGGTGTAGGGTAGCCCCTGCATGCGGTGTTTCATCCCCTCGGGGTGTTGCATGTATGCGGTTAGTCGTCCGTCGCCATCGTTAATTAGGAATAGGGTGTAGCAAATGCCGGTCAAGTTGTTGTCGGCATCCTTTTGCCAGTGGTAGGCGAAGTAAGAGCCAGCATCCTTTGCTCGCGTAATGTGCCAGAACGAGGTGTGAGAAAGCTTACCGTCGCACTCGTTCCAGAAGCCGTCAATGTCGAGGTCGACATAGCTGTTCTTTATTTGGCTGCTGGTGCCGTAAATGTTTTCCTGTTCGGCATAAGAAGCGTAGGTGTTCAGTATGTTCGTTATGTGGTAGAACAGTCGGAAACGTGTCTTGTTTGGTTCTTCCCTGGCTGCTATGATGGCGGGAAGGGTAGAGAAGAACTCGCTGCCTTCGGTAAACTTCTCAAGTAGGGCAAGGGCATTCGCGAAGTGGGTGTCAATGTCGGCCACATCGCCGTTCTTCGAGTCGTAGCCCGGAATTATTTTCAGCAACATGAGAATGGTGAAGGGTATGTTTATGCCTTGCTGCTCAATCTCGTTGAAGATGCCGATTTTCTTTTTACCTAGCTTGCCAATGTTGTAGGGTGGATAGGTAAACTGCAAAAGCTCGAGTGCCACCATGAACGGATCGGTGCGTCGGGCCAGGTTGTCGCGGAAGAAGTACCACGCCTTCTTGTAGTCCTCTAAAATAGATTTAAGGTCACATTCGTCCTTCGTCTGGTCTGCAATTTCGCAATGCAGGTCACGAAAGGCCGAGCGTAGGCGTTGAAGCGAACTGAAACACCGCTTTATGCCGTTGCTGTGAATGCTGGGGGCTTCGAGAAACTCTTCGAGTTCGGCTATGGTGTTGAACAGGAAACGTGTGTTGGCTATGCAGGAAAGCCATTCTTCATATTTTTCTTGTCCTATCTTCATCTTTTCTTCTGTTGTTTTTCTCAAAGATAGCATAAGCGGTAAAAATACGGAAAGACATTCTTAAATCATAGCAGTGTTATTAGGAAAATGCCGGCATATTGTATCTGTTTACAATATGCTGATATTTTCTTGTGGATTTACAGAATAGAAAAGGTGCACCTTTATGGGGTACACCTTATGCTTTTTTCGGTAAAGTGTGGGTTTACTTGCGGATAACCTTGAAAGACTTGTTACCAACGGTTACAACGTAAACGCCCTTTGTTTGTGGAAGGCTGATGGTAGCCTTGCCGTTTGCATCGGTAGTTGTGGTAGACAATACAGCACTATTTGCTGCTATTAGGTTAACCTTTACAGAAGCTTCGCTGTTCTGAACTTCAATAGTCTGTTCGTTGAGGTTAACGATGCGGATTTCTGCATTTGCAACAGCTTCAACCTTGGTTTCGTCGCTTTCGGTGAAGTGGTAGTTCTTAACGTCAGAAAGTGCGTAAGAAGTTGCAGCGTTGTCGTTAACTACGAGGTCAGCACCCTTGAAAGTGATAACTGGCTTTTCTGCTAGCAAGAAACTGTACTTGCCACCTTCTTTAAGTTCTACTGTTACGTGAGTGATTTCTGCGTTTGCCAACATTGAAACACCCAAGAAGCAGAGGGTTATGATTTTTTTGAAGTTCATGATGCTAATTCTTTAAAAACATTAAGATTGTTACATATTGACGTACAAATATAAAAAAGAAAATTTAAACTATGTGTCCGTTATCTGTTTATTTGTAAAAAAATAAATTGGAAAATTTGCAAAATGTAGATTGTAATCTATATCTTTGCATTCGAATTTAGAAATACCAATCGTGGGGTTGCGGCATTATGTGAAGGAAGAATTGGCAATCCCCCCGTTACTTAATTTATAACTATGACATACACACCCGAAATTGAGGCGGAGAATAAGCGTCGCATGTCGCTTTATTTCCGCCAATACGACCCTGTTGTTGGCGATGAGCTGATGCAGGTGATCCCACGCGAAAAGGTTAGCCTAAACGGTAGCACGTTTTATCTGCCAACAGCCATGTGCCAGCAATTCCCTTGCTTGAAGGTAGGGGACTTGGACCCCTTACGCAATGTAGATGCCAATGGCAAACAGGTGGCAGCACGCAGTAGGGCAACTACCGACTATGCGTTGAAGCAGCGGTTGATGGAAATCCGCTTCCGGTTCGATTTCGAGTTCTGGTGTTTCCATTGTGTCTCCATTCAAGACAAGTTGAGCAAGCGGCAGATTCCGTTCCGGTTGAACTACGGGCAGCGGTGTGCGGCGCACGCCTACGAGGAACAGCGTTTGGCGGGCACGCCCATTCGTGTCATCATCGTCAAGGCGCGGCAGTGGGGTGGCAGCACGGTAACGCAAATCTACATGCTTTGGCTACAGCTTTACCACTACACAGGTTGGCATTCGGCCATTGTTAGTCAGTTGAAGAATCAGGCCATCAACATCAGGGCAATGTTGTCGTCGGTCATTGCCAATTACCCCACGTCGGTGCCACGTTTCACCATGACGGGTTTCGAAAACTTGAGTAACACCAAGTACATACCCGAGCGCAAGTGTCGCATTTTAATCTCGTCGGCCGAGACTCCCGATGCGCTTCGTTCGTTCGACTTTTCCATGTTACACTTGTCGGAGGTCGGATTGTGGAAGTCTACCCCTTCAAAGTCTGCCGAAGACTTGGTGCAGGCCCTTTACAGCACGGTGCCTTACGTGAGCGGAACGCTGATTGTGATGGAAAGCACGGCAAAGGGCATTGGCAATTTCTTCCATAAGAACTACTTGGCGGCAGTGGCTGGCGACAGCGTTATGCGCCCCTTGTTCGTCCCCTGGTTTGCTATTGAGAATTATGCCCTCTTCCGGCATACCGAGGGTGGGCAGTCTATAGCCCGCACTGCCGATGGCCTACCCGTTTCGGCGGTTACCGATGCCAAGCGTCTGGTAGAAGGGTTCAGCTCCTACCAGGAAAAGCAATGGCAGCAGGGGGCTACGTTGGAAGGGATTGCCTGGTATGCCAACACCCAACGCGGTTTGCAGTATTCCGACTTTATGATGCGCAGCGAATATCCGGGTTCCGATTCGGAAGCCTTCCAAGCCAAGAGCAACCGCTATTACGAGCAAGAGCAGGTCGAGGCTTGCCGCCATACGTGTTGTGCGCCTTTGGTGGTGGGCAACTTGCGGGGCGATGCCGAGAAGGGCGATGCCTGCTTGCGTAACTTGCGCCTGACCGAGCAACACAGTGCGAGTGACGAACTGCGTGTGTGGATTCGCCCCGATGCCGAATCGCCTCAATCTGTTACCGACCGTTTCTTGGTGGTGGTCGACATAGGCGGCTTGTCGGCAAAGGCTGACTGGAGCATTATTTCGGTGTTCGACCGGGCCTCGCTTGCAGAACATGGTGGGGCTTTAGAACGGGCTGCCACGTGGCGCGGACACATCGATCACGACTTGCTGGCATGGAAGGCGGCCCAAATAGCACATTGGTATGGTAACGCCCTGCTGGTGATAGAAAGCAACACGCTTGAGACCAAAGACGCCATTTGCATTCAAGACAATGGAGCCGACCACTTCTTTACGGTCATAGACGAACTTGCCAATTCTTACGGCAACCTTTACATGCGCAGTGTGGCGCCCGAGGTGGCTGGCGACGGCGTGACCAAACGCTATGGTTGGCACACCAACGTGCGCACAAAGTACCTGGCTTACGACCAAAGCCGTGCTTCCATTCGCGACGGCGAGTATGTGGAACACGACATGCGCTGTTGCGACGAGATGGATTGGTTGGAAAAGAAGCCTAACGGTAGCCTTGGCGCCATTGTTGGTCAACACGACGACCTGATAGACACAACGGCCATAGGGCTTTACATTTCTACGCGCGAAATGCCAATGCCACGCAAGCTGACGCGCTCAAAGGCAACCGGCCGACAACGTTCGGGTGGTGTTGCCAGCTTTTAGAACTTAAAACTAATAACTTGAAATGAATATGGGAAAAGAAGATGAATTGCAGCGCAACCTAGCCTTGCTCGATGTGGTGGCAAAGTGCTATGGTGCGTTGACCGATTTTCGCCAACGCCGCCAGCGTGCGGTCAACTTTTACCGGGGCCGCCAGTGGAGCGACACCGTGGTGGTAAACGGCAGGCCAATGACCGAGGAACAGTACATTCAGCAACAGGGTAGGGCGCCGCTTAAACAGAACATGATTAGGCCTCCCTTGCGCAACATTATAGGTCAGTTCCGTAGCAATCCGGTCAAACCCTTGGTCTTTGCGCGTAACCGCACCGACCAGCAGAGTGCCGAGATGATGACCGTAGCGTTGGAATCGGTCTTGTTTATGAACGACAGCCTGAACCGCGATGCCCGAGCGCTAGAAGAATTTCTGTTGAGTGGCAATTGCGTTTACCGAACCAGTTTCTCGCTCGACGGTGCCCGGCAGAGGGCCATTCCGCGTTTCAGGGCCGTTTCGGCAAACCGTTTCTTTGTCGACCCCAATATGGAGGACATTCAAGGCGACGACGTTTCGGTGGTGGGCGAATTGCTCGACTTGGATGTAGACGACTTGGTGGCAACCTATGCCCATTGCCCTGCCGACGAGGAACGTCTGCGTAGCATCTATGCTGGCCAAATTGGGGGAGTGTTGCCGTTGGGCCGTGCAGTGGCAAGTGCCATGCCGTCGGTTGCCAATCCGCGCCCTGCAAGTTTGTCGGTGCTGTTGCCGTTGGTGCCAGGCAAGTGCCGTGTGGTTGAGGTTTGGCGTAAGGAATGTGCATGGCGCCTCTATTGCCACGACTTTGCAACGGGTTCGTACGAACTGCGCCCCATAGCCGATTTGAAGGTGCTTGAACAAGAGAATGAACGCCGCCGCATTAAGGCCGAAAATTTGGGCGAGGCGCCGTGTTTAGTGGAATTTCAGCAACAGTATGCGCCCGTTTGGCGGTGTTATCACTTAAGTCCCGACGGCCATACGCTTTACGAGGGCGATTCGCCTTACCTGCACGGCATGCATCCGTTTGTCTTTACGTTCTACCCGTTGGTCGATGGCGAGTGCTGGGGATTGGTGGAAGACTTGATTGACCAGCAGAAAATCATTAATAGGAACATGATTCTGTTCGACTTCATCAACTCGGCATCGGCAAAGGGTGTGCTGTTGGTGCCCGAAGAGTGCATCCCCGACGACTATACGTTAGAAGACATTGCCGACGAGTGGGCGCGCTACAATGGCGTAATTAAGATTAAGGCCAGGGCCGGTGCACAGATTCCGCAACAGATTTCGAGCAACGCCTTGCATCCCGGCCTGAACCAAATGATTGAGATGCAGTTGCGGCTGATGGCCGATATTGGCGGGGTGCATGGTGCCATTCAGGGTAAGGCGCCAACGGCTGGTACGCCATCGTCGTTATATGCGCAGCAGAGCCAAAACAGTTCGGTAAACACGCTCGACTATGTGGCCAGCTTCAACCAGTTCCTGCAGTTGCGCGACAAGCGTTTGCTGCAGCTCATTGGGCAGTACTACACGGTTGGGCACTTCATAGGTTCGGCAGGTGGCGACTATAGCGAGGCGGCGCATTACTACGATCCTGAAAAGGTGCGTAATGTCGATTTCGACAACGCCATTGTGCAGGGCAGCAGCACGCCTGCCTTCCGTGCCATGATTGACGATACCTTGCTCGAGTTGTTGCGCAGCCAGCACATCACCCTCGACACGTTCCTCGAGAACAGTTCCCTTCCGTTTGCCGACCGCATTCTGCAATCCATTCGTGCTAAACAACAAAACATACCGATAGAAACATGAAAGACACACTAGAAATACACCCGCAGGGCATTGTGCGCAATGTGCCCGCCACCTTGTCGAAACCCGAACATTGCGAAACGGTGCTTAACCTTCGTCCGCAAGGCGGTGGTTGGAAGACGGTTGGCCAGAAGCAGCCGTGCCACGAGGCTTATGCCGAAGGGGCAGACCTCATACAAACCTGTGTGCACCAAATGCCAACTGCCACCCAGCTGGTTGCCGTGCGCAGGTTGGCCGACGGCAACTTTCAGGTAGCGGCATCAGCCCTTGGTGCGTCAGCCCCCATGTGGCAGGTGTTGGTGGCGTTGCCCAGTGGAACATTGTTGGCCGACGCCCTGCAGGTACACATTGCGTTTATTGGCAATTTCTGTTGTGTGTCTACCCCAAATTTGCGTGTGTTCCGTTTCAACGGAACGGCTTATGTGGAAGAAACGACGGCTGCCGATTCGCCACCGGCTGTCAACTATTCCGTTCATGGGCGCTACACGTCGTCTGGCTCATTGCTTTCGTTCACCCTTCCGGTTCGTGGCGAGAATTTAGAAGGGTGTTACTACCGCGAGCAAGCCAACCGGCAGTATCCCGACGAGCTGCTGAATGCCGACACCGAGAGTGGGGTGGTACTCAACCAGGGCACCAACAACACGCCTAAACAGTGGGGCAATTTGGTGTTTGGCGAAGCCCAAGGCAAGCAGGTGCTAGAGGCTATGGCGGGCGAATATGAGGCACTTATGCAGTCGTCTGCCACTTACCGCGAAGGTTATGTGCTGGTGTGTAGTGCGTGGCAGCTGGCCGACGGCTCCTTCACGTGTCCGTCCGAGCCCCTTTTGTTGCATTTGGGGTGTGAAGACTTGCCGACCGACTACATGATGCGCGGTCCGCATCTGTTCGATCCGGAAACCGACATCGATGTCCTTTTCAACCGCGACAAGATCTGCATCCGCCAGTTCTCGGCAAATGGCATTCAGCCCACAGCCGATGTTAATGCCGTTCTTTCGTGCCATGTGCGTCGCCAGTGGGTGCAGCAGCTCACATTCACCAAACCAACCGTGCCGGGTGGCGGGTCTGAAGTGTTCCGCAAGGCGGTCTATTTTGTAAGCCCACCGGTTTCTATGTACAGGTTGGCAAGTGCCGAGTTTCAGTTCCTTCACACCATTCACCACTATGGCATTGACTATGCCACGCAGGGTTTGGTCGAAGGCAACACTGCCTATTACCGCTTGGCCTTGAAGCATGCGCCTTACCACCGCGAGGGGCTTACCGAATACTTACCTTCGGCTGCCGACGTGGCAAGCTGGTTACTCTACAAGGCGGTTGAATTTGACATGACCGACAGGCAGGAAAAGGAAACGAAGACGGTCAATTTTTCTACCTTAACTTCGGGCGAACTGTTGAATGCCGACTTGGCAGGTCACCTGTCTATTTCCTGTGGTGGACTCATGGCCTACAACCAGCGCCTTCATTTGTGGAACTGCTCATCTACCATTAAGGGCAACCCGGTGGTTAACTACACGTTAAGCAGCGTTGCGGCGGGTTACATTCGCCAATATGTTGAGGCAAGGCTTAACGACTACGTTACCGAACGCCTAGCCGTTAACGGACTGGGCGGCACGCCTTTCGTGCGTTGTGTGGGGCAGTTGGACAAGCGCGTTAGCCGCCAGGTGATTGTGCAGTTTCGCATAGCCAACGGCAAGTCGTTTCTTTACCACTACCGCACCTTGCGTTACCAACAGCGGTTTACCGATGCCGGCGACAACGTTTGGCAAGCCTTGCCGCGTTTTGTCTCTTTCCCCGACAGCCGGTGCGACCAGTGCACGCTGTTCTTCCAGAACGAGGGTGGCGATTGGCGTTCGGTAGGCTTTGCCATGCATCCGTCGGGCGGATTCAATTTTTCCTTTGCCATTCATTTGGCCGAAAGCGACGGCATGAATTCTGCCCAAGGTGCCTATCTGCCGCTAACTGGTGGCTCTGCGGTCAGCACCGATGTGGTGAACCGCATGAAGGCTGCCGATGGGCAAACGTTTAGCCAACCCATTGGCGAACAGCAGGGCGCTGGCTCGCAAGGTCGCCTACTTCAGTCCGATTTGCTAATGGTGAGTGAGGTCGACAATCCTTATGTCTTTCCACCTGAACTGGCTTTCCATTTTGGGGCGCCCATAACGGCAGCCGAGGTGGCTTTGCGCGAAATTAGCGCAGTGCAGACAGGGCAATACCCGTTGTGCGTGTTTACCGGAAACGGCATCTGGTGCATGGAGTTGGGCAGCGAGGCATTCTATAGTCGGCAGATTCCTATAAGTGCCGAGGTGAACGTGGGTAGCCGTGTGCTATCGACCCCGTTCGGTATCGTCTTCTTGGCCGAGGGTGGCGTCAAACTCCTGAAAGGGCGAGAGGTGCAGCGGCTAGATGCGTTGGCTACAGGTGGCGTTTGTTCGGCAATGTGGGCAAGCCCATCGTTGGCAAGCTTGTGCAAGGGTGGCAGTGCCTTGTTGAGCGAATCGGCACGTCTGGCCGATGAGCACCTTGTTTCACCAAAGGGCATCAATCAGTTCTTAACCCAAAATGTTGCCTTGGGTTACGATGCACGCCACCACGAGCTGCTGATCAGTTCGGCAGCCAATGGCGTGCCGCTGACCTATGTCTATAGTTTCCCCAACCAGCAGTGGTTTACGGTTAGCGATAGTTTCTACTCCTTTTCGGGTGGCTTGGGCGTAAGGAAGGAGGCCGATGGGAATGCATTGTGCCAGCTGACTGCTGAAATGGAAAGCGGGTTCCGTCCCATAGCCTTGGTCTCGCGTCCGTTTGCGCCTTTGCACTTGAATTTCAAGCATCTTAACCGTTTGCACTTGCGTGGCGAGTTGGCAGGTGGCGCTCCTGTCTATTCCGGACTTTACGTTCTGGCAAGCAATAACTTGGTAGACTGGCGCATGGTGTCGGCAGTGCAGTGGCAGCATGCGCTTTCGCCACAGGTTAGGTTGCAACGTGGCAAAGCCAGCTGGCGGTTCTATGCCATAGCCCTCTTTGCCGACGTCCCATCTCATTTCTGGTTAAGCCACTGCCAGTGGACATGTTGAAAGGAGTGCAGACTTGGGTGTGGGTGTTTAGTTTCTGCCCCGATTTGACTATCTTTGTAAAAAAAGGAAAAGATAAATGAAGACCAATCGACTGTTAGCCATCCTCATAGCATTCTTTACGTGTTTAAGTGCGCATGCCGTCCTTCAGGAGGAAGACATGCAACTGACCATTGCCGTTTTGAAGGCAGAACTGTTGCAAAAGCACAAGGAGCAGAAAAGGCTGATAGCCAAATATGAAGAGATGGCGGAAGAGCAGCACGAGAAAACCGTTGAACTGATGCAGAAAAGTAGCCAGACTGCCCTTATGCTCTATTCGCAGCAGACCAACTACACCTTCGACATTGCCTATGCTTGCCATGCTGCCACCGACCAGTACAACACGTTTATGGGCAACCAGGCCCCTTACGACAAAATTGTGACCTATATCGAGTCTGAAATTGAACGTTACGAAAGCCTGATAGCCTCGCTGAAAGCATTGCCCCCGCGCATTGGCACTGGTGGGGCCGACACGTTGCCTGGCGCAAAAATAACCAATGAAGACAGTGTCCGTTTCGGCGAGTTCCAACGCGACTCGTTGTCGATGTTGTCGCCCGTTGCCAGGGCCGATAGGGACTCGTGCATTGGCTATGCTACGAGGTTGTTGGACAACCTGTATAAGGTGAGGCAGAAAATAGCCGTCGATCGCGAGAATAACGAAACTGTGGTTAGAAGGCTGAAAAAGTCGAACGACTATGCGGCGAAGAAGTATGTTGAGTTGCAGAACAACATCTTCCTCAACGGCAACGAGAATTACTTTAAGCTGTTAAGAGATTTCCGTAAGCAGTCTAAATTCGTCTATACGGAGTTTCAAGACAAGTATTTCAACGAGTCGAAGGCAAACTTGCAGTCTGGTTGGGGTGGTGAAATCATTTTCGGACTGATACTGACGGTTATTCTCTATATGGCCATGTCGGTTGCATTGGGTTTCCTGTTGGTGACCAAGATAATGCCTTATGTTCATAAGCGGACCAAGCGGTTCAACATTAAAGACTTCGACGAAAAGAAACCATGGTTGGTTATGGCTGTTGGTGTCATCATTTTTGCCGTTACCGTCATGTTCGTCAGCAGCAGTATGAGCTACAGCTTTATTGTAATGGCCACCCGTCTGCTCATTGAGTTTGCGTGGCTGCTGGGCATAACGCTGGTTTCGCTATTGGTGCGCCTTAACGGACAGCAGACCAAGAATGGTTTCAAAGCCTATATGCCTATGATTTTGATGGGTTTCATCATCATCATTTTCCGTATCATGTTCATTCCCAACAACACCATCAATCTCATATATCCGCCCATTCTGTTGGTGTTCACTTTCTGGCAATATAGGGAAACACGCACCTCCATTAAGGGCTTGCCTAAAACCGAGAAGATCTATTCCTACATCTCGTTGGGTGTTATGTTGGTTTGTTGCGTCAGTTCGTTGGTCGGCTACACGCTTCTGGCTGTGCAGATGTTGATATGGTGGTTGTTTCAGCTCACCTTCGTGCACACCATTACCAGCATGTTCGTGGTGTTGAAAAACTATGGAAACAATGTGCTGACCCGCCGCATTCGGAAAGACAATGTGACGAAGTTGCGCGAGTCGTTTAAGCAACTGTTGGCCGATGGCAAAGTCCTGAAAGACGAGGTGCCGGCATTGAGCAAGGAGATAGACCTCAACAATAAGAACAGCCAATGGCGGTATATAAGAAACACTTGGTTCTACGACCTTTGCAACCAGTGCATTGTGCCAATGTTGGGAACGTTCTCGGTTTTGTTCAGTATTTTCTGGTCTGCCAACATCTTCAACTTGACGGAAATATGTAAGCAGGTTTTCTTCACCAATTTCGTCGATGTCGAGGGGGTGGTTCAGCTCTCCATTTTTAAGTTGACCGTTGTTGTTGCCCTTGCCTTCCTCTTCCGTTTCATAAACTACCTCTTCAAGGCCTTTTACCGCGACCGTTGCGAAAGAAGGCAAGACCACGGAAACACGGCAGCCAACATTGGGCTTGTAAACAGCCTGTCGTCAATTGTGGTGTGGGGTGGTTACTTCATCTTGGTCTTAATCATTCTGCAGGTGCCAAAGTCGGGCATTTCAATTGTGACGGCGGGCTTGGCTACCGGTGTGGGTTTTGCCATGAAAGACCTCCTAGAGAATTTCTTCTATGGACTTACCCTTATGGCGGGCCGCATTAAGATTGGCGATTGGGTAGAATGCGACGGTGTGCGTGGTAGGGTAGAAAGCATATCGTACCAAAGTACGCAGATTCACGCATCAGATGGCTCGGTTATAGCCTTCTTGAACAGTGCGCTGCTCAACAAGAATTTCAAGAATCTGACCAGAACCAACACCTACGAGCTTGCCAAGGTGAACTTTGGGGTGGCCTATGGTACCAACATAAAGCAGGTAAGGGAAATATTGACCAAGGCCATCTTGGCCCTTAACCACAAGAACATTAACGGCGACGATGTGATAGACACCAACAAGGGGGTTACCATTGTGGTTAGCGAAATGGCAGACAGTAGTGTAGATATGCTGGTTACGATGTGGGTTCCGGTCATAAACCGCTTCAAAATAACCAGTGCCGTGAAGGAAACCATTTACGAGACACTGAACGCCAACAACATAGAAATACCGTTCCCACAGCGCGATGTTCACATAAAGAGCTAATCTTCGCCACGCAATGCCTGGTTTCGCACTCTGTGCTATTTCGCCACCTGCATAGGGGTTCGCGACGTCATTTCGTCGGCAATGGTCTTAAACTCTTTCACCTTTAGGCATTTGCTGAATTCAACGTTAGAGCAAAACGGATATTTCTCTCCAATCACATGTTCCGTTCTGTCTCCCCTATAGCTGATTCTAATAATGCCGTTTTGTATGGCTATCGATAGTTTGGCATCGGTTTCAATAAGGCCTGTGTCTCTCCATGCTAGGTCCGTCTTTCCCAAATGGAAATCTTTGTCAAAATTCTCGATGTTGATTCCCGTGTCAAAAGGCTTGTTCAAGTAAAAATAACTCAAGGCCGGACTGTAATCGTTTGCATATAATGAATATGCTTCGAAATTAAATGCCAGCGTAGAGCTTGTTGTCTTGTAAAGATATAGGATGGAATAGTCGCAGAAGGTTTCTGTTGTTGCGCATAAGAACAAACCTCCTTCTTTTGTTGTAGAGATGTATCTTGCCTGTTTCCTGTTATTTGTTCTGAAAAGGTCTTTTCGTGTATCTAATTTTATGGACGTAAGAGGGAATTCCGTATTTTTTGTCATCAAGGCACCAATGCATTCTGTTAGGTCATACTTTATTTCCTTGCACCTATACTCGTTTTTCAACAGGCCAATTGTGTTGGCTGTGAACGCAAACATGTTTCGAGATGAACGCCAATCAAGATATATGGTTCGAGCATAAACGTCGTAGGTATATTCTTTTGACGATAAATTCTTAATATGGACGGTAGTGGTTGGACGTGGACGAACAGGGTAACTCTGGAAACTGTTATATTTTGATGTCAGTTTGTAAGTGAATTCATACCCTATCGTGCACGACGGGTTTCCTGCTTTAAGGGCCTTCAATGCCTCATTAAACAGTTTCTCTCCGTAGTAGCAGTCTGCCGACACCACAATAACCTTTTCTGAATCTATTTCCTTTTCAGCTTCAAGCAGTTGGTTCAACGAACCGTTATATTGGTCCTCCACAGTCACTACGGTGGTTGAAATAGAGCATTCGCGTCCCTTCCTTGCCATATAGGCCAAAGCTTTCTCTTTTAGTCGCTCCGTCGTTGTAATCGCCACTCTTTTAATTCCATACTTCACCGCATAATCAATGGAAAACTCCATCAGAATCTTTTGTTTTGGCGTGTTTTCCCACACGCAATCATCGCAGTCGGCGGCAAGAATGAGAAGCGTCGGGCTCGAGGTATGCGTTTCATTGGTAGCATCGCCATTATGGCGGACTTTAGGGGCATCTTCCTGTAAGTCCGCATCTTCCGATATGCCCAATTCAGCCATCCTTATTTTGTAGATAAAAATCAAATTGTTTGCAGCAGGGGCCATACCATTGTTGTATGCCTTTCTTGCCCATTTCATCCCTTTCCGATAGTCCACTTCCACAACCTCGTCACCCCTTCCATACAAACCGGCAATCCAGTACTGTGCGAAGGCTATACCATGTTCAGCCGCCTCTAAAAAGAGGTTGAACGACAGTTGTGGGTTTCTGTCTATGCCATTGCCTGTTCCATATTGCCAGGCTAAATACGATTTTGCCTCCATGTGGCCCTTGTCAGCTGCCAATTTAAACCATTTGGCAGATTCTACATAGTCCTGCGTCTTGCCGTTTTTGCCTTCAAAAAAGCTTACTCCAATTTCGAAGATGGCATCGGCGTCGCCCCATTTTGCCCTTAAAAGATATTCATCCCAATTCATTTTCTTACACTTGTAACAGCAAATATAGAAATCGTTAACAACCACTAATTAGACAGTTGATGTTGCAAAAATAGCATAATCTGAAGAAACAGAGCAAACAAATTTGTAGCTAGGCAAAAATGACCCATAAAATGCCCAATAAGAATTCTTTCGTTAAACAGCTTTTGAATATCAATTCCTAAAATCTCTTGTTTATTAATTGTTTTGCTAATTTTGTAAATGATTATGTTTTTATGGATGTGGCGGTGCGAAAACTAACGTCACAATACATGTTTTAGATGAAGAAAGCTATTGTTATGGGGGCAACTTCGGGTATGGGCCTTAAGGTGGCACGCCTGTTGTTGCAGAAGGGGTGGCAGATTGGTGCTGCTGGCCGTAGGCTTAACGAGTTGCAGCAGTTGCAAGCCGAGTTCCCCAACCAAGTGAAGATACAGGCCATTGACGTTGCCAAGGACGAGGCTGCACCGCAGTTGCGCGAACTCATTGCGCAAATGGGTGGGGTAGACCTCTATTTCCACAGTTCGGGCTATGGCGCACAAAACAAGCATTTAGATGCCGAAGTGGAACTGAAGACGATGCAAACGAATGCCGTTGGTTTTACCCGAATGGTGGGCGAGGCTTACCGCTACTTTCGCGACGATTGCGGCGGTGTGGGTCACATTGCCATTATCAGCAGCGTGGCTGGCACAAAAGGCTTGGGCGCAGCACCTGCCTATTCGGCTACCAAGCGCATGCAGAACACCTACATTCAGTGTTTGGCACAGCGCACCCATGCCGATGGCCTAAACATAGACTTTACCGATATACGCCCGGGTTTTGTGGCTACCGACTTCTTGGCTGGCGACAGTTACCCTATGCTGATGTCGGCCGATTTTGTGGCCGAGAAGATTGTCGGCGCATTAGAGGCGAAGAAACGCAAGGTCGTCATCGACTGGCGTTACAGCCTAGTCGTGAAGTTCTGGCGCCTTATTCCCGACTGCATTTGGGAATCGGTGTTTGCAAAGGTTATTAAGTGATTTTTTTTGATAACCCTTTTTATTAGAAAGTATTTGATTATTTTTATTGGAGAATTTTATGAGCAAATTTTTTAGGATAGTTGGAATGGTTTAGAAAGGAACAATGGGAACTCCATTGTGACTGAAAAACCAATCAAAATTGACAGTAAGCATATCTAATATGAAGAATTTCTTAAAGAAATGGCATAAGTTTATTCTTTTGCTGGTGATAATATTGGGGGTGTATGCGAAAAGTCTGTACGAAAAAACAATCGTCCCTTTGTATGTGGTGCTTTGCATTGCCATCTTATCAGGTATAATGGCTGTTATTGCATTGTCTTTCAATGAGGAAGTGAAAAGTGCTTTCGCAAAATGGCCCATGCGCGATAAGGTAAAAGTGGGCATTCTTGCCCTACTGGTCGGTTCCCTAACAGTTGGTAGTGTTACTTCTGCATTGTTCCTAATGACAAATAAGCTGTTTAGAACGGCAGAGAACAAGGCTATTCTCTGTCAGGTAAACTATCTGGGACTACAGGGCCGTAATGGCTCACGTCATGCTGTTAAGACATCTATTGAAGGCTTTGAAAAAAGGCTCTTTTTTGATAATGACGATGTGCATAAGGCTTTAGTTAAAACAGAATATATCAATGTCTATGTGGCTAAAGGTTTATTCGGTTACGGTTGGATTGAAAAAACAGAAATCGTGAAATAAGGAAAAACTAAGAATTTCGTATATTTGTTGTAATTGCAACGATAAGCTTAAACATCGGAAAAATATGACAGAAGCAACAAGTGCAAGGGCCCTAATTGAGGGTAAGAAAGTAGTAATAAGTGGAAAGTTTGAAAATTTCCCAAAGCGCTAATGCCAAGGTTGAAGATGGTTCGGCTACCGAATACATCACAAGCTTGTTGCAGCAACTCGACCAAAACGATATTGAATTTAAGGTTTTGTGATAGTCTACATTTGAATTTTGACAAAGAATAAAGATGAAGAAAGCTATTGTTATGGGGGCAACTTCGGGTATGGGCCTTAAGGTGGCACGCCTGTTGTTGCAGAAGGGGTGGCAGATTGGTGCTGCTGGCCGTAGGCTTAACGAGTTGCAGCAGTTGCAAGCCGAGTTCCCCAACCAAGTGAAGATACAGGCCATTGACGTTGCCAAGGACGAGGCTGCACCGCAGTTGCGCGAACTCATTGCGCAAATGGGTGGGGTAGACCTCTATTTCCACAGTTCGGGCTATGGCGCACAAAACAAGCATTTAGATGCCGAAGTGGAACTGAAGACGATGCAAACGAATGCCGTTGGTTTTACCCGAATGGTGGGCGAGGCTTACCGCTACTTTCGCGACGATTGCGGCGGTGTGGGTCACATTGCCATTATCAGCAGCGTGGCTGGCACAAAAGGCTTGGGCGCAGCACCTGCCTATTCGGCTACCAAGCGCATGCAGAACACCTACATTCAGTGTTTGGCACAGCGCACCCATGCCGATGGCCTAAACATAGACTTTACCGATATACGCCCGGGTTTTGTGGCTACCGACTTCTTGGCTGGCGACAGTTACCCTATGCTGATGTCGGCCGATTTTGTGGCCGAGAAGATTGTCGGCGCATTAGAGGCGAAGAAACGCAAGGTCGTCATCGACTGGCGTTACAGCCTAGTCGTGAAGTTCTGGCGCCTTATTCCCGACTGCATTTGGGAATCGGTGTTTGCAAAGGTTATTAAGTGATTTTTTTTGATAACCCTTTTTATTAGAAAGTATTTGATTATTTTTATTGGAGAATTTTATGAGCAAATTTTTTAGGATAGTTGGAATGGTTTAGAAAGGAACAGTGGGAACTCCATTGTGACTGAAACACCAATCAAAATTGACAAAGAAGATCCATAAAATGCCCAATAAGAATTCTTTCGTAAAATTTTTAAACAACTTCTTAATTTATTAAACTGCATATTGTGAAAAAAAAGATAGGAATTGCATTGGCTTTACTTCTACTTGGAGTCCTGTTTTATGCTTTAGTCAACACACAGCGATCAAATTCAGTAAAATCAGTTAATGCTGATGCGAATACTGAAATGTCGAGTACATCTTTTACATACGAAGTTGGTGATGGTGGGGTGGTAGTGCTACCTGACACTATTACTGAAATTCCATCACATGCTTTCGATGGTAAAGATATTAAGCGTATCATTCTGCCAAAAGGCTTGAAAAAGATTGGCGATTATGCGTTCTATAGAACTGAAATTGAAGAAATAGAGATTCCCGGAAGCGTAGATTCCATTGGTGACTGTGCATTTAAATTCTGTCATAAACTGCATAAATTAGTGCTTAATGAGGGGCTTGTGTCAATTGGTGCAGAAGCTTTTGAAAGGTGCGATACTTTGGTCGATCCTTTCACCCTGCCTTCTACGGTAAAGTGTATTGGCGGTTTTGCTTTCGGTTATGCACCTGGTACTGAAGTGCCTATTGAGGCACATTATGAACGTGAAATTGCAAGAAATATTACGATTCCAGAAAATTCACAACTAGAGGTCGTCTATTGTGATGGCTTAACTTTCGCAAAAGAGATATATGTACCTAAAACTCTAAATGATGTAAGTAATCTGGGACATCCTTTCTTCATAGCCGCCAAAGATCATCCTTTGTTTTGTAGCATCGACGGTGTGTTGTATAGTAAGGACACTACGGTCTTAATTAGTTTTCCGAAAGAAAGAGGGGGCACTTACGTTATGCCTAGTAGTGTAAGAACAATAAAGGAATATGCGTTTGAGTACAACACAGTTTTAGAGAAAATTGTATTGAGTAGCAATTTGATATCGTTGTCGAAAAAGGACAGCGATTTGGAAACATTTCACAAAATACCTCTGACTATGCTGTATAGTAACTTAAAAGAGGTTGAAATACAGAATAATGCCAAATACAAGTCCATTAATGGTGTGCTGTTCAGTCACGATTTGGAAACGCTTATATATTATCCTCAAGGTTTACAAGTAGAAGAGTACGTAGTGCCCAATCATGTAAGGTACATTGGTGAAGGTGCTTTTGAAATGAGCCAACCTAAAAAAATTGTACTGCCAGTGGAGCTGCAATCTGTAGGAAAAAAAGCTTTTTTTGAGCCAAGAGGAATACGATGCATTGAGTTTACCGGTGGAAAATGCGACATTGGAGAATCTGCATTTGAAGTTTTTGAAGATGGTGAAACTATCGATTCTATTATCTTTTGCAAAAAGGTAGATGCCGAAGCCGCGGTTGAAGAAGATTCCACGGGAAATGAACCAAGAAAAATCGACGGAAGTTCTTGTGTTGAAATGTCAATTTTTCGAGGTGATACAAACGGCGTGAAGTATGTCGACCTTGGCTTGCCAAGCGGAAACTTGTGGGCAGAAACCAACATAGGTGCATCTGTAAGCAACGATTGTGGTGATAGGTACGCTTGGGGTGAAACTTCGTTGAAAAAGGGAAATGCTTATTATGGCAACTATAAATACGCCAAAGATGTGAAAGGAGAGAATGCTTATACAAAATATGTACTTGACAAAGCCTATGGATATAATGGTTTTGTAGACCATCAATCAATACTAGAACTGTCAGACGATGCTGCCCATAATATATTAGGTGGCTCTTGGAGGATTCCGACAGAATGCGATTGGCAGGAATTGATAGACTATTGTATTTGGAAAGAAGCCATATTGTCAGATAGGAGGGGATACTTGGTATATGGAAAGAATGGTAAAACATTGTTTCTGCCTGCATATCCAGGGGATTTCGAATGTAAATGCTATGCTTCTAGTTCAATATCGTTAAACGATCAATCAAAAGCTAGAGTATTTCATATTGACTATGATGGCAATTGTGGAATGACCGATTATTACCGTTATAATGTATTTTTATTACGTCCTGTCTGCCCGGTAAAGAAATAGTTTTGGAAAAGATGTTGTACGGGTCTTGTGGACTGGAACCTTGAGCCATCCTTTATGGTGGGGCGAGAGTGCCTGTCCCCAAGACCTGGCGTCCCTCCCCTTGACCCCGTTTTCCCCATTTCCGCCCACTTTTCGTCCACCTTTGCTCTTTTTTCGCATCACTTTTTCACTTACCTTTGTCGCAAATAAAACAAACCACACAAACATGGAAAACAAGGACATCGAAAAACTTACAAAACGTGCCGAACAGGGCGATGCTGCCGCTATTCGTGAATTGGCAGATTACTACCTTGAACAAAAGAACTATAAGAATGCCCTCGAACTTTACCTAAAGTTGGCTGACCAAAACGATGCAGAGGTTTTAAGGCGTATAGGCTATTGTTGTTTTTTTCAAAAAGATTACAAAAAAGCAGTCGAATGGTGGTTTAAAGCTGCTGAAATGGGAAACCCAAAGGCCCAAAACCATTTAGGATATTCTTACCAAAATGGCGTAGGCGTAGAACAAGACCTAAAGAAAGCCGTAGAGTGGTACTCAAAAGCGGCAGAAGGGGGCAATGCAATTGCCCAATGTAACTTGGGATATTGTTATGAAAAAGGCAATGGCGTAGCACAAGACCTAAAGAAAGCCGTTGAATTGTACACCAAGGCGGCTGAGCAAGGGAATGCTGTTGCCCAACGTAACTTGGGAATTTGTTATGTTAACGGCAAAGGCGTGGAACAAGATTACAAGAAAGCAGTGGAATGGACCCTTAAAGCAGCCGAACAAGGTGATATTGGGGCTATAAACAATTTGGGAGCCTGCTATGTTAATGGCACTGGTGTAGAACGTGACGCTAAAAAGGCGGTTGAATTGTACATCAAAGCTGCTGAATTAGGAGACGTTCTTGCCCAAAGGAACTTGGGTGGTTGCTATAAAGACGGTGACGGTGTTGAAAGAAATTACGACACTGCCGAATATTGGTACAAAAAATCTGCCGAGCAAGGTAACGAAGAGGCGAAGAAGGCCTTGAACGACATGTACGAAAAAGGCCTCGTAATTCCTGACGATGCGCCAAGGTGCCACGATGCCGACTTTGGCGAGCTTGCCTATGCCGGCAAAAAGGGGT
>JAKSKR010000049.1 GCA_024401645.1 Paludibacteraceae bacterium | reverse complement strand
GAAAACGGTGAAATAATATATGTTCCTGAATAACAGTAAGGGGGTGCATTAGCGCACCCCCTTACTGTTTAACACGCAGATTATTATGCAAACAACTGACTTGCCTTGTTGCAGAAACAAATCAGTACCTACTTTTTATCGTGAAATAATGTATTAATTTCGACCGCCAAACAGAATAGGAACATAAGTAAATAGAAAACTGAAATCACCTTCCAGTTACTGCAGATGAAACCATTAACCTGGTCCATGCTCCACAACAACGAACTGGTAACATAGGTTACCGGTATGCCCCAAAAAACCGAGACAATAAGGCCAAAACAGCCACTAATATTAGACTGTAACGGCTTAACCAATATAAAATTTACAAGATATAAAACCAGCAGTTTGCCCCAGTTGTTCATAAGGAAATCCCAACAGACGTCGGCCCCCCACAGCCATGACGCAATGGCAAAATTGCCTCCAAATATTACTCCCAAAAATACAATAAGGACTAAACAGCCTAGTGGATATTGCCACCACTTTAGCTTATCTATCTCCTGATCTTCAACTTCCTCCACAGGTTTTGTTTCCTGAACATCGTTAACATTATTTTCCATATGCAATACTTTTAATATTTAATTCATAACTACAAATATAAGTGTTTCCCCTTTAGGTAAATTATTTAAGTGATTTTTTTGAAAAAAAACTCCTTTAGGCTTACTTTACGGGTAGCCTAAAGGAGCAAACCAAAACACAAAAACAAAAAACGCTGGCAATAGATGGCACACCCCAAAATCGGTTTTAAGGCATTCCACACGGACTTATACGCTATTGCCCTGACACAACAAACATTATATGGATAAAACGAATTTCTATTCCACTAATCAGCAGAAACCTACCTTACAGCGCTGGCGACGATTGTTGATCATCTCTTCGTTGCAGAATTCGAGGTACATCTCTTCGGTAGGTTCCTCGCCAGTCAACACGTAGCTTACGGCACGCTTGCGGGCCACGTTCTCAATCTGACCACCACTGAAGTCGAAACCCTCGGCCAACTTTAGGGCCATCTCGTTTGTAAGGGTTGGAACCAGGCTCTGCCAGATGCTCATCTTTGCCTCGACCGACGGCTTGCGGAACTCGACCTTGTAAATGAAGCGGCGTTCGAACGCGCTGTCGAGATTCTGGGTAAGGTTGGTGGTGGCAATCATGATGCCGTCGAGCGACTCCATTTCCTGAAGGATGATGTTCTGGATGGAGTTGTTCATCTTGTCGACCGAGTGCTGTGCACCTTCCATGCGTACGCCCAAAATGGCATCGGCCTCGTTGAAGAGCAAGATAGGTGCCTTGTCGCAACGCTTAACGTGCGCGCGGTAACGGTCGAAGGCTTCCTTGATGTTCTTTTCCGACTCGCCAACAAACTTGTCTTTAATACGGCTAACATCTACCACCATCACGTCTCGGCCAGTTAGGCGGGCAATCTGGTTCACGGTTTCGGTCTTACCCGTACCCGGAGCGCCGTAGAAGAGGCAGGCAAAACCCTTGCGCATACCCATTTCTTCCAATCGCTGCTGAACGGCCTTAAACTTGTCTTCGTGCAACAAGCTCGTAATCTGGCCAATTGCCTTTGCCTCTTCACTATTGTAGAAAAGGTGCTTTTCGGTAAAACTGTCACAACTTAACAAATCCTTGCTCTGCTTGGCTTGTGCCTCCACAATCTGCAAATCAGACAAGTAATCGCTCTTTGCATTGAACGAAAGGCGGAAAGAAGGACCAAACATGCCACCCTCGCTGTTGGCCTCGACCAAACCCATCTTCTGCAGCACATTCTCGTTGGTCGCCATTTCTCGTCTAATGGTCATCAGGTCTAGTCTGTGGTTGAAGAATGGACGCCATTCGCGTTCGCTGACGTCGTTGTCTCCCTCGTTAACGAACTGGTTGCAAAAGAAGTAGAAGAGGAATTGGTCACGCTGATTCAACACCTTCCTGATGTTCTTCTTCACCATGCGGCTGAACTGCAACTTCGGATTCTTATTGAGCAGCAGATCGACTTCTTTTAAAACCTGCACGGTGTCGAAATTCGTATCGAAAACGCCAGCCAGCTTGTCGAACAACTGCTCCATGTTCAAGCCGGTAATAGGTTCTGGCTTGTAGGCCTTGTTCTCCATAATGGCATCGATTAACGACTTTGGAACGGCATAGCCCTGTGAGTCGTCGGGGAATGGCGAGTTGTTGGAAGCGTGCTTCAAGAAACCACGATCGACCAGGCTGTCGACGTCCTTCTTCATCTTCATCATCTTCAGGTTCGAACAACGCAGATAACGGCTCAAGCGGTCCATCGAAGCGGTGTTGCCACCATTACTCAACTCCACAAAAAGCGATAGAACAATGGCTTCCGATGGGGCAATCTTCATCTTGTCGGCAACAAATTGGGCGTTTTCTTCTGTTTTTTCGTAGAAGACAGTACTCAAACCGCTGCTTTTGGCAACTTCAACAATGCGCTCCATGTTGGCAACCAATGTTGGCTCAACCTTTTCCAATTCCTTCATTTCCATATTTTCCTGGTTAGGTGTTTCCTCGTCTAAAAGATCAAACAATTCGTCATCCATCATATATCTCTATTTTAAATTTTCCTATTACTACTATATCCCGTTTTTTACGGCTTTTTAAAAAAAAATCGAAAAAGAAATTGATTTATTTTTCGATTTCAGCTTATTCCCACCTTTTGCAACAGTTCAGCCGCATCGGCACCATCAAGCAGTTCAAGGCTGCCGTTCAAGGTAGGCGAATAACTGCGCCAAGCCCTACGCTCAAAGTCGAAGTAAGCCTGTGGGTTGTGGCTCTTGCCCTTCCCCTTCTCAAACTCGTTAAACCCGTAGTGGTGCGCAACCGTAATGTTGCGTGTGCCAACTGCCTTGCGGCAAGTACCGTCAATCTTGCGGTAGGCGAAACAGACAATGCCAATGCCTGCCATCTTCCGCCATTTTTCAAAATCTATATTTTCCATTTCTTTCTACTATTTAGGTAAGTACTTGTGTGCAATGGCCATAACCTGGCCGGTGTAGGTGTCGGGGGTTCCGCACATGTGCTGTGTGAGCATTTCGGCCCAAAACTCAAACACGTTCTGCGCTGCGTAACTCATGTAGAAGCGCTTGCGCTGTTTCTGCATGTCGGCCACCCAGCCTTTCATTACTTCCACCACCTCGTCGCAAAGCCTTACGCCCTGCCTCTCGATGGTGTTCCAAACCGCATGGCACATTTCGTGCGCAACCACCGACGCCACCTTCATTCTACACTCGGGGTGGAACTTGTTCTTCACGTTCTGGTTCATGATGGTTTCTAGGGTGTCGTAACTGCTTTCCAAGAAGTACTCCCTTGCAAGAAGAATGCTGTTGTCTTTCACCGAACAACACGCCAATCCGCCCTCGCAAAGACGTAGGTCTTCCGATAGGCCGATGCTGAAATCTATCGGGCCGAACTCTGCCTCTACCCTACAGATGCCTTGCAGAACGGCTGCTGCAACCTGTACGTCGAGATTCATTTGCTGGATTTCTTCCCAGCGTGCCATGCTGTCTTTAATCATAGTCATTATCTCCTTTCTACACTATTCTTATATCCCTATTTTTGGAACGATTAAAAAAATGAAGACTTTATAAGCGTATCTTTTGATGAGTTTGACAATATAAACAGCAAAAAACAAGGAACCGGCACAAATTTGGCTTGCACCGGTTCCCTTACTCTTTGTTGAACACCATTGTCTTTCTAATCTACTTTCTCAATCTTGCAAGTGTGTTCTTTTGTCTTTTCGTCGTAGTTAATGCCCACAAACAGAACGTCGCCCTTGTACTGGGTTAGGGCTTGGCAATAGTTCTTGGCTTTTATCTGTTGAAGTGCACTTTCTGCACTCTTGTTGTGTTTCAATTCGATTACCAATGCTGGAATGTTGGGCAAATACGGTATCAGCACCAAGTCGGCATAGCCTTTGCCGGTTGGCAGTTCCTTCACTAGCGTGTAGCGGGTATTGGCGTAGAAATAGGCCAGGCATATGGCGCTCTGGAAACAGTGCTCGTCGTTGTAGGTGAGGGGGCTGGTCACCTCGGTATGGGCAGCATCGAGTGCCTTGGCAACGGCTGCATCGTCGCCGTTTACGGTGGCATCGAGGAGCTTCTTCGAGGCGTTGACGATGGTCATGAGTTGCTTATAGTTTGGACTCAAACGGACCGATTTTATCCACTCTTGGCGGACTTCCTCGTTCGGAATATGGCAAGTCTTGTCTTTCTGATTATAACATAGGTAACCCAAGTGAATAAGGTAGGTGAACACGTCGTCTTTCGACTCGAAACTGTCCATAGTGTTTCGGAAAGATCCCACTTCCACCTCAACACTCTCGCCTGCTATCATTTTAACCACGTCTTGCCTGATGCCCTCGAAGTCCATTAAAATGTAATCGCGAAGCGCCTCAAACGAACCGGTGGCAGACCAGTGGCTGTCGAACTCGTTATACATAACTGCCTGAACAATAGACAGTGGGTTGCAGATGCTGACGGTGTCGTTCATCTTATAACCGTCGTACCAACGGAGGCACTCGGCATAGTCAACTCCATATTTGTCGCAGAGTTCCTTCACTTCCTCTTCGGTAAAGCCAATATGGCCCGCAAACTGACGGGGGGTGAGCATGGTGTATTCCCAAAACTCGTTCAGTTTCGACTGTATCTTGTCCCTAACAATAGGAATGATGCCGGTTATGTAGGCAAGGGCTATGGCTGGACGGAGCGTGGTGTTCTTGAACAAGCCGTTCAAGAAACTCAGATAGTTCTGGAAAAGCGGGTCGGGAACCTGTTCGCGCACCAACACGTCGTATTCGTCGATGATGATGACGAACTTTTCGCCGGTTTGGGCATAAACATTTAAAATGCAGTCATCTATTGTTCTATCCTCTTCAAAGGAGCAGTTAGGATATTGCTCTATAAATTCCCTTTTTACAGCGCTATGTATATTACTGATTAAAGCATTGACATCCTTTCTTTGTATAGCATTCTGGTACCAACCGTTCAAATCCAGCTTGATTACGTTGAATTTGTTAAGGTTCTTATCATAGTCGGCTATCTGCCCAATTTTCATCTTGGCAAAAATCTCGCGGGTGTCGCACCCCTTTGAGTAATAGGCCGAAATCATATTGCCGGCCATGCTCTTTCCGAAACGGCGCGGACGTGACATGCAGACAAAATCGTGGTCGGTTTCGGCAATTTTGTTCAATTCTGCCAAAATCAACGATTTGTCTACATAAATTTCATTTCTTAGACTTTGTTTTAACGCATCGGCGTTCGGATTCAGATACAAGCCCATACTCTAGCCAATTTAATTGATATACAAAGATAAACAGATATTTTAGAAGCTGTTTAAAAATTTTACGAAAGAATTCTTATTGAGCCTTTTATGGATCTTTTTTGTACAATCTACATATCCCGAAAAATCGTAGTCTATAAGAATGTGGTAGAGGTTTGCTATTTTCATGCGGAAAATAATAGGAGTGACGGCCACGACAGCCGCAACTTTTTTATTATTTTTAAGATGATAAATTAGTAAAGCGCCATGAAAGCATACACCTACATAGAAAAAGGCAAGTTCGCCTTAACAGAAAAACAAAAGCCAACACTTATTGAACCAACAGACGCCATTGTTCGTGTTACCTTGGGTAGCATCTGCACCAGCGACCTTCACATAAAACATGGTAGCGTACCCCGCGCAGTGCCGGGCATCACCGTCGGACACGAGATGGTGGGAGTGGTCGATGAGATTGGTGAAAAGGTGACTGCTGTGAAGGTTGGCGACAGGGTGACTGTCAACGTAGAGACCTTCTGCGGCGAATGCTTTTACTGCAAGCACGGCTACGTAAACAACTGCACGTCGCCACATGGTGGTTGGGCATTGGGTTGCCGCATAGATGGCGGACAGACTGAATACGTCAGAGTCCCATTGGCGAACCAGGGGCTTAACCGTATACCCGACAGTGTAACCGACGAGCAGGCCCTGTTTGTGGGAGACGTATTGGCAACCGGTTTTTGGGCAGCACGCATATCAGATATAACAGAAGATGACACCGTACTCATCATTGGGGCTGGTCCTACTGGCATCTGCACGCTTCTATGCGTCATGCTGAAGCTGCCTAAACGCATCATTGTATGCGAAAAGTCGGAGGAGAGAAGACGGTTTGTAAGTAAGCACTACCCTACCGTACTACTAACCACACCCGAAGAGTGCAACGAATTTGTTGTTAAGAACAGCGACCATGGTGGTGCCGACAGGGTGCTTGAGGTGGCTGGTGCCCCTAACACCTTCGAACTTGCCTGGCAATGTGCCCGCCCAAATGCCATCGTCACCATCGTTGCCCTTTACGACGAGAACCAGACTTTGCCGTTACCACGGATGTATGGCAAGAACCTCACCTTCAAGACTGGGGGCGTAGACGGTTGCGACTGCGAGGAAGTGCTGAAACTCATTGAAGAAGGCAAGATTGACACTACCCCACTCATCACTCACCGTTTCCCGCTAAACGAAATTGAGAAAGCCTACCGCATCTTCGAAAACAAGGAAGATGGGGTAATAAAAATAGCCATTCATAACTAGCCTGGGGGTAAATGGTGGCTCTCCGCTAGAATGTGTACTTTGCCCATCGTTTGGGGGAACTTTAGTACCGCTACACATTAGGAACAAGTAAAATATTGGCCGATAGATGATTATATGGAATCCGTGGCACGGTTGCCACAAGTTGAGCGAAGGGTGCGAGCACTGCTACATGTATTTTCTTGACAGGAAGCGCGGCGTTGACACGTCGAAAGTCTTCCGCACCGAGAACTTCGACATGCCCCTTCGGCGCAGCCGCAACGGCAAGTACAAGATTCAGTCGGGCATGCAGCTGTTTGTTGGCCTGTCTACCGACTTTTTCGTGGAAGAGGCCGATGCCTGGCGCAACGAGGCGTGGAACATCATCCGCCAACGACCAGACGTTGTATTCCGCCTTCTTACCAAACGCGCCAACCGAATTGCAGACTGCTTGCCGCCCGACTGGGGCGATGGTTACGAGAACGTGCTTCTGCAAGTAACCACCGAGAACCAAAAGCGTGCCGACGAGCGCCTTTCCATCTTGCTAGACGTTCCTGCCAAGCACAAGGGCTTCATGGCGGCTCCGCTCATAGGTCCGGTCAACGCCCTGCCCTACCTTGCCAGTGGCCAGATTGAAGAAGTGCTGTGTGGGGGCGAGAACTACGATGGCGCACGCCCCTGCCACTACGAGTGGGTAAAACAGCTTGGCGACCAGTGCCGACAGCACAACGTAACCTTCAACTTTATAGAAACAGGGACCGTCTTCGTAAAAGACAACAAGGTGTACCGCATCGCCGAAAAGCAGACGCAAAGCCACCAGGCCTACCTGTCGGGATTGAGTTTTAGGGGGCGGGAAATTGACTATAAGCTGCACATGCCGGCTGGATCTTTGTTCTGCGATTCCGTTCCCAAACCCGTTCTTCATTTTCGCGAACAGTGCCAAACGTGTGGTAGCCGCCTAACGTGCAACGGCTGCAGCCATTGTGGGGCGTGCAAAAAAGTGGACTAATTTGGACCAGCTGGCCATTATTGCTGATTATTGTTACGATATGCTCACTTTTAAATTACATTTGCTCTTTTCTGTAAATTAGAACCGCCTTAACTTTGCTTCAACAAAGAACAAATGTCAAACTAAAAGAAATCAGCAATATGTTTATCATCGCTTTATTACCATTAATTTTTGGCCTTGTAGGTTTCATGTGCAACTACGATGTCATGCTATACATTTTAGGAATCATTTCGCTCATCGGCATTATATTCTTTAGCATCCTAGCATTTTTAGCATCGGGCAGTAATGGATTAATTATTTCTGGAATCTTTTTAGCCGCATTATTAGCATCTGAAGTCGCAACATACATTGCCGTAAGCGAGCCTGGGGTTAAATCGTTCTTTTTAGGCGGTTGCTTTGCTTTCACTTTCGTCTTATTCATGGTCGGACACATTTTAAGTGGAATAGGTCATCATTAATCGCACCAGTTACTTGCCTCTGTTTCTGCAAACCATTAGAAGCTATGCATAAATGTCAAAACCCATGAAGCTGTTTAAAATTTTACGAAAGATTTCTTATTGGGCATTTTATGGTTTTATAGCATGGTTATGTTACATTTGCAGATGTGATTAATGAAATGAAAGGTTAGAGCGATGGAGGGAATAATTCCAATAATATGAGTACGAATATGAAGAAGGTTATAAATATAATGATGGCTTTTGCTCTGCTTGTATGCGGTAGCAGTTGCTCGTCGAAGAAAGAAATCAAGAACATGGCTGATGGTCACGAATACGTGGACCTAGGCTTGCCCAGTGGCACCAAGTGGGCAACCTGCAATGTGGGTGCCTCAAAACCAACAGAATATGGCGACTACTTCGCCTGGGGCGAGACCAAGCCGAAAAAGAAATACAACTGGATCACCTACAAATGGATTGATGGCAGTCCGTTCTATATAAAAAAATACTGCAACCAAATCGAACTAAACTGCACAGTTGACTTCCTGACAGAGTTGCAACCGTCTGACGATGCCGCTACTGCCAACTGGGGCACAGCATGGCGCATGCCGACAACTGATGAACTAAAAGAGTTGAAAGTGGGTTGCGACTGGAATTATGTAGAAAACTTCGACAGCTGTGGCGTGAACGGATTGTTGGGCACCTCAAAAGTAAACGGCGCCACCATATTTCTACCTGCCGGTGGCGAATTTGATGAATATTCAGATTCACTGCAAAACGGTATCGGCCACGACGGCTACTTCTGGTCTTCTTCAATCAGCAAGGTCAGCTACAACAGCGCGAGTTACCTTCACTTCGTCGACAACTACATCAACAACGATGCCAGCTGCTATCGCTATGCCGGCCATAGTGTTCGTGCGGTTTTGAGATAATGGGAATAGCGTTAAGAAGCTGTTTGGAAATTTAAACAGCTTCTAAAGGTATTTTGGCTGATATGTGATGGTATTGCCAAGATACTTTTCATACATCTCGTCCATTATTAGCCTAAGT
>JAKSKR010000048.1 GCA_024401645.1 Paludibacteraceae bacterium | reverse complement strand
TCACGAACATAAAAAGAGGGTATATCATAAATGTTGCATTATGATACACCCCCCTTTTGAGTTTTCAAGGCAACTCATTTACCCAAAATTGCACGCCTTTGCTATCTATTACCAATCCAACAGGGGCAAGAGGTAGGGGGTGATGAAGGCCGTGAGGATGCCGTTGAGGGTGAGTCCCAAGCCCGCATAGGCACCATATTTTTGGCTGCGGTCCATGGCTGCCGATGCTCCCACCGCATGCGATGCCGTACCCATAGACAAGCCTTGGGCAATAGGGCTCTTTACACGGCCCACTTGCAGGGCCTTAAAACCGAAAAGGGCACCCAACAGTCCAACAATGACCACCACAGCCGCCGTTAGCGACGGAATGCCACCGGCACTGCGCGACACCTCCATGGCAATGGGCGTAGTAACCGACTTAGGCGCCAACGAAGCCACTACCTCGGGCGACGCCCCCAGAAAGCGTGCCGTAACCACCACACTGACTATACCCACTAAGCAACCAATTAGTTGCGACAAGATGATAGGCAGCAACTGTTTCTTAATCTGTTCCAGTTGCAAGTAGAGGGGCACACCCAATGCCACCACAGCCGGTTTCAGCCAAAAGTCAATCATCATGCCACCCTTCTCGTAAGTCTCGTACGAAATGCCGGTTACCGACAAGAAGAGGATGAGCATGGCTATAGTTACCAATATAGGATTCAAAACCACCCAATCAAAACGCTTCTGCAACAACTTTGCGCCTAAGAAGAGCAAGAAGGTTAGGAATATGAGGAAATACTGATTTGAAAGGAATTCCATAAGCTTATTTCTTTTGCAATTTACGCACCCACTGGTGCACCCAACCCGTTACCACCAGCACCAAGGCCGTGCTGACCAAGATAGCCACCATAATGGGCAGGAACTGAGCCTTAATGACGTCGAAGTAAAGCATCAGCGCCACACCAGGCGGAACGAAGAAGAATCCGAGGTTTCCTATCAAAAAGTCAGACAGGCCCTTCACCCACTCCAACTTCACCCAACCCAGCTTCAGCAGCAAGGTCAGCAGCAGCATTCCAATAATGCTAGAGGGCAACTTAATGCCCGTAAGATAAACCAAAAGTTCGCCCACCGCCAGGCAGCCGAACAATATGGAACATTGACGTATCATATCACCTGAATATTTACAACCGCCAAAGTTACGTCAAAACCTAAAAACTTAGCGCATAATTAGCGCATAATTAAGTCTCCACAACAAGAAAACAACAGATGCAGGTAGAACCACCGGCACAAACCACCCCACATGTGTGCAATTTTCGGCACATAAGAATTGGATTTGTGCATCACAATAAGTACTTTTGCACTGAATGGGGCATTGCGAAGATGCAGTATTCCACGAAACAAACAGACGTATTTAAAATACACTATAAAATTCATTAATCATATTTAGGATATGGCAAAAGAATTGGATTTGGACTGGGCAAACCTTAAGTTTGGTTACCTTCCAACAGATTACAACGTTCGTTGCTATTTTAGAGATGGCAAATGGGGCGAAATTGAAGTTAGTTCTTCCGACACCATTAACATGCACATGGCAGCAACCTGTCTTCACTACGGCCAAGAGGCATTTGAAGGCTTGAAGGCATACCGTTGCAAAGATGGCCATATCCGAGTCTTCCGTCCAGAAGAAAACGCAGCTCGCCTTCAGAGCACCTGCCGCGGTATTCTAATGCCAGAACTTCCTACCGAGAAGTTCGTTGAAATGGTAAAGAAAGTCGTTCTCTTGAACGAGCGTTTCGTTCCACCTTACGAAAGCGGCGCAACCCTTTACGTACGTCCATTGTTGATTGGTACCAGCGCACAGGTTGGCGTACACCCTGCAACCGAGTACCTCTTCATCATATTCGTAACCCCAGTAGGTCCTTACTTCAAGGGTGGTTTCGCAACCAACAACTACGTTATTGCACGCGACCACGACCGTTCGGCACCTCTTGGCACCGGCATCTACAAGGTTGGTGGTAACTACGCAGCCAGCTTGCAGGCAAACAAGTGGGCACACGACCAAGGTTACGCTTGCGAGTTCTACCTCGACGCAAAGGAAAAGAAGTATATCGACGAATGCGGCGCAGCCAACTTCTTCGGTATCAAGAATAATACATACGTCACTCCACTTTCAACCTCAATTCTACCTTCCATCACCAACAAGAGCTTGATGCAGTTGGCAGAAGACCTAGGCATGAAGGTTGAACGCCGCCAGATTCCTGAAGAGGAATTGGAAACATTTGAAGAAGCCGGCGCTTGCGGCACTGCTGCCGTAATTAGCCCAATTGGCGAAATTGACGACCCTGTAATGAACAAGAAGTACGTCATTGCAAAGGACGGCAAGCCAGGCCCAATCAGCGAAAAGCTTTACAAGAAGCTTAAGGCTATTCAGTATGGCGAGGAGCCAGACACTCATAACTGGATTACTATTGTTAAGTAATGTTTTATATGCTAATGTAATGGGATGCGCGGGGGATTGTTCCTCTGCGCATCTTTTTTTTGTTTATAACCAAAATTGTCAGCAAAATCAGAAATAAAAGACCACATAATAACCCCAAAAAACACTAATTTTGCAGACAGATTGAAAACAATATTAAGAACCAAATGAACATCATCATCATCAATGGTCCCAACCTCAACTTGTTGGGTAAACGCGAGCCAGAAATCTATGGTCACCAATCGTTTGAAGACTATTTGGAAGTGTTGAAACAGAATTTCCCTAACGTCAACATCTCTTACTACCAGTCGAACATTGAAGGTGAGTTGATCAACATCATCCACGAAACCGGATTCGTGTACGACGGCATCGTATTGAATGCCGGTGCCTACACCCATACTAGCGTTGCCATTGCCGACGCCATTCGTGGCATTAAGTGCCCTGTTATTGAGGTGCACATTTCCAACACGCACAAGCGCGAGGAATTCCGTCACAAGTCTTACCTAACCGCCGCTTGTCTTGGCACCATCCTCGGCTTCGGTATGGATTCATACCGTTTGGCTGTCGACGCCCTTGTTCACATCAAGGAAGAGAAAGACAACGAGGAAAGCAAAGCATAAGGAAAGAATAATAACTCAAAACCGATACTACATATATGAGCATTAGGCCACTAGTTGACAAGAAGACCAAAATCATTGCAACCATCTCTGACTTCCGTTGCGATGTTGAACTCATCCGCCAGCTGTTCGAGAACGGCATGAACATCGTGCGCATGAACACCGCCCACCTCACACCCGAAGGTATGGACAAGATCATCAACAACGTACGCGCCGTATCATCAGAAATTGGCATCCTTATCGACACTAAAGGCCCCGAAGTGCGCACAACCGCAGTCAGCCTCGAAGACAAGCAGTTTAAGGTCGACATCAAGCAAGGCTCAACCGTACGCATCTACGGCCGACCAGACCAGCTTTCTACCGCCGACAGCATTTGCGTAAACTATGCCCAATTCGTTAACGACGTTGCCCCAGGCACACACGTGCTGATTGACGACGGCGAGATTGACCTATATGTAACCAAGAAGGAGGAAGATTACCTGGTATGCGAAGCACAGAACGACGCACGCCTTGGCAACCGCAAGGGCGTAAACGTACCTGGTGTACGCATCAACCTACCTTCCATCACCGAACGCGACAAGCAAAACATCATGTTCGCCATCGACCGCAAGATTGACTTCATTGCGCACTCGTTCGTCCGTTCAAAGCAAGACGTTAAGGATGTTACCGACATCTTGAAGCGCAACAATAGCCACATCAGGGTTATTGCAAAAATAGAGAACCAGGAAGGCATCGACAACATCGACGGCATCATTGAAGCTGCCGACGGCGTAATGGTAGCCCGTGGCGACCTTGGCATTGAAGTGCCACAGGAAAAGATTCCGGGCATTCAGCGCATCCTCATCCGCAAGTGTGTGGTTGCCAAGAAACCCGTTATTGTAGCCACCCAGATGTTGCAGTCTATGATCAACAACCCACGCCCAACCCGCGCCGAGGTTACCGACATTGCCAACGCCATCTTCTACCGCACCGACGCCCTCATGCTCAGCGGTGAAACAGCCAACGGCCGCTACCCGGTAGAGGCTGTCCGCACCATGGCAAAGATTGCAGCAGAAAGCGAAAAGACCAAGTTGAAGGATAACGACATCCGCATTCCATACCATTACGAAGACAACGACATTGCCTCGTTCTTGGCAAAACAAGCCGTTGAAAGCATTGAGGCTCTAGGCATTCAGGCCTTGGTAACCGACAGCCACACCGGCAAGACTGCACGCTACTTGGCAGCCTACCGTGGCGACAAGCCGGTATTGGCAATGTGCTACAACGAGCCCGTCATCCGTCACCTTTCCATTTCTTACGGTGTTATTCCATTCTACCAGGAACGCAAGAAAGACGTCAACAAACGCCAGTACTTCCTACAGGCCTTGCAGATGTTGCTCGAGAACGGTTACCTTCACCTCGAAGACAAGGTTGCCTACTTAAGCAGCGGCGGAAAACGTGGTACGGGTGCGACTTTCTTGGAAATTAACACGATTGAGAATATCTTTGCAGAAAAATCGGAAGAGAACAACTTTCCCGATGCAATAGAGGGCTAAAATTTCAGCCCCACGATTTAGAGACAAGCATTAAAAACAGAAGCATTAGCATAACAGAGGATGGAATTCATTGAGGACATCGAACATTTTGAGAACGAAGGACTAGCCCTAACTATCGGCTTTTTCGACGGCGTTCATGCCGGTCACCGTTACTTGATCGATCAGGTACGTGCCGTTGCAGATGACGAGCACCTCAAGGCTGCCATATTCACATTCTGGCCCCACCCCCGCATTACGCTTAACGAGCACTACAAGCCCAACCTGCTCAATTCCCTCGACGAGAAGAAGGAGTTGCTGATGTCTAGTCCGCTAGACTACTGCATCATGACCGATTTCTCGATGGACTTGGCAAACCTTGTAGCGTTCGACTTCATGAAGGAAGTGCTTGTAAAGAAGCTTAACGTCAAGCACCTTATTGTGGGCTACGACCACCGTTTCGGTCGCAACCGCGAAGAGGGTTTCGACGACTATGTTAAGCACGGCCTAGAGCTCGGCATAAAGGTAACGCAAGCCGATCCTTATTCCGACAACAACTACACCATCAGTTCGTCGTTCATCCGTCAATTGCTGGCTGTAGGCGAAATAAACATGGCCAACCACTACCTTGGCTACCCTTATGCCCTTTCGGGCACTGTAGAGAAGGGGCAGCAGGTTGGTCGCACCATTGGCTTTCCAACAGCCAACCTTAAGCTGAACATACCGAACAAGTGTCTGCCTAAAATTGGCGTATATGCGGCAATGGTAGGCGTAGGCGACAAGCACTACAAGTCTATGCTCTACATAGGCACACGACCAACCACCACTGTCGACGAGCTAAGCATAGAGGCGCACCTCTTCAACTACGAAGGCGACCTCTACGGTCAGGACATCACTATTTACGTGGAAGACCGCATTCGCAACCAGCACAAGTTCGAAGACCTGGCAACCCTTAAGAAACAGCTTCAGAAAGACGCCCGCATGGCACAGAAGATTCTTATGAGGTTCTAAAATTGGCAACTAGTAATAAACAATAAGGCACGGCTCTCTTAACGAAAGTCGTGCCTTATTATTTTGTGAGTATGTTAGTTAATAGTAAACTTCTATATACGATTTTGTGGTTTAGTCAACATGTTCGTTGTTCTCGTTGTCGTACCCACGTTCTATGGTCTGGATTTCCATATCGATAGTTGTACTTCTAAACTGCGAGCGCAAGATTGGCAATTCGGCCACAAATTTCTTCTGCTTGTAACCTTCGGCCAGTTCCACCTCTATATTCAAGTTCTTATGTGTACCGTAAGGAATAACAACATAGAAGAACTTGAGGTTGGTTGAGTTGATGCCAACACCTTTGCCACAGTTTAAGACAACCTTACGCGAATTGCCCACCTCTGTCTCGTCCATCACAAGCGTTGGCTTTATGTTCTCCTTGCTTACCGTAACCGCAGCACTACCACTCAAATTGTTGTCGGCAGACAAGCGAATGGTCTTCACGGTTGCAATGCCAATGTTGGTCTTCAGGCGAAGCACTACAAACGATGCCGCATTGTAGAAGTGCCACTCACCCGCCTTTTCGGTCATGCCGTAAATAGGATAGGCTTCCTCACTAACCGTTCCGTTAGGATTATAGTACTGTGTATCGGGCAGGGCAATCTTCATAGTGCCATTCCCCAACCAGTCGCGGTAGCCTTTTGCCGGGTAGTAAGTATAGTACACAGTGCCAGGGTCTGTTTTCGGACGGTCTCCACCCACACGTGCAAACTTGTTAGGGATGCTGTATTTGGCGTTTGAATAGATGCTCCCTTTTGTGCCCCAACTGTCGCACAAGGCGAACGAGTCTACCAACGTCCATTGGCAGTGGTACACATCGTCGCTTAATGTGAATGTCGTACGCAACGATTTGTCTATCGAGTCAGAACTGTGAATGTAGGCATAGCCCTCGTCTACATTCGGTTCGCTTACGAAGTCTTCCTCGCAGTCGTTGCTACAGCTTACCGCCATTGCCAACAGTGGCAGTGCCAATAATAATAATTTCTTCATACTAGAAATCTCCTCCATTATTAACGCCTTCCTCGGTATCGCCTTTTATACCACTGGTAGCTATTATGTCTAAAACTTCTAATTTAACAATTTCTATTTGTGTTTGCTCTAGTGTCTTCATTGTATCGTATGTTTTTTACAAGTCATCTTCGCAATCAGGTTCATCATCGGGACAGACATAGGTATTAGCATCCCAACCTTCGGAAACTTGTGTCAAAATAAGATCAAGGTTGATAATCTCTATGTCTATATCTACAAAATCTTTTTTCATATTGGTAGAATCTTTCTTTACAAGTCTTTGTTATCGGTAACACCATCAAGCAAGTCGTCATCGCTGGTTGCTACCACATCTGTTACATTTAAGGCTACGATGTTCATCAAAGCCAAGTGCCAATCTTTTTTATCCATTTCAAAAACATTTAAATACATGCAATCCCTGGGGTTAAGGAAACCCCAGGCAGCATGCTGAAAAAAGTATTTATCTAATTATCACCTTTCGGGTGGTGTCGTCGCTCATCTTCAAGATGTAGGTTGCTCCATCCCTCATATTGCTGACGCGTTGTCCTGCCAAGTTGAAGATGGCAACAATGGTAGCGTCGGCATTTACATTTTCTTCCACCACATCATCATCTATCATGAAGTGGAGGCTATTCACGCCGTTGTTGCCTATGCCTTCAATGTAGGCACGGAACGGATCGACAATGAATTGGCCCTTACCTTGGTAGAACTTGTTATCCTTCAAGTAGAAGTCACTCATGCTACCAACCGTGTCGGCAACATAAGTACCAACAAGGTCTTCCCATGCATTGGCAGTCATCTCGGCAGTAAAGTTCACGTCACCTGAAGTAATGGTCAAGCTACCAGCCTCTTCTGCATAGAAGATGACTGGTTGACCAGCCTCGACGATTCCCGTGTATTTGCCTAGGATGATGATGCTGTCTGTCAAGTTCTTGATGTAGTAGTAGTCAGCCCCTGTATTGTTTTCAACCGAGAAGCTGAAAGGCAAGCAGAGGGTTCCCCAGTTCGCAGTCACGTTGCGTGTGTAGCTTACATTGTTCGCGCTGAAGTCTGCTTCAACATTAAAGTCTACCATATCGGCAACATTAAAGTCTTCAACAACTGCGCCTTCGTTGTAATAGGTTTCCTGACACTTGAAGACCTTGTCGCCAGCAAGGACAGGGTAGGCATCGGTTCCGATGGTTTGGAACCAGTAGGTCTGCCCTGCCTTACTATTCATTTCGTAAGCCACCCTACCGCTTGCAAAAAAGTCAGTGCTTAAACCGGTTGCAGAAGCCGAATTTTTCTCATAAAATTCACTGTTGTAGTAGCAGCTGTTGATGGTTGCAGAACCTGCACCATAAATAGGTCCAGTAGCAGAGCCACCGGTCAAGCTTCCTGCATTGTAGCAGGCCTTAATTGTAGAACCGTCGGCATAACCAACTAAACCACCAACATTTGACGATGATGATTTGCCATCAATTGTACCAACGTTAGCACATGCTATTAAACGACCTTTAGAAAGACAGTTACCAACAATACCACCAATATTTGATGATGTGCCATTTATGGTACCATAGTTAATACATTTTTCAACAATATGTCCGTAGCCAACAATGCCTGCTACACGCTTCACACCTGAAACATTACCATGGTTTTCGCAGTTAGTAAAGATTGCATATATTGCATGACCAGCAATACCACCGGCATCTTGACTTCCCCCATTAACAGTTGCATAGTTCAAACAGTTGTTGAATGTAGCCCCGTCTTTTACAAAACCGGCAATAGCACCGGTTTTCTCTCCACCTCTCACATAACCCTTAATGGTTATGTTCTCAATGGTAGCAGAAGCCACGTACCCAAACAAACCTTGATATTTGTCGGTTGATTTGTTGATGTATAATCCACTAATAGTAAAGTTACCTCCATTGAAGTGACCATTATAGGCATTAGAAGTACTACCTATTGGCGTCCAGCTACCCTTGTCTGCATTGCAAATGTCAGAAAGATCGATGTCATTCAATAAGATGGCATCAGAAGACGCTTTTCCACCATTTACCAAAGCACGGAAAGCAATCAAATCGACAGGAGTTGAAATTTGGCAGATGCCATCTACAACATTTAGTTCCGGTGAGAATTTCTTACCGCAAACCGAACAAATCAGGTTACCACTATTCACGTCAATATTGCATAGTGCCTTGTGGCTTCCATCTTCATCAGGCTCGGTGTGGAAACCGGTCTTGGTGTTGCTGTAAACCATGTCGTTTTCGCCGTGGTTGTAAACACCATAAACTTTGTCGCCACCAAGTACAGGGTAGTCATCGGTGCCTATGGTCTGTCCCCAGGCCTCGCCCAATTCATAAGCCACCATACCGTTAGCGAACTGATCGGCAGTTCGGCCGCCATCTTCTGTTTCGTTGTCCGAGAGATAGTAGCAGTTAGATATTGCAACATTTGACGCACCGATTGGATTTGATGCATTTGTTAAATTGTAATTATAAGAATTTACAACTTGCCCAGATGAGTATCCTTCTCCAATAAGACTTGCAACGGTCTTCATGCCTTCTATTTTGCCATAGTTAGCACAGTTCTCAACTTTATGACAATAAGATGCTATACCACCACATCTATTATTAGAACCAATAATTGAGCCATAGTTTGTACAATTATTAAACTCTGAATAGAATGTATAACCACCAAGACCACCAACGTTATCATGACCAGAGACATTTACGTGGTTTTTACAGTTGGTAATTTTTGACAAACGTCCTTCGGCTGCAGTTGCTTTAGCCACAATGCCTGCAACATTGTCATAACCATTCACGTCACCATAAACTGTAAGGTTTTTGATTGTAGAAGCTGATACAGTACCAAATAGAGCTTGATTTTCTTCTGTAGTGTTTATATACAAGCCGCTAATGATATGGTTGTTTCCATCGAACGTACCCGCATATGGGTTAGTAGAAGAACCTATTGGTGTCCAACTACCCTTGTCTGCATTACAGATGCCAGAAAGATCGATGTCGTTCATCAATTTTGCAGAAACCTTATTGTTGGTCTTAACCAAATTAGCGTAACTCAACATGTCGGCTGTTGTAGAAATTAGGCATACACCATTTTCAATGTTAAGTTCTGGCAAAGATGTATTTCCACAAACACCGCAAACCAAGAAACCTGTTGCTGTTTCAACGTCATAATGTTTATCGTGACTGCCATCTACGTCAGGTTCGGTGTGGAAACCATTCTTGGTGTTGCTGTAAACCATGTCGTTTTCGCCGTGGTTGTAAACACCATAAACTTTGTCGCCACTGAACATAGGTACAGAATCTTGTCCAAGTGTTTGGAACCATGCGGTTGTTCTTCCACTTTCCTCAAGCAAAGTATTGAGGTCGTAAGTTAGCTTACCATTCGCGAAGTCTTCTTTGCTGACACTAGTTCCAATATAGTCACGAACATTCATGTATGCATCCTGATTATAATAAGAATTCGTTGATGAACTTCCATTATTACAATTACCTATAAATTCGTTGACCGGTAAGTCTGTAGAAGATAAATTGCCATACACGTAGCAATTACTGAAATCAACAATTAGGCCAATTCCAACAAATGTTGGAGACGTACCAACTATACCTCCCACATATTTACCTTTTAGGTTACCTACATTAGCGCAATAATCAACTGTTACGCTCTTATTAAGTAAACTGGATCTACCACGCACTGCCCCTGCTATACCGCCCACATAGCAGTTGTTGGCATTAATGTCACCCATGTTTATACATTTCTCAAATGCAACATCTTCTGAATAGCCAACAATACCGCCGACATATTTGTCAGAGCCAGGACAATTAATTGAGACTTTGTTCACACAATTAACTATTTGGAGAGTGGCGTTAGTCGACAACTGATTTACACGACCTACAATACCACCAACGTATAAATTATTAGCATTAATCGAGCCCTCAACCGTCAAGTTCTTAATCGAGCCTCCCACCAACAGCCCAAACAAGCCAGCGTAGTCGTCTGAATTATCTGTACCAATGTATAAACCTTTTATGGTTTTACCATTACCGTCAAAGTCACCGCTGTAACTAGTAATAGGTCTCCAACTGCCCAACGAAGAACTGCAGATTTCAGAGAGGTCTATATCAGCCATCAGTTTAGCTTTTCTATTTCGATCGCCATCATTTACCATATAGGCAAATTGAGCCAATTCGTTCGCATCATGAATTAGATAGCAATCGTTGTCAAGTTCAAGTTCATAGGCCTTGTCACAAACCTCGCATTTATAAGCTTCACCAATCTTACACTTGTAGTGTGCATCGTGGCTACCATTGGCGTCTGGTTCGTCATGTAATTTGTTGTTGGCAAATGCAAGTATTGTTGTGCCATGCGCATAGCCTTTATATACAGTTTTACCTTTCAAAACTGGATATTTATCGATACCTATATTCTGATACCAGTAGGTCTTATCGCTATTTAAGAAGTAGGTAACAGCGCCCGACGTAAATTCATCAACAGAGAAAGCCTTTGCATTACCAATACCATTAGTATTAGTAGGACTCATGGCTTCGCTATTGTATGCATTTGTAGAATTTATTGGAGATTCATCACTAATATAGCCCACCAAATGACCAAAACTTGATGATGTTGCCTTAACAGAGCCGAAATTGTAACAATACTTCATTGTATTGGCTGAGAAAGGACTAGAATAACCAACTAAGCCACCAACATAATTAGGGCCATCAATTGTGCCCACGTTACCACTCGCAGTAATTTTACATAAAGAAGCATGATACATCATACCTATCAGACCACCACAGTGACTAGTTGTAGCCTTTACTGATGCAAAATTTATACACCTCTCTACATTTGTATTTCTTTCAGAGGTACCAATTAAGCCAGCAACATTTGAAGTTCCTTTTACAGAACCTTTTATACAAAGATTTTTGATTGTTGCTTCAGAAACATAGCCAAAAAGGCCAACAGATGTACCTGAAGCTATGTACAAACCGTTAATGGTATGGCCATCGCCATCGAAAGTTCCAGAATAATATTTTGTTGTGCTATTACCTATAGGTTGCCAACTTCTACCTTTCTGAGCACTGCAGATTGTCGATAAATCGATGTCTGACGTCAATTTTGCATTATATACGTCCTGCTTTGAATTAACCATTCTTCCAAACAAGAACAAATCTCTTGCATTTGAAATTTGGTATACATTGTTAATTTTCGGAATATCGTAGGTTTCACCACAAACCGAGCATTTGAGGTGTCCATCTTCACATACAAAATATTGGTCGTGATTTCCTCCATTATCAGGTTCCGTATGCAAGCTTGAAGAAGAGAGAACCAATTCGTCTGATCCGTGTAGGTAGCCATTAAATATGAAGTTCAGCATAGGCACACTATCATAACCAAGTGTCTGGTGCCATACGTTGCGGGTGCCGTTCAACGCGGCCGTCACCTTACCAGCCTTG
>JAKSKR010000047.1 GCA_024401645.1 Paludibacteraceae bacterium | reverse complement strand
CTGATGTCCATACGACGTCGCAAATATTCAGAAGAGATAAAAGAGGGTGTATCAAAAATCAAATGATACAGCCTTTTATCACAAATATAGGGTGGTAGGATTAACATACAGCCTCATTCTGGATTTTTATTTGTTTACTTTTGGTTGATCGGAGGGTCCGTCCTTTCCGGAGTCTCTGTTTGGTTGACGTGAAGTATCCGATGGCATTTCAAACATGGAAAGGAATACGGAGTATAAAAATGAGTATAGTCTTGCTTTCATAACGCTTTAATTTAAGGCAATGGATAGCCTTATATCACGCACATTTTAGATACTGCAACGGAGTGCAGCCATATTTTTCCTTGAAAAAATGTACTTAAATCTTCTTTACTATTGACTTTTGAGATTAATGTTAATGAAGCTCCAAGTTCTTTATATTTTTGTATAACTTCCATTATCAAAAATTCACTGATGGTAAACCGCAATAATTCCTTCAAGGGAAATTGAATTGTCCGTCCCTTTTGAATTTCAAATTCTTAATTGTTATCCATCATTCCTATTAATATTCGCTTGTCTTCCCTTTGCTTTTTAAGTATTCTTCCTTGCCCGGATAGCTGCAACTGCCAATGGCTCCGCACCAATATTCAAAGGCGACGGAATCATTATATATTATTCTCTCACAATTATCTTTGATTTTCTTGCCATGAAGTCCCAAAGAAAAAACATATAGTGCAAGCCCTTGGTGTCTAATACCAAATCTGCATATACTGTCTCGATATTCAAGGTGTGTATAATTCAAAGCTTTAAGAATGTTTCTAATTTGCCTAACATCTTCAGATGTCAACTTGTCATTCACATTCAGATCACTCTTGTTTTTCCACATTGCAAAATTCACCACGGAATCTTTTTTGCAGATATCGTCAATCTGATGCGCATAGTCCCATAATTCATCCTTTTTGTCCTCGTATATCTCCTCTTGTTCATAGGCGTCAAGATGGATTGGAGGAAGATTGGGCGTTAGAGTCCAAAACAGAATTAAAGCTAATGTCCATATAGATGTAATTATGTATGGCCGCTTTCTCTTGCGAAATGCTTCCACAATAGAGTAGATTATGATACCGCAGCTAACAAATAAAAATATTGGTATGATACCGATTGAAAAAAAACAAAGAAAGAATACTTCCATATCCGCATCGCCTGGCGCGAAATAATAGTAGATGGAGTAGGCCGTAAATAGAGCCAATCCGATATATGAAATGATATTTATTTTATTCATAATAAAGACGTTGTAATAATATCGATTTATCAGAGAATTACATTTATAGATACATATCACCTTAAGACGAACGTTGCCAAAACCGGATTATGGTCGGAATTTTCAAATTTCAGATTCTTTGTTTCAACAGATTGGGTTGTTACATTAGGCGAAGTAATGAAAAAGTCGATAAGCGTGGTTTTGGTAGTCTGGGCATCGTATGGCGCAATGACACGTCGGTTAGATGGCACAGAGGCATCGAAGACAAAATGCCAATCGGCAGGCAACAGCGTATCGGGCACCGTGTGGAAGTCTTCCCTGTCGAAAAGCTTATTATCGGCAGCCGGCACATAGTGGGCAGGACACTGGTTGAAATCGCCACCAGCAATAACATAATTGCCCTTCTTATATTCGTTCAACATGTAATCCTTAAAATAGTCAAGTTCGGCCTTGCGAAGCTCGCCACCATCGTCGAACGCAGAGTTATGGGTGTTTACCAAAACAAGTTCGTGACCATTTGCTGTTGGGAAACGCAGTTCAAGGAAACAACGGTCTAACATAAACACCTTTAACGGCCATTCGAAGTTAACCGGATAGGCATAACGCGTGTAACCCGTTGGCTGCTGCTTGGTGTAAACGGCAATGCCACTTTCTACATTGCCCATAGGCGTAAGTATAGGTAGTGGGACCCACTTTACGGAATAGTTCTTGCCAAAGTATGACGGCAAGCCCAAGGCGTTTGCAATGGTATCTACCTGGTTCATGCCATAACTACGCTTTGCCTTTGTATCGATTTCCTGCAACATAAGGAAATCGACCGGATGGTTCAAAACAAAGCTTTCAATGTTCTTCAAATTAGAATAAGACTGGTGATGGGTTGGACGCATCTGCGTACCGCCATCGTAGAAGAAGTCCATGCCAGCATCTAAACCCGCATAGCCAATATTCCATATCATGCAAGTTAGCGGTTTACCAACTTCTATTACACTTGCCTTTGCGTCGCAACTGACCTTTTCCTGTTTAGGGGGCACATAGTCGTTTAACGTCATGAAACCCAAAAATCCAGCAAAAACAGCCGCAGCCACAAAGACCGCATAAAACAGATATTTGAAATATTTAAATAATTTATTCATTTTCGAATTTTATTGAATTTACTAAATTACGAGCTTTCCTTACCAATTCGTCATAGGTAAATGAATTGGCCGTTGGCGAATAGGCAAAGAGAGCACAGTCGTCGAAAAAATTGATAACATCGGTTATTACTTTTTCCGACACGCCATTGTCACGCAAGACATCGGCAATGCGGTTATTGACCATGTGCGAGACCACAGCACCACACTTTTCACCGATGTAGTCTTTCAAAACTTTTTCGATTTGCGAAGCCGTCGTACGATCGGCACCATCAAGCAAAAGCGCATCTAACCGAGCTGTATATTGCTTTTCCAAATCGACCTCCGTAACCCGTTTTTTTCGGCATAGCCACCCTACCACCGACAATAGCAACACAAGTGGCGCCAATAACCACCACAAGCTAACAGACGTCTTATTCCTTTCGGAATATTCTAAAGTTTCCGCATTTTGCTTTTCAGCATTCAAAGTTTCGGCTCTGTGTTCAAGCGTACCAGCACTAGAAGGTAATTTAGGCAAGATTTTCAGTTTAACTGGTTTTGTCTTCAAAGTCTTAAAAGCATTGCTTGCCGTGTTGAAATATGACAAAGAAACCGACGGCAACGTTAGTAGCGTATCTTTTTTCGGAATAAGCACATAGTCGAATACACGTTCGCCACTGCACGATTCATAGTCGTAGCTATAGTTGCTTGAAGCCTTAAGCTGATAACCTTCTACCCCATTTGGAAAGGTTACAGACGGCACATTAACATAGGTAAGATTGCCGCTACCCTTCACACGAATGCGGTAAGTGACAGACTGACCGACATGAATATTACTTGACGGCTGAACCTCTTCTGAAACCGAGAATTGCCCTATGCCCCCACAAAAGTCTTCGGGTTTAGCGGTTAAGGCATTCACCCTAATGGGTACCGAGGGCGATACCAATTGCCGTGGTGCGCCTATGAAATGCCCTGCGGCATTGAAAAGCTGAATGGTAACATCGCCTTTACCTACCGAATAATTACCCACCGAAATGGGCGACATGTAGAAACACAGCAGAACCTTCTCTTGATAAGCAACACCGTTGACCTTAATCATCTTAACGTTGGCTGTGTCGCCCTCGTTTGGAATAAAGTTACGCTGTTTTACAAAATCGGGTAAAACAGGAATATGGTAATCGGTAATCTTGTAATCGATGTTCAGTGATGGTATGTTTGGGTATTGCAATACCCACCTTACGCGCACCAAGTCGTTTTCGAACAACCGGGTACGGTCTACCTCCGTTTTCAAGATTAGACCATTCAGAAAGGTTTGCAGTTTATCGGTAGCTGCTGCAGGCTTTATGTTTTTGGGCGCTTCTTTCGCATTGGGTTGGTAATCGTCAATAGGGAAAGGGCTATTGGCTAGCGCACAACACACCCCACACAACCAACAAGAAACAACGGAAAAGAGAACACGCAAAGCCATTAAACCAGACTATTACAAATTCCAACGAGGTTCAACAGTAGGCTTTTCTTGTACCGGTTCTGTCTTTTCGGTAGCAGGCTTCACCTTCGTGCTTATGCCAGGAATGACCATGCGCTTGTTTACCCTGTGGTAACCACCCCAAAAGTCGTTCTTGTTAGGTACGTTCACAATTAGGTCGAGTTCTCCGCTATCGATAGTTAGCTTGCCAGCCTTGGCCGGAACAATATCCTTCTTTCCAACCACAACCGTATTGTAAACAATGCCATTGACCTTGGCTCGCCCATAACGAGAATTGCGGGCAACGCCGGCATCGGTAACCTCGCAGCCTTTTACCTTTGGCCACTCAATATTGTCCCAACCAGCTACATTTACCCTATAGTAAAGAGTTATGACCAATGTATTGCTAGAACCTGCATAAACGTCACCATTTTCCCATTCGGTCTTAATGAAGGCATCTTCAGCCACAATTTCATCGTCTTTGGCCTGCGGTACAACATTTCGCTGTTGCTCGGCTTTCTTACGAGCCTCTTCCTGTTTCTTCTGTTGGTCGGTTTGGCTCAATACTTTCACGTCGACCACATTTGTCTCGTACTTCTTACCACCGCTCCAAATAGAAGCTGCAGGAATAGAAATGTTGCCTTTCTTGTCGGCCACAGCAATATAAACCAACGAAACGGTACGGCTTGCCACCATGCGTCCACCAACGGTCTTGGTGGTGTAGCTTGTGTTCTTTGAAGGACCGGAAATGAGACGTACAGATTTCATTTTTGGCAATCGGAAAGAATCTGCTTCGGCATTGTGTATGGTGAATATCAGCTGAAAGCGTTGGCCTTCTACAACCTGCGAAGGTGCCGAAGCCGTTACCTTAACAAGATCGTCGTTACCGGCAATGGCAGGCAACGACAGCAAGAAAACAACCAACAATAATAAATAATTCTTCATAACGATAAAATTATATACCAAACTCTACACTAATAACGGCAAAAGTTGTGCCAAATTACCTCAACTTGGTTTAGACATGTAGCAAGCTTACCAATTCTTCACATTAGCTTGTCCGCCGGCGTTTGGTTTATGGTTTTCGTCTTCTTCGTCGAGCGACTCTAAAATCTGTCTATTATTGTCTTGAGAATCGTCTTCCATTTTCTTATCGCCAGCATTTGGTGGTGGCGGGTTCTGGTTACGCTCACGCTTTTCCATGCGCATGGCATAGGCCAATTGCCTACGCGTATCTTCGGAATTTGGGTTCGCAATCATGCTTTTCTTTAAAGCATCGACCGCATCCTTATACTTTTTCTCCTTTAAGAACGACGTACCTACGTTGTGATAGACCTCGGCCCTCTGAAACTTGTTTGTTGCAAAAAGGAGCGCTTTCTGGTAATAGTTACGGGCAGTCTGCAAGTCGTTCTTACGGTAAAGTGTATTGGCAAGATTGTAGTTGCCATAGAACGAATGGTCGTTCTTCGACAATGCAGAACGGTACTTTTGTTCAGCTATGGTATAGTTCTTGGCATTGTAGGACTTGTTACCTACACGCACATCGTGATTCTCGACTTGGGCAACCATACTAGAAGTAGCCAAAACCGAGAAAACCAATAACACTATATATTTGTAAATCTGTTTCATAAAATTCGTCTTATTCAGCTACATTCTTCTTTCCGAAGAACTGTTTAAGTCTATCCATCAAGTGGTTTCTGCGTTCCATCAACACAGCATCAATCAACAAAAGGATGAAAGCTATCCAAGCAAAAAGCTCGAACTTGTCGACATAGGTAATGCTAGCCGTTGTAGACGTTTGGGATGTTGAAGAGGCAATTTTGCTCATTTGTGCCATCACCTTATCGACCACCTCGTTCGGACTAGCTGCGGTTAGGTAGATACCCTTACCAGCCTTTGCAATGTCTTGCGCCATCTTTTCGTTAAACTTGGTCACAACAGGCTTGCCTTCGGCATCGTTAAGAGTAGTGTCGGCAAGCATAATGTTTCCGCCTTCGGCAGTACCAATACCCACCACATTGACAAGCATCTTGCCTTCGCGGTTAACCACCTCGGCAGTAGAGATTGCATCGTCTTCGTGGTTTTCGGCATCGGTAATTAAAAGCATGCAACGCACTACCCCTTCGGTATTTGAGAAGCAACGCTGCGCCTGCCTCATTGCCGCACCAATGGCAGTACCCTGTGCCGAAATGTCGGTAGTTGCCATGGAATTGACGAACAACTTGGCAGAACCCTTATCGGCAGTAAGTGGCATGCGTGTAACTGCAGTGCCGGCAAACTCAACCAAGCCGAGTTTCAAGTTGTCGGAACTTTCGAGGAAGGCATTTAGAACCATCTTTGCACGCTCTAAACGAGACGGGGTTTCGTCTTCGCACAACATGGAATTGGAAACGTCGACAACTGCCACCATTTCCACATTCAAGTTGCGAATGGGATCGCCGGAATTGCCAGCCATCTGAATTCTAGCAACAGCCAACACCAACGCAACCAAAGCCACCCAACAAAGGCCAAACTTCAACCGCTGACGCAACAACGACCTGGTAGGCATAAGCGTAGAAAGCAACTTTATGTTACCAAAAGCCTTCATCTGCTTCGTACGTCTGAACTCAAAGAAAATAAATAGAGCCAGAAGCACGACAGCCAAGACCAAAACCACTAATACTATGGGATAAACAAATTTAAACATAGTCTGTTATGGATTTCTTCTTAATACAATGGTGGAAAGAATAAGGCTCAACAACAATGCCCCTAAAGCCACACTTGCAAAAGGCAAGTACAACTCCTTGCGGTGTGCAAAGTTTGAAATTGAGACCTTACTTTTCTCGAGCTTATCGATGTTTTCGTAAATGCTAGACAACTCTTCGGTGTTGGTTGCACGGTAATACTTACCATTGGTAGCAGAGGCAATATCTTTCAACGTCTGTTCATCAATTTCAACAGCCTCCATTCGCATTTCAATGGCACCGGTTGTCACGTTCTTGACAGGCATAGGCGCCATACCGTTGGTACCCACACCAACCGTGTAGACACGAATGCCAAACGACTTTGCAAGTTCGGCACCCTTTAAAGGCGTAATGCGTCCACCGGTATCCGACCCGTCGGTCAACAAGATGATGACTTTCGATTTAGCCTTGCTATCCTTCAAGCGACTAACCGCAGTAGCCAAACCCACACCAATAGCCGTGCCGTTTGCCCTGACCATACCCGTATCGATGCTGGAAATAAGGGAAGAAAGCGCGTTCTTGTCGGTTGTGAGTGGACATGTTGAAGATGCAGCACCCGAGAACACCACCAAGCCAATATTGTCGTTAGTGCGTTGCAAGACGAACTTGTTGGCCACGTCTTTTGCCGCAATCAGGCGGTTAGGTTTCAAGTCTTGTGCCAACATACTGGCCGAAATGTCGAGACTCAATACAACATCAATACCCTCGGCATTCTTATTGTCCCATTCGTTAGCGGCCTGTGGGCGTGCCAAGACAAACACCAGCATAGCCAACGCTATCATCTTCAAAGCGAACGGAACATGTAACAAATAGTATTTATAGGTTCGCTTTGCCCCAATAAAAGGTTCAATAGACGAAACCTGCATTTTAGACGTAATAGAATTGCGCTTCCACACATACCACACAATAATGGGTATGAGCAGCAGCAGCAACAATAAGAAATATGGTTTTGCAAAAATCATAAAATCACAAATTATTCTTTCTTACCTTCTTCCTTGTCCTTCTTATCCTTAACAGCCTTTTCTTCGACCATCGTCTTCTTGACAATGTTTTCGGCAAGAGAGGCGCAATTTAAGCATTCCTCGTCGCTAGGCACATGCTTGGCAAACTTTGTCATATCGCCAGTGAAACAGATTTCGCGAACCTGTTCACGCAAAGCAGGAGGACAATCGGTCTTCATTAGCGCCGCAAGGATTTCGGAAGACGTCATTTCTAGCGCATTAATCTGGTAACGGCGGTAGAAGTACTGCCTCAACACATCGGTAAGTTCGGTAAAGTATTTCTTCTCGTTACCAAGGGGCTGCCAAGCCTTATCGGCAACCAACTTGCGTATCAATTCCAATGCAGTAAGTTCAGGTTGGTCAGAGTCGGCAACCGCACTGTTTCTTACATAAGGTTCCGGATCAGTCTTGTGCTTCTTGAGGTGCATGATAGCCACAACCAGAAACAATACGAAAAGAACCGCAGAAATAATCAACACGATCCACAACATTTTTGAATGAGGCGGATAGTGAATGTGCTTAATGTCGCTTGGTATTTTACTCAATTCGAAAGTACCAGGCCAGTCGCGCACCTGCAACTTGAGTTCTGGCGTAGCATATTCCTTACCGGCTTCGCGACACACAAAAGGCGGAATAGCATAGTCGCCCGGTTCAAACACCGTAATCACAATATCGTTATTGATGGTGATGGTTGTACCGTCGGCAATGGTATCGCCCGAAATCTCGACGATGTAAACTTCAGGCGCCAAGAAATCGCTGAAAACCGGCAACTGAAGCGCAAGATCTTGCGGTTGAGAAACGTGGAAATGCACAACAGTCTGCTGCCCCATTATTATCGACGTAGAGTCGATAAAGGCAGAAATGTTGACCTGTGCACGTGCAGACCACGCCAAGAACGAAAGGAATATAAATAGAAGTGATTTGAGTTTACGAAACATAACGATGTAGTAATTAATGGCGAAGAGCCCTTTCGTGGAACATCTTAACCAAGCCTTTAACGAAATCGTCGTTTGTAGAGATAACAGCAGAATCGACACCAGCCTTATTGAAAGCCTGTGTTATTTCTAGCGATTTCTGCTTCCAATAAGCCTTGTAGGCATCGCGGACCGACTTGCTAGAAGTGTCAACCCAAACATCTTGACGGGTTTCGGCATCGCGCAAGCAAATAAGTCCAACATCGGGAATATCCACTTCACGTGGGTCGTATATACGAATAGTAGCACAATCGTGTTTACGGTTGGCAATAACCAAATCGTCAACGAACTTTGGCCCCAAGAAGTCGGAGATGATAAAGGCAGAGCAATGGCGCTTGATGGCATTCGTAAAATAACGCAATGCGCAACTAATGTTGGTATCTCGGCTTTCGGGCTCGAAAGTGAGCAGCTCGCGAATGAGGTAGAGAATGTGTTTTCTACCCTTTTGGGGAGAGATGAACTTTTCGACCTTATCCGAGAAGAAAATCATACCAATCTTATCGTTGTTCTGAATAGCCGAAAAAGCAATAGTAGCAGCAATCTCGGTCATTATTTCACGCTTGGTGTCGTTAGCAGACCCAAAATCGCCACTTGCAGAGACGTCGACCATCAGCATCACCGTCATTTCACGTTCCTCTTCAAACACCTTCACATAAGGGCGATTGAAACGTGCCGTAACATTCCAATCTATGTTACGGATATCGTCGCCAGGCATATAATCGCGAACTTCGGCAAACGTCATACCCCTACCCTTGAAAGCCGTACGGTACTCGCCGGCAAAAATCTCGGTAGAAAGTCCACGCGCCTTAATCTCGATTTTGCGGACTTGTTTTAACAGTTCACTGGTAGTTTTCACTTAAGCAATTTTTAAGGTACTTCAACCGCGTTCAAAATTTCAGCCACAACAGCTTCAGAAGTCAAGTTGTTAGCTTCGGCCTCGTAAGTCAAAGACACACGATGGCGCAAAACATCCATAGCCACGGCACGAACATCGTCGGGCTGAACGAAACCGCGACGGTGAATGAAAGCGTAAGCCCTTGCAGCCAAGGCCAAGTTGATAGAAGCACGTGGTGAGCCACCACAAGCAATCATCTCCTTAAGGTGACCAAGCTTGTATTCTTCTGGGAAACGTGTAGCGAACACGATGTCGACAATATACTTTTCAATTCTCTCGTCGAGGTAAACCTCTTCAACCACCTTACGCGCGTTGAGGATGTCTTCTGGCTTAAGTACAGGAGTGATAACCGGACGTACCTTGTTGAGGTTGCCACGAATGACGAGTTTTTCCTCTTCCTTCTGCGGATAGGTAATAACGACCTTCAACATAAAACGGTCGACCTGTGCTTCGGGAAGCGGATAAGTACCTTCTTGTTCAACAGGGTTCTGGGTTGCCATAACCAAGAACGGAGAAGGCAACTTGAACGACTGGTCGGCAATGGTTACCTGGCGTTCTGCCATGGCTTCCAACAACGCACTCTGCACCTTGGCAGGAGCACGGTTAATTTCGTCGGCAAGAACCAAGTTTGCGAAGATAGGACCTTTCTTAATAGAAAATTCCTCGGTCTTCTGGCTATAAATCATTGTACCGATAACGTCGGCAGGTAAAAGGTCTGGGGTAAACTGAATACGGCTATAGTCGGCTTCAATCAATTGTCCCAAGGTCTTAATTGCCAATGTTTTTGCCAAACCAGGCACACCTTCCAACAATACGTGACCATCGGCCAAAAGACCAATCAGCAGTGATTCAACCAAATGTTTCTGGCCAACAATTGCCTTTTCCATGCCAGAAAACAAGGCATCGACAAACGCACTTTCTCTTTCTACGCGTGCGTTCAATTCTTTAACGTCAACAACCATATACGTGTTTTATTATTCTTTTTTACTTAACGAAAACTTTTCTGATTTCCTTCGCCATTTCAATGTTCTTCTCATTAGTTCCATTAACGAGAGTTTCATCGAGAATTGGCACACGAATCTTCGTACCGATAGGTACATTGTTCGGATTCTTAATGCGATCTTTATTGTAGAGATACAAGTAAATCCAGTAAGACTTGTCACCGTAGTTGTCGAGAGCCACCATAGTGAGGAACAATCCAGGCTTAATAGCCACCTCCTTGTTAAAGCCTTTAATTTCGAGGCTAACATCAGGGTTCTGTCTCTTCATGTAGGCAACAAACTCACCATCCCAAAGCGGATCGATAACCGCCTCGGCAGGCATTGGTTTAGAAAGTTGGTCCTTAACGGTTTCCTCAATCGTTTCCTCCGGTTGTTCGTCGGTTTCTGCAGCAGTGCTATCAGTTTCGTTCTCGGTCTCTTCGGTATAGGCACTCAATTCCTGTGCCAACGAAGACGTATCGGCAGGAACGACAGTCAGATTGTCGGAACCAGCCTTAAGCGACTTGAAGAAATCGGGATCGACTTTCAAAAGTCCAAATATCAAAGCAGCCAACAAAACAAGGAATGCTATAATGGCAATGCCCAAAACCTTGCCGTGCTGTACCTTTTCCTCGGTAGGCAAAGTAGCAGCAGGCTGCTCGTTTACAATAGGCTGTTCGGCAGTTTCAGCAACAGGTTCGGTTGGCGTTTCAACAACTTCGTCTGCCTTTTCGGCAACGTCTTCAGTTACAGTTTCTACAACTTCCTCAACCTTTTCTTCTGCCACTTCCTTCACCTCTTCAACAGAATCGGCAACAGGCTGTTCAGCCTTAAAGTCGGCCCCCTTAACAGAAGCCATCACCTCTGCAACAATCTGCTCTGGCGTCTTAATATCTTCAGGAATGACAATCTCATCCGAATCTTCCGTTTCAGGTTCAGAAACGGCTTCAGTAGCGCTAGGTTTAACTTCCTCTACCCTTTCGTTCCGGTCTGCTTCTGCTTTAGCCAAGAGTTCTGAAAGCGAAGCCGGTTTAGGGCTAGGTTCAGTAGATTTTGCAGGTTCAGCCTTGTCAGTCGACTCGTATTCAACCTCCCAATTGTCGAACCAATCGGAATTATCGTTACTATTAGTGGTTGATTGTTCCTGCTTATCGTCAACATCGGCATTGGCAGTTACAGCCTCTTTGGCATCATCTTCTACAATTGGAGTTTCACCCTGCTTGCTGTCTTCAGCAACCTGTTCTGAAATAGGAGCTGGCGCTTCTTCAACCTCTTGTTCAGCCCCCTCAACTACAGACTCGGCACTTTCGGCAACAACCTCTGCAACCGTATCGGTCGATTGAGTTTCTGCCACATCAACATCGGCATCGTCCATTGTAGCCTCGTCATCGTCAGCTTCAGGCGGATCGAGCGGAGCATTGGCGTTCAGCACATAAGTCTTTAGGTGTGCATAAGGTCTATTAATTTCGTCTTTCAACACCTTGTCGGGTACAAAAGAAACCTTGCTGTGAGCAGGAATAATCATTTCTGCCCCAGTCTGCACATTCACACTCTTGCGTTCTTCTACAGAAACAAGCTTGAACGTACCCAAGCCCTTTACCTTAACGATGCCGTCGACCGACAACGCATTGGCAATGGTCTCGAAGAAAGCCTTCACATAATCGTCGCAACGGTTTTTAGGAACAGAGGTCAACTCGGCAACTTCTGCCACTAAATCCGCAATAAGTATTTTCTCGCTCATAATTTAGTAATCCTTAAGAGAAACGGTCCTTCAAAACGTTACTTGGTTTGAAAGAAACTGAAATTTTAGGGGGAACAAGCATACGTTCGCCCGTAGTGGGACTAACGGAAATACGTTCGTTCTTCTTTTTAGGCTCTAGTTGACCAAAACCTTGAACAGCCACAATATTTCCTTTAAGCAGCTGCGCCTTAACGGCAGCCACCGTAGCGTTGAACAACTGTTCGGCTTCTTCAGCCGAAAGGCTCTGTTGTCCCCTTATTGTTGTTATGAGGTCTTTAGTATTCACGGCATTTATGATTTTCTGCTAAATTTAGGGAAAATCCGCAAAATATGGAAATTTTTCACGATTAAATGGGTGTTTTTTGATGCTTGTAAAGGTCTAATGCCATATGTTTGACAGCACAAAGTGCAGTAAGAAGCTGTTTGAAAATTTCACGAAAGAATTCTTATTGGGCCTTATATGGATTTACTCATGCTTTTTTTGAGTGGCATTTCAGTCACAATGGAGTTCAAAAAAAGAAGAGGGTGTATCAAAATTGATATGCCCTCTTTTCGTATGCAAATAAATGTAAAA
>JAKSKR010000046.1 GCA_024401645.1 Paludibacteraceae bacterium | reverse complement strand
TATCTTCAGCTTTAGCAATCTTACTATATTCATCGAGTAAAGATTGCCAATCTTTAACATCTAAATCCTCCGACATGTTTGTAAACGTCTAATTTATTAATTACATCTGCAAATATAGCCTAAAAACGCTATAAAACAATAAAATCAGCCCGAAGGCTGATTCTAAATCTCGTTTATTGTGTTTGGCGTCAGTTTTTCTTTTTCGCTCGTCCTATTTTCTAAATTTTTATATTTTCGACAAAGATAAGGGGCAAGTCGAGTTTTTCATTGGATGTTTAATTTTATATAGAACTCTATATATTGAAATGTTTCTCGATGGCAAGTTTGACGTCTTCCATTAGCCACTTTGGGGTGGAAGTTGCTCCACAGATGCCAATAGAATCGACCCCATTCAGCAATGAGAAATCGATTTCGTCGGGACCAGAAATCATGACAATATTGTCATTGTGGCGCTTGCACTCGTTGAAGAGAACACGTCCATTCGAGCTCTTGGCACCCGAAACGAAGAAGACCATGTCGTGCCTAGTAACAAAGTTGACAATTTTAGGGATGCGGTTGGCCACCTGACGGCAAATGGTATCGTTAAACTCAAACGAACAATTTGGATTAATGCTCGACTTGATGCGTTCAACAATGTCCTTAAATCCGTCGATTGACTTTGTTGTTTGAGAAAAGAGACGAATGTTCTTGTTGAAATCAACCTTAACCAAATCGTCTGGTCCCTCAATAACGATAGCCGTTCCATTGGTTTGACCGACCAGTCCGTTCACCTCGGCATGCCCAATCTTGCCATAAATGACAATTTGGGTAGTTTGGGCGTCAGACTCCTGAAAGGCCTTCTTAATGGTCTGCTGCAAATGCAAGACAACCGGGCAAGTGGCATCTATAATGGTTATGCCGTTCTGTTGCGCCGTCTGGTATGTAGTAGGCGGTTCGCCATGGGCACGCAACAAGACCCGTACGTTCTTGAGTTGGGCAAAAGCATCGTGATCGATGGTATGCAACCCCTGGCGTGCTAGACGTTCGACCTCCATACTGTTGTGAACGATGTCGCCCAAACAATAAAGAGAGCCAGAAGCCTTAAGTTCCTCTTCGGCCTTGCGAATAGCCGTCACTACCCCGTGACAAAAACCAGAATTTTCGTCAATCTCAATTTTCATGCCTTAAGCCTCGCTTCTTTCCTTAAACAACTTGAGGATAATATCTTTCTGTTCCTCGCGTGTGATGTGACCATTGTCGAGAACAACAGCATCGTCGGCCTTACGCAAAGGGCTAACCTCGCGGTGTTCGTCGATGTAGTCGCGCTGCTTAACGTTTTCGAGAATAGCTTCGAAAGGTTCTTCCTGTCCCTTTTCCTTCAATTCGAGGAAGCGACGCTGTGCACGCACTTCGGGATCGGCAGTCATGAAGATTTTCAATTCAGCATCGGGGAATACGGTTGTACCAATGTCGCGTCCATCCATAACCACGCCCTTTGCCTTACCCATTTCCTGCTGAAGGGCCACCATAGCCTCGCGTACGAAAGGAAGAGCCGCAACGATAGACACTTGAGAAGAAACCTTAAGCGAACGGATTTCAGACTCAACATTCTCGCCATTGAGGTAAGTGTCTGCCTTACCTTCTGCATTCTTGCGGAATTCAATCTTTATTTGTGGAAGCAAGGAACGAAGCTTAACCTCTTCGACCTTGCCGTCGTTAATCAAATTTTTCTGCTGGCAGAACAAAGTAACACAACGGTACATGGCACCGCTGTCGACATAAACATAACCCACTTCGCGAGCAAGGTCTTTAGCTACAGTGCTCTTACCACAAGAAGAATAGCCGTCGATGGCTACAGTTATCGTTTTCATATTTTTATATCAGTTTTTCTTAAAATCGTTAATACAAGAAGAAAGGGAGAGACCGAATACGCCCCCCGAAGGTCCGTAAAGTGCATAAGATGCACCCAACGAGAACTTATAGACGTGAAGGTTAGCACCAAAAGACCAACCTGCGCCAGAACCGGCATCTTCCATAGCAAACTCCTTATGGCGGCGGTGATTGTAAGACGCCATTACCGAGAAGTTTTTAGACGGAATGAATTCGGCACCAATAATCATGTGACGCATGAACATATCGCCCCAGCTGACGTCGGACTTGTATGAAGCGTCGACAAAACTAGAATTCGTTTCGTAAAGAGAAGCGTCTTTCACATAGTCGAAATTCCATTTATTCAACTTTACATAGGTCAAGTTGAAACGGAAAGGAGCGTGTTCCAGTTTCTTGGTTATGCCCAGCTGAACGTCCCACGGCAAGTCTTCGCGGTTGTCTTCGTAAGGAGTGAACTGCACGCCCACGTTGCGGATTGCCAATCCTGCCGAAAAGAATTTCTCTGGCAAATAATAGACGGCACCTAAATCAATTGCCAAACCAAGGCTGTTATAGTCTTCGATGTAGCTGTAAACAGGTTTTAGAGCCACGCCGGCCGTTAGGTGCGAAGCCAAACGGCGTGCATAGGACAGCGACAAGTTCATGTCGGAAGCCGAAAACGTGCCTTGCGGTTGGTTATACTCGTCGTAAGCATCGAAAGTGCCATAGTTGAGAAAAGAGAAACCAACACCCCACCAGCTAATGCTATCGATGGCAGCCCCATAGGCAGCCGAACCATAGTTGGTGTCGCTGATGTAGTTGAAATAGGACAGCGAGACAGACGAACTTGGGGCAAGCGAGAGCAAAGCCGGGTTCTGCTGGCAAAGCGCAATGTCGCCACTATGTAGAGATACGTTATTTCCGCCAAGACCAGAAACGGTAGCCGAAGTTGGCAGCGAAAGGAACTGATAGGCAGTTCCTCCACCATAGGCTAGAGCACTGTAAGAACAACCCAGCAGTGCAACCAAAGACAATAAGGTACGTTTCATAAGCGATAAAATCTGTTAATTGACTATCTAGTAAGAAGCCATTTTATGTTATATAAGCCAAATTTAGCAATATTTTATTAGAAAACGAGAAAACAAAAAAACGTATTACCTAATTTTGTGAAAAACAAAACGAGATGAAAGGAAATATAAAGCCCAGTTTTCTGTCCATAACGCCACTAATCGTCTTCTTGCTCATCTACTTGGTGGCATCGATACTGTTGAACGATTTCTATAAAGTGCCCATTACGGTAGCCTTTCTGGCATCGTCGGTATATGCCATAGCCATTACACGCGACCTGTCGTTAGAAGACCGCATCAACCAATTCAGCAAGGGTGCGGGAAGCAAGAACATTATGCTGATGATATGGATCTTCGTTCTAGCCGGAGCCTTTGCCAAGAGTGCACAAGGCATGGGAGCCGTTGATGCCACCGTGAACGCCACCCTACACATTCTGCCAGAAAGCCTGTTGTTGCCAGGACTGTTTATTGCAGCCTGCTTCATATCGCTATCGATAGGCACGTCGGTTGGCACCATTGTTGCCCTAACGCCAGTAGCCGTGGGCATAGCCGAACAGACCGGTGGTAACTTGCCAATGGTGGTTGCCATAGCCGTAGGTGGCGCCTTTTTCGGCGACAACCTTTCATTCATATCCGACACCACCATTGTAGCCACACAAACATTGGGGTGCAAGATGCGCGACAAATTCATTGCCAACATCCGCATTGCCCTACCAGCCGCTCTGCTTGTACTAGCCTTCTATGCCTTTGCGGGTAAAGACATTGAGGTACCCAAGAACCTACCAACCACCGAATGGATAAAAATAGTGCCATACATTACGGTGCTTGCCACGGCCATTGCGGGTGTAAACGTAATGATTGTGTTGGGCATAGGCATTCTGCTAACAGGCATTGTTGGCATTGGTTTGGGCACCTACGACATTTTCGGATGGATGAACGAGATGGGGAAAGGAATAATGGGCATGAGCGAGCTGATAATCGTCACCCTACTTGCCGGGGGAATGCTGGAACTCATACGCTACAATGGCGGCATTGACTTTATAGTTCAAGGCTTAAGCAAAGGCGTGAACGGCAAACTAGGGGGCAAACTGACAATAGCCCTACTTGTGACCTTAAGCGACGTGTGCACAGCCAACAACACGGTTGCCATTGTTACCGTTGGCCCCATTGCGAAACAGATTACCGAGAAATATGGAATAGACAAGCGTCAGACCGCAAGCTTACTAGACACCTTCTCATGTTTCGCACAGGGCCTAATACCCTACGGCGCCCAACTTTTCATAGCAGCAGGCCTTGCCAACATTGCCCCAAACAGCATAGTGCCCTACATGTACTACCCTATGGTACTGGGTGTGGTGGCTTTGATTTACGCTATTGTGAGTAACAAAAAATAAACAGAATGAAGCAATACATAGTAGATGCCTTTACCGAAAAGGTTTTCCATGGGAATCCGGCAGCCGTTTGCGTATTGCCGCAATGGCCCGAAGAGAAACTGATGATGCAGATTGCCATGGAGAACAACCTATCGGAAACTGCATTCGTCGTTAAAGAATCAGGAGGTTACCATCTGCGCTGGTTTACACCAACTTGCGAGGTGGGCCTATGCGGTCATGCCACATTGGCATCGGGTTTCGTAGTGCTCAACTACTACGAGCAAGGAGCCGACAGCGTAACCTTCTCGACAAAAGGAGGAGACCTGACGGTTGGCAAGAAAGGGGAAATGTATGAGATGCGTTTCCCGAACATTCCGCTAGAACGCGTCCGCATTACCGAAGAGATGTTCGAAGCATTAGGTACCATTCCCGTTGATGCACGCATGGGAAAAGACCTTGACCTCATTTGTGTTCTGCAAGATGCCGAACAAGTGAAGAGCTTTATACCATACGCCGACAGCCTTAAGCGATTGCCAGGACGCATGGTACACATTACGGCACCAGGAACGGACGGCTACGATTGCTGCTCACGCTGTTTCGGACCTAAACTGGGCATTCTGGAAGACCCCGTATGCGGTAGCGCACATTGCCAAATTGTACCTTACTGGGCACAACGCTTGCACAAGAATGTGATAAACGCTTGGGAGGCTTCGCCACGCGGTGGTGAACTGCAAGGTGAAATTGTGGATGAAACCACCATTATACTCCGAGGAAAGGCAGTGTTGTTTGCTGAAGCGGAAATATCTTTGAATTAAATTTAGGCAATTACCTAGAAGCTGTAATGAAGATTGGAGCAAACTTCAGTACAAAGGATAAGAATTTGACGGAGTGAAGATTGCTTTACGAAAATGATAAGCAGATACTGAATTGTTAATAGAAATTCCTTATCTTTAAAGTGCGATATTTAGAAGCAGTTTAAAATTTTAAACAGCTTCTTAATATTGTCGCAGACGGAACAACACCATTCTACCTATTTTGACACATCTGTATTATTCTATTTATGGCTGTTTCTATTAACATTGCAGAATTACTTAAAGTCTTGAAAAAGACTCCCGCAGAACAGAACATCATGTTATGCGGAAAACACGGTATTGGAAAAAGTGAAATTCTAACAAAATACTACGAAGAACAAGGCATGAAGGTTGTGCCTCTGTTCCTAGGCCAAATGGCTGACCCCGGCGACCTGATTGGTTTGCCCGAGAAGGTGAACAACTCTACCGAGTTCCTTCTGCCATATTGGTTTCCCAAAGACGGGAAACCCATTGTTCTGTTCCTTGACGAGTTGAACCGTGCACGTCCTGAACTATTGCAGACCGTGATGGACCTTGCCCTTAACCGCAAGCTTGCCGGCCATTCCCTACCAGAAGGCAGCCGCATCATATCTGCGGTTAACGACGGAGAGGAATACCAACTGACCGACCTTGACCCTGCATTGGTCAGCCGTTTCAACATCTACAATTTCCGTCCAACGTTGAAGGAATGGATAACGTGGGCCGACGTAAACGGCATAGATGAACGCATCATCCACTTCTTACAGACCAAGCCCGAGTTTCTGGAAGGCGAAGCAAAGGCCGAAATAGAATCGAATGGCCTTGATAAGACGCCCGACCGCCGCGCATGGGTTAAGGTTTCGAAACTCATTAAGGACGAGAAGGTACTTGACGAGTTCATCCGTAAGCTAATTGCTGGAGTTGTGGGGGTAAAGGCCGCCGGAGCATTTTTCCTTTCATTGTCAGATGACGACATCATTACCGCCGAGCAGTTGTTCAACGAATATGCCAAACACCGTGAAAAAGTTAAGAAATACCGTCCGCACGAATTGGCCATTCTTAACGACCGAATTTGCATGTTCATCGACAACGACCACATGACAGCAGAGGCAACCAAGAAATCTGCCGAGAACTTAAGCCTTTACATAGACGACCTTCTATTACTAGACAACCACGAAGGTTGTGCCTACTTTGTGACGCTAATTAGCGATAGCCATCCAAAATTCGTCACTTTCATATCGAAAAACCTACTAAAGAGCTTTATGCTGCTGTACAAGTATGTGCAAGGTTTGTGAAAGTATGGAAGATAGAATATCGAGAATACTAGAACAATGGTCGCTACGCGAGCCAGGACTTCTTTCCATCTATTACACACACCAACTGGAAGAAAACAAGCTGATGGATTGTTGCATACGCGTAGGGAAAAGACGCATAGAATTTAACCCTGACGCGCTGGAAGGAATAAGCGACGAAGCCCTAAACGAACTGCTGATGACGACGGTGCTGCGCATATGCCTGCGCCACCCCTACGAACGTCAGCCCTACGGCTGCCCTGCAAACTGCTTAAAAGCGGCTAGTGATATGGTACTCTCACCCAGTTACCGCATCAGGCACAACAACCTCTTTCACCCGAACGACTTCATGTTTCCAATTGGCAAAAGCTTCGAATGGTATGCCACCAAGCTGATGAACCTAATGCAAGAAGCGAAGGCAAACCCAAACAACATAGCCGACACGATAAGGAAACCATTGGAAGAACTGATGAAAATGGGCAATGACGAGGCAAGCATGTGGATAGAGGACGAAGAAATGCTTGAAACCATAAAGGAACGCATTGAGCAAATAACCAATTGGGGGTCGGTGTCGCACGACATACAGGAACTGATTAGAATTGCCATGGAAGGACGCATAGACTACCGCAAGGTGCTACGCGCATTTTCCACCAGCATCGTCTCGTCGGAACTGGAATATACGCGAATGAAACCCAATAGGCGACTTGGCTTCAAGGCAATGGGTTACAAGCACGAAATGGCAGCGCGCCTACTGATTGCCGTAGACGTCAGCGGATCGGTTTCCAACGAATCCATCTGTCGATTTTTCCGCATCATTACTCGTTTTTTCAAATATGGCGTAGAAGCCGTGAACGTCATTCAGTTTGACTGTGTGGTGAAGAAAGAGGAAATGCCACTAAACAAGGCAACAAAAAACTACACCACATTCAAACGTTTAGGCGACGGAGGAACCAACTTCCAAATTGTTTTGGACTACTATTACGCACACAAGGGCTACGATGGATTAATCATCTTTACCGACGGTTATGCCCCCGTACCAAAGCCCCATTACTTGAAACGGTCGAAGTTGCTTTGGGTTTTCAACACCGAGGAAAACTATAATGAGAACAAAGATGCCCTTTCGGCAGTAGGTAGAACGTGTTTCATAATGTAGTTAATAGAGCACGATTAATCAACTCTGCTTACTTTAGAAGCCGTTTTGCTCTTTTTAGAGAGCAACCATTTATCTTTTTTTGAAAAAAAAATTAAAGACAAATAGAAAAAAGAAACAGGTTTTCATTAGAATTCGACAGACTGATTGCATGAAGTTGTTTAACAGAAAACAGGCCTTTTTTGACATAGTTGATAATTGGAAGGCCTTGGAAAACAGCCATCAAAGATGTCATAGAAAACCGTCTAACACAGAAAACGTAACAACGTTCGTGGAGCACAGCGGAACAAAACTTCAGAAAACCCAAAGTTGATGCAAAAAAATCAAAAGGGGCTGTATCTAAGTGAATTATGATACAGCCCCTTTTCATATACTACAATAGAAATGTTTACTTGTTCAGCTTACCCAAAACGGCGCGAATGAACTCGTCGCCAGTTAGAAGTCCGTAAGAGCCAGCCTTACAAGACTCTTCGTCGTAAACCTCAACACCGTCGGCCTTACCACCAGGTGTATAGATGAGGAACGGAATAGGTCGAGAAACGTGGGTCTTCATCCAGCATGGAGTTGGATGATCGGGAAGGACAGCTATAGTAACAGGTTCGTTCCACTTTGAAACCTCGTCGAAAATAGGCTTAACAGCTCGATTTTCGAGATATTCAACCGTCTTATATTTCAAATCGACATCACCTTCGTGACCAGCCTCGTCGCTAGCCTCGATGTGAAGGTAAACGAAATCGTTTTCGCGTAGGGCATCGATAGCAGCCTGAACCTTACCTTCGTAATTAGTATTGTAAAGCCCAGTTGCCCCTTCAACCTCAACCGGTTTAAGACCAGCCAAGACACCAATACCCTTAATAAGGTCTACCGCCGTGATAACGACACCAGAATTGACGCCAAACATCTGTTTTAAAGTCTGCATAGAAGGCTTGTAGCCTGCAGACCATGGCCAAATGCTGTTGGCAGGATCCTTCCCCTCGGCCTTACGCTTTAGGTTAACCGGATGGTTTTCGAGCACCTTCTGTGAACGGAGAATGAGGTCGTTCAACAAGTCGGCAGTAGCTTGGGCCTCGGGAACATCGGCTTTAACCATAACATCGCGGAAAGGAGTGCCAGGCACATCGTGAGGCGGTGTGCAGCTAACGTGCTTGTTACCCTTCTGAATCTTAAGTATGTGACGGTACTGAATGCCACGGTGGAAAGAAACAACATCGTCGCCCAACTCCTTATTAAGGGCATCGAGCAACTCGTAAGCTTCCTCGCTAGAAATGTGACCAGCCGAGTGATTCTTAATCTTACCATCTTCAATGCAGATGATGTTGCAACGCATGACCATTTCGCCATCGTAGATGGGCACACCTGCACCGGCACATTCGAGAGAGCCACGGCCTTCGAAAACCTTGTGCACATCGTAGCCCAACACCTGCAAGTTAGCTATTTCGCTGCCAGGGTGGAAACCTTCGGGCACAGTTTCGAGCATACCGCAACGGCCATTCTTGGCCAAGTAGTCGATAGTAGGCTTGTTTACAGCCTGCAAGATTGTCTTATTGCCAAGTTGTGGAATGGGATCGTCGGCCATTCCGTCGCCTAGAATGATAATGTATTTCATAAGCCAAATAAAATGCTTCTTACCACACCGGGCACATTCACCACACAAAGGTCGTGTATGCGCCCGGCTATAAGTTTAACCCCAGAACAGGGATGAATTATCGGATGTTAGCAATGCTGATGATGTCGGCAAACACACCGGCAGCAGTAACGCCAGCGCCAGCACCATAACCCTTAATCATCATAGGATCTTGCTTGTAACGAGCAGTGGTGATGAGGATAACGTTGTTTGAACCTTCGAGGTCGTAGAATGGGCTACGCTGATCGACAGCACGAAGACCAACGTGAGTCTTGCCATCTTCGAGAGTAGCAACGAAACGCCACTTCTTGTTTTCCTTTTCAAGTTCAAGACGCTTGAGTTCGAACTCTGCATCGAAACCTTCCACCTTCTTCCAGAAATCGTCGAGCGAACCTTCGAAGAAGTCGTTAGGAATGAAGAGGTTCTTAACAACATCGTCCTGTTCAACAACGTAACCAGATTCGCGCGCCAAGATAACGAGCTTACGGATAACGTCCTTACCACTGAGGTCGATACGTGGATCTGGTTCAGCAAAACGAGCCTCCATAGCCATGCGGATAGCCTTGCTTAACGGAATATCTTTGCTGATGGTGTTGAAGATGAAGTTAAGCGTACCAGAAAGCACAGCCTCGAGCTTGAGGATGCGGTCGCCAGAGTAGATGAGGTCGTTAATGGTATTGATGATAGGAAGACCTGCACCCACGTTGGTTTCGAAAAGGTACTTAACGCCCTTCTTACGGGCAATGTTCTTCAACTCGATATAGTTGTTATATTCAGAAGAAGCAGCAATCTTGTTAGCAGCCACAACGTTGATGTTGTGAGAAAGCAAGTCGCGATAGATACCAGCGATGCCAGGGCTTGCAGTGCAATCGACAAACACACAATTGTAGATGTTTAAGTCGATGAGAGCTGTCTTCAAGGCATCTGGAGTTGAAAGCTTGCCTTCGGTCTTAAGAAGGTCGCGATACTTTGTAAGATCGATACCGTTACGGTCGAGAATGTAGCTGTTAACATCGGCAATACCGATGACACGGACCTTCAAGCGATTCTGGTTCATCAACAAGTCTGCCTGGGTGTGGAACTGCTCGAGCAAGCTACCACCAATGTTACCAGTACCAACAACAAAGAGGTTGAGCTCCTGATAGTCGGAAAGGAAGAACGATTCGTGAATAGCGTTGAGCGCCTTACGAAGGTTGGCTTGAGAAACAACCAAAGAGATGTTAGTCTCGGAAGAACCCTGTGCCAAAGCCACGATGTTGACATTGTTACGGCCTAGGGCGTTGCAAAGCTTGCCAGCAGTGCCGGTAGTCTGCTTCATGTTATCGCCTACGATTGCGATGATAGCCATACCCTTTTCGGCATTGATAGCAGAAAGGGCACCTTGAGCCAATTCTTTAGTAAACTCTTCGCGCAACAAAAGGACAGCCTTCTCGGCATCGTCGGCACTTACACCGATGGAGATTGAGCTGCCAGAAGAAGCCTGTGACACGAAAAGTGTGCGGATGCCACGGTTAGACAATGTTGAGAAAATGCGACCATTGGCATTTTGAATGCCAAGCATGCCCATGCCCTGAATAGAGATGAGAGCAGTGTCGCTAATAGAAGAAATGCCCTTAATGGTTCTTTCGTCTTCGCCTTTAGCGTTAGAAATGACAGAACCTTGAGCTTCAGGATCGTTAATATTGCGAATCACGATAGGTACGTTTTCAGATGACGCTGGATAAATAGTAGTAGGGAAGATGACCTTTGCACCGAAGTTACACAATTCCATAGCCTCGGAATAGCTGAGGTGGCTAATTGGATAAGCCTTTGAAATAACTTCAGGATCGGCTGTCATGAATCCCTGCTTTGAAGTCCAAATATCAATTTCGCGAACGCGAAGTGCAGCACCGATAATTGCAGCGGTGTAGTCGGAGCCACCACGTCCAAGTGTGGTAACCTCGCTAGAATCTACAGCAGAAGCAATAAAACCAGGCACAACAGAACGCTGGTTAGCTACCGAGAAAGCAGCCTGAATAGCCTTGTAAGAGGCTGCGAAATCGACAACCGACGAAGTACCGCCAGCAGTCTTTATCAAGTTACGCGCATCGAGCAAGGTGCCATCGACAAAACGGCTGATGAAAAGAGCCGAAATGCGTTCGCCATAGCTCAAGATGGCATTGAATGTCTTTTGTGTAAGTTCACGAATGAGACAAACACCTTTTAAAATGTTTTCGAGTTCACTGTGAAGTGCATCGACATCGGCAAGGACAGAAGCCTGCATAGAGGTAGGGATGATGCCCTCGACAATGTGCTTGTGTTCTGAAACAATTTCGTTGAACTGGTCGATGTAAGAAAGGGAACCTTGCGCAGCCAATGTGCTTGTAGCAACCAACTTATCGGTTATGCCTTCAGCGGCAGAAACGACAATTACAACGGGTTCGTTAACCCCTTCTACAATTTTCTTGACTTGTTGCAAGTTCTTTATGGAGCCTACGGATGCTCCATTAAATTTTAAAACCTTCATACGAGATGTATATATTTATTTGATATTGTTCTTCTAAATATGCAAAGATAAGAATTTTTTGGTGAGAAAAGGCAGTTTTTCGAAGATTTGAAAGGTTTGGTTGATTAGTTTGTTGAGGAGTTGAGGCGTTTAAGAGTTTATTACGTTGAAGAGTTGATGAGTTTAACAGTTTAGAAGTTTATTGGTTTAGGAGTTTAGAAGTTTACTGGGTTATGAGTTTAGAAGTTTAGGAGTTTTTGGGTTAAAGAGTTTACACTATATTTGCAGTAAATACATAATGACTTAAAACAAAACAACATGATGAAAAGCTTCGGATCAAAACCTTGGTTGATGCCGCAACCAGTACTTATAATTGGCACATATGACGAAAACGGCAAGGCAAACGCCATGAATGCCGCATGGGGCGGGACCTGGGACATGAAGGAAATTGCCATTTCGATGGGCAGCCACGCCACTACCATGAACCTGAACCGCAAGGGCGAGTTTACCGTTGCCTTCGCCACCAAGAAAACCATGGTTGCTGCCGACTATGTGGGCATTGTCAGCGCCAAGAACGAACCTAACAAGATTGAAAAGACCGGTTGGAAGGTTGAAAAGGCGCCAAACGTCGACGCTCCGGTCTTTACCGACTTCCCGATGACAATGGAATGCCGCATTAAGGAGAAACAAGACGAAAGCGAAACCGGCTATTACATTATTGCCGAGGTTGTGAACATTCTGGTTGACGAAAACTACCTAGATGCGGAAGGCAAGCCCGATGTGGAGAAAATGGGTATTATCGCATTCGAGCCCGTGCACCACACATACGTTGAAATGGGTGGGAAAGTAGGCAACGCATTTAGCGACGGAAAGAAAATCAGTTAATACAGCCAACAGCAAGAAACCAATAGCAGGCCATGCAATACACACTGAAATACGAAATAAAATCGGGAACAACTTGCAAGGTAGATCAGTATTCCCCAAACGGTTCTACACATAGGAGCATTGTGTGTTTCATGGATGCAAAAGTCTAACCACCGCAGAGCTACCGAACGACCTAAAATCGTTTAACTGTGGCTTATTTGGTAATTGTAACAAACTTACTTCCGTTAAGCTACCAGATGCGGTTACCAACATAGGCTGTGGCATGTTTGAGATTCAAAGGTTCGGTTTTATGGAAAACAATGCTGAAGACGTTAGAATTTGAAGGACGTGCAGACGAGTTGAAAGCTATAGCTGCCAATTACAAGCAGTTATATGACGAGGTGTGCAACAAGGCATAAACATACAGAAACACTAAAAACAAGAGGGTGTATCAAAATTGATATGCCCTCTTTTCGTATGCAAATAAATGTAAA
>JAKSKR010000045.1 GCA_024401645.1 Paludibacteraceae bacterium | reverse complement strand
AAAAACACCGAGATTACAGCATTTGAAGACTGCCAGCTCTACAATGTTAAGATTGAAGTTAAGGAAACTCAAGAAGCAGAAGCAATTGTAGCTTCAGAAGTTGCACTCTACCCTAACCCAACAACTGGCGCATTCACCGTAAGCAGCGAACAGGCTGTAGTTAAGGTTGAATTGATGAACCTTGCAAGTCAGGTAGTAGCAGTAAGCAACGAAGCTAGCATGAACGTTAACGTTGCTGCAGGCGCTTACTTGGTACGCATCACTACCGAAGACGGTATGGTAAGCATCAAGAAGCTTGTAGTTAAGTAAACAAGTCCCTTACAGGACATAATAGAAAGGGGAAAGCCAAACGGCTTTCCCCTTTCTTTGTATACAAAAAAACATATTGCATAGTTGACAATTGGATTTCACTTTTACATTAGTTCTTATAATATTCCGCATTCGTCCAGGCATCGTCGTCGAAGTCTTCGACCCAACCGTCGTTAATGGGTTGCCCAGAAACATTGATGTAAGCATGGGTGAAACGTTGGATGTAAACCTTGGCAAGACCATCGGCATAAGGCTCGGCATAGAAATACCACTGTTTGCCAACGAGCTGGTTGGTGGCTACACAAACAAAGTTGTAACGCATGTCAATCTTCACCAATTGTAGGCCATCGCTAACGGGGAACACACGGTCGAAGACATCGGCAGGCGCCTTTCCACTTGCCAACATTGCATTCAACTGGTCGGTGTTCAAAGCCCTTGAGCCGCTATATTCCTTCAAGAAACGAATGGCCCCAGCAGACAGGTTAACGTCCCACGGATAAACGGCATTGTCAATCTCGTTGCGGAAATCGTATTCACCTTTGGCAAAATAGAATTGATATTTGTGTGGAGCATGGCGATCAATGCAAATGAAAAGCGGTCCACGCATCCTGTAATCGTAGAAATAAGAGACGTCGTCGCGACTAGTCGTGCACCACTTGGTGAACTGCGCATAGAAGCAGCTTGCCTCGAACGTATGGGGGATAACGATTGCCCAGTCGGCGTCGGAATAGGCCAAAGTAGCGCCTTTGTCTTCCGCTTTCTCTGCTTCGTGAATGGCACGTAAATCTAGGTTCTCGTTATCGTAATAGAAGTCGATGAGCAGTTGCGGATTGAACGCATAGATGTCTTTTTGAGGCAAGTAAGGCTTGTTGTAGTCGAACCAGAACAGCGCCCTAGTCAGCAAGGCAGAATCGTCATTATCGGGAATAGGAGAAATGCTGAATTCGTCTTTATGTGCAATAAGCCACTGCATGTATTTTCCCTTGCGGAACAACAAACTCGCCAGGAACAAGTCGATGCTCTGGTTAAAGAGAGCCCGCAACAGGGCGCCCCCCTTCAAGTCGTTGTCGGGTTCGCTAGCCGTAGGATCGATACTCAAAATCAACAAGAACGAAGTCAGATCCATTTTGGGCGTATTCGGCACCGTACTTTTAAAGCCATAGTATTTCTGGTAGATGTCTATAATGGAGGTTTTGCCCATACGTGTTTACTGTTGAAATTACTTTGCCAAGAAAGCCAGCATTTGAGAGGGTTCGTCAATTACATGAGTTGCGCCATTCTGCAAGAGGAATTCGGCAGAACGGAAACCCCAGGCAACAGAAAGACAGTCGATACCCGCATTCCTTGCCGTTTGAATGTCGACATCGGAATCGCCAACGTAAAGGCACTCGGCAGGCGAACTGCCCAGTACACGCATGGCAGCGAACACCATTTCGGGTGCCGGTTTCTTTGGTATACCACCCTTCTCATTCTCGCCCATAGCCACCGAAATATATTGCGAGAAGAATTGGCCGTTCAGGTTCTTGACTTCCTTGTCGGGTTTGTTCGAAACAATGGCCATCTTGTAGTTGCCTTCGGCCAAGCCCTCCAGCAACCGGATAATGCCATTGTAGGGCGCAGAATGGTCTTTACAGTGAATGGCATAATGCTCGCGGAAATGGCAGAAAGTGGCCTCTAGTTCTTCGGCAGTTGTTCCAGCAGGAACCGCCCTTTCAATGAGCTTGCGCACACCATTACCCACAAAGGCACACACCTCGGCAACAGAACGCGAAGGGAAATGCATTTGCCGAAGGGCATAATTGGCACTAATTGCCAAGTCTTCGAGCGTGTTCATAAGCGTTCCGTCGAGGTCGAAAATGATGGTGGTATAACGTGATGCCATAAGTATAAGTTCTATAATTCAAATTTACGATTAATGCACGTGAAGAACAAGAGCATGTCTTACAACATAAGGCAAAAGTTGCATAGCAGACATAATTGCTATAACTTTAACCAAAGCCTTAATATAGTTAGTCTAAACTACAGATGTATAAAACGACATATATGAAACGCATTCCGACAAGGGATGCGTTTTTCTTTTAAATTGTCCTTTGAAAGCATGAGCTACCCCAAAAAGATTCTTGTAGCAATCAGAAAAAAATAGACGGAGAAAAGTATAAGGTTGCCAAGATTGGCGACTGGGCGTTCGAAGGTTGTTTGTCCTTGACCAGCATAGAATTGCCAAACTACTTTATGCTCGATTCCGAACTGGGTGATTGTCCTTTCAAGCCCAAGTTTGAACGACTGAAAGAGTTAAACAAGTATGTTGTGGATGCCTTCCTCGAAGTAGTGAGACAGGAACCCAACGGCGACTTAATAGAGCAGACCGGACTGGGGCCCGACTGCTGCGAAATCTCGCTCATCTTCAAAGAGCAAACCCTGTGGAAGTCCGTTTTCAAGATTAATTACCCCCACATGAGAAGTTGGCGGTTCTCAAATAAAATAAGATTGCCATACAGGCCGATATGGAAGAACCTAAAAGTATAGGCTTGACCAGTGAGACTGGCTGCATTGTCATATAGGTGAGAAATGTGACACAACCTAATACAATTAGATAGAGAAAAGAGTCTGACTTATCGTTCGTTGCAATCATTAAAAAAAACGAGCCCAAAAGCGTAAGCGTGCCTAAAACATAGAACACAGTTTCGAGACCAGTGAAATAGGTGATTACCGAAATGAAAGGTATTAATACCAATATTATAGCAGCCATTATCATAACCTTTGAAATTTTAAGTTTTACTTTTTTGCTTGACTTTGTTTTTGTTGATGCAAAGTTAGGGCAGTTCCGCACACGGATAAAGAGCAAAACAACAACAAAAGTGAGCATATTAGAACAATCGTATGAAATGTTTCCCCAAAATCAAAATCGGCAAAAAAACACCCATAAGAAGCTATTAAAGATTTAAACCGCGCCTGAACAAAGAGAAAAATTGTACCTTTGAATAAAAGAAACACTATGGCAAAAAAAGGAACACAAGCAAACGACCTACTACTAAAGGTAGTGGCTAGAATAAGGACTGACTTTCCGGTGAAATTCGGCATACCGCGCCAAAGCGGACTTGCCAACAGCTTGGAAGGGGAAATTGTGTTTGAACCAGAGTTCAGAAATCCCGATATAGTTAGGGGATTGGAAGACGTGAGCCATGTGTGGCTGCTGTGGGGGTTCAGCGAGGTTAAGCGCGAGAACTGGACAGCCACCGTTCGCCCGCCACGCCTAGGGGGGAATAAACGCCTTGGCGTATTTGCCACCCGTTCGCCCTACCGCCCCAACCCAATAGGCCTATCGTGCGTTGAGCTAGCCGGTGTTGTTTACGACACCAAACGCGGGCCAATTGTGAAGGTAAAAGGCGCCGACTTGCTAGACGGCACACCCATTTACGACATTAAGCCCTACATAACGTATGCCGACAGCCGCCCCGAAGCCAACAGCGGTGTGTTTACCAAGCCCGACAACCAATGCGAGGTGGTTATTCCAGAACACGAGTTGAAGAAGGTGGAAGAAAACAAGAGGGCTGCACTTATTGAAATTCTGGAACAGAACCCAGTGCCTGCCTACCAACACGACAGCAACAAGAGCTACTCGTTCGAGTTTGGCAACTACCACATTGAGTTTGAACAAGTAGACGGGAAGATTGTTGTTAAGAAGATAGAATGATGATGAAAAGACTAACCCTAAATTGCATAGTAGCCCTACTCTGCCTTAATGCCCAAGCATGCACCCCTACCAGCCAAGACAACGCCACCACGGCCGTAGCACCAGACTGCATGCCTGCAGAAACTGCCCCCAAGAAAGATATGGAACAAGACACAACACCACTAGGGGCAAAAGCACTGATAGCCTGCTACCCGCAATTCATTAAGGCCTACAAGAACAACACCATTGTGTTAGCCGATGGGCGTGCGCTACCCTACGACGACGGGAAAGCAAAGACACACGAGGAACAGATGGACAATGCCGACATTGAAGACATGTTTGCACAAGCCTACGACACCACCATTTGGCAACCCACCAAGAACTATGAGCCCGGACGCATACGCAACGAGGAACTGATGAAATACATGTACGGGAAAAACGCCAACGATGTAAAGAAACACCTCGTCGGCGTTAAGTGGTTTAAACAGCAGTTGCCATTTACCTGCATAAACGGCGCTGCCGACAGCTTGCGAGCCGTGGCGAAAGACTTGGAAAAACTACCGGCTCAATTCCACAAGTACTTCGACCAGTCGTCGTCGTTCTACTGGCGAACCGTTAGGGGCAGCCAACGTTTAAGTGCCCACAGCTATGGCATGACCATAGACATCTGCACCAAATATTCAGACTTCTGGCGATGGAAGAATCCGGGAAAGAACGAATCGGACGACATTGTTTACGTCAACCGCATTCCGAAAGAAATAGTCAAGATATTCGAGAAACACGGCTTCGTATCGGGTGTAAGATGGTACCATTTCGACACCATGCACTTTGAGTTCCGCCCAGACCTGCTGAAAGCCAGTGGAATGTAGAAGTTCTGCAAGGCTTGCAACAATTTTGAATTTCGGTTATAATTGTCTAGATTTACTGCAGTATTCACACAAAAAAAATCGGATTATGAAATTGAAACATCTTACACCCATTGCAATGTCGTGCCTACTTTTGAACGCATGCACGGCAGAAGCAGGAAACCCAGCACAGAACGTAGGGGCACCAGAATCAGAAAATTTAGAAGAAACAACCGCAGCCTCACCCGAAACATTGGTGACGGAGCCAGCGACACCTGCAGTCGACTTTAAGATTGTGCCCGAAGGCATGACCATAGAAACCCGATTTGTGTGCACAGATGCCGATTGGGAAAGGCCCTACACCGACGACTATTCGAAATGGCTACTGAACCTGAAGCTATTTCCTGACGAACACGAGACTACCGACTATGAAGGCATAACCAAGCCAAAAAGCAGCAAGATATATGTAGGTGTGGTAGATATGGACCTGATAGGCGCCTTTGGCAAAAATGGCAAGGAACGCCCTGCCGACCTTCAGCAGTGCGCAGACGCCTGCATGCGCCTGTGGGCAGAATACCTTTGGAACAACAAGATGTATGAGAAAATACACTTCAAGAACAGCGGCGGTTCGGATTTCAGCTACGCCAAATGGGCAGAAGGTTACAGAATGCACCTGGCAAACAACAGAGTAACATGGTCGAAAGACGCAGCGCCCGACTACAGCTACACCAACTTCAGGAAGTACATGTCGACCGTCTTCATGTATTGCGGCACCCTATCGATGTCGAGAGAACTGAAATCTGTTAGATGGCAAGACATAAAGCCAGGCGACATGCTCATTTTCGGAGGCAGTCCCGGTCACGTCGTAACCATTATGGACGTTATGCGCAACAAAAAGACCAGCGAATTGAGGGCCATGTTCAGCCAAAGCTACATGCCTGCACAAGAGACCGAGATATTGGCCTACTGGAACAACAACTATTCACCATGGTACGACATCAACATAGACACCTATTCAACCGTAGAGACACCACAATGGTATTTTGAGCTTGAACACGGCAGCAAATTCGTGCGATGGGCCGACCGATGAGATGAATTCTGCCCATTTTTGGGCAAATTCGACTAATTATAAATTGAATATTCAAAAAAAGGATACCGTATTTGCATAAATGCAGAATATTATCAAATTTTAGCAAATAGTTAGAAATAGTAAGCAAAAGTAAAGGGCTTACAAACGCCGATTTGACAAAAAGATAACAAATTAAAACTTTTGCTTACAAAATTCTAAAATATTCAAAACAAACCGCTCATAAATATGCAATAATTCATTTTTATGCATAAAAAAAAGTGTAACGAGATGCATAATTTATTGCTTAAGAACATATAAATGCCTAACTTTGTAACAAGAAAGATAATTAATTAGATAGTAAACAAACACAGAGTTATGGCTAACGACGTAAAAATCGAGAATTTGGACCAAGTAGCCGTTCGATTCTCAGGTGACTCCGGCGACGGCATGCAGCTAGCAGGAAACATCTTCTCAACCATTTCAGCTACTGTTGGTAACAGCATCAGCACATTCCCAGACTACCCAGCAGACATTCGCGCCCCACAGGGTTCATTGACCGGTGTATCTGGTTTCCAGGTTCACATTGGTGCAGAAAAGGTCTACACCCCTGGTGACTTGTGCGACGTATTGGTAGCAATGAACGCAGCAGCGTTGAAGACCCAGTACAAGTATGCAAAGCCAAATGCAACTATCATCATCGACACCGACAGCTTCCAGAAGGCAGACCTTGAAAAGGCACAGTTTGCAACAGAAGATCCGTTGGCAGAAATGGGCATTGACAAGGACCGCGTCATTGCATGCAGCATTTCACAGATGGTAAAGGATTGCCTTGCAGACAGCGGAATGGACGTTAAGTCAATCTTGAAGTGCCGTAACATGTTCGCCCTCGGTTTGGTATGTTACCTCTTCGACCGCGACTTGAACATTGCCTTCAACTTCTTGAAAGAAAAGTTCGCAAAGAAGCCAGGTGTAGCAGAAGCAAACATTAAGGTTATTCAGGCCGGTTACGACTTCGGTGCTAACACCCACAGCTCGGCAGCAAACGTATATAGAATTGAGACCAAGACAAAGGTGCCAGGACGTTACATGGACATTACCGGTAACAAGGCAACTGCATACGGTTTGATGGCCGCAGCAGAAAAGGCAGGTCTTCGCCTCTTCTTGGGTTCATACCCTATCACCCCAGCAACCGACGTACTTCACGAATTGTCAAAGCACAAGTCATTGGGCGTTACAACCGTTCAGTGTGAAGACGAAATTGCAGGTTGTGCATCAGCCCTTGGCGCATCATTCGCCGGTGCACTTGCAGCAACTTCAACATCAGGTCCTGGCATCTGCTTGAAGTCAGAAGCTATGAACTTGGCAGTCATCATGGAATTGCCACTCGTAGTCATCGACGTACAGCGTGGTGGACCTGCAACCGGTCTTCCTACCAAGAGTGAACAGACCGACCTTTTGCAGGTATTGTTCGGCCGTAACGGTGAAACCCCAATGCCAGTTATTGCAGCAACTAGCCCAACCGACTGTTTCGACTCTGCATACGCAGCATGTAAGATGGCCCTTGAGCACATGACTCCTGTCGTATTCATGAGCGACGCTTACATCGCAAACGGTTCTGGTGCATTCAAGTTGCCTAACTTGGCTGAATACCCAGCTATCAACCCTCCATACGTACCAGAAGAAATGAAGGGTACATGGACTCCATATATGAGAAATGCTGAAGACGTACGTTACTGGGCAGTACCTGGTCGTGAAGGCTTCACCCACATTCTCGGTGGTTTGGAAAAGGACAACAAGACAGGCGCCATTTCAACCAACCCAGAAAACCACGACTTGATGTGCCGCTTGCGTCAGAGCAAGATCGACAAGATTCCAGTTCCAGACGTAAAGGTAGAAGGCGACGCAGACGATGCAGACCTTTTGATTGTTGGCTTCGGTGGTACTTACGGTCACTTGCACGCAGCAATGGACGAGATGAGAGCAGCCGGCAAGAAGGTGGCTTTGGCTCACTTCACCTACATCAACCCACTTCCAAAGAACACAGCAGCTGTTATGAAGAAGTACAAGAAGGTAGTTGTAGCAGAACAGAACCTTGGTCAGTTCGCAGCATTCTTGCGCATGAAGGTAGACGGCTTCGTTCCTGCACAGTACAACGAAGTTAAGGGCCAGCCATTCGTAGTTAGCGAATTGGTAACAGCCTTCAACCAGCTTATCTCAAAGTAATAATCCACCCCAATTAAAGAAAAAAAGTTATGAGCGAATATACAGCAAAAGACTATAAGAAAGGACAACCACGTTGGTGTCCAGGTTGTGGCGACCACTTCTTCTTGGCTTCGCTTCACAAGGCAATGGCAGAAATTGGCGTAGCACCACACGACATTGCAGTTATTTCAGGTATCGGTTGTTCTAGCCGTCTACCACACTACATGGCAACCTACGGTATGAACACCATTCACGGCCGTGCAGCAGCTATTGCTACCGGTTGTAAGGTTTCAAATCCGAACTTGAGCGTATGGCAGATTTCTGGTGACGGTGACGGTTTGGCAATTGGTGGTAACCACTTCATCCACGCAAACCGCCGTAACATCGACTTGAAGATGATTCTTTTGAACAACCGAATCTACGGTTTGACAAAAGGTCAGTACTCACCAACATCACCACGCGGTTTCGTTAGTAAGTCATCTCCTTACGGTACTGTAGAAGATCCATTCCGCCCAGCAGAACTTTGCTTTGGCGCACGTGGCCACTTCTTTGCTCGTGCCGTTGCGACCGATGCTCCTGCAACAGTAGAAGTGTTGAAGGCAGCACACGCACACAAGGGCGCTGCAGTATGCGAAATTCTTCAGAACTGCGTTATCTTCAACAACGGTACCCACGAAAGCGTTTACACTTCAGAAGGCCGTAAGAAGAACGCCATCTACTTGGAACACGGCAAGCCAATGATTTTCGGTGAAAACAACGAATTCGGCTTGATGCAGGAGGGCTTCAACATTAAGGTTGTTAAGTTGGGCGAAAACGGCATTACCGAGAAAGACCTTCTCGTACACGATGCACACTGCGAAGACAACACCCTTCAGTTGAAGTTGGCTATGATGGAAGGTCCTGATTTCCCAATCGCACTTGGCGTAATCCGCGACGTTGCAGCTCCTACTTACGACGATGCAGTTAACGCACAGATTGAAGAGGTTAAGGCTGCAAAGAAGTACCACAACTTCGCAGAATTGCTTGAAACCAACGATATTTGGGAAGTTAAGTAAGCATAACACTTACATACCAGATAATAGAAAGAGAACCGCGAAAACGGTTCTCTTTTTTTGTTGCCATGTTCGGAAAATGTGTAAATCCTCACATTTTAGGTTCCAAAAATGTGTAAAACACATTTACAATCAGGAAATAGTATTACATTTGCAATTGATAAGCATAAGAAGAACAACAACTTATAGAGCTCCTTGGGTCATTTGGCGATAAAGAATCTTCCCAATTTTAATGATAAGAGAAGCCCTAAAGCAACAGAAAAATGAACAATAAAGAAGCTGCGCCATTTATTGGCGTTGAACGATTAAGAATACCCATTGACGGCGATGGTGTTACTACCCTAGCCGCATTTAGGGACTGCACGTTAAGGTGCCAATATTGCCTCAACCCCCAAAGCCTAGACAGCAATACCCTAGTTAAGCACTACACCGCACAAGAGCTGATTGACTATGTGAAGATTGACAGCCTCTACTTTGTAGCAACCGGTGGCGGTGTGACCTTTGGCGGCGGCGAACCCTTGCTACGTTCTTCTTTCATTAAAAGGTTTCGTGAACTCTGCCCCAAAGAATGGATGATTAACATTGAAACTGCCCTTAACGTACCCCTACCTCTTTTGCAAGAGGTGGCTCCGTTTACACACCAGTTCATCATCGACATTAAGGACATGAATGCCGACATCTATGAGAAGTACACGACCAAAGACAACAAACAGGTTATTGAAAACCTTAAATGGCTTTGCAGCGAAAACATGCAAGACAAATGCAAGATAAGACTGCCACTTATTGCTGATTTCAATACCGAGGCAGACCGAAAGAACAGCAAAAAAATGCTGGAGGAAATGGGGTTCAACGATTTTAATCCGTTTTCCTACATCAAAAACGTGAACGACTATAAGAAAATATTAGGGCCAAAGGACGAGGGCTAGCGCTGAAAGCGTGACTTTTAACCTTGGGACATATGTGGCGGGACAGAGCCCCGCGGTGAGTATTGCGGTGGGACAGAGCCCCACCGCGACAATAGTCATGCTCGTGAGGGCTATTTCGGACACAGGAGAGAAATGCTGCGGTTAGGCTGATTGGGCAGCGAACAAGTATGCAAATGCGTATGAATAATGTGCAGATATTACAAAATTTAACATAATTACATTTTTCGGCATTGGTAACACAATTGAATTATTTGTGCAAGTAAAAATTAATACATAATTTCGCCCCGATTTCAGTCGACCGATTAGTTATGCTTTACGAAAAATAGCACCAATTAATGATGCGACAGAACCTTTTAACATAACAAATTAAGAACAACCCGTCTGATATATAAAATCTATATCTGACATCAAAAAAAAGAAATTTAAGTTTATGGAACAACAAAAACAAGAAGTGGACGGAAGACGCGAAATTGCGTCACGTAACACAGGTTGGGCAAATGCCATTGCGCACAAGTTGACCGTTTGGGATGTTGCCCCTAACACCATTTCACTAATGAGCATCTTCTTCTCGATGGTAGGATGCGCCCTTCTATTAAGCACCATCTTTTTCGGATTAAACCAATACGTGGCATACGTCCTGTTTGCCGCATGCGTACAAGCCCGACTCCTCTGCAACCTTTTCGACGGCATGGTGGCCGTGGAAGGCGGTAAACGGTCGGCCAACGGCGACCTTTACAACGACATGCCCGACCGCTTTGCCGACGCCTTCTTTATTGTACCCGTTGGCTACGTTGCTGGCGGCTGGGGTGTTGAGCTGGGTTGGCTAGCTGCCATTGGCGCTATTATGACAGCCTACTTCCGCTGGATTGGCGCTTACAAAACCCACAACCACTATTTTGACGGACCAATGGCAAAACAACACCGCATGGCCTTGCTTACCGGTGCCGCACTAGCCGCTGCAGTTGCAGCCTACTGGGGCTATGCCCAAACCATCTTCCTTATTGCGCTTGCCGTTATGAACGTTGGTTTGATTGCCACCCTCATTAACCGTTTATACCTAATGACTCACTCAACTGAAAAGCAATGAGAAAATTCTTAAGCATACTTTTCCCAACACAGAGTAACGAGGTCATTCTAGTCCTTGCCATTATTCTGATTACGCTGATAAATGTTAGCATCATCCTTTTCTTCGTTAAGAAATTCTTCCCACAGAAGAACATTGACGAGGTGATTAACCGCACCATTTCGTGGTGGAAAATGATTGGCATATTCATCTGTGCCATCTTCATCAACAACCTGGCTTCGTACATCTGCTTGGGCATCCTCTCGTTCGTAGCCTTCCGCGAGCTCTATTCCGTATTGGGTTTCCGACAGTCGGACCGTGGCGCCCTTCTGTTGGCACTGGTGGCAATACCTATTCAGTACACCCTTGCCTACATTGGTTGGTATGGCTGCTACATCATCTTCATACCGGTTGTGATGTTCCTGCTGTTGCCATCGATTTTGGTGTTCAGACAAGACACCCACCGCATTACCAAGTCTATGGCCATGGTGCAGTGGACCCTAATGCTTTCGGTATTCGGTTTGAGCCACTTGGCCTACTTGCTGTCTATGCCCGACATTGAGGGCTTCTCGTCTGGCGGCCGTGGTCTGCTGTTGTTCCTCGTGTTCCTGACCGAGATTAACGACATTATGCAGTTTGTTTGGGGCAAGACCTTCGGCAAGCACAAGATTTTGCCTAACGTGAGTCCTAACAAAACTTGGGAAGGTTTTATTGGCGGCGTAATAAGCACCACCATCATTGGTTACTTTATCGGTTTCCTAACTCCACTCTCTCCCCAGAACGTCATATTGGTCAGCGCCATGATTGCCATTGTAGGTTTTGCCGGCGACGTGGTTATTTCGGCCATTAAACGCGACAAGGGCATTAAAGACATGAGCGACACCATACCGGGCCACGGTGGCATTTTCGACCGCATAGACTCACTATCGTTCACAGCGCCAGCGTTCTTCCATTTGGTATATTACATTGCCTACCCACACTTATAAAGCATGGAAAAAAAGTTTCTGCAACCCACTGTAATGAGGGTGACCTACAAGTTGATTTTCAGGTCAATTCTTAAATACTTTGTGGGCATTCAATATCCCGACTGCTCGTTCTTGAAGAAAGAAAAGCAGTTTGTGATTATAGCCAACCACAACAGCCACCTAGACACCCTCAGCCTAATGACGGCACTGCCTGGCGACTTGCTGTGGAAGGTGAAGCCTGTGGCTGCCGAAGACTATTTTGGCAACACCAAACTGAAGGCGAAATTCAGCAACTTCTTCATAAACACGTTGCTGATTAACCGAAAGTCGAAGAGTACCGACGGAGCCAACTACTCCATCAACAAGATTATTGCGGCCATTGACGAGGGCTATTCGCTCATCCTCTTCCCCGAAGGTACGCGTGGCGAACCCGAACAGATGAGTAGGATGAAGTCGGGCATTGCACGCATATTGGCACAACGCCCCAACCTAAAATATGTGCCGGTTTACATGACTGGCATGGGCAAATCGCTGCCAAAGGGTACGCCTTTCATACTACCCTACAACGCATCGCTCCACTTTGGCGAGCCTACCCTAGCCAAGAGCACCGATTCGCACGAAATTATGGACCAGATTGTGGATGACTTCAACAAGATGGTTGCCAACTTCGCCATTAAGGAAGACGATGATGACGATTGAAAATAAGATGCCTTTTCCCTGAAAAGCATAACACTAAAAAAGAGGTACCGGAAACGATACCTCTTTTTTAGTTAGTTTTACTGTCAAACAAAAATGACATTAGGGTGCTACTATCAAAAATCTTGAAAATTCATTCCTCGTCAAAGAAATCGGAATCTATTCGTTTAACTGAATACGTATGATATATTGAGACACCTAGTTCATATTTAATCATTAAATTTGCTAACTCAGTTCCATTGATTTTGATGATTTTAACATTATGAGGATTAAACTTCAGAGCTTCATCTGTAAAGTCGGATGTTGTAATGAATACCCCTTTTTGTCCTCCGATTCCAGTTATTGCGCCAGCAAAACTTTGAACTTCTTTTCTTGAGACATTATCTCCAATCTGCCAACGCTTTGCCTGTATATATATCTTCTCAAGCCCCAACTGGTCTGCATTGATAACAGCATCAATTCCTTCGTCATGGCTTTTCTTTGTTAATTGACCTTCTCCATAGCCCATTTTCTCAAGGAGCTTCATAACTAATCTTTCAAAAAACAAGGCATCTTGTGAAAGGACTCGTTCTAGTAGATCTTTAGATAGCTTTGACTGTAGATTATTGTAAGCATTCTCCATGTATTCATCAGGAGTCATTGTCACATCAATCTCATCTACACCTTCTGTCAATCCAGATGTCGTCTTATTTTCATTTGGATGTTTACCTAAAAATCCGGGAGTCATTTCTTCTAGAATTTTCTTATTAATGACTTTTGGATTTGTAGACAAAAATTCTCGACCTTTTTTACTAATTGTATATTGATTCTTATTAGGACGTTCTATGAGTCCTGCTTTAAGTAAATATGTTTTTGCCCAGGATATTCGATTCTGATATAGTGGTTGTGTTCCACTCGTTAACATTGTGGATTTTTCGTCTTCACTTATACCACAAATGTCTGCGACAACATGTAAATCACAAGATTTTCTTATTATTCCATCAGACAATAATGTCAAAATCGGTAACATGTAATCTTCGAATTTTTGAATCATAATCTATACAATTTTGGTCGGCGTTTATACTCTATAAACAAAATCTGGCAACGTCTGTACCATATATTATTTACAAATATAAGCAGAATAGCAAGAAATAAATGGGAACCAGTAGGAAATTACATTATAATTCTGACAATCAAAAGGAGTATATTAATGTCAAAGTTGGGCATTCAAGAGAATTCGACAGACTAATTGCACAAAGTTGTTTAACAGAAAACAGGCCTTTAAACACAAATCTTTCGATTGGGAAGGCCTTGGAAAACAGACATCTATGATGTCTTAAAAAACAGTCTAACACAGAAAACGAAAACTTCAGAAAACCAAGGTTGATGTCTCAAAAGGGAAATGAGATGTATCAGAATGACTTATGATACACCTCATTTTTTAGTTGGCACACAAGACACCTTCACACCACTTTTGTAAGATTTCCTAAATTTCTTCGGTCATACTGAACGAATTTAGCTAAATTCCTTCAGTCGCATTGAATGAATTTAGCTAAATTCCATCAGTCACATTGAACGAATTTAGCTAAATTCCGTCAGTCGCATTAATAAAATTAGCTAAATTCCTTCAGTCACGTTGAACGAATTTAGCTAAATTCCGTCAGTTTTATTAGATTAACAGGCTATTGGTTGGCAACAATGTTGTACCAATATTCAGCTTTCTCTAGGTTCTTTTTAACGCCAAGTCCCTTTTCGTAGCATTCGGCAATCTTCAGTTGCGAGAAGCGGTCGCCCTGGTAAGCAGCCTTCATGAACCAGTCGAAAGCAGTGGCATAGCCCCTTTTGATTTTCACACCATCGAAATAGAGTTTGCCGAGTGCCACCTGTGCACTAACGCCCCCCTGGTTAGCCGACATCTTGTACCACTCCATAGCCCTCTCAACATTGGCAACCGTGCCTAAACCGTTTTCGTAACAATAGCCAACGGCATATTGCCCCCTATAGTCGCCAGCATCGGCCACCTTCTGAAACAAGCGGAAAGATGCACTATCGTCCTTCTGCATGCCAAGACCATTCTGGTAGAACGTTGCCAGTTGGTACTGGGCATCGATGACGCCACAGTCAGAAGCCGCATTCAACCAACGCAAGGCAAACGTTGTATCTTTAGCAACGCCCTTACCTTCCAAGTAACACTGGCTCAAGGGGAAGGTGGCATCGCAAAGGCCCCTGTCTGCCGCAGCCAGGAAATAGCTCACAGCCTTGCTTTCGTCCTTTTTAACACCCTTGCCACGCAGATACATATAACCCAGCTGGCACTGTGCCGGTTGGTAATTCTGTTTGGCTGCCATCTTGTAGTAATCGACAGCATCTTCGTAACTTTGTGGAACGCCATGGCCTTCGGCATAACAATGAGCCAAACGGGTCATAGCAAACGGATGTTTCTGTTTGGCTGCCGATTCGTACAATTCGGTCGCCTTCACCCAATCTAGTTCCACCCCCCGTCCGTTTTCATACAACACGCCCAGTTGGGCCTTGGCTTCGGCATCGCCAAGTTCCACAGCCTTGGCATACCAATAAGCCGCCTTGGCATAGTCGGTAGCATTCGTCTTCACAAATTGGAAATTGTTGTAAAGGGCGCCAAGCGCCAGCATGGCATCGGTCCGTTTCAGGTTGGCCACCTTGGTCAACCAATTAACCGCCTTGGCAGAATCGGCAGTAACAGCTATACCATCGCGGTAGAACAATCCCATTTGGTACATGGCATCCGCGTCATTGTTTTCAGCCGCCTTTTGTAAGGCAAACACAGCCTCTTGGGAAAGTCCACTTTCACCCATATCCGTCAAAGAACCGGGCTTGTTAGAATCTTGTGCGTAAAGCGAACTACCCCCCAAAAGAAGAGCGAGGGGGAATATTTGAAATCTGTTCATTATCATCTTTTTGAAAACAAAATACAATATACGGATTATGATTTACAGATACAATTGTCACCTATTGAAAAAAAATAAACTACCTTTGAAAAAGCTTTTACACAAAAATCAAAATACAGATGAAAACCGAATACATGAAATTGAGAAGTGGGGCCCTTATTCCGAACTTGGCATTTGGCACCTGGCAGATTAGCAACGAAGATGCTTGCCGCTGCGTAACAGAAGCCTTGGAAGTGGGTTACACACACATTGACACCGCAAACGCCTACGAGAACGAAGTTGGCGTGGGTAAGGCCATTAAGGCAAGCGGCATTGCCCGCGAGAACCTCTTCATCACCACCAAGGTGCCAGCCGAAAGGAAGTGCTACGACTGTGCCATGAAGAGCATAAAGGAATCGTACAAGAACCTGGGCCTCGACTACATTGACTTATTACTCATTCACGCACCAAAGCCATGGGACGAAATGCACGGCGGTTCGCCAAAGAAATACCTGGCAGAGAACGTGGAAGTGTGGAAGGCCCTATGCGAGGCAAAGAAAAACGGTTGGGTGAAGCACATTGGCGTTTCGAACTTCAACATAGAAGACTTGCAGAACATTTTCGACCACAGCGAAGAAATACCTGAGGCTAACCAGATTCGCGTTCACGTAGGGCACGTTCCTGACCAGATCATCGACTTCTGCAACAAGAACGGCATTGTGGTTGAAGCCTATTCGCCCAACGCAACCGGACGCCTACTGAAGCACCCCGTGCTGACAGAAATTGCACAAGCACACAACGTAACCGTAACGCAAGCTGCCATTAAGTTCGACATGCAGCTTGGCCTGCTGCCGTTGCCAAAGACGACGCACAAAGAGTTCATGATTCAGAACAGCGCTATGGACTTCGCCCTTTCGACGGAAGAAATGAACCGCTTGCTTGCCATTAAGGACGATGAACAAAACAAGTTGCCATAAGGTTTGTTGATTTTAGGAAAAGGAAATGAGGCAGTATCAAAATGAATTATGATGCTGCCTCATTTCATATTTTTGGGGGACTACCGTTCTGTTAGTCGTGATTAATCTTATCGATGGCATTACAGAAAATTGCAGCCATACCGCTTGCTATTTTCATAAAGAAAGTACTGCTTGGCAAATGCACTGGTATAAGCTTTGTTGACAGCACCCCATTGAGAGTATGTCGCAACCAAAGAATCCATATTCATAAGGTTTTCAAGGGAAATTATTGCTTAGAAAGAGAGCGATTATCGAAACTGTTAATGACGAACTGAAGAACATTGTTCAGGTTGAGCACCCCAGGCATCGATGCTTTGAGAACTTTGTTGTAAATATGTTGGGGTCTATAACCGCTTACTGCTTTTTTCTATAGGAAGCGTGCATTCACGTCGAACGTACATTCTACAACCAATTGACTCTCTTTTAATTACAATTCGTCGAATTCATGTTAAGATAATACTCTCATGATACTATCCGCGTCTTCGTTGATTTGATTGCGCATCACATCAATGTGTCATATTTTCTTTTCGTGCGCATCAAAAATGCTTCCGATACGTCCCATTATGAGAACCGACAGGTCGGCGAAGCCAATGT
>JAKSKR010000044.1 GCA_024401645.1 Paludibacteraceae bacterium | reverse complement strand
AATCCCTTCATTTTTTCATCCTTGCCGAAAAGGGTTGGCTTTTTCAGTGCCATCACATTCAGGGGGGTATTTTTGGCCATTTCTGTCAAATTAGCCATTTTTTCGCCGAGTTTTTGAAAATTTTGACCGAATAACTTGCATCGTTCATTTTTTTAGTATAATTTTGCACTCGCAATCGGGAAGTTAACCCGAATGGTTATATGCGGGATGGAGCAGTTGGTAGCTCGTTGGGCTCATAACCCAAAGGTCATAAGTTCGAGTCTTATTCCCGCAACCACTCTAAAAGGTGTTTCAGAAATGGAACACCTTGTTTTTTGTGCATTATCTTCAGTTCCTTTCAATCTGCAAGCCCCTTAAGAAGTTGGTTAAATTTTCCGGACTTTCCACTTGCGCACTTCCACGCCATTCCGGTAAGAATATAGAATGTAGGTCTTGTTGTTTGCCAGCACTTGCATCACGTCACCATACTTGCCTTGTGCCACCACCCTACCCGAGAAGTCGCAAGCCACAAACGTCAAGTCACTATTGTCAATCACCGTTGTGCCACATGCACGTTTAGCCAAACGCACACTGGCAGCACCCGTTGGAATGGACCAACGCAACGTCTCGCCCGCATAGCATTCGGTATAGAGGCTGTCGCCCTTCACATATTGCGCCACCCAGTCGGCATCGTCCAACCCATCTGCGGCATACAAGTCACGTTCGCGCCACGTTTCGTCAATGCGGCGCACCGAAAAGGCATAAGCTTTTGAAGGTTCGCCAACGTAACCGGCAGCACTGTCGTTACATAAGGTAATAGCACGTTTCTCGAAATAACGGCCATTGAACTTGCCATTGGCCAGCTTGTAATTGTTGAAATAGGACTTACCACCGGCATCAATCAGCAGGGGCACATCCTTCCCCAATTGGAAGAAGGAAGACAAGTCGGAATAAAAGAACGGCACACGCCTCTTTAGCCACTCCTTCACATTAATAAGCGAAGCTTCCCACAATTCTTCGCTATAACCCCTCTTTTCGGCAAAGAAAGGCATTTCGTACTCAATGTTAGCCGCTAGGCTGTCGAGCAGCGAAGACAGGCTGTCGGCACTGGCAAACGTTCCCATATAGACGGCGGCCCTATCGATGTAGGCGTCGCGGAAGTTAGGGAACGACAATAGTTTCTTGAACAGTTGGCACGACTGCTCGTTGTTGAAGTCACCACGGTTCAAGAAGGGTTCGGTGCGCGTAATATAGTTCAAGTAGCGGAGGTTATATGGCGAGTCGACCATCCCCATCGACACGTCGAAGTCCTTGGCAATCCAGCGCCACTTGGCTCCCTGCTGTTTCGGTTTCCACATCAGCACGTTATTACCGGGGAAGTCGGTATTGCAGTACAGCGAGTAGAGCACGAAATAGTCAAGAAACTCGTTGATGTCCATCAACGCATCCAGCTGTTCGTAAGTCGACTGCTCGTTAGAATAAGTTGCCTTAAAGCGGTTAAAATCATCCAAGTCGCCATCCTTCAGCGAACCGTAGAATCCTTCCACCAGGTCAAAGTCTTCCAACTTGTTCTGGTTTGCCCAAATGTAGTCGTCGTTGGTGCGTTCGCGCAAGTTGCGCAGTCCCCAATACTCACCATTGTAGAAGAAGATGGCTGGTTGGTAGGCCTGGTAATCGAGCCCCGTATGTTTGAACGACTGATGCGCAAAGGCATCGCGCAGATAGGTCGACTTGGCATCTTGGCTCGAGGTCCTCAACGTTATAGACCTGTTCTTTTCTTGCCAAGGCTTGTCGGCAAAGAACGGATAAGCAAAGTTTTTCTTCCCAAAATGTTTGTTTGCCATCAGCACCAATGCCTTTAAAGGCATGCGTCGGCTTGAGTTGCCACCAATGCGCGTCTCGCACATCTGGTTAACGACCGCCTCACGGTTTTCTTGCACAAAATACTCAATGTTGACAGGTCTGTTCCATTTAAAGAAGTAGTTGCCCTTACCCAACACCGTGAGTACCGGCTTAGCTTCGGGGTGCTTTTCGGCATAAACGCCACGGGTATAGATGCCGATTAACGGATCGAAGAAATTGGCATCGTCGGTCACCAACGAAACTATGGGTAAGGTCGGCTGTCGGTTAAGGAAAACGTAGGTATGCGTAGCCGTAGGGGCACTAGCCATCTTCTTCGAAAAGCACTTTGCACGCACGGCCACCGTTTGCGTCAGTGGTATAGGCTGTAGGTAAAGCTTGCCATTGTCTTCCCTTGGGGTTGAACCGTCGAGTGTGTACATAATGTAGGCATCGGCAGGTGCGCCTTGGGGCAAAGAAAGCTTCAGCATGGTTGGTTCGGTCAGCACCCCACCCTCGACCGAGTACGTTGGTGCGTCTAGCACAGCCGTCACCTTGTCGGTTCCATTCTTGCCTAGCGGTGTCGGTTTTCGCAAGAAGGACCACCCTTCTTTTATGCGGCCGTAGGGCGTGTTGGGCACCAGCATGGTCGGCAGACTAACGGAGTCGGCCACCGTTCCGTCGCTTGTCCAAAGGTATAGAGCTGAAGGTGCGTCGGTATCGAGACGGAAGTCGGTATGTAGTCCCACATTTTCCTTGTCACAGTAGACCAACAGATAGCTTTTAGGGGCAACAGAAACGTCAGGCAGCACAAAAGCCTTTTCTTTATCCCTTTTCTCACCAATGGCGTAACCGTTTAGGTTTTGGGGTTCAGCGCCATCGTTAAACAACTCCACCCAACCGTCGGCATATTCGTTAAGGTCATCCATCACGCCGTTTATATTGCACTGCATAACCTCGTTAATGCGTAGTGCAGCCTGCACCGTGCATGTAAGGAGGCAGAAGATGGCAATAATCAGTTTTCGCATAACACGATTGAATAGAATGGTTTTACACTTGCAAAAATAAGGTTTTAGCCACACATTTGGCAAAAAAGTCCCATAAGTGTTAACCCAAGAAGCTGTTTAAAATTTTTACGAAAGAATTCTTAATAAAAAAATTTAAACAGCTTCTAAAAAAGAAAAGAGGACGTTGTCGCCCTCTTTTCTGTAACTATATGTAAGCAATGTTTTACTTTGCCTCGGTACCACCAAACTCCATAAGGTAAGCCTTAATGAAGTCGTCTATGTCGCCATCCATCACGTTCTGCACGTTACTGCTCTGGTAGTTGGTGCGGTGGTCTTTCACACGGCGGTCGTCAAACACGTAGCTTCGTATCTGCGAGCCCCATTCAATCTTCTTCTTGGCAGCTTCCACCTTGTCGCGTTCAGCCAAGCGGTGTTGCAACTCCTTATCGTAGAGGATTGAGCGCAACTGGCGCATAGCGTTTTCGCGGTTTTTAGGTTGGTCACGGGTCTCGGTGTTTTCAATCAAGATTTCTTCCTGTTCACCGGTGTAAGGGTCGGTAAACTGGTAACGCAAGCGTACGCCCGACTCTACCTTGTTTACGTTCTGACCACCCGCACCACTCGAACGGAAGGTATCCCACGAAATCTTGCTCACATCTACATTCACTTCAATGCTGTCGTCGACCAAAGGCACAACGAAGACCGACGAGAACGAGGTCATGCGCTTACCCTGTGCATTGTAAGGCGAAACGCGCACCAAACGGTGAACGCCGTTTTCACTCTTCAAGTAACCGTAAGCCATGTCGCCATGAATTTCAATAGAAGCCGTCTTCACACCAACGGTATCACCTTCCTGAAAGTTAGAAATACTGTAGGTGTAGCCGCGGCGTTCGCACCAACGCTGGTACATACGGAAGAGCATGTCGGCCCAGTCTTGAGCTTCGGTACCACCGGCACCTGCCACAATTTTCAGCACGGCATCCATGTGGTCTTCTTCGTTACGCAACATGTTGCGCAATTCAAGGTCTTCAATCAAAGCCATTGCGTGCGCATAGGCCGTGTCGACCTCTTCTTCTGTAACGATCTCTTCCTTATAGAAATCGAAGGCATTCTGTGTCTCTTCGGCAGCAACATGCACTTCGTTATAAAGTTCAACCCACTTCTTTAGGTCCTTTACCTTCTTCATTTGGGCTTCGGCTGCCTTCTGGTCGTCCCAAAAGCCAGGAGCCTGGGTTCTCAATTCTTCTTCTTCAATCTGGATTAACTTGGCATCGACGTCAAAGATACCTCCTCAACGCGCCCTCGCGTTCCAACACATCTTTAAGTTGGTCTATCGTAATCATTTAATTAAACAGTTATTTTGTTATTTCGGCTGCAAAGTTACGAAAAATTGTGGTAAGAAACATTAGCACCCATTTACAAACGAAAAAAGGATGCTTTCGGCATCCTCTTTTCTTTCTATTTCGCACAAAAATTTAGTTCTGGTACATGGCCTCAATCTTATCGGCAAAGTGCTGATTAATGACCTTACGCTTCATCTTCAACGTGTTGGTCAGTTCGCCCTTATCCATGTTGAATGGTTCAGGCAACAAGGCAAAGTACTTTACCTGCTCGTAAGCCGCCAACTTGGCAACGGCTTCCTTAACATGCTGTGTGAACAGTTCGTTCACCTTTGCGTTTGCCAACAACTCTTCGCGCGAGTTGTAGGTAATGCCGTTTTCAGCCGCAAAATCTTCCACCTGTTTGTATTCCGGAACCAGAAGGGCAGTCACGTACTTACGGCCATCGGCAATAACGCAGCTCTGGTCAATATACTTATCGCCATCGAGCAACATTTCTATCTGCTGTGGTGCAATGTACTTGCCGTTAGACGTCTTGAAGAGTTCCTTAATGCGTTCCACAATAACAATTTGTGGGTAACGTCCACCTTCTATAATGCGGCCAGCATCGCCTGTGCGGAAGAATCCGTCTTCGGTAAAGGTTTCCCTGTTAGCCTCTGGCTTGTTGTAGTAACCAGGGGTGATGGTAGGGCTCTTCAACAATATCTCGTTGTTGGTTGGGTCAATCTTGGCTTCATAACCGTCCATAAGCTCGCCGGCCGACTCTAGCACATAACCGCCATTTTCTACAGGGTAGCACGACACGGTTGCAAAGGTTTCGGTAAGACCATAACCTACAACGAAGTTAATGCCTACGCTGTGCATAAAGGCGTTTACGCGTTCGCTACAAGCCGCGCCTGCAACTGGGAACATAACACCCTTGTCGACACCCACTGCCTTACGGAGCATGTGGAACAAGGTCTTGTCGTAGAACTTGTAACGGAGGGTGAGCCATGCCGAAGGTTTCTTGTTGACCATAAGGTGGCCAAGGTTATATTCCTTACCAACCTCAATGGCATGGTTAGCAAACTTGCGGATGATGCCTGGGAATGAATCGAGTTTTTCGTGAACGCCAGAATAAACCTTCTCCCAGAAACGCGGAACCGCACACATGCAGTTCGGACGCACTTCCTTCAAGGTCTTCTGAATTTCCTTCGGATTGGTATTCACATAAACCGGCATCTGGCTCATCATGCACATATACGTCCAACCACGCTCGAAAATGTGGCTAAGCGGAAGGAACGACATTGAGGTGCAGCCTTTCGACAACACGCTAATCATTCTTTGCTTATGTATCTTCAACGCTTGAGACGCATTTCCTGCAGTAAGCATTACACCTTTAGGCTCGCCAGTGGTTCCACTAGTGTAAATAAGGATAGAAAGGTCTTCGAGGTTGAGTTGTTTCTGTCGGTTTTCATATTCGGTGTGAAGTTCAGGCTTACCGTCGCCCAACTTCAAGAACTCGTCGTAACGAACAGCCTGTGCAAGGCCCTTGAAGTCGATTGCAGGACTAATGCCGACCACTTTCTTCAAGATGCTGTTGTTGGCAATGACCTTAACCGTCTCGTCGAACTGATACTGTTCGCCTGTGAATATGATTTCAATGTTTGCGTCCTTTACAATATAGTCTACCTGTTCTGCACTCTGGGTTGCATACATAGGAACAGATACACAACGAATAGCTTGCAACGCCAAGTCGACCACGATAATCTCTACCATGTTCTGTGAGAAGATTCCCACCTTGTCGCCTGGCTTTAAGCCATAAGCCAAGAAAGCATGTGCCATGCGAACTACCTGCTCGTTTGTTTCGCGCCAAGTAATAGGCAGCCAGCTTCCACTCTTTGAATCTTTGTGATAGAAGGCAATCTTATCGCCAAATCGCTCTGCATTTTCAGAAGCGATAGTACCCAAATGTAAATTGTTTAACATGTAGTGTTGAGTATAATTCGGGGCAAAGGTAGGGAAGACTCGTTAAAATTGCAACTTTTCAAGCAGAATAGTTGCAAATTAAATATTGTTAATAATCACAACTATACATCGCCACAACGTCCGAAATAGATCGGGAAATTAAGAAAAAGGGACATGCCAAATGGCACATCCCCTATTAGTAGGAAGTCAATTATCAAGACTTTTCTCCAGATTGATCGTCACTGTTCTGTTCAACAGGCGGCCACTGCTGGTCGGGTACGCTTTTTACGGCACTTTCCTTCTTCAACACTTTCGAGTTGAGGTAGTGCATCTTATTGGTACGTACCTTTGCCAATGCCTTTTGCGCTGCTTTCTGCTGGCTGTCGCGCTTGGTGTAGCCAATGCCCGAACCCGCCGGTATACCGTTAATCATTACCATGGTTTGGAACTGCGGATTTCCCTGTGCATCTTTCTTGGTCTCCAAGAGGTTAAAGTCGAGTTGTGCCTTAAATTTCTGGCACCACTCAATCAGTTTCGACTTGAAGTTCACCTCAACACTAACGGTCTTCTCAAGGTTGAGGTAGCGTTGCAACACCACGTCGGCAAAGAAAGAACGGCACTTGTCGTAACCATAGTCTAGGAAGATAGCCCCTACAAGGGCTTCGAATGCATTACCGTAGACATTGATGTTATGCGACTGGTTCTTAACAGGGAAAACAACCATCTTGTCTAAACCCATTGCTACAGCTACTTTATTAAGGGTTTCGCGCTGCACCAGCTTGGCACGCGCATTGGTTAGGAATCCTTCGGGCTTGTTAGGGTAAGCGCCGTAAAGGATGTCAGCAGCTATAGCATCAAGCAAGGCGTCGCCCAGATATTCCAGACGTTCGTTGTTGACCTGTTTACCATCGACCTTCTTACCTTCCGACTTGTGCGAAAAGGCAACTTCGTAGTAGTGAATGTTTTTAGGTATAATGTCTATACCCGTCAAAAAAAGATAAGGCTCTTTTCGGGGAACCCTCAAGAGCCTTATTTTTTGAATAAGATTGTTAAACACGTTCTTATTTAGCGAATTTCTTAACAATTACAGAAGAATTGTGGCCACCAAAGCCAAAGGTGTTTGAGAGCGCAGCTCTTACAACACGCTTCTGTGCCTTGTTGAAAGTCAAATTCAACTTCGGATCTAGGTGAGGATCATCGTCACCCTCTGCATGATTGATTGTAGGAGGGATGATGTCGTTAACAACAGCAAGTGTGCAGAACATAGCTTCTACGGCACCTGTTGCGCCAAGCATGTGACCTGTCATCGACTTGGTTGAGCTAATGTTCAACTTGTATGCAGCATCGCCGAATACTTCTTGAACGCCCTTCAACTCGGCAACATCGCCCGCAGGGGTAGATGTTCCGTGAACGTTGATATAGTCGATATCTTCAGGCTTCATTCCAGCATCCTGAAGGGCAGCCTCCATCACCAACTTTGCACCCAAACCTTCTGGATGAGGGGCTGTGATGTGATGAGCATCTGCCGAACCAGCAGTACCTACAACTTCAGCATAAATCTTAGCGCCACGTTTCAAAGCGTGTTCAAGTTCCTCAAAGACGAGCACTGCAGAACCTTCACCCATTACGAAACCGTCGCGAGACAGTGAGAATGGACGAGAAGCGGTTGCTGGCGAGTCGTTGCGGGTTGAAAGCGCCTTCATGGAATTAAAGCCACCAACACCTGCAGCAGTAATGGCAGCTTCTGCGCCACCTGTTACTATTGCATTTGCCTTGCCCAAGCGAATGGTATCGAATGCGCAGCAAATTGCGTTGGTTGAAGAGGCACAAGCCGATACGGTACCGAAGTTAGGACCACGGAAACCATACATCATTGAAACCTGACCTGCAGCAATGTCGCCAATCATCTTCGGAATGAAGAATGGGTTGAAGCGAGGGTTGCGTTCAGGGTCCATATAGAAGTCACCGACTTCCTCTTCGAAAGTAGAAATACCGCCGATACCAGAAGCAAGGATAACGCCCACACGATTAGTATCGAGGGTCTCCATGTCGAAGTTGGCATCCTTCACGGCTTCAGTAGCTGCTGCTACTGCAAACTGTGCATAGCGGTCAAACTTTCTAACATCCTTTTTTGAGAAGTAGAGCAACGGATCAAAGTTCTTAACCTCGCACGCGAACTGGGTCTTGTGCTTTGAAGCGTCGAACAATGTGGTCGGAGCAGCTCCACTTACACCTTCAAGGGCGGCCTTCCATGTTTCTGGAACAGAGTTACCTAGAGGGGTAACGGCACCAAGACCGGTAATTACTACCCTTTTTAATTCCATACTTTATGAAAAAGCTTTTAAAATTCTAATTTATTTTGCAACTGCAGCTTCAATGTGAGCGATAGCGTCACCTACAGTTACGATCTTTGTAGATTCTTCTTCTGGAATAGTGATGTTGAAATCCTTTTCGAATTCCATGATCAATTCTACAGTGTCAAGAGAATCAGCACCAAGGTCGTTAGTGAAGCTTGCTTCTGCAGTAACTTCTGATTCTTCAACACCCAACTTGTCAGCGATGATAGCCTTTACTCTTGATGCTACTTCTTCGTTTGCCATAATTTTTATCTTTTAAATTAATGAATAAATGTTAATTGCGTAAAATTGTAATTGCAAAGAAAATTATTTTCTCGCTTTATTACAATAGTTTTTCAAAAAAACTGCACAAAATTAGTAATTTTGAGCATTCTATAAAAAGAAACATCTGCCATTTTCGACAAATAGCGCTTTTTATAACATATTTTAAGCACTCAAACACAATTAAGAACATGAAAAGAATTGCCATTTTCGCTTCGGGTTCTGGTAGCAATGCCGAGAACATTATTAAGCACTTCGAAAACAATAAAGAGGTTTGCTTCCCTTTTATCCTTGTTAACAAGCAAGACGCCTACGTTCACGAACGTGCCAAGAAGCTTGGTATTCCATCTCAAACCTTCTCGAAGCAAGAGTTGGAAGACGGCACCATATTAAAGTTGCTTAAGGATAACAACATCGACTTCATCATCCTTGCCGGTTTCCTTCTTAAGATTCCGGAAGCTATGGTCGATGCCTACCCACGCCGCATCGTCAACATTCACCCTGCCCTCCTTCCTAAATACGGAGGCAAGGGCATGTATGGCCACCATGTGCACGAGGCTGTTGTGGCTGCAAAGGAAACCGAAAGCGGCATCACCATCCACTACGTCGACAGCCACTACGACCACGGCAACACCATTTGCCAGGCGCACTGCGCGGTTTCTCCGACCGACACCCCCGACGACGTTGCCGCTAACGTTCATAAGCTCGAATACATCTACTTCCCTCTTGCCATTGAGCAAGCCATTGCTGACCTTTATATATAATAGGCTAACATGGAAGATAGGAAGAAAAGAACCGAAATTGCCTCTATGGGCGAATTCGGACTCATAAAGCACTTGACCGAGAACTTGCCTGACCCTAACGAGTCGACCCTGAAGGGTGTGGGCGACGATGCGGCCATCCTCAACTACAACAACGGCAAGCGCGTGCTGGTCACCACCGACCTCTTGATGGAAGGTGTACATTTCAACCTGGCATACTGCCCACTTAAACACTTGGGCTACAAGTCTGCCGTTGTTAACTTCTCCGACATCTACGCCATGAACGGTACACCCAAGCAGATTACCGTTTCGTTGGCTTTCTCGAAGAAGTTTGCGGTTGAAGATATCGACGAACTCTATGCGGGCATCCGCATTGCTTGCGAACAGTATGGCGTCGACATTATTGGTGGCGACACGTCGTCTAGCCTTACCGGATTGGCCATTTCCATCACCTGCATTGGCGAGGCCGACCCCGACAAGGTGGTTTGCCGCAACACTGCGGGCAGCACCGACCTCATTTGCGTGACCGGCGACCTGGGCGCTGCCTACATGGGCCTTCTCTTCTTGGAACGCGAGAACAAGGTCTTCATGCAGACGGGGCTACGTCCCGACTCCGACGATGCCGACTTTGCCGCTAAAAGCTACATCATTCAACGCCAGCTGAAACCGGAAGCCCGCAAGGACATTATTGAGGCCTTGGCACGCATCAACGTGGTGCCAACTTCCATGATGGACATTTCCGACGGATTGTCTTCCGAGTTGCTGCACATCTGCAAACAGAGCAACGTGGGTTGCCGCATCTACGAAGACCGCTTGCCTATCGACTACCAAACTGCCGTCATGGCCGAAGAGGTGAACATGAACGTGAGCACGGTTGCCCTTCATGGTGGCGAAGACTACGAACTCCTTTTCACCGTTCCGCTTGAAATGAACGATGTCTTCCAAAACCTTAAAGGCATCAAGGTTATTGGCCACACCACCAAGCCCGAGCTTGGGTGTTGCCTGATTGGCCGCGACGGTCTGGAACACAACATTGTTGCACAGGGCTGGAATGCTTTCCCTGAAAAGGAAGAGAGTAACGATAACGATGAGGCGGAAGACGACTCGGAACTAAAATCATAAACGGGGAGCGGGAATTCCCGTCCCCCCTAAAGAAAACAGAATAATGAGCAAAACAGAAAATGGGAAATTAAGGGTTGCCGTATTTCCTGGCAGCTTCGACCCATTCACCATCGGTCACTACTCCATTGTGAACCGTGCATTGGCATTTGTAGACAAAATTGTGGTTGCCATTGGTGTTAACGGTGCCAAGCACACGCTTTTCGACTTGGAGACGCGCAAGAACATCATCCACGAGGCTTTTGCCAATGACCCACGCGTTGTGGTCGACAGCTACGACCAGCTGACCGTTGACTATGCCAAGGAAGTTGGTGCAACCATCATCCTCCGCGGCATCCGTTCCATTCAAGACTTCGAGTACGAGAAGACCATTGCCGATGCTAACCGACAGATTTCGGGCATCGACACCATCTTGCTGTTCACCGAGCCTCAACATTCGTTCATAAGTTCTACTGTTGTGCGCGACGTGTTCCGCTACGGCAAAGACGTGGCTCAATTCATGCCTCCGGGTGTTGACCTTACCAAACTTGTAAAGAAATAAGCCATGCTGACAGGAAAGAGTGACGAGGACTATATGCGCATGGCGCTTGCCGAAGCTCGCATTGCGGGCGACGAGGGGGAAATACCCATCGGTGCCATTGTCGTAAGCGGCGGGCAGGTCATTGCCAGGGCACACAACCTCACCGAAGCGTTGAACGACGTAACGGCACATGCCGAAATGCAAGCCATCACCATAGCGGCTGGCGAATGCGGCAAATACTTGACCGACTGCGCACTTTACGTCACCGTAGAGCCTTGCATCATGTGTGCGGGTGCACTTGGTTGGTCGCAGATTTCGAAGGTTGTTTACGGGGCTTCCGACCCCAAACGCGGCTACACCCAATTCTCGCCATCGGCACTCCACCCCAAATGCGTGGTGGTTAGTGGCGTGCTTGAAGACGAATGTGCCGACCTTATGAAAAAATTCTTTAAGAAGAGACGTTGACGTCTCCCATAATCATTGCCATCCATTAACCTGTCAATTCTGCACAGTTAAAGGATTAACGCAATGCTAGTAACATAAAAAAGCCATTGGATTGAAAAATTCCAATGGCTTTTTTGTGGGTTATTACGGCAGTTTGCTGCCACCTTGGCTACTTGAGTATAACCTTGGTCGACTGGTTGCCGTCGGTCACTACATAAACGCCTTTCGAAGTTGAAAGCGATATTTCCACATTTCCGTTAGCATCGGTAGTGCCAGAAGCCACTGCCTTGCCGCTCATATCAAACACCTGAGTCTTCGTGTTTGCCTGTGCATTGGCGACGTGGATGGTGCCGTTGTCGGCATAAACCAACAATGCATGGTTGCTGATGGTTGATGCACTGGTTGAGGTGCCGTTTGCAACCGCACGGACAGAGAATCCATAGATGCAATAGTATGGTTCGTCATGCCCAAAGTCTTTTCCAGTAAAGCCCAAGAAACTAGCGTGGTAATGTTTGTCGTACTCAAGCGAAAGCGAAGACGACCAGTATTTGCCTTCGCTGTTATTATCATTTCCCCAACGGCCTCCCGCAGCAGGAAGGAAAATATGAGCATCATAAGCCGCATTATATGATGCCGACAAATCCCTTTGTCTCCATTCAGCAATGTATTCTCCTTTATCTTTCTCATCCTTTGCCTTATAGAATATCACACCTGCCACATCCGTTCCAAGGTAGTTGGTCGTCCAAACCATATAACAGTTCTCTAACAGTTCTCCCTGTTCCTCGCTAGTAGGCATTCTCCACTCCTTGCCCCAATTCACCATGGCAGCATCGTCCTCTGAATCCAACTCCATCTTTTTGTCGAAGTATTTGGTTAGACTGTTCTTACTGCCTTCACACCACTTGTAGGTACTCCAATCGTAAACCTTTTTAGTCTCTGTCTCGCCCCAGGCGAAATGATGACCGTATCCTGTTGGCGTGGTTGCACCCACGTTGCAGGTTGCCCATAGTGTGCCGCTTGGAAGTCCAAGGTCAATGTAGTCGTGTCCGGCTATTTGGCCGCTGACAGGAAGCGTATCCTTTGTTATTGCTTTGTATTGAGCATAGATGTCCAGGTCTTTCGTGACGTTGGTGAAAGAAGAGTCGCTCCAACCGATGAACTCGTAACCATCTACCACAGGTGCATCTACAGCTGTTGCCGACTTGCCTTTCTCCACCTTCTGGCTTTCTATCAAGACGCTGTCTTGTGTATAGAATGAGACAACGTATTCTTCTATATCAGTTGTTTTATTTGCGACCGCACGGACGCTAAACCCGTCGCCGCGGTAGTCGCTGCCGCTCCAATAGAAGCCCTTCGCGCCGAAGTTCAAGCCGCGAGCGTAGTCCTTCTCGTCGAGCGAAGACGACCAGTAGAAGCCGTCGCAGTCCTCATAGCCGACAACCGAGCCGTAGCGGAAGCCTGCGGCAGGGAAAAAGACAGAGTTGCCGTTCTTTCCTGTGAATTTCGCTCCGTACACGCCGTTGACCTCCGTCATTTGGTATTGACACTCCTCTACTAGCTCTCTCTGCTCCTCGTTTGTCGGCATGCGCCACTCTGATCCCCAGTTGGCTGTCGCCGCGTCATCCTCGGGGAGAAGTGTCTTCAATCCATCTTCTGAATTATACTTTGTATAAATTTTAGAATCGGCATTAAACCATTTGTATGTTGAGTCGGCATAAACCTCTTTCGGTTTGGTCTCTCCCCATGCGAAATAGTCGCCGTATTCGGTAGGTTTGGTGGCACCAACGTTGCAGGTCGCCCAAAGCGTTCCGCTTGGCAGACCGAGGTCAACGTATTCGTGTTCGGTGACAGGAAGTCTTTGTGGTATAAACTCTATAGTATTAACATTACAGTTATATTCCCCTTCAAGACTTATTTTTGTTATATCTTGTATTTTAAAACTAGGGAAATCAGGAATCAAATCATATATTGTGATTCTCCACACACTATCGGAAATCGTGTCAATTTTACAGTTCTCAAACATTTTTCCCCATAGCTCATCTTTTTCATATTGTATATAAGTTGATCGCACCTTATCATTGTAACGAAATGTAACTTTGAACGCAAAAGTATTTTCTAATCCATTGTTAGAGAAATCCCAATAATAACTCATTTGTATTGAATTATTATTTAATTCTACCTCCAATCCCCAAATTGAGTCTTTCTTAGCCTCCTGTGCCAAGCACACACTGCCCATCAAGAGCAGTATGACCATTAGAATGAAATTTTTTATCTTTTTCATGATTTTTTTTGTTGCAATAGATGATTGTTAGAACGATATTTTTCCTACGCTAAACACTTTGCGTTTGCCTTTGTCGTCCTTGATTTTCATTCTGTCAGTAGAAAGGAATGTGTTTCCATACCAATACCATGTCTCGTTCTCGTAAACGGCCTTTAAGTACTCTTCATCCTTGACATATTCGATTTTCTCTGAAGATATCTCCTCTCCGTTTGCATCATACGATGTGTTATAGATGCTCTTGTATGACGGATAGATAATCTGTAGCGCGTCTGTGTTTTTGTTTATAGACAAATGTTGCTTTAGCGAGTATGACTTCTTGACATGTAGTTCTGCCGCATTGCTCCATTCAATCTTTCCATCCTTGTCGTACTCTGCAAGGAAATAATGTGTATATTTGTATCCGTCAAACACATTAGTAGACATACCATTTTTGAGTACCTCAGGTTTATATACTTCGTAGTACGCTTCGCCTGTCAGAATGTATTTGTCGTCATCCTCTATGACTCTGTAGGGAAGAATTCGACATTCTTTTGTGAACTCTTTACCTTTTGCCTCTGCCTTTGCTTTTTCATTCTCTATTCTCTCCTGCTTTCTGTCAGACATATAGGATGTGAAGTTCTTCAAGTCAAGGAAGTTTGTGAAAGTGGAGAACTGAGTCTTTCCGTTGCTGTCTGCCTTGATTACGAATATGCCGGCTGCCCATGAATTACTGCCGTTCTCGTCCAATTTGTATGTGCCAGAGATTAGATAGTTTCCGTCTTTGTTTTTTGTCACGAAAGCTGAAGCTGGATATTTTTTGTCACCTTTTAAGTCGAAAGTTATTTCTCCAGTCTTCTTTAAGCCTGAAAATGTGTGAAGTTTTGTTATGTCCCCGCTTTTCTTATTTTTTTCCTTTATAAGCACTTGTATCTCGTTGTTCTCTTTGTCAGCTTGATTTGACATCAATATGTAGTTCTTTTTCTCTTGAGTCTCGATTTCAATAAGATTCGACTCTCCAGTCTTAATGTTTGTAATTAGCATAAAGGGTTTAGCAAAGTAAGCTTTACCAAGCATGTATAGATAGTCTCCCAATACCATTGGCTCTTCCCACGTTGGAAAATACTTATCTACGGTGCCCTCATACTCTTTAGTTGTCATCTTGTCATAGTCAAGAATATGTATCACATATTTTTGTTGAGACCTTTTGCTAGCACCAAAGTTAGTGTTAATCATGTAGAAGTTGCTGTCTGCTTCAAACCATTTCTTAACACAACCTGTTTCCATGCTAACGTCAACGCTCCCTATTCCATTAAGCATTGTGTCAAGTTTTGTGATTGTCCAGATTTCGTGCTTCTTTTCTGCACCTTTATGTTTGTCATCTTCCTTAGAGGCAAAAATCACTCCTTTTTCTCCGATAGGGCTCCATTTCATAAAGTCGTTTGAAGATGTCTTTTCAAACTCTACTCTCTTGACAGTTGCATCTTTTGCCTGCAAAAAGGTAGGCATTGTTAGCATAAATGCTGAAAGGAATGCGGCTTGTAGCTTATTTCTATTCATTTGAATTTTAATTTCTCGTATTTTAGCAAATTAACGAAAAAAATTAATGCAATTTTTTACCCCCCCAATTTTAACAAACATTAACAGCACACAAGGCAACCATTCCAATAATAAACAGACAAGGGGATGTGTCAACTTAATATGACACATCCCCTTGTCTGTTTATTCAACACTATCTCCTATCAATCACCTTCGCCATTGCGTGGCTTGCGGCGATCGAAATTGCGCTTTGGCAAATGTTCGTCGTTGCGGAAGTCGTGACGGCTAGGTCTTGGACGTGAGCCAACTCTTTCTTCGCGAGGACGGTAACCGTCGTTACGCCAGCTTTGACCGGTACGGCGTTCCGTTGGTCCGTTGAACTGGCGGTCGCGTTCCGAATTAAAGCCACGGCGTCCGTTGCCACGGAAACCGCCTTCACGGCGTTCGCCACTTCTTTCAGTTCTTTCGCCACGTTCAGGCCTGCCCTCGCCACTTGCAGCAGCTTCTTTAGCCGCACGGCGAGCCTCGCGTTCTTCACGCTGTTTCTTTTCTTCGAAACGGCGGTGACGGAGTTTGTATTGCAAGTAAGCTGCACGTTCTTCTTCAGTCTCGAATGTGTAGCCATCTGTCTCATCTTCAGGCGTATTGTCGCGTGAGCCACGGTCCTTACCAAAACGGCCACCACGGTCGTCGCGGCGGGCACCGAAAGGCTTGCGTTCCGAACGGTCGTCACGGCGAGCAGGTTTTTCCTCTATTTCGCGTGCATCTGGGTCTGGGTAAGCATATTCGCGGAAAGTGTAGCCAAGCTCTTCGGCTGGGGTTTCACCTTCGGTTGACGCTGCATCGGCATTCGCAGCCTTCTCGCGCAAGAAGTCGTCGCGGCGGCCAGCAAACATGTCGTAGCGGCGCAATTCGCAAGCTATGCCTCCATTGTCAAGAGCAATGCGCTTGTTTGGAGCCAAACCAATGCTCTGGGTGGTGTCTGGGTTTGGAGGGGTAATGATCCAGGCGCTCATGCCGGCACATTCCTTCTTCAGCTTGTCGCCCAAGCGTTCGTACAACGTGCTGGTTTCGCCATCGCGCAGACGGATGCCATAAGGCGGATTTGAAACGATAACGGCATCGGTTGAAGGCAATTCCAATTCCTCGAACGGGCAAACTTTAGTTACCACGCAATCGGTAACACCAGCGCTCTTAACGTTGTCGTCGGTAATGGCAATGGCCTGCTTCAAGATGTCAGAACCGTATATCTTGTGAGTAAACTCTCTTTCTTGAGAATCATCGTCATAAAGGCGTTGTAGCAAGTCGGCATCGAAATCGGCCCACTTCTCAAAGTCGAAGCTTTCGCGGTAGATGCCTGGCATAATGTTCTTCGCAATGAGGGCGGCCTCAACCAAGAAGGTACCAGAACCACACATTGGGTCGATGAGGTCTTTCTGGCCATCCCAACCCGAGAGCAAAAGAATACCAGCGGCCAGTACCTCGTTAATAGGCGCATCGGTCTGACCTGTGCGGTAGCCACGCTTGAACAAAGGTTCACCCGAACTGTCGATAGACAAGGTAACCTCTACGTTAGAAACGTGGACGTTGATTCTTAAATCTGGATTATTCAAACGAACAGAAGGACGCTGACCAGTGCGTTCGCGGAAACGGTCAACAATAGCATCCTTCACCTTGTAGGCAAGGTATTGTGAGTGACGGAACCTGTCGGAATAAACGACAGAGTCAATGGCAAAAGTTTTTGAGTTGTCGAGGTAATCTTCCCAACCAAAATCTTTCACCTTCTCATACACTTCGTCGGCATTTTCAGCCGTAAAGGTACAGATAGGTTTGATGATTCTAACTGCAGTACGCAAGCAAAGGTTTGCCTTGTACATCATTTCCTTGTCTCCCCAGAAACTGACGCCACGGCGCAACACTTCAATCTTTTCAGCACCCAGTTTTACCAATTCCTTTGCAAGCACTTCTTCCAAGCCTTGAAAGGTTTTCGCTATCAATTCAAATTTCTCCCCCACGGAATATCTTTTATTAGATGATTTATGGATTACAAAATTAGACAAATTTAGCGAGAGAAAACCGGCTATTCCCGATTTTTTGCAGTGAAAAACAAAAAATTAGCATTCAAGGCTGCCGTTTACGCATTTTCTCTAGCCTTTTTAGGGCTCGCCAAGTCCATTTCACGCATCCGTACTTAAGTTCTAATTAGAAGGAAACTTTTCAGTCAAGTAGCAATATAAAAGGGGGTGTATCATAATGCAACATTTATGATATACCCTCTTTTTATGTTCGT
>JAKSKR010000043.1 GCA_024401645.1 Paludibacteraceae bacterium | reverse complement strand
TGTGCAATACACAAGTGCGATAATTATCTGCGAGCAGGTTTTTCAGTGCCCTCCTGAATGTGGCGCTTTTTTGTTGTGTAACGTAAATGAAGGAGGAAACGAATGTCTAGACCGAAACATAAAAAATTGTTGTCAATTGCCCTTTATGCCAAATGCGTGCCAACATTTTTAGTAAATTTGTTTTTTAGAAGGTAGGCTATGCCTACCTATGGAAAAGACGAGATTCAAAATGAAAAAGAAGAGTATAGTTATTTTGGGCTCAACTGGTTCAATAGGAACCCAGGCGCTCGACGTTATTTCGCGTAAGCCAGACTTGTATGAGGTTGCAGCCATAACCGGTTACAACAATGTTGCCTTGCTTGTGGAGCAGGCTAAAAAGTGCTTGCCAAAGGTGGTGGTGATGGCCAACAATGCCCACTACGAGGAGGTGAAGGAAGCCTTGGCGGGTTTGCCAATTGAGGTGATGGGCGGCAACGATGCCGTGAAACAGGTGGCAGCCATGCCGGGAGTGGACATTGTGCTGACTGCGCTGATTGGCTATGCCGGATTGGGACCTACCATTGAGGCTATTAAGGCGGGCAAGGTTATTGCCTTGGCTAACAAGGAGACCATGGTGGTGGCTGGCGAGCTGGTGACCAAACTATGCAAGCAATACAATGTGCCAATTATCCCGGTAGATTCCGAGCATTCGGCCATCTTCCAATGCTTGCAGGGTGAACAGCACAACCCAATTGAAAAGATATTGCTGACCGCATCGGGTGGCCCTTTCCGTGGCAAGGGACGCGACTTCTTGGCAACAGCTACACCAGAAATGGCTTTGAAACACCCAAGCTGGGACATGGGCGCACGCATTACCATTGCGTCTGCCAACATGATGAACAAGGGTTACGAGGTGATTGAGGCACGCTGGCTGTTCGACGTTGCAGCCGACCAGATTGAGGTGCTGGTTCACCCACAGAGTGTGGTGCACAGTGCCGTACAGTTTGAAGACGGAACCGTTAAGGCACAACTTGGAGTGCCCGATATGCGCTTGCCTATTCAGTATGCGTTCAGCTATCCCGACCGCTTGAAGTCCGACTTTCCACGCCTCGATTTCGGGGTGTATCCGAACCTCACATTCGAAAAGCCCGACACAAAGGTCTTCCAAAGCCTGCAGTTGGCTTACGATGCCTTGGCAAAGGGTGGAAACATGGCTTGCATAATGAATGCGGCTAACGAGGTGGCTATTTCGGCATTCTTGGAAAAGAAAATCGGTTTCTTGCGTATGGCTGAATTGGTAGAAGAAACCATGCAGAAGGCAACCTTTGTTGCACAGCCTTATTGCCTAGAACAATTTATAGAGACCAACCGCGAGGCTAAACGCATTGCCGAATCGTTGGTTTAATGTAGTTCCATAAATACACAGCTTTTTATGTTGTCTGTCATTTTGCAGCTAATTGCCAGCCTAACGTTGCTGGTGGTGATACACGAGTTCGGACACTTCATCTTTGCCCGCCTTTTTAAGATAAGGGTAGAGAAGTTCAGAATGTTCTTCGATCCGTGGTTCACCTTGTTTAAGTTCAAACCAAAGAATTCCGATACCGAGTTCGGTCTTGGCTGGTTGCCTATTGGCGGTTATGTGAAGATTGCCGGCATGATAGACGAAAGCCTAGACACCGACCAGATGGCCAAGCCTGCACAGCCTTGGGAGTTTCGTTCGCACCCGGCTTGGCAACGCCTATTCGTTATGTTGGGTGGCGTGCTTTTCAACCTCTTGTTGGCATTCGTCATCTACACTGGCATAAGCTACCACTATGGTGACTCGTACTTGCCGATAGATGCGGTGGAAGAGGGTATGAAGTTTAGCGACGTGGCAAAGAAGGCAGGCTTTGTAGACGGTGACATTCTGCTGAAGGCCGACGACCAGAAACTGGTTGCCTTCGATGAGGAGTGCTTCCGCACAATCTTAAAGTCTGAAAAGGTGACCGTACTACGCAATGGCCAGGAAAAGACCGTTACCATACCGTTTGACTTTATGGAGCAGCTGATGAAGGAAAACACTGGCTTTGCAACTTACCGTATACCTTTCGTCGTTGATAGCTTGATGAAGGATTCGCCAGCCGAAAAGGCAGGGCTGCAAGCGAAGGATAGGGTGATTGCTGTTAACAACCAGCCTATGTGCGTGAGCGACATTACTACCACTTTCCACAACAATCCTAACAAGCCTTTGACCCTTACCGTGGTGCGTGGTGCCGACAAAATAGTTCCATTAGACGATAGCGTGACAGTTGCCAACCCAATGGCTATTGCTGCCGACACTTTGCAAATGCGTGTTACGCCAAACGAAATGGGCATGATTGGTGTGATGATAAAGAGTGCCGCTAGCCTCTACGAACCTAAGCATGTTGAATATAGCCTGCTTGAAAGTGTGCCGGCTGCCATTCATAAGGTTGGAAAGAAACTTTCGAACTACACCAACGACCTGAAATATGTATTCACTCCCGAAGGCATATCTAGCGTGGGCGGTGTTGGTTCTATAGCCTCGCTATTCCCTACCGACTTCTCGGCTTATATTTTCTGGGAGATGACCGCATTCCTATCTGTTATCCTGGCGGTGATGAATGTGTTGCCAATTCCAGGTTTAGATGGCGGACACGTGGTGTTTGTCCTTTACGAGATAATAACCCGCCGCAAGCCGAGCCAGAACTTCTTGATTAGGGCTCAAATGGTGGGTATGTTCCTTCTTCTCTTCCTCATGCTCTACGCAAACTTGAACGACGTGTTCCGTTTCTTGTTGAACTAAAATAAAGAAATAATATGATTATATCGCTTATAGTAGCAGTTGCCGACAATGGCATTATTGGTAGGGACAATGGCCTGCCTTGGCACTTGGGTGCCGACATGAAGCACTTTAAGGCTGTGACCACAGGGCACACCATTCTTATGGGTAAGAATACCTACCTGTCAATTGGTCGCCCATTGCCAAACCGCCGCAACGTGGTGTTAAGCCGTTCGCTTACGGCTGAAGACGTGCCCGGTTGTGAGGTGATTGCCGACCTTGCCGACTTGCAGAAACTTGGCCTTGCCGAAGACGAGGAACTGATGGTGATAGGTGGTGCGCGTGTGTACGAGCAGATGTTGCCGTTGGCTAGCAAACTGTACCTGACAAAGGTGCACACACAGGCCGAAGGCGACACCTCTTTCCCTGAACTCGACCTCGCAGAATGGGAGTTGCAGAGCGAAGAACATGGTAGTGCCGACGAGAAGAACGACTTTGACTACAGTTTCCTCAACTTCGTGAGAAAATAAAAAATGCAATCTGTTTATAACCCCTTGCATTTTTCGTTTGTTGTGAGTTGCAAAACATCTAATTTTGCACCCGTTTAAATCAACAAATTGTATAAACAGAGATGAAATTCGCAAAGATTTCAGTCGTAGCAGCCATGGCGTTGCTCGGCGCAAGTTGCGCTCACACTGGTTCTAACAAGGAATCAAAGGCTTGCTGCAACAAGGAAATGACAGCTGTTGAAACCCAGCTCGATTCAGTTAAGACTCCAGAAGACGCATTAGCTCGTCTTGCAGAAGGTAACGCACGTTACGTTGCAGACCAGTGCCTTAACCCACACCACAACCACAAGCGTGTTGAGGTTACCGCTCCACACCAGGCTCCATTTGCAGCTGTTGTTGCATGTTCAGACTCACGTGTGCCAGTTGAATTGTTGTTCGACCAGGGTATTGGCGACGTGTTTGTTATCCGCACTGCAGGTAACTCCGTTAACGACGACGTTGTAATGGGTAGTGTTGACTACGCTGTTGAACACCTTGGCGTTAAGGCTGTAGTTGTTCTTGGTCACGAATCTTGCGGTGGCGTTACTGGCGCTATCACCGAAGATGAAAAGGACGACGATAGCAAGGTAGACGAATTGCTAACCGTTATCCGTAACGACGTTAAGCAGTATGTTGGAAAGAAGGACAGCCTAGACGCTGCTATCCGTTTGAATGCGAAGACCCAGGTTGAACGCATCATGGCAAGCAAGCACGTTCAGAAGTTGGTTGCTGAAGGTAAGTTGGCCGTTAAGACTGGTTACTACAACGTACACTCTGGTAAGGTAGATTTCTAAACAGCTAGAGGAACAATAGAATAAAGGTTAAGCCCGACCGTATGGCCGGGCTTTTTTGTTTTTTAGTTGCCATGAAAGAAAAATGGTTCCTAAACCATTCAAGTATATGGAAGATAGTGGATTCTTGGTTTCTATCAGGCGTTTTCTACAAGATGTCTTTTGTGGCGTTATAATCTTTCGATTTCGCTGATAGACAAACCTGTAACTTTCGATATGATTTGTAAGTCGATACCTAGTTTCTTCATTTCGATAGCATTTGCGATGTTTGCCTCTGCGACGCCTTCTGCGCGACCTTCTGCACGTCCTTCTGCACGTCCTTCTGCACGTCCTTCTGCGCGACCTTCCGCACGTCCTTCTGCACGTCCTTCTGCACGTCCTTCTGCACGTCCTTCTGCCAAACCTTCAACTTTAGCACTCTCTAGTGTGGCATAGTAGTCCCTACTACGGCGTAGGGCCGAATCGTAGAGCTTACGGTCTTCGGGATCCATAGCATAGTAGTCTGAAAGAGTTTCCAGATGTGCGAATATGTTGTTCTTATCTTTAAATGGCATTGCAGTCATATCTTCCATGTTTTTTATGTTGTAAATCCACTGGTCTAAAGTTGTTTCGCAATTAGACTGTATTTTGTTGAAAGCGTGCATGTCAATGGTGATGGCCCTGACCTTGTCGGTAAAAGGTTTTGCATTAACCCCTTCTTTCAACTGATTCTTCGAGTACAAAGATATGTCTTCGATGATATGTCCATCGTTCGTGATGCTGAAATTCATGAAATAGACACCATAAACCGGCATCAGCTTGTAGTTCCACTCGTCACCTTTCATGCCTTGACCCGCAATGGCTCTTGACATATAGTACAATATTCTGTCGCGGAAATACAACTGGCTGCGGCACTGCATCTCGACTATGAACTCCACACCGGCGTCTGTTTTGCAGTACAAATCGTAGATAATGTTGCGTTCATCGCCCGGCAGAGCTTCTTGTTCCTTGTCGAGATATTCCAAATCTTTGATGACGAATTCATTCTCGAACAAAGAATTTAGGAAACTTAACATTATCTGCTTGTCTCCAAAAATACGTTTGAAACCGACATCGGTTAAGGGATTAATAAACTTTGCCATAACACTTTCATTTTTTGCAAACATAATCATTTTTAGTGAGAAGATAAAAACAGTTGCGACTTTTTCCTAATCTAACGGCTGTTTCACTTACTTTCGTTTTTCGTTCTATAAAATACCGGTAGTTAATTGTCTTTTGAGTTTGATTATTTATATTTGCATAGATAAAGTGATAACTAAAAAACAAATATAAAAAATCATTATGGCTAATATTCCAGAATTCAAGTATGCTCCTATGTTCCAGTTGGGCAAGGACGATACTGAATACTACCTTTTGACCAAGGAAGGTGTCTCTGTCAGTGAATTTGAAGGCAAACCAATCCTTAAGGTGACAGAAGAAGCGTTGACAAAGATGACTAATGCTGCATTCCGCGACGTTAGTTTCTTGCTTCGCCGTTCACACAACGAACAGGTTGCTAAAATCCTCCGTGACCCAGAAGCATCTGCAAACGACAAGTATGTAGCGCTCACATTCCTCCGTAACGCCGAAATTGCAGCAAAGGGTAAGTTGCCTCTTTGCCAAGATACAGGTACTGCTATTGTTCACGGTGAAAAGGGACAGCAGGTATGGACTGGCTTTGAAGATGAAGAAGCCATTGCAAAGGGTGTTTACAAGACCTATACTGAAGAAAACCTCCGCTATAGCCAGAACGCTCCGCTCGATATGTACAACGAAGTTAACACCAAGTGTAACTTGCCAGCACAGATCGACATTGAAGCTACACAGGGCATGGAATACCGCTTCCTTTGCGTAACAAAGGGTGGTGGTTCTGCCAACAAGACTTACTTGTATCAGGAAACCAAGGCACGCATTCAGAACCCTGGTACCCTCATCCCATTCTTGGTTGAAAAGATGAAGAGCTTGGGTACTGCAGCTTGCCCTCCTTACCACATTGCAATTGTTATTGGTGGTACTTCTGCAGAAAAGAACCTTCTAACCGTTAAGTTGGCTTCTACCCACTACTACGACTCACTTCCTACCACTGGCGACGAAACTGGTCGCGCATTCCGCGATGTTGCTCTTGAAGAACAGTTGCTTCAGGAAGCTTATAAGATTGGCTTGGGCGCACAGTTTGGTGGTAAGTATATGGCTCACGACGTTCGTGTTGTTCGTTTGCCACGCCACGGTGCATCTTGCCCTATCGGTTTGGGTGTAAGCTGCTCTGCAGACCGTAACATTAAGGCTAAAATCAACAAAGATGGTATCTGGATTGAAAAGATGGACGACAAGCCATACGAACTTATTCCAGAAGAACTCCGCAACGCAGGCGAAGGCGACGCTGTCAAGATCGACTTGAACCAGACAATGGCTGACGTTTGCAAGATTTTGACCAAGTACCCAATCGGCACACGTTTAAGCTTGAACGGTACCATCATCGTAGGCCGCGACATTGCACACGCAAAGATTAAGGCTCGTTTGGATGCTGGCGAAGGCATGCCACAGTACTTGAAGGATCACCCAATTTACTACGCAGGTCCTGCAAAGACCCCTGCAGGTATGGCATGTGGCTCAATGGGCCCAACAACTGCTGGCCGTATGGACCCATACGTTTACGAGTTCCAAGACAATGGTGGTTCTATGATTATGTTGGCAAAGGGTAACCGTTCAATTGACGTTACTAACGCATGTAAGGATCACGGAGGTTTCTACCTCGGCTCAATCGGTGGTCCTGCTGCTATCTTGGCTCAGAACAACATCAAGAGCATTGAATGTGTTGAATATCCTGAATTGGGTATGGAAGCCATCTGGAAGATTCAGGTTGAAGACTTCCCTGCATTCATCCTCGTCGACGACAAGGGTAACGACTTCTTCAAGCAGTTGCAGCCAAATCCTAACTGCACCATCTTGAAGTAAGAATTAACGTCAAAACTATATGAAAGGCACCATTCCGTAGCGGTTTGGTGCTTTTTTTTGTGTCTATAAACTGGCGGTGAAAACAATTTGAATGTTTTTGAGAAGAAAGTCCTAAGTGAGGTTTAAGTGTAAGGAAATGAGTGGATTGTAATGGTTGTGTTGGCTTGAAAATCTGTACAAAATCGGCACGACTACCCTTATTTCAGTCAATTTTGGGAAAGGTGTTGTTTGTTATTATTTTATGACTTAATTTTGGGATATAACTACAATTAGAAATAACATAATAACTACTAATAAACATGAATAAACTTAAACTCCTTTTCTTGGGTATGGCAGTTTCGGGTGCATTCGGCGCGAATGCCCAGAAAACGCTTTTCGACTTCGAAGGTTCTACACCTACATTGTTGGGTTCGGGTTGGGGTAACGACGCAGTGTTAGCGGATAACCCTTATGCTTGTGGTAACGAATCGAGCAACTGTTGTTCTTTGTCTGGCTCTGGCATGCAGGGCTTCTGGAACGAGAACGACCTTTCAAAATATATTATTGCAGTAGATGTTTTCAGTGCCTCAGACGCAACCCTCCGCGGTTATTCTCAAGCACACGATTTTAACATCGACAATGCAGTGCCTGCAAAGAGATGGAAGACCGTTTACTTTGACTGGCGTGACAAGGCAACCGGTGGCGAAGGTAAAATGCTTTACTTCGGCACACAGGGTGCAACCATCTTGGTCGATAACATTCGTGCCGTTACTTCTATTCCAGCAGAAGACGCTTATGCTAGTTGTGAAGGCTTTGTTCGCCAACCTGACTTGAAGTACACATTCGGCCGCGTGCAGATAGGTGGTGCCGGATTCGTTTCTGGCTTGATTTCAGTTCCTGGTAAGGTTAAGCTTGCACGTACCGACGTGGGTGGTGCTTACAAGTGGGATGCCAGCAATTGCGAATGGAAACAGATGTTCGACTTCGTAAGCGAAGCTAACATTGGCTTGTTGAGTGTTGAAGCTATGGCTGTAGACCCTAACAATACCAACAACATGTACTTCCTTTGCGGTTGCCAATACTATAGCGACCAGAAGACATCGGTTCTTTACACCAACGACGGCGGTAAGACCTTTAAGGAATCGGTAGTTTCTACCGTACCTTTATATGTACACGGTAACGGTAATGGCCGTAATGCCGGTGAAAGAATTGCCGTTGACCCTAACAACAGCAAGGTGATTATTGCCGGTGGCCGTGTTGGTACACCAGTCATCATCAGTACCGATGGCGCTGCTACTTGGAAGGAATTGAGCGGTTTCCCTAAAGTTTATACCAACCAGGTTAAGTGGCCAGCTTGGGTAAACAACTTGCAGGGTACAACCGAGAACGAAAACGGCGTTGTTGCTATCGTGTTCGACGAAACCAAGAAGTTGGCTAACGGCAACACTGGCCGCATCTTTGCCGGTGTGTCTCGCAGCGGTGCCGATAACGTATATGTTACCGAAGACGGTGGTTCAACCTGGAAGGCTATCACCATTGACAACAGCTTGATGCCTGTTCGTATGAAGATGAACGGCAAGGGCGACCTGATTGTGACCATGGCCGACAAGTGCTGGGGCGCATCTTCTGGCGCCATCTACAAGTATAACGTAGAAACCGGTAAGGTAACCAACATTTCTCCTTCGAAATTGGCTTGCAGCGACGTTGCTATTAAGGCATCGAACCCAGACTACATGATTACCTCAACCAACAACACTTGGGTTAACCAGGCTTGGGACAACGGTAAGACCGCAAACGGTGATATTATTTACGTAACCAAGGACGGTGGTAAGAGCTGGACTTCGTTGCAGGATAAGATGGTGTTGACTAACAATGGCGTTACTTGGGTACCTGGCTATGCATTGCACTGGTGCGGTGGCATTTGCCTAGATGCAGAAGATGAAAACAAGGCATCGTTCACGTCTGGTAACGGTATCTGGTCTTGCAACAATATTTGGGAAATTCTTGAAAATCCAAACGCAAAGCCTGAAGTCTACTTCGATGTTCAGGGTGTTGAAGAATCAGTACCTCTCGACATGATCAGCATTCAGGGTAAGGACCCAATGTCGGTTATTGGCGACTACACCGGTTTCGTACACAAGAGTGTTGCCGAGTATGCTCCAATTCACAACCCAGCACCAGGTACCACTTATGGTATTGGTTATGCGGGTAGCAATACCGACGTTATTGCACGTGTTTGTGCATCGGAATATGAAGCACAGAACTCATACATCACTACCGATGGCGGTAAGAAGTGGAACAGCATGGGCAACATTGCCGCTTACCACGTAGGTCTTTCTGCCGATGGTAAGAAGGTGTTCATCTGTACCAAGGCTGGCGAATTGAAGGTTTCTAGCGACAATGGTGCAAGCTGGTCTGCAACCGGCATTAAGTCTGGTGCAAGCTATGTGACTGGTGACCCTGTAAATTCTGACTACATTTATGCTACAACCAAAATACAGAAGGACGGTTGGATTGACATTACCACCTTCTATGTAAGTGCCGATGGCGGTAAGACTTTCACTTCTAGCCTTGAAATGGAATTCAACAAGTTCTCGCGCATTACCACTGTTCCTGGCCGTGAAGGTGTAGTTTACATTTCAGATCCTGCAAAGGGTGTAATGATGTCGAAGGACTATGGTAAGACCTTCAGCAGGGTTGGTCTTGAAAAGTGCGAGGCTATTGGTGTTGGTAAGGGTAAGTCCTCTAGCAGCTATACCTTGTTTGCTTATGGTAACGATGGCCAGGGCGAAGGTATCTTCCGCTCTGACGACGAAGGCAAGACTTGGTTGATGACTAACGATAGCAGACACTTGTTTGGTGGCCCTGGTAACGGTGGCTTTGTAGTAGGTGATATGAACGTATTTGGCCGCTTCTACATGAGCACAACCGGTATGGGTATTGTTTATGGCGACGAAAGCAGCAACTACGAAGCTCCTACCTACAGCTGCTATACAAAGGGCAGCGTGGCTGGTGTTGACGAGGTTGCAGCAGAAGTAGAAAGCGATGAGTTGGTAATCAATCCCAATCCTGCAGCAGAAGGCTTCTCGCTCAACGAAAGCGGAGACTTGGTAATTACCAACATGCTTGGCTCGGTTGTTGCAGCTGGCAACTATGTGGCTGGCACTGAAGTTGGCGCTGAACTTGCAAACGGTGTTTATGTGGTTAGCATTAACGGCAAGACACAGAAGCTAATAAAGAAGTAAGTCCGTAAAATTTTATAGACTATACCGAAAACGGGGTGCATTGCATCCCGTTTTCTTTTTTTGCAATAGCAAGATACCAAAAATCGGCAAATTGTTCATAACTTGGCTGTTTTAGTTAACGACTGTTAATTTATTACCGTTTTTATGTTTTACAATATGTTTATTTTCTTGGCAAGTCGGTCAAAAGGTCGGAATTTTGTGCCCGAAAACAAATAACAATCTTTTTTACCTTATAACTAATATCGAAATAGAGGCGGTAGTGATACCGCCTCTACTTTTTTCAAAGCCTCTAATTCTTTGAAAAGACGGGGTTATGTGGTAAATTTGGGAACTAAACACCAAACAGAAAATGGCAGACCAAACGGAAGGCGCAAACATAGATTACAGTAAGTTGGAAAAGGTAATCGACATCGACAAGGTGGTGTCGACAAAAGCACCCAAGCTAAAGAAGTGGATTCCGGGCTTTGTGTTGCGTTTCCTGAAGCGTACCTTGCACGAAGACGACTTGAATTACTTTATGAGTCTTTATGGCAAGTTGCAGGGCAAGCCGTTTGCCGAAGCCATACTCTCGCACTTCAAGATAACCATCAACATTGAGGGCGAGGAAAATATGCCTGCCGACGGACGCGTCATCTTCGCATCGAACCATCCGTTGGGCGGACTAGATGGAGTGGCACTCCTCAACTTCTTCAATAGCCACTACGAAAGCGTGAAGTCGCCCGTTAACGACGTGCTGATGAACGTAAGGCAGCTGACCAACTACTTCATACCCGTTAACAAGATGGGTAACCAAAGCCGTGAGGCGGCTGGTGAGTTGTATGACAGCTATGCGGCCAACGATGCCATCCTTTTCTTCCCTGCCGGTATGTGCTCGCGTAGGATTGACTTTGCAGGTACCATTAAGGACCTGGAATGGAAGAAGACCTTTGTGGCAAAGGCTGTGCAGTACCAGCGCGACGTGGTGCCTGTGCATTTTATAGGTCAGAATTCAAGATTCTTCTATGGCTTGGCCTATTGGCGCAAGAAGCTGGGTGTGAAGCTGAACATTGAGATGCTTTACCTTGTAGACGAACTTTATAAGGCGAAAGGCTCTACCTTCACCATTAAGGTGGGTGAGAAAATTCCGTATGCCACTTTCGACAAGAAAAAGAAGAACTATAACGAATGGGCAGAATGGGTGAAGCAGAAGGTTTATGCCATCTGAAGGCTTTGCATGCGCCCATCCTCGACAAATCAAATCAGATAATATTGACACGATAATAATGGAAGAACCAATAATAGAACCAATAGACGTTGCCCTAATTGAAGCAGAACTGAAGGGTCACTTGTTGCGCAAGACGAACAAGGCTGGAAACGAGATTTATGAGTTCGACGGCCTTGAATGCCCTAACACCATGCGCGAGGTGGGTCGTTTGCGCGAGGTGTCGTTCCGCACAGCTGGCGGTGGCTCGGGCTTGTGCTGCGACGTCGACCAGTACGACTACCTGCCTTCGCACCCCTACAAGCAGCTAATAGTTTGGAATCCTGATGAAAAAGAGATTGTGGGTGGTTACCGCTACATACACGGACGCGACGTGCAGTTCGACAGCAAGGGCGTGCCTATGCTAACCTCGGCACACCTGTTTGCCTACTCCGAAAAGTTCATTAAGGAATATTTGCCGTATACGGTCGAACTTGGCCGCTCTTTCATTCGCCCCGAATACCAGAGCACGAAGCGCGGTTCGAAGAGCCTTTTTGCACTCGACAACTTGTGGGATGGTTTGGGTGCGTTGACTATTAAGGTGCCCGACACCCGCTACTTCTTCGGCAAGGCAACCATTTATCCCTCTTACGGCATAGAAGCTTGCCAGTTGCTGTTCTACTTCTTGCGCAAGTACTTCCGCGATAACGAAGACTTGGTACATCCACACCGACCAATGCCAATCAACTTCGACGAGGAAAAGTTGAGCAAGATATTCACAGGTACAAGTTATAAGGAAGATTACGTCATACTTAAGGATGAAGCAAAGAAGATAGGCCGTACTATTCCGCCATTGGTGAATGCCTACATGTCGCTTTCGCCAACCATGCGCATTTTCGGTACGTCGGTCAACGACGAGTTTGGCGATGTTTGGGAAACCGGACTCATCGTCAACATTGCCGACATCTTCGAAGAAAAGAAAGCTCGCCACGTAGACACTTACGAACGTGACTTGAGTCCCGAAGAAAGGCTGTGAAAGTAAGATAAGAGAAAAAACGGGGAATTTGCCAATCGCAAATTCCCCGTTTTCTGTCAAGCCATCAGCTCAACAACAAGCCGTGCAATGCCCGGACCTTTATGGACTTTAGTTGTAAGGCTTTTCAGCGCCTCGTCTACCGTATGTTTGTCCTCGCCCGCAGAATGGTTACGTAAGAGATGTTCGGCATAAGGCACCGTATATTCGGGATGGCCTTGGAAGGTGATGACCTGCCTGCCAATTCTGAAACCCTCGTTCTCGCAAAAGTCGCTGGTGGCAATCTTAATGGCGTCTGGTGGCAGTGCGGTTACCTGGTCGTGGTGGTTGTAGAGTAGCGACAGTGTTTGGTCGCCAAACAGTTCAGCTGTAAAGGCATCTACAATGTAGCTTTCCCTTATGCCCGTTCCCCAGCCATTGGCAGCCCTTTCAACCCTGCCGCCCAAAGCTTGTGCAATTAGTTGGTGGCCGAAACAGATGCCTACCAGCTTGCAGCGACTGGCAACTGCCGTTTGCGTCCATTTTATGAGCGAAAGGATCCAGTCGTCGTGGTCATAAGCACTCTGGTTGCACCCCGTAATCAGGAAGATGTCCTCGTCGTTCATTTCGGGTAGTTCGCCAAGGAAGGTGTAGTAAACTTTTGTTTCAACATTAGGGCATGCCACCTTAAACAGGTTGGCAAACATTTCGGCGTAGCTGTTAATGAAAGGTGGTAGTAGACCCGGAAAAGTATCGCAAAGGAGTAAGTTTATCTTCATGGCATAAGCATTTTCTGTAAAGGTAACTATTCGTGCGCCGAAACACTAGGGTGGTGGGGCGTCCTTTCCGTCAAAAAGTGGCGTGGGTTACAATCTTTAAGTAGAGAGTGCCGCCGTGGGAAAATCTATAAGGACAAGAACCTGCTAGGCGCAGAATTGTCGTGTGGATTTAGAAACATTAAATAGCCCGATAAATGACCTTTACAAGCATAAAAATGCGTATCTTTGCTAAAATTGACTATAAAGAAAATAAATACATTATATAGATTATGTCATTACAATGCGGTATAGTAGGACTTCCGAACGTTGGAAAGTCTACATTGTTTAACTGCCTTTCAAGCGCAAAGGCGCAAGCAGCCAATTTCCCATTCTGTACAATTGAGCCTAACGTAGGCGTCATTACCGTTCCTGACGAACGTTTGAACAAGCTGGTAGAACTGAACCAACCAAAGAACACCGTTCCGGCAACCGTAGAAATTGTAGATATTGCGGGTTTGGTGAAAGGTGCCAGCAAGGGCGAAGGTCTTGGCAACAAGTTCTTGGCAAACATCCGCGAGACCGATGCCATTCTTCACGTGCTCCGTTGCTTCGACAATGGTAACATTACGCACGTCGACGGCAGCATTGACCCTGTACGTGACAAGGAAATCATCGATACCGAACTTCAGTTGAAGGACCTCGAAACCGTAGAGAACCAGTTGAAGAAGGTAGAAAAGCAGGCTAACGCAGGCGACAAGGACGCAAAGGCATTGTTCAGCATCCTTACCCGTTTCCACGAGGCACTATTGGCAGGCAAGTCTTGCCGTACTGTTGAGTTGGAGAAAGAAGAAGAGGCCTTGGCAAAGAATCTTTTCCTTTTGACTACCAAGCCTGTGCTTTATGTCTGCAACGTAGACGAAGCAAGTGCCGCTACCGGCAACGCCTATACCGAAGCCGTTAAGGAAGCCGTTAAGGACGAAAATGCAGAAGTGCTCATCGTTGCGGCTGCTACCGAGGCCGACATTGCCGAATTGGAAACCTACGAGGAACGCAAGGAATTCCTAGAAGCTGCAGGCTTGAAGGAGAGTGGCGTGGTTCGCCTCATTCACTCGGCATACGCATTGCTTAACCTCGAAACTTTCTTTACCGCAGGTCCTGACGAATGCCGTGCGTGGACATTCCGTAAGGGTATGAAGGCACCGCAGTGTGCAGGTATCATTCACACCGATTTCGAACGCGGTTTCATTAAGGCCGAAGTCATCAAGTACGAAGACTACGTTAATTACAAGACCGAGGCAGCTTGCCGCGAAGCCGGTAAGATTCATATTGAAGGTAAGGAATACGTCTTCCAAGATGGCGACATCACCGTGTTCCGTTTCAACGTGTAAAATGATCTATAGTGTAAATCAGCTTGTTGGTCGAAAAATTGTGTCCTTTAAAACAATTTATTGCCCCAATTGGTTGCTTATATTAAAAAAAACGAATAGATTTGTATCGCATAAGGGCAATGGTTGATGCTTTGCCTTTAACTTGAACTGAATTTTATTGTTTAATTTAAATTTAAATTTCAATCAAAATGAAAAAGATTTTCCGTCTTTCAGCTATGGTAGCAATGATCTCTATGATGGCTACTGCAACAGTTGCAACTTCTTGCTCTGACGATGACGATGACGACACTACAACTGTAACTCCAGCTGATCCAACTGAAGATTGGTCAAAGGCTACTTCTAAGATTACTGCAACTCCAGGTGCTACTATCAGCGCTAAGAACGAAGGTAAGGTTTATACTGTAAAGGTAGTTTCTGCTAAGGCAGGTGAAGTTGTTGTTAACATCAACGGTAACGACGTTACTTTGTCTGATGCTGGTACTTCTTACTTGAGCATCAATGGTGAAGGCTTGTATCAGAAGGATGCAAAGGCTGCTCCTGGTACTGTTCTTATGGCTCTTTCAGCTGGTACTTCTACCCTTATCTCTGGTAAGGATGTTAAGGATGCTGAAATCGCTGCAGGTGCAAACGCAACTTTGTTCAAGTAATTTTAGCTAAAGACTAAAAAGAAACATTTTGGGACGCATCACTTTGTGATGCGTCCTTTTTTATTATCTTTGGGTTTATTAAACAATAAGACGAAAAGAACGATGAAGAAACTTTTTTTATTTGCAGTTACAGCAATGGCGCTGACTTCGTGTGGCGGCTCGACTGAAAACGCACCAAAGGCAAGTGTGGCTGCTGGTGTTGAGAAAGACGGCAATCTGGCTCACGAATTGGCAAGTAAGGCGATCTATGAAAAAGCTTCGGTCAAAACTAATTTCAAAGTGATGGAATACGGCCAACCCGACAGTTGTTTTACAGAAATTTTAGATTTCCATACACCATATAACCAAAGAGCGGATTATTACATGGAATGCTATCAAGAACATGTGAAGACAAACAAAGCACAGGCCAAAGCCGATTTAGACTCTGCAAAGTGCTATCAGCAGAAGGATTCGGTAGAAAGGGCTAATTTCAAGCCAATGTTCTTTGGTTGGAAGATGCATGTGAAATTTATGACAGATAATATTTATGAGGGCGATGTGTTCTTGAATGAAGACCAGACATTTGCAACTCTAAATCGTTATGAATTGCTTAAGAGAGAAGGTATTATAAAAAACTAATAAAACGTAGGAATATATATGAAAATGATTTTCCGTTTTTCGGCTATTGTTGCTATGCTTTCAATGATGGCAACTGCAACAATTACTACATCTTGCTCTGACGATGATGATCCAAAGCAAGAGCACCCTATTACAAAGACTTTTACTGTAAACATGGGTGGTGCATACTCTAAATTCGGTTCATTCCTTTCTATCAGTTCCGAGAAGGCTTATACCACAAACGAACTGGGAGATGGCAAAGATGTAGAAATCGTATTCGATGGAACGACTTTCAAGTCTGCTACAGAATCGGAAAATATTACCGTAAAGGCTAATGGGTTGTCGGCAGAGATTACTAGACTAGAAGATGGTTCGTTTGGCTACACCACATCTAACGGTTGCACTGGTACTATTAAGGTAGAAGGTGAACTTGGCGACGCTGCAAAGACTTATGTGGTGTTTGTGACCAAGCACTCGGTAAAATAAAGACTTTAGTAAAGCGTAAAATTAGGCATCTGGTTTCAGCCGGATGCCTTTTTTTGTGCCATTTCGAATTTTATGAATAGTTGCTCACTTTTACGGCTTGTTTGCTCTTTTTTCATCTTTTGTAACCCCTTAACTTTGCATCAAGAAAACAACAAATATGAATACATTATATGAGACTTAATAATACAGGTCTACCATAAAATATTAGGAATTACATCCTGTGAATAAAGATTTTCAAATTCTATTTTATTGTATAATAGAGATTTGTAAAATAATTAATCGTTTTTCTCAAATTTTTGAATAGTTTGGCACGGGATTTGAAATACCTATAGTGTAGTTGCTTAGGTAAAGTAACCGATGCAGAATTGATTTTCTAGTCAAAGGTTATTAAAAAGGTAAGTACAAAGAATAAAAAAAGAAAGAAATTCAAAAAAAATACAAAAAATACACAAGGTTATGAAGACATTTTTTCGTTTCACATCAGTAATTGCTCTAGTTTCAATGTTGGGTATGTGTTTTACTGCAACCTCTTGTTCAAACGACGAAGATCCTACCGAAACTGTAGGAGAAGTTGACTACTCAAATTTCGACTGGTCTGAAACCCAGGAGTCAATTGAAGCAACGCCTGCTACTAAAATTTATGCCATGAATACGATTAAGTCTTACACCATCGATGTTCAGTCGGCTAGAAACGGTAGGGTAGAAATGCTAGTGAATGGTAACAAGGTCATCTTGTCAGAAGCAGACAACATGGTTTACCTTAGCACTTCGTTGCAGGTATGTTCAGGCTCAAGAGCCAATAACCTTCCTTCTGGCGTTCTGTTGGCACTTAAGAAGGGTTCTACCACCCTTATTTCAGGAAAGTTGTCAGACAGCAAGACGATTGCAAACAAGGCTAACGAAACTTATTTCGTTTATGCAAAGTAAGGCAAGCGGCCAAAGAAAAAACAAGAGCACCGGTATTACTGGTGCTTTTTTGTACAATTTTGGCCCAATGGGTTGGAAATCTCGGTAAAAATCCCTTTTTTTGTTCAAACTTGAAATAAACATGTTATGAGAAAGAGAAATTTATTTGACTTGACAGCGTTGTTAGCTGTTTTAGCTATGTGCTTTGGTCTAGGCTTGTCTTCGTGCTCGGATGATAACGATTCTGGTGAGGTTACTTACGAAGATTTGGGTCAGTACTTTGTTTGGGACCCAGAAGATCCGAATGTTGCTACTAATACCATTGACGTTGCGGCTGGCGATACAGTTATAGTAATGAACAATGGACTTTACTATAAAGTGATAGTTGTAGATGCTAAACCAGGAGAAGTGGTTCTTACCATGGGTAGCAAAGACGAGAAGAAATTGAACAAGAACGAAGGTATGTACTTTACTGCTGACGGTAGGGTGAAGCTTGTTGCAAAGGCTGCTACCAACCCAGGTTCTGTTTTGTTCTTCTTGAAAGATGGCACCCAGACGCTTGTGACTCCAAAAAAGTCGAGCAACTCAACCATTAAAGGCAAGAGTAACGAAACTTGGTTCGCAAGACCGTTCTAAAGCAAAAAACAGATTTGAAATAACTAAAAAAGGCACCAGAAGTGGAGGGCACTGAAAAACCTGCTCGCAGATAATTATCGCACTTGTGTATTGCACAA
>JAKSKR010000042.1 GCA_024401645.1 Paludibacteraceae bacterium | reverse complement strand
TTCTGTTTTCTGATGCTTAACAAAATTTTTTAGAAAAATTTAAACAGCTTCTTAAACAGTTTCTAAATAAAATTAAAGAAACAAACGAATAAAATCAGATTATAAATGTTAGACGTTATTCCATCTTTCACCCCTCAAGGAATGATAAAATTAAAAATTTAACCACACAACCACAAGTAAAAACCTCGATAGAGAATCTCATTAGAAAAACATTGCGAAGCTTATCTCCGATAAATACAGACGAAATCAAAACCTCAAGCAACAGATTATTACTGTTTTCACCAGATTAGAGAAAAAAATGGCAAATATGAAGGATATGAAACTTATCTATCATGCTAAATAAGAACATATATATTTCCATGATTAATATTTTTTTGACAATTGGGTTATAGAAGACAATTAGGGCAATAGAGCACCTCTTTGTTTTCGTTCTGAATATAACCGCAGTTTTAGATATACTGATTTTTATGGTTTTCCTAACGACATAGTAAAAGTTAAAGTCGAGCTCCCGCTTTTTTTTATTACTTATACAGGTGATATGATGAAAGGAGATTGGTTGTATTCTGAAAAAATAATTTTGTCCTACCAAAACAAATACAGTGTTCTTTTGAATTACTTTTACTAGAATCTGAACTCGAAAATTTGACAGGGTATAACAATAAAGAAAGATATTGCTGTCCGGTAAACGTTAACTTCTATAGAAAAATTTAGGCTGAATTCGAGTTCCGAATTCAGCCTTTTTCGTTTAATTTGTTTTCACCACAAAAATCCCATAAACGATGAGCAAAAGTACACATTTTAGCGGACAGCAATAATAAAATTTAATAAGCCAACGAAAGAAAACAACAACGGTCGTTTATGAACTCACAATAGAGCATAAACGACCGTTATTTTATTTTTGATTAAGCTTTTACTTGCGGAAACGCTTGGTCAAGTCTTCGAAGTAGTCAATTCTTCTATCGCGGAAGAAAGGCCACATGCGGCGGACATCTTCAGCATGTTTCAAATCGACGTCACAAACAATGTTTTGCGGTTTGTCGGTAGAAGCCTGAACCAAGATTTCACCTTGTGGACCTGCTACAAAGCTGGTGCCCCAGAAAGGTATTCCACCCGTCACGCCAGACGGATCGGGTTCATAACCTGTACGGTTAACCGTAACCACATATATGCCGTTTGCCACAGCATGACCACGCTGAACGGTTTGCCAAGCATCGCGTTGGCGCGTCTTTTCAGCATCGCTATCGCTTGTTTCCCAACCAATGGCAGTCGGATAAATCAATATTTCAGCACCGGCCAAGGCCATTAGGCGAGCAGCTTCGGGGTACCACTGGTCCCAACAAACCAAGACGCCAAGGCGGCCAACTGACGTGTCAATCGGTTCAAAGCCCAAATCACCAGGGGTGAAATAGAACTTCTCGTAATAGGCAGGATCGTCAGGAATGTGCATCTTTCTGTACTTGCCAGCAATAGAACCATCCTTTTCTATAACTACAGCCGTGTTGTGGTACAAGCCAGCCGCACGACGTTCGAACAAAGAGAGGACAATAACTACGCCCAATTCGCGAGCAACAGCACCAAACATTTCGGTAGATGGGCCCGGAATAGATTCTGCCATATCAAAGACTTCAGGATTTTCAGTCTGGCAGAAATAGAGTCCATTATGCAATTCTTGCAAAACAACCAATTCTGCACCCTTCTTGGCACAGTCGTAAATACCCTTAATAAGGTTTTGCTTGTTTTGCTCTATGTTGGCCGTATTGGCCTGTTGTACGAGTCCTATTTTCATATAAGATATAAGAAATTAGTGATTTGTAGATTTGTCGTTAACCACAAGACGAACCACGTCGATGTGTGAAGGCGAAAGGCGAACTACCCTGAACGAATAACGATCGCCAACTTCAATGACGTCGCCAACCGATGGCAAGAATGCATTCTTGCAAAGCAAGAGTCCACCAATTGTCAGGTAGTCTTCACTCTGCGGCAAATCGAAGCCAAGGTCCTCATTCACCTGTTCAACTTCCATTCGGCCAGAAATGACGTATTCGTTAGGACCTATCTTCTTTGCAACCAACTCGTTTTCCTCATCAGAATCGTGTTCGTCTTCAATTTCTCCGAAGATTTCCTCCATTACGTCTTCAATGGTCAGAATGCCAGAAGTGCCACCAAATTCATCAACAACAAGTGCCAAGCTCTTCTTACGTTTAAGGAACAAACGCAACATGTTGTTCGCCGTCATTGTCTCGGGAACCACAATAATTGGGTTAAGCATCTGTTCAACCGACTGCGGATTATCGAACATATCGGCCGAGTGTACATAACCTAAAACATCGTCAATAGTACCACGATAAACCAAGATACGTGAAAAATGTGATTCTACAAAGAGTTTTCGCAATTCATCGAGTGGCGTATCGATATCTATTGCCACAATTTCAGTTCGGGGCACCATAGAATCCTTCACTTTCACGTTCGAGAAGTCGAGTGCATTTTGAAACATGGTCACCTCATCGCCAAACTTGTTGTCGCTGTCGTCTTCAGCGCCTGCATCTTCATCTTCGTGCACCTGATGTATGCGGTTTATGCTGAACGACCAATCGGCATCCGACTTCAAGAAACCACACAACGAAGACAAGAAAGAAACCACTACGCTTAATGGTAGCAACAACCAATAAACGAGAAAAAGCGGATAAGCCAAAACCATGAAGACCGAGGTGGCACTATAACGCGAAATAGCACGCAACGTAAGGTCGACGACCAACACCAACAGCAGAACCGACACTAGCACGCCACCTAGCATATAAGGCAACGGCAGCATTTCGACCGCCAAATAGACCTGACGCAAGAAAAAGATGAACACCAGAAAATCGGCAATAAACAGCACGTTCGAGAAATTAACCGAATTGTTAAAGAAAAACAGGTGCAGCTTATTGCTAAAGGTTTCACCCTTTGTCAGTTCAAGCCTTAAACGGTTAGAAAAGGCAAATGCCATTTCCCCTCCGAAAAAGAAGGAAAACAGCAATACCCATACTATAATCAAAAGAAAGCTGTTGAGCATGTTTAGTCTGAAATAGGAATTATACCTTCAGGACGTCTTATTTCGTAATGCGTCATAGTTTCGTTTGACACGAAGCCTTGACCAGTAAGAATGCAGCTAGGCTGTTGAATCTTGATTTTCTTATCGGAATAAACCTTCGCATTTTCCTGATCCCAGAACAGTTGGTCGGTTTCAAACTTCTCGCCCTTACGGTTAGTTACCTTCACATTACCATCTAGTCGCCACAATTTCAAATGAACATCGTAGTGAGCCTGATCGCAATAAATGTTAGCTTCGGTTTCCATATGGGTGTCGAATTGTTCAATACGTAACCCTTTCGGGAAACTCCAATACGGATTGCTAACACTGTTGAAGATGAGCCATTCGGGGGTTGTTGCCCTGTAACGCGTCACGCCCGAATCGGAAATGACGGTCGACACTTCAAGCGCCCTAAGCGTAGGAGACGTAGAATCGACAGGAACGTCATTCGTTTCCATATTGCCAGAGCAAGCACTTAAAACACATACAGCAACCGCTATAAAAGCGGTTGCCGTATGTTTAAGATATGATAAATTAAAAATCATTACTTATTTATTAACGAACAGTAGTGTTTTCGTTAATCCAACCAGGAACGTGGTAAGTACCAGAAATCTTACGCATGAAACATTCCTTCTTGTCAGGGAAGTACTGCTTGAACTTAGCAATAGACTTGTTAGCTTCAGCAGCACAGTTAGGATCTACAGCCTTTGCCTTTTCAAACTTGTCGCAAGCAGCCCAGTAAGCAGTGCGCTGGATGAATGGGTCAGAGCTGATAGTGTTAGAAGAAGAAATGTATGCGTTACCGATAAGCATGTAAGCACCACCGTTGTTAGAGTTGTAAGAGAGAGCCTTCTGTGCATAAGAACGAACCTGTGCGTAGTTGCCCTGCTTGTAGTAGATCTTAGCAATCTTCAACATGATGTTAGACTTGTCAGACTTGCTGGTAGCCAATTCACATGCCTTGTTGTAGTAGGTGATAGCACCGTTCATGTCCTTCTTGTTGTAAGCCTGTGCAGCCAAACCGTTAGCAGCAGTATAAGAAGGCTTGATGTCGTACAAGTACTTTGAAGCCTTGAAGTAAACGGTAGAGCCATCGCAATCGGCCATATCGTAAAGCTTCAAAACGTTATTCAACCAAGCTTCGTCTGACTTGTGCTGATCAACCTGAGCAGAATAAACATTGTTCAACTGGTTGCAGTCAGCAGCACCACTTGCACCGAAGTCGTAGTCGATAGCACCCTTGAACTGGTCGTAAAGAGAGTCAGCTTCAGCACCAGCTTCAACACGCTTTGCCAACAAGTCAGAAAGGAACAAATAGTCGTTTACATACTGTTCACGCAATTTGCTGTCTGCCTTGTTGCTATCGAACATACCGCGAGAAAGGATGTAATACTGCTTGAAGACAGAAAGTTCGTTATCTTCAGCACCCTTCTTAAGTGAAGTGTTAAGCATAGTGTAAGCCTGCTTCTTCAAAGGATCGGTAGCCTTGTGTGAAGTTTCTTCAACAAGAGCAATGTAATCGAAAGCCTTACGGCCCATGATGTAGTAATCAGGCTGCTTGCTAGAAGAGAAGTACTGGATACGATCGTCGTACAGCTTCATCATCTTATCGAAGTACTTGGTCTTGGTAGCAACGTCCTTTGCCTGCTTAATCTGCCATCTCAAGATGCTGGCACCATTAATGTAAATAGACTTGTGAGCCTGAGGGCAGTGTTCGTATGCATATTCAAAAGGAGCTACAGCTTCAAAATAATCTCCAGTTTTTGCAGCCTGCTTTGAGTAAGTTCCCATTAGACTGATGTTCTGAAGGCATTCCTGGCTTGCTTCCTGAGCATAAGCTTGAAAAGTAACAGCTCCTAAAAACATTGGAGCAATTAAAGAATTCAGTTTCATAATAGTTATTTTTTATATGTTTATTCGAATTTGTGTTTTACGAACCAACGTTCGTTTATGCTTAGGTTGAGCGATATTTTGAAATATTTCTCAAGAATAAGTCCATCGGTCTTTTCACCAGCACGTCCATATTCAAAACCTAGGTTGAGAATGGTTGGATTGGCAACCCTGCGAAGAGGCATGCCGAAACCAAGAGTAGCAGCCAGCTGGTTATAATCATCGTTGTTTACGTCAAAGTAAGAGTTCGCGTAATTAACACCAGCCCTATACGACATACGCTTGAAGAATTTCTTGCTGCCTTTGTCGGGTTGCAATTCAAGTCCGCAAGCAAAGCGATGACGATCGTTTAATGTCTTCTCGCCGAAATATTCAACGTCTGACCACTTCTGGAATTTGTAGTCTGCACCGATCATCAAGCTTTCATTAATATCATATGCAAAACCCGCGCCAAAAGTTAACGGAAGACCAAAAGAATTATCAAAATTTATTGAAACCGTATCGACATAAGAAGTTACGATTTCCTTGTTTGCCCTTGCCTTCATCTTCGAAGGAAGGTCTAAAGTAGCACCAATCACCAAGTTACGCTTTTCAGTTAGCGGAATTTCGTATTGTGCGCCAAAGCCAACATTCCAGTCGTGAACCGAAATTTCGTTGGTCTGAACTGTCGGATAAAATTCTGTATCACCAAAAGAAACCGAGCTATTGTGGTAAAGCGAACCAAAATTGTAGTACGCATTTACACCCACATTGAAGTGCTTAAACGGTTGGAAACCCAAACCGATATACAATTGGGTAATGTCGCCCGAGCCCTTATAACTGCTATAAGAGGTTAAGGAATCGCCCTCAATTGAAGAAGGAGAAGTCACACTATTATTGAACTCGTAACCCACAAAGCTGTAAGGTTGCAAGCCCGCACTGAAAGCCGCCCACTTCTTAATAGGGAACTGCAACGCCAAATAGTCTAGGTTCTCGTCCCACGACTTCTGGAAATAGTCCTGATCGGTAAAGGAAGAACACTTGACAGAAGCACCAAACTCAAAACGGAAACCCAACGAGTCGATAGCCGTATAAGAAGCAGGGTTACCGCTATTGGTATGTCTCTGGCTGCGAATACCTGCAGAAAGGCCACCTAACGACTTGGTATAGCCAAAGCCTGGTTCCACCAATTCTCCATATCCATAACGAGAATAAGGTGAGCTTGTATTATTCTGCGCCAATAGACCTGAAACAGAGAATATAGATGCTATAAAAAAAGAGGTAATCTTATGCATTTAACTGAAGTATTCTATTTAAACCTACCAACAATAGGTTTGGATTTACAAAGATGCTACTTTTTAAGCGCTTTTCAAAGAAAAAAGCGTCTCCACCTGTCAAATAAAGCGAAAGATTTGGGTATAAAGGCATCAAATTACGAAGATAGCCCTCCAATTCGAAGGTTATTGCCTGCACCACTCCGGCCAAAATGGCGTCGCGCGTATTGTTGCCATACAAGGGAACCGACCCGGTTGGCTCAACCAAAGGCAATGCGTTGGTAAACTGGTTCAGTGCCTTGAAACGCATGGCCATACCTGGCGATATGTTACCGCCAAGAAACTCGCCAGCCGCAGTAACGACGTCGATGGTGATGCACGTACCCATGTCTACCACCAACAAATTAGTTTCTGGCAACAACGCATTTGCTCCAACGCACGATGCGAGACGGTCTACGCCCAAAGTTTTAGGCGTACCGTATTTATTTACGAGTGGAATAGGAGTTTCGCTTGACAGACGGACAAATTTTGGAGCCATACGTTCCAGCGCGTCAATTGGCAACTTCGTGAGGTTACCAACCGACGAGACTATTGCCGCCTTAACAGGATACTCGGCAAACAACTGTTCCAAGTCGGCAACAGAAAGAGACGAATAGCGCTTGCACTGCACTAGATTGTCGCCATCGAAAAGTCCGACTTTTACGGCTGTATTACCTTGGTCAATTGTGAGATTCATCTAGTATAAAACGCAAAGGCAACGACATTTATTGCCGTTGCCTTCTTATTTAGGGAGTGTTTATTAACGATAGTTGACAATACCGAACAAACCGTTCTTTGAAACGATTGCATACTTGTCGGTCACCTTAACCACCTTGTCGTAGTAAGGGTAAACCTTTATGTTACCCTTCTTGTCGACTACGCCAGACTTACCAGTTGACTTGTCTTTCACGATCAAACCATCTACATCGAAGCCTTTAGGCAACATTGGCAAGCCAAACTTGTCGAACATCTGGTTATCGCCATCAACTTCAGCAAAGACGGTAGTGCCATCGTAGCTGTAAATCTTATTTGCGAAAGCAGGCACCTCAATGCTGCCGCGTGAGTTCAAGATACCCCACTTGCCGTCGGCAGTCTTATAAGTGAAATAAAGGTTCTTATCGGCCTTCAAGTAGTCGATGTCGGAATATGATGGCTTAACCAAGACTTCGCCCTTTGGACCAATCAACGCGCACTTGGCGTTGGTGTTGAACGAACCGTAAGCAGCAGTCTTAACAACAGCATAACCATCTACAGGCTTAACCAACTTAACTTCGTCAACAGTCTTGAAGAGCACCTTGCCTTCCTTAATCACCCACTTTTCACTTTCGGTACCGTTTGCTACACTAATAAAGATGGTGTTGTTAACCTTACCATCGGCAAATGCGTTGCAGTCGTTAGTGAAAACGTAGGCAGGGTCTTGCAAGCGTTCGTATTTGGTGTCGACAACCATATTGTTCTTGTAGAACAAGCCCATCTTACCTTCGCGGGTAACAATTGAGTAGTCGTTACAGAAACGAGTCATTTCAGTAAAGCTGAAAGGAACAACCTCACGGCCAGCGCGGTCAACAGCACCCTTCAAGCCGTCCTTCTTTGCTACGATGTAGTTAGAAGAGATGTGCTTGTCGAAATCGTCAATGCCAACCACGTCGAAGGCAGTGCCCTGCTTGCTAACCAGCTTGATGTTTTTGCCGTCTCTAACCACAAGAACGCCATCAACCACTTCAGTTGTTTCATTTCCCTTTATAGTATATAAAGTGTTGCCCACACGGTCAATATACTTCCACTGTCCGTTTTCCTTCACTTTAGCGAAACCATCGTTAAAGCATTCGCCAAGAGCATCGAAACGTAGTGCGATGTCGCCACCCTTTTGAGACTTATCGATGAATCCCCACTTACCGTTAACCTCGTAAGCAATCATCTTGTCAGAACCGCAGTCCTTATAAGAAGAAAGGCGATCGTAATACAAGAAGTGGCCAGTGGTGTCAATCCAACCTTCCTGGAACAAGTTCTTAAGAATAGCTATACCATCAGAATCGAAGAATGGGATCATATCGAACTGGGGAGCAAACATAAGTTTGCCTTCAGGTCCAACAATACCGTACTTCTTGCCAGAACGCACCTTTATAAAGCGGCTATCAATACCCGAAGTCAAGCTCCAAGAAACCTCGTCGTAGATGCTGTCGTGTGCAACAACGCCCTCACCCGAAGCAGTTTTCAAGTAATGGCCATCGGTAAGCGCTACGCCACCCTTTTCCAATTCCTTGCAGCTTCTGTTGTTAAGCGAGCCTTGCAAGAATGGCGGTACAACAACATCTTTTCCTTTGTAAACCAATCCCCACGCACCGTTTTCCTTAATAGCAGCATAGTTGCCAGCCAGGAACTTGATGTCGGTTTTGTTTACCATGTTGCAAGGATATGTCACCTCACCATTTTCAACGTTAGCAATACCCCAACGGCCGCCAACCTTAACGGTAGCCAAGCCATTGTAAACGGCATCAACATCTTCGAACTTCGGAGATACGATTTCGGCACCGGTTGAGTTCAACACACCCCAAACCGACTGTTTGACGAAAATGTAGTCCTTTTTGGTGATAGAGTCCGTCACATAACGGGCATCGGTATATTTAGGATCAATCTTCCAAACCAGTGTAGACTGTTCCTTTTCAATTTCAGACTGGAAGTCCTTAACATTCTTGCTTTCTGGGAAGTTTGCAATATACTTGGCATAAGCATTAATGGTAGCTTCGCTTTTAGTTTCCTCGTAAGCAAGCTTTTCAACTTCCTTCTTCAGTTTAGGGGTAAACCTAGAGTTCGGATAGTCGTTAATATACTTGGTGTAGGCATCGCTACTCTTCTGCAAGTCATTGTAAGCCAACGAATCGCGCAAGCGTTCGGCTTCGGCACGTTTAGGCGAGTTTGGTTCGTTGTTGATGAAAGCAACAACATCTGCCAGCGTGGCGCCCGAAAGCGTATTGTTGAAAACGAGGTCGTCTTTTGCCTTCTTGGCTTCTGCCATGTAAGAACAGCCTTGGCAAGCGTTGATGATGGCATCGTAAGCCTCGATTGTATTCTGAGATTTTGCGTCCTTGAGCAAGTTAGACTCAATCTCCATACGGAGTTTGTCCATATCGATGCCCTCTTCACGCATTACGTTCATAACTTTAGAATCGTACAGTCTGTCACTGTACATAATCTTGTTATAAAGTCCATAAGCATCTAAAGGGCTATAGTTAGAATACTTAGGGTTATTCAACATCATTACTTTTGAAATATTGCCCAACAAATCGACCGAAAGGTCAGAGCCCATCAACTTATCTTGAATAGTAATGGCTTTGGCAAAATTGTTCTTCTTAACTTGCTTAATTGCGTCCTGAATGTCTGCAGAGAAAGCATCCATACAAGTACCACTCAAAAGAGCAAGTAATATTAAACCTTTGTTCTTCATATCTTTCTAATAACTGCACCGCAAGAACGGCAAACATTTACTTTTGCTTTTTCGAAAACATCCAATATAAGAAATCCTTTGAGTTGACAGCCGACACGACACAATCGGCATCGGTAGAAGCCGGCAATTCAATAACCGGATCAACGTCAACAGCCCCAACTGTCTTCAATTCAATGTAGACATCGTGCACCAGGGTGATAGGCACCTCGGTCAACGACGTAGACGAATAGAGGCGAACAGGAACCTTCTTTAACGATTTAGCCCTTTCGGGATTAACAGCACCGCAAATAGAAACAGCAGCCGCAAACTTTTTAGGGTTACGAACCGCCAAGTCTAAAGCGCCACTACCACCAACAGCACCCAAGCCAACAACGTAGATACGTTTTTTGTCAACACGGTAATGCTTTGTGTAATATTTAATCATTCTCTCAACCAATTTAGTAGCATTGCTCTTTTGGGGAGATTCTGGGAAAGGCACCACATTAGCAGTATCTGACTTACCAATCTCGGTCCAAGCATCGTTTTCCTTACACTGTGGGAATGCGACAATAGCAGGGAATGAATCTTTGAATGCAGGAGACAAGAACAAGCGCACCATAGATTGCGGAACTAAATTGGGGCTTAGGTGTTCGTTACCCTTTGCATACGAATCTTCGTTGTGTAGAACGATGACGAGCGGATAAGTTGCAGTACCCTTATCGCTATACCCTTTAGGGTAAGTGACACGGTAAAACAAAGAGTCGCCCTTCGAACTGAAAGAACGAGGGTAAAAGACGTTAGGATTCTTTTCTTCAGCCATCAACACATGAGACAAAAGAAAAAGTAAAACCATCAATATGGAACGACTATACCCCATCATAATACAACAATTTTTTTACAATATTAAGAATTTATTACAAACCGAGCAACTTTCAACACCATTTTTTGAGTTTTAGCAATAATTACACCTTATTATATAAACCAGGAAATGCCAATTATGACATATTTCGCAAAAACGAACCCTAAACTATCAAAATGTAAAAACGAGAGGAGGGTGTTCAACTATCAAATTAACATAAAAGGCGTTCTTTTACATTAAAAAAGGCAGAGAAAATGGCAAAACACAAGCATAAGAACATATAGACTTTCATATTTAAAACAGATAAAACCGAGCGAAAACGCCATAACTTATGCACTATTGAGCCCGATAAGGGCAAAAACATTGCATAAAAAGCAAGAATATACAATAAAAATGCAGTTTCATCCTTCAACTGAAAAAAAATTGTGACAAAATGCAAGATTTAGTTTGTAAATTGTAACACTTTCTTTATTTTTGTCTCAAGAAACAAACAAAAAGCGACTAAGATGTGAAAACAACACCTTTTAGTCTGCACACGGGGCAAAATAATAGATGTATGTCAACGAACCATGAAAAAGGTGAAAGACATTATCTGCAAAGCCAACTGAACATAGAATATATAATAACACTTAAAATTTAAAAATAATGGTTGCATTAAAAGAATTCATGGACAATCTTATCGCCAAGAACCCAGGCGAACCATTGTTCCACCAAGCAGTACAGGAAGTAGCAGAATCACTTCTTCCATTCATCCAGGAACATCCTGAATATGAAAAGGCAAAGATTCTTGAAAGAATGACTGAGCCTGAACGTGTAATTATCTTCCGTGTGCCTTGGATTGACGATAAGGGTGAATTCCAGATCAACCGTGGTTTCCGCGTACAGATGAGCAGCGCAATCGGTCCATACAAAGGTGGTATCCGTTTGCACCCTTCAGTAAACTTGGGCATGCTTAAGTTCCTTGCATTCGAACAGGTATTGAAGAACAGCTTGACTACCCTTCCAATGGGTGGTGCTAAGGGTGGTTCTGACTTCGACCCTAAGGGTAAGAGCGATAACGAAGTTATGCGTTTCTGCCAGAGCTTCATGACTGAATTGCAGCGCCACGTTGGTGCAGACACTGACGTTCCTGCAGGTGATATAGGTACTGGTGCTCGTGAAGTTGGTTTCATGTTCGGTCAGTATAAGAGACTCCGCAACGAATTCGTAGGCGTTTTGACTGGTAAGGGTCTTGAATTCGGTGGTTCTTTGATCCGTCCTGAAGCAACTGGTTACGGAACAACTTACTTCGCACAGTACATGCTTGAAACTAAGGGCGACAGCTTGAAGGGCAAGCGCGTAGCTATCTCTGGTTCTGGTAACGTAGCACAGTATGCAGTTGAAAAGTGCACACAGATGGGTGCAACTGTAGTATCTGTATCTGACTCTAACGGTACTATCATCGACGAAGCTGGTATCGATGCTGAAAAGCTCGCTTACATCATGGATCTTAAGAACGTTAAGCGTGGCCGCATCAAGGAATACGCTGCTAAGTATCCATCTTCTAAGTACTACGAAGGTCAGCGTCCTTGGCAGTTGGTTAAGGTTGACGTTGCAATGCCTTGTGCAACTCAGAACGAACTTAGCGAAGCAGATGCAAAGGCACTTCTTGCAAACGGCGTAATCTGTGTTGCTGAAGGTGCTAACATGCCATCTGAAATCGGTGCAGTAAATGCATTCTTGGCTGCTAAGATCCTTTACGCTCCAGGTAAGGCTTCTAACGCTGGTGGTGTTGCTACTTCTGGTCTTGAAATGTCTCAGAACTCTGAACGTTTGTCTTGGACTCGTGAAGAAGTTGACGCTAAGTTGCAGCGCATCATGAAGGACATCCACGACAACTGTGTTAAGTACGGAACTGGTGCTGACGGTGTAGTTAACTACGTTAAGGGTGCTAACATCGCAGGTTTCGTTAAGGTTGCTAACGCAATGCTTGCTCAGGGTCTTGTATAAGTCCTAACATATAAAATAAGAGAACCCCGTTGCCAAAGCGTACCGGGGTTTCTTAGTTTTCATTGATTTTATAAAATTAAACACCATTATGAATAAGCTTAAGGTTGCCATTGTAGGCTACGGTAACATTGGCCGTTTCACTCTCGATGCAGTTAAGGCTGCACAAGACATGGAATTGGTAGGCGTTGTTCGCCGTGCTGAATCTGTAGGCAACAAGCCAGCTGAATTGGCTGACGTGAAAGTCGTTTCTAACATCGACGAACTGGGTAAGGTTGACGTTGCAATCCTTTGCGGCCCATCACGTAGCATTCCAGAAGTGGCTCCTAAATATTTGGAAAAGGGAATCTGTACAGTCGACAGTTTCGATATTCACACAGATGTTTACGATCTTCACGAACAACTCGACGCAATTGCAAAGAAGAACAATGCGGCTTCTATCATCTCTGCAGGTTGGGACCCAGGATCAGACTCTGTTATCCGTACCATGATGTTGGCTATGGCTCCTAAAGGCCTTACTTGGACTAACTTTGGTCCTGGCATGAGCATGGGCCACTCTGTTGTTGCACGTTCAAAGAAGGGCGTTAAGAACGCACTTTCAATGACCATGCCTCAGGGTGCTGGCATTCACAGCCGTATGGTATACGTTGAATTGGAAGACGGATTCACTGCAGAACAGGTTTATGCTGAATTGAAGGCTGACGAATACTTCGCACACGACGAACTTCACGTTATACCTGTTGAAAGCGTTGACAATTGCAAGGATATGGGACATGGTGTTCTTTTGGAACGCAAGGGCGTTTCTGGTGCAACCCAGAGCCAGCGCTTCAAGTTCGAGATGACCATTAACAACCCTGCACTCACAGGCCAGATTTTGGTTTCTTGTGCTCGCGCAGTTGTTAAGCAGAAGCCAGGTTGCTATGTAATGCCTGAAATTGCCCCTATGGACTACCTTCCAGGCACTAAAGAGCAGCTTATCCGCTCTCTCGTTTAATTCAGAAATCTTTTAAAATCATACTGAAATAATTTCTACTAAGACGGCTACCTCGATGGGAATCGGGGTAGCCGCCGTTTTTTATTGACATTTGGCGGCATCGGGTAGCACTAAAGAAACCCTCTATCTTCATTTTTTTGAGTATATTAGCAGAACGAAATTCAATAAAGTCAGTTCTGTCTCCAAAAACAGACAAACAAAAGATACCGATGAAAGCTAAATACTTACTTTTTTCTCTACTTTCAACCACAGTTCTAGCCCAAACAGAGACATCGTTCTCGGGCATTAGCAGCGACTCGACCCGCATACTGTTGGAAGATACCGACAACAACGAAGACAATTCTTTCGCCTACTTCAAGACATACGTTGGCAAGACGAATGGCGATTACTGGTACCTGCACAGCAAGCCACAACTGGAAGACGAGGAAGGCCTAGCCGCAAGACTGCATGCCGTGCAGTTCACACGCGATGCCGAATACTTCTTGCCAGAGACCAAGGGTTATACGGCAGTGGGCTTCTTTGTGGAACCAACCCTAAAATACCACACCGAGAAGCTAGGTCCGGTAAGTGTTGAACTGGGAGGACAAGTGTTGGGTATTGCCGGCGACGACCATCGCCTACACCTTGCACCAATCTTTCGCATAGAATACCAGCCAAACGATTGGCTGAAACTGGTGGGTGGTACCATTTACGGCAACCTTAACCACAGCCTTTACGAACCAATGTATGACTTCGACCGCTTCTTCTACAACAACCAGGAAGACGGTTTCCAAATTTTCGTCAACAAGGAATGGAACCACTTTAAGTACACCAGCGACACATGGATTAACTGGGAGAACTTCCTTGAACCAGACGAGGCTGAACAAGAGAAGTTTACCATTGGCAGCACCAACCGTTTCATGTTCGGCAACGAGACAAGGAAGTGTTTCCAAATTCCACTCGACATTATGGGCACACACCGTGGCGGACAATTCACAGCCTTGCAAGACACCGCACTCGAAACCCTGTTTAACGTCTGCACAGGTGCCGACTGGGCCATTAACGACCATTGGCGTGTAACTGCCCTCGTGTTTGGCTACAAGAACAACAGTAACGAAATATTCACACACTTTAAAGACGGCTACGGACTTTACCCTATGCTGACCTACTACAACAAGAACTACTCATTGATGGGCGGTTTTTGGCATGGCGACAGCTACATAGGCACCAGGGGTAGCCACTTGTTCATGTCCGTTTCGAAATACGACCCAGCCTTCACCCAAAAGGAACGAAACATGATTACCGGCAAGTGGTTCTACCAGCACGGCATCTTCGGTCTTGAGTCGCAAGTCTACTACGACCTGAAGGAACAGAAGTGCGACTTCTCGTTTGGACTATATCTGAAATTCGACGGTGTAAAACCCCTGTTATAGTTTAGACGCTTTCTAGAAGCTCTATAAAACAGCTATAATTCAGATTTCGTCAGAATGCATTATATTTGCAAACAACAAGTAACAAGAAGCAGAAACAAGAACGTTCTTTCTTAAAAGTAATGTTGCGAACCATTCTCGTTTATGAGGTTTAAAACTTACATAGCACAACTGATAAGCTTATTGTTTATCAGTTTCGTAATGTTGCAGCCAACCTTGGCTGTAACAGACGATTGCTATGAACCTAAACGCTGGATGGGTTTCCTTTACGACGAGCTAGAAGACACCTACAAGCCTTACACGCCTTCGGAATTTTTTACAGAAAATGGCGCTTCTATTCCCGGCTATGACGTTTACGGCAATAACAACCCCTTCGTCCACCCCCATTTCTATATGGAAGACACGTCGTGTACCTCTAACTCGTGGAGTATTAGGGTTTCCGGATTGTCGTCCTACAAGCTAGGTTCGGGTTACGAAGTTGTTTTCGGTATAGATATTATTGAACCATACCCCGAACCGAACCTAAAACTTGGTTTACCACAACACAAGACGAAAAGGGTTGAAGTTCGCGACACTGGCTATGCCGACAACGACAAATTGGGGTTGAAGGCCTATGCCGTTGGTTCTTATACGCTAGGTTTCGACTACCACGACGACACATTATTCTTCATTCGTAACGGACATGTTTACGACAGAAAGATTATGAAAATCTGCAAGATTCTCAACCCATTTACTTTCTGGAACAATAGTGGAGGAACGGTTGAGAGCCTAGATTACTGGGATTATGAGAATGGCACTGAATATCACGAAAATTTTACGGATTGTGCGAACACTCAAGAATTTCCGGAATGTGAGCCCGACCCTGTCATAACTCTCGAAGCAACGTACGAGTTGCCTACATGTAAAGACAGAAACTTACACTTGCATGCAAATTCCAACCTGATAGAAATCTACCGTTGGGAAGGTCCTGGCGGATTCAGTTCAATAGAGCAGAATCCGGTCATACCTTACGACAAGGCAAAATCGGGCACCTATCTCGTTTGGGGAAGCATTGACCCGTGCATCGAGCCCAAGGCCCTATACATCGACATCGATATTCCTAGATTAGAAAAAGACACCACTTTAGACTTAACCACTTGCCATGGCGACACCGTGTGGATTGGCAACAATTACCACACCGAAAACGGAACTTATACCGACACCCTACTTACAGCAGAAGGGTGTGACAGCATTGTGGTCTCAAACTTAAGATTCACCTATGCAAAAGGTTTCGAAGAAGACAGTATATGCGAAGGTGGTTTCTACATATTTGGTAAACAAAGAATTACAGAGCCAGGCGTCTATTTCGACACCGTAAAAGCCGATGGGGTATGCGACAGCATCATTGTCCTACGCCTTTACAACTACCAGATAAAAGAAGAGGTGTACGACTCCATCTGCGAAGGCAAATCGTTCCAATTTGGAAATAGATTAATAGACGAGGCCGGCACTTACGAGGACAAGATAAAGACGAAGGATGGTTGCGACAGTCTGGTAAAATTACATTTAAAGATAGTGCCTATCATAGAACGCATCACCGAAGACATCTGTTACGGTAGCACTTACGACTTTCATGGCGAGCCACTGACCGAAAGAGGTGTTTACGTAAAAAATTATGTATCGGAAGAAGGGTGCATAGTGCATGCCGAGCTGATACTATATACCCACGAAATAATAACCCACATCTACGATACCATCTGTTCGGGTATTGTCTACAACTTTCACGGTCAAGAATGCAAGAAGAATGGCGTCTATAAAGCAACGGTCAAGACTAAAGACGACTGCGACAGCACCATCTTCCTACACCTTAAAGTACAAAGGCCCGCGCCAGCAACCGTTGTAGACATCAACCTATGTGCCAACGACAGTTTTGTTCTTGGCAACAAAGTCTACAAACAGCCAACCAACATTAGAGACACCGTACCAAACAGCCTAGGTTGCGACAGCATCGTCGTTTACAGGATTAAGAAACGCAACAGAATAGACACCGTATTCAAACACATCACCTGCAAAAGAGTACCGGTGCAAATAGTTACTGGCGAATGGATTAGCACCGACACCCTCATAGAAAAATTCCTAGACTTTGAGGGTTTCGACTGTAAACTCTATACGCACATTTCGGTAGTTGTCTTACCCGACATCTCGTTACCCGACACCACCATCAACATGTGTGGCACCCACACCAAACGCGTATCAATCGACACCATAAGGAGAGTAAATTACCTTTGGGTGCCTCAAGTGGGAGTCGACAACCCTTATAGCCACGACCCCATTGTTACGTTCAGTGGCGACGAAGCAACGTACAAAGTGAAACTTGACAACGGGTTGTGCCAAGATTCTTTAAACGTAACCCTCACTTACAATGCCAGCCCAATCATTTCAGACCTATCAATTGACGGATATGGTTACAACTTGGCAATTGGCGTAACCGACGGCACTCCACCCTACTATTACCAAATAGATTCTGCTAGCAACTGGCACACTGCAGTCGACTTTGAGCACTTAAGCATCGGTGTTCATAAGGCATACGTCATCGACTCAAAAGGCTGTATGGCAACCGATTATATCAGTTACTATCCGCCAGTCATTCCTGCCACGTTCATGACGCCTAATGGCGACGGCTACCACGACACTTGGGAGATTAAGAACCTGGAACTTTACGACAAGTACACCATAAAGATTTTTGACCGTTGGGGCAAATTGCTAAAAACCTACGAAAACTACTACGACGGATGGGACGGTAAATACCGCGGGCACAAAATGCCAACAACCGACTATTGGTACACCATAACCGTTGAGCTAAACGAGCAGAACTTATCGGGGCACTTCACCTTGTTACGTTAAGGGATTTTGGACATTTTTTGAATTTGATTATCAGTTCATTGCTATCACAGCTAAATACACACAATGTTTCCCTTTCCCCACTATTCGGCAAACCCGCCAGTAGACAACTTAATGACATTGCGGTATATAAATCCCTAATTATATGCTATCTTTGCACCAATATTTATATTTGGGTAAAAATGCATCAAAGCAAAAAGATATTCATCAAAGCAATTATAAACGTAATTTTCTTGTTATTGTTTGGTTTACAGAGAGCCAACGCAGTAACTGACGATTGCGAGACCGGATACAGATGGGTGGGTTACCTTACTAACGACACGTCTGGCAAAACCACAGCCTATGCACCTATCGACTTCTTCACACCCGAAGGCGCAAAACTAAACGCCTATAAGGGCGACAACATCTACGAGCATACCCGCTACGAGTTTAACGACACCACCTGCACATCGGACCATTGGCGACTCGACGTTAGGGGTACGGCTTCGAAATTGTTTTACAGCGCCCAAGAACTTTTAACCACCCTCAGCATTGAGCCTATCTGCAACGAAGATCCCGACCCTTCATTAAAGGACTTCAAACCTGCACCAAAGAAGATACTCTCTATTACCGACACCATAAGATTCGACAAGGAGAAGAGCAGACTAAAGGCAGCCTACACTTCTACCTACAACATGACGTTCACCTATAAGGACGACACCCTGCTTGCCTATACCGATGGCCGACTTATGAACAGGTGGATTATGCACATCTGTAAAATTATAGGTCCAAGTGTTTTCTGGCAACGATTGGGCGATGCCGGTACCATCACACAAGTCGACTACTACGACTATACAAACGGTACCGAGTATCACGAAGATTTCTCCGACTGTGCAAACACGCAAGAATACCACACTTGCGAACCAGACCCCATATTGGTAATTGAGCCCGAATATCAACTGCCAAGTTGTGACGATCCCTATTTACGTCTGAAAGCGAAAACCAATTATACGACCGACCTTCATTGGGAAGGTCCAAATGGTTTCACGTCTAACGAACAGAGTCCTGTCATAAACTATAAAGAGGCAGAATCGGGCAAATACTTGGTTTGGGGAAGATTAAGCGCATGCGTAGCTCCCGAATATAGTTTATTCGACATTGAGATTCCAGAATTGGGAGTTGTAACAGAAAGGGAACTAACCACTTGCCATGGCGACACCATCTGGGTAGGCAACCATTTCTATACTGAGAGTGGTACTTATCGGGACACAACCGTGAACAGCATGGGTTGTGACAGCATACTTATTTCAAACATCACTTTCGAATACCTGCAAGCCGATGGCGACAACGAGGTCACCACTTGCCACGGCGACACCATTTGGGTGGGCAACCATTTCTACACCGAGAGTGGGAACTACCGAGACACCATTAAGACCAAGGCGGGGTGCGACAGCATTGTCGTTTCCAAGTTCAAGTTCGAATACCTGCAAGCCGATGGCGACAACGAGGTTACCACTTGCC